>JAFEFO010000020.1 GCA_018240565.1 Pseudomonadota bacterium | reverse complement strand
GCCGGGACATAGGATGCTCATGGGCCACGGTCGCCCTCCTGCTTGATGCCTAGACAACACCAAGCTAGCAGCGGCGACCGTGCGTCCGCTATTTACCCGCAGATCCGTGAAGAACCAAAAAAAAGGCCCTCGAGACGAGGGCCTTTTTGGGTATTGCCGAAGCGGCTTAGCGACAAACCTGCGGAACGTAGCGAGCTGCAACCGACGTGGTGCACGCCCACGTCACGGTTCCACCGTTGCTGGTGCCGGTAAATGTCGCGGACTGACTCTGCAGCGGCGTCGAAACGCCGGCTGCCTTGTACGCGATGGTGACGATACACGTCGGGGACGTACCGCTGAGGGTCGCCGTTGCTACGTACTTGCCCACATAACTGGCTGCGTTCAAGAAGCCGGTCGTTGAGTTGGTCGGGCAGGCGCCGGTCTGGTTCTGGTACTCGGAAATCGGCGTCTTCAGGCCATCGGCAATCGTCGGGCCTTCGGCGAACTGCGAACGCGTGATGTAGTCCTGGTACTGCGGAATGGCGATGGCCGCCAGGATCGCGATGATCGCAACGACGATCATCAACTCGATCAGGGTAAAGCCTTTCTGGATCTTGTTCATGGTGAATTCCTCGAGTTTTGTTAGCTAACGGTGTTGCCCCTTGAGCACCGATGCGGACCGAACCTCCTGCCTGCACTTCCGTGGCCGTGTTGCACGAGGTCACGGTGGATCCGAAACGGCTCGGGTGTTTTATAGCAGTTTATGTGCCAAACGGTGAAGCCGGGGCGGAATTGATCTTGGCGGGTGCGGTGGAGCAGGTTTTTGTGAGGACCATCACGTAATTCCGGGGTTGAACTACGAAGGCCGTGCCACGTGGCGCGGCGCCCCGGCAATGTCCCCGCAAGCCCACGTACAAAGCGTCAGAAACTGACAAATTGCGTCACCGATCAAAGTGCCTTCCGATCCGCGCAATGCCGGCGATCAATCGATGCCCAGCTTCTTCAGCTTGTAGCGCAACGCCCGGAACGTGATGCCGAGTTTCTTGGCCGCCGCGGTCTTGTTGTAGCGGGTTTCGAGCAAGGCCTTTTCGATGGCTTCGCGCTCGAGGTTGCTGATGTAGCCCTCCAGGCCGCCGTCGCCATCGCTGCCCTCGCCACCGGCGTCGTCGTCATCGGCGGGCAGTGCCGTGGCCTTCATCGCGGAGGCGGGCACCAGGCGCAGATCGTCGGGTTTGATCGTGTTCGCCTCGCACAGGGCGACGGCGCGTTCGAGCACGTTTTCCAGTTCGCGCACATTGCCGGGGAATCCATACGCGAGCAGGGCGGCGAGTGCTTCGGGCGTGAGCTTGGCCGGCGGCTGGCCGCTGTCGGCGGCGAGGCGTTCGAGCACGCGCCCGGCGAGTTTGGGGATGTCGTCGCGGCGTTCGCGCAGCGGCGGCACGCGCAGTTCGATGACATTGATGCGGTAGTACAGATCCTGGCGGAAATGCGTGCTTTCCACCAGTTTGGCGAGGTTCTTGTGCGTGGCCGAGAGGATGCGCACGTCCACCGGCACCTCGGCGCGTCCGCCGATCGGGCGCACGGCCTTTTCCTGGATCACGCGCAGCAGTTTCACCTGCATGTGGATCGGCAGTTCGGCGACTTCGTCCAGGAACAGCGTACCGCCGTTGGCGGCCTGGAACAGGCCGTCCTTGTCCGCCTGCGCGCCGGTGAACGAGCCCTTCTTGTGGCCGAAGAACTCCGATTCCATCAGTTCGGACGGAATCGCGCCGCAGTTGACCGGCACGAAGGGGCCCGATGCGCGCGGGCCTTGTTCGTGGATCAGGCGCGCGACCAGTTCCTTGCCCACGCCCGATTCGCCGCTGATGTAAACTGGTGCCTGGCTGCGCGCAAGTTTGGCGATCGTGACGCGAAGTTCGGCGATCGCCGGCGAATCGCCCAGCATCTTCGCAGCGCCAGCGCTCGGTGGTTCGGTTTTCTTGTCTTCGGCCAGTTTCAGCGCGGTCTGCACCAGTCGCCGTAGCATGGCGATGTCGACCGGCTTGGACACGAAGTCGAAAGCGCCGGCCTTGAGCGCATTCACGGCGGCGTCGACATTGCCGTAGGCGGTGATCATCGCCACCGGTGTTTCGGCGTATTGGGCGTTGATCAGCTCGATGATTTCCTGGCCGGAGCCATCCGGCAGGCGCATGTCGGTAAAGCACAAGGCGTAACGCGATTCGGCAAGACGCTGTTTGGCCTCGCTCACGTTGCTCGCGGTTTCCACGCGCAGGCCCATGCGCCCGAGCGTGATGGTCAAAAGTTCGCGGATGTCGCGTTCGTCGTCGATGACCAGTGCGGTGGGATTGCTCATGCGGGCAAGTATACGAGAGTGGCGCTGGTTGGGGACATCTGGAGAACCGTTGCGAGCGAGGGCGGCTTGCGTGTCGCCAGCGCGCAGGAACCGGAGTTTACTGTGGCGTAAATGAGGATTCCGAGCACTGCCGGCACGCAAGATGCCGAGCGCAGCAGGTTATACAGATGTCCCCGCGGGGCGCCGCACCAACACCGGCGCAGCCGGCAACGTAATGCGGAAGCAACTGCCGCCGCCGGCGACCGGCACGTATTCGAGCGTGGCCTGGTTGGCGTCGCACATGGTGCGCGCAAGGTACAGTCCCAGGCCCGTGCCGTATTCGTGGGTGGTGAAGAACGGTTCGAAAATTTGCGCGGCGACCTTGGCCGGAATGCCCGGGCCGCGATCCACGACCTCGATCAGCGGCGGGCCCTTGTCGCTGAGCAGGCGCGCCACCACCGCCACGCGTGCCGGTTCGCCGGGCTGGCGGCCGTAGCGCAGGGCGTTCTGCACCAGGTTCCACACCACTTGCTGCATCTGTTGCGGATCGGCCAATGCCTCGACCTGGCGCGCCTGCGTGATCGCGCGCAACTGGTCCGCGCCGACGTCGTTGCCGAGCTTGTATTCGTCGACGAAACGCTGCGCCCATACCGACAGATCCAGACTTTCCGGGCGCGAGCGTTCGCGCCGCGACAGTTGCAGGATGTTCTCCACGATCTCGTTCACGCGGCCGCAGTGGTTGTTGATGATCTCGACCATGCGCTTGTCTTCGTCGGACATGGTTTCCGATTCGGCGAGCAATTGCGCCGAATAGCTGATCGCGGCCAGCGGATTGCGGATCTCGTGCGCGATCGAGGCGGACAAGCGTCCGAGCGAGGACAAGGTGAGTTCTTCGGCGCGGCGCGACACCAGCGAGGTGTCGTCGAGGAAGATCAGCACGTTTTCATCGTCCGCCGAGGACAGCCGCGTGAAGCGCGGGATCACCTCGGGCGCGCCTTCGGCCAGGGCGACGCCGGTGGAGTCGATCTTGCCGGTGGTGCGCCAGTGGTACAGGCGCCGCGACAATTCCGGCGCCACCGAGCCGAGGTCGCGCTGGCCCGGCTTGGGATTGCCGATCAGCGCCCATGCGGATTCGTTCCAGCGATGCACACGGTTGGCGTCGTCGACCACCAGCACGCCGGTCTTCATGCGCCGGATGATGAGCTCGTTGATCTGCGCAAGGTTGGCCAGGTCCAGTCCGCGCTGTTCGGCGAGTTCCGCGGTCTCGCGCATCTGCCGGCGCAGCACCAGGGCGAGGGTGGAGATGGCGAAATAGCCCAGGCCGTACAGGCCGTATTCGATCAGGTTGCGGTCGTTGCCGTCGAGAACGCGGCTGGCCATGGCCTGGCCGATCACGCACAGCGTCGCCAGCGCGGCGAAGAAACTTGCATGGCGCGGCGGCAGCAGCAGGGCGCCGGCGCCGACGTTGACCAGCAGCAACATGGCGATCGCGCTCGGCGGATTTTCCACCGCGAACAACGCGATCGTGGTGGCGACGATGTCGATGGTGAGCATCGCCGTGACCTTGAAGCGCAGGTCCTGGCGCCAGTGCTCGGTGCGCAACAGCGCGTAGCCGGCGAGCAGCAGGTAGATGATGGCATCGGCTTGCCCGAGCAGGGCGTGGTTCAGGCGCAGCCGCGTTGTCAGCAGAGGACTGAACAGCAGGCCGGTGATGACGACCGCCTGCAGGACGCGGAACAGGTTGAAGAAATACAACTCGCGCCGGTCGATGTCGCGCAGCGCAGGGTCGGAGCGGATGCTGGTGGAGGTCGCGCGGTTCACGTCATCGATTTCGTTTGCCCGAGTATACAAAACGCCGCGTTTGCGTGCGCGGCCTTTTATTTGCCGGGACGATTGGCCACAATACACGGCTTGCCGCGCCAGCACGGCGCGCGGCGTTCCCGAGGCAGCCCATGAATTTCCACGAATACCAGGCCAAGCAACTGTTTGCGAATTACGGGATCCCGGTCCCGCCCGGCAAGATCGCCAATACGCCCGACGAGACCGCGGCGGCAGCACGCGCGCTCGGTGGCGAGGAGTGGGTGGTCAAGGCGCAGATCCATGCCGGTGGTCGCGGCAAGGCTGGCGGCGTCAAGCTGGTGAAGTCCCCTGATGAGGCGAAAGCCGCTGCCGCGAAGATGCTCGGCACCAGGATGGCGACGTACCAGTCCGGCGGTCGCGCGCTGCCGGTGAACACGGTGCTGGTGTGCGAGGCGACCGACATCGCCAAGGAACTGTATCTGTCGATCCTCGTGGATCGCGCCACCAAGGCGGTGTCGTTCATCGCCTCGGCGCGCGGCGGCGTGGATATCGAACAGGTCGCGCGCGAGAACCCGGAAGACATCCACACCCTGGAGGTGAACTTCGTCGAAGGCCTGCAGCCGTATCAATGCCGCAAGCTCGCCTTCGCCATGGGTTTGAATGCGAAGCAGGCCAACCAGCTCACCAAGATCATGACCGGGCTATACAAGTTGTTCAACGACAAGGATCTCTCGCTCGTCGAATTGAATCCGCTCGCCATCGTCAAGTCCGGCGACCTCGCCGCGCTCGACGGCAAGGTCAATTCCGACGACAACGCCGAGTTCCGCCACGCCGATCTCGCCGCCATGCGCGACGAGTCGCAGGAAGACCCCGCCGAAGCGGTGGCGACCAAGAACAACCTCAACTACGTGACGATGGACGGCAACATCGGCTGCATGGTCAACGGCGCCGGTTTGGCGATGGCGACGATGGACGTGATCAAGCTCGCCGGCGGCGAGCCTGCCAACTTCCTCGATGTCGGCGGCGGCGCGACCAAGGAGCGCGTGACCGAGGCGTTCAAGCTGATCCTGTCCTCCGACAAGGTGCGCTGCATCCTGGTCAACATCTTCGGCGGCATCGTGCGTTGCGATCTCATCGCCGAGGGCATCATCGGCGCGGTCAGGGAAGTGGGCCTGACGATTCCGGTCGTAGCGCGGCTGGAAGGCACGAACGTGGAAAAGGGCCGCGAATTGCTCGCCAATTCCGGATTGAAGATCACCCCGGCGCTGGATCTGAACGACGCGGCGCAAAAAGCCGTCGCGGCGGTGAAGTAAGGAATCATCATGAGTGTACTTGTAAACAAATCCACCAAGGTCATCTGCCAGGGCTTCACCGGCCAGCAGGGCACCTTCCATTCCGAACAGGCGCTGGATTACGGCACCAAACTCGTCGGCGGCGTCACCCCCGGCAAGGGCGGCGGCGAACACATCGGCCTGCCGGTGTTCAACACCGTGCAGGATGCCGTGGACGAAACCGGCGCGGATGCGAGCATGATCTTCGTGCCGCCGCCGTTCGCGGCCGATGCGATCCTGGAAGCGGCCGATGCCGGCATCCGCGTGATCGTGGCGATCACCGAAGGCATTCCGGTGCTGGACATGCTGCGCGTGAAGAACGTGCTGAAAGGCTACCCCGACACCGTGCTGATCGGGCCAAACTGCCCCGGCGTGATCACGCCCGGCGAGTGCAAGATCGGCATCATGCCCGGCCACATCCACAAACCCGGCAAGATCGGTATCGTCTCGCGTTCGGGCACGCTCACGTATGAAGCCGTGTTCCAGACCACCAACGAAGGGCTGGGGCAATCCACCGTCATCGGCATCGGCGGCGATCCGATCAATGGACTGAACTTCATCGACTGCCTCACGCTGTTCCAGGGCGACGCGCAGACACAGGGCATCATCATGGTCGGCGAAATCGGCGGCAGCGCCGAGGAAGACGCCGCCGAGTTCATCGCTGAACATGTAACGAAGCCGGTGGTGTCCTTCATCGCCGGCGCCAGCGCGCCCCCGGGCAAGCGCATGGGCCACGCCGGCGCGATCATCTCCGGCGGCAAGGGCACGGCGGCGGCCAAGTTCGCGGCGCTGGAAAAAGCCGGCGTGACCACGGTCAAATCGCCCGCGGATTTGGGCAAGGCCATCGCGGCGCGATTGAAGTAACGCACACATCCGTCATTCCGGCCATGGATTGGCCGGAATCCAGGAGGCAGGACGCCAACACCAGCGTGCTGAAAGCTGGATTCCAGCTTGCGCTGGAATGACGAGCCAAAGAACGCGCCGGCATGGCAGTCCTCAAATTCGCTCTCGCCCAATTCGACTTTCCCGTTGGCGCTGTTGCGCGCAACGGCGAGCGCGTGCGCGAGCTGATGGCGGACGCGCGCGTGGCAGGCGCGCAACACGTCGCGTTTCCGGAGCTGACGCTGTCGGGCTATCCGCCGGAAGATTTGCTGCTGCGACCCAGCTTTCTCGCCGCGTGCGAGAAGGAACTCGCCGAAGTCGCGCGTGCGGCAGACGGCATCGCCGCCTTCGTCGGCCATCCGCACACGCAGGGCGAGGTCTTCAACGCCGCCTCGCTGCTCGCAGCGGGCAAGGTGCAATTCACCACGCACAAGCAGGCGCTGCCGAACTACACGGTGTTCGACGAGAAGCGCTATTTCCGCCCCGGCCACGATTCGACGGTGACCGATTTTGCCGGCGTGCGCGTGGGCTGGCTGGTGTGCGAGGACATCTGGGAGCCCGAACCCGCGGCGCGCGCGGTGGCCAAGGGCGCGCAACTGCTCGTCGTCATCAATGCCTCGCCGTTCGACGTGGGCAAGTCCGCGCAGCGCGAGGAATTGCTCGCGCGGCGCGCGCGCGAGAACAACGTGGCGATTGCGTATCTGAATCTCGTCGGCGGTCAGGACGATCTGGTATTCGACGGCGGCTCGTTGCTCGTGGAACCAGACGGCTACATCGCCGCACGCGCGCCGGCCTTCGTCGATGCGCTGCTGATCGCCGAATACGACAGCGCGACGCGCAAGTTCCGCGCGCTCGATTGGCCGGTCGAGTCCGATGCCTCGCGCGAGGCGCGGGTGTACGCGGCGCTGGTGCGCGGCATTCGGGATTACGTCGAAAAAAACCATTTCCCCGGCGTGATCCTGGGGCTTTCCGGCGGCATCGATTCGGCGCTGACGCTCGCACTCGCCGTCGATGCGCTGGGCGCGGACAAGGTGACGGCGGTGCGCCTGCCGTCGCGCTACACCTCGGATTTGAGCAACGACCTGGCCGCAGAACAGGCACACGCACAGGGCGTGGAATTGCTGACGATTCCGATCGCCGCTCCGTTCGCCGGATTCCTCGACGCGCTCGCGCCGGTTTTCGCCGGCCGCGCGGCGGACGTGACCGAGGAAAACCTGCAGTCGCGTTGTCGTGGCGCGATCCTCATGGCTTTGTCGAACAAGACCGGGCGCATGCTGCTCACTACCGGCAACAAGAGCGAGTACGCAACCGGCTATGCGACGATCTACGGCGACATGTGCGGCGGTTATGCGCCGCTGAAGGATTGCTACAAGGAACTGGTCTACGCCTTGTCGCGCTGGCGCAATCGCGGTGGCGAAGTGATTCCGCAGGCCGTGATCGAGCGTGCGCCCTCGGCGGAATTGCGCGAAAACCAGCGTGATGAGGATTCGCTGCCGGCCTATGCGACGCTCGACGCGATTCTGGAACGCTTCATCGAAGGCGAACAGTCGCAGGCCGAAATCATCGCCGCCGGATTCGACGAAGCGACCGTGCGCCGCGTCGCGCGCCTGGTGTTGGGCAGCGAATACAAGCGCCGCCAAGCCGCACCGGGACCGAAGATTTCCACGCGTGCGTTCGGCCGCGATCGGCGGTATCCGATCAGTTCGGGTTGGCGCTGAACGCTTCGCCTCGCATCAGGTAGTTCCGCGCAGCGGCTTGGTCATGGCGACATCGAGGAAGGCACGGATTTCTTCCGGCGCAGCACCTTTTTGTCCCAGGCCGTCTTGCAGCGCTTGCAGCAGCTTGGCCTTCTTGTAGAGGTTGGGCTTGTGTTCGCGGTTGTACGCTTCGACCTGCGCAGTGAGCTTGGCCAGCTTCTGGCGCAGCTTTTCCGACTTTTCGTCATGCAGTCTTGCCGAGCGTCGCAGGCGGTCGTACTCGGCTACAATCGATTCGGCGAACGCGCGTTCTTGCTTCGTGTCGAGAAAATTGAACATCATGCGACCGTCCGGAAACTCATTGCGGGGTTTGTGTCGTCCATGAAATCGTTGACGGGACTGTTCCGCCGAGCCACAACGCCGCAGCATCGATCATCGGCGCAGTCCCCGGATGTGCTGATCGCCACGGGCAACGCGCACGAAGATCGCGGCGAATTCGAAACAGCGCGGGAAATATATCAGCGAGCTGTCGCGCTGTCGCCGGATTCGGCGCGCGCGCACCTGAATTTGGGCAATGCGCTGTCCGCGCTTGGTAATGCCGGAGCGGCACTGGATTGCTATCGGCACGCAATCGAGCTACAGGCGAATTTGCTGCCAGCCCACTTGAACGTGGGCGCTTTGATGTTGCGAACGGGTGATTTGGCCGCTGCCGAAGCGGCATATCGGCGCGCGTTGGAAGTCGACCGCGGTTCCGCGCCGGCGTGGACCGGGCTGGGCTGCGCGCTCGACTCGCATTCGGATGAAGCCGGGGATGCCTTTTTCAAGGCGCTTGAATTCTCACCCGGCCATGCGGGAACGGTTTCGCGACTGGCGCAGTGGTTGCGTGCGCGCGGTCGTGCGCGCGATGCGCTAACGCACGTGCGCGGTGCGCTGGTCATGAATCCGCACGATGTCGTGCTGCTGCGCACGCAAGGAGAGATCCTGGCGAGTGTCGGTGAATATGCGGACGCGTGCGCTGCCTACCGGCATGTGCTTGAAACCGCGCCGCAAGACTGGAATGCGTGGAGCAACCTGCTCTGGGCGCTGAATTTTCTGCCGTGCATGGACGCGCAGCAGATTCTGGCCGAGCATCGACGCTACGGCGAGGCGATCGACCGATCCCTGCAAACGGCGCAGGACGCGCCGGCACGGCGCGAGCGCAGGCGCCTGAAGATTGGTTATGTATCGGCGGATTTCCGCAGGCATTCCGTGTCGTGCTTCATCGAACCCTTGTTGCGCCATCACGATCGCGAAGTTTTCGAGGTACATTGTTTCTACAATTTCGCCGGTGGTGACGAGGTTACCCAGCGCCTGTTCGACTTGACCGAACATTGGCACGACATTGCGGGGATGGACGATGTCGAAGTGGCGCAACGTATCCGCAACAATGGCATCGATATCCTTGTTGACTTGGCCGGTCATACCGCGCACAACCGGCTCGGAGTATTCGCGCGCAAGCCCGCGCCGATGCAGATCACCTGGTTGGGTTATCTATGCACGACCGGATTGCGCACCATGGACTACAGGTTGTGCGACTCCCATACCGACCCGGTCGGCGTGGCCGAAGCCTGGCAGGTCGAGACACCATTGCGCGTTCAGGGCAGTCAATGGTGTTACCAACCACAGGTCGAGTTGCCGCCGCCGTCGCCATTGCCGCGGTTGTCCAATGGCTATTGGACGTTCGGTTCGTTCAATCAGGAATCGAAGTTGAACGAACCGGTGCTGCGGGCCTGGGCCGCATTGTTGCAAGCGGTGCCCGCAAGCCGGTTGCGTGTGTTGGGGGTGACATGCGATCTGGTGCGCGAACGCATCTGCAGCATCTTCGGGGAATGCGGCGTTGCGCAAGCGCGCATCGATATTGATGGCCGCCTGCCGATCGATGCCTACCTTGCCGCGTATCGCGATGTCGACGTTGCGCTGGACACGTTCCCCTACAACGGCGCCACGACGACGTGCGATGCCCTGCTCATGGGGGTGCCGGTCGCGACCGTTGCTGGCGATCGGGCGATCGCGCGTGGAGGCGTGAGCTTGCTGTCGACAGCAGGATTGGCCGATTGGATTGCGCCCACCCCTGACGCACTGGCGGTCATGGTGCAAGCGCATCTGGATGATGCGCAGCGTCTGGCTGCCTTGCGCGCGGAGTTGCCCCGGCGGATGCGCGAATCGCCGCTCATGAATGGAGCGGCGTTCGCAAAGAATGTGGAGGCGGTTTTTGAACAGGCCTGGGGTCGTACGTGACGGACCCTGCCTTCAACCCCTGAACGGAATCATCCGCCACCACCAGTGCGAATGCTTCGGCCAGTTGCCGGCGAAGTACGGGTGGTTGGGGTAGTTGAGCTTGAGCACGCGTTCGGCGTCGGCAGCGAGCTTGTCCTGGCCGAGCTTCTTGTAGGAAATGACCTCGATGGCGAGCGCGTCGCCGACGGACGGGGTGCGTTCGTAGCGTTCGATGATGTCCTTGGCGCGATTGGCGGCGGCGACGTAGGCGCCCTCGCGCAGGTAGAACTGCGCGATGTTGAGCTGGCCGCGGGCGAGGTTGTCGCGCAGGTAGATCATGCGCTGGCGCGCGTCGGCGGCGTAGCGGCTGTCGGGGAAGCGCGTGAGCAGGTCGTTGAAGTCCTCGAACGACTGCAGGGTGTGGCCCTGGTCGCGCTTGGTCATGTCCTGGTTGGCGTAGCGGTCGAGGAAACCGCGGTCGCGGTCGAAGTTGATCACGCCGCGCAGGTAGTAGGCGTAGTCGACGTGCTTTTGCGCGGGATACGTCTTGATGAAGCGGTTGATCGTGGAATACGCGTCTTCGCGCTTGTCGGACTTGTACTGCGCGTAGGCCAGATCCAGTGTGGCCTGCTCGGTGTACGCGCCGAACGGGAAACGCGCGATCAGGCGCTGGTCGTACTTGATCGCCTTGCTCAGGTCGCCGTCTTCGAGCGCGGCCTTGGCCACCTGGTACATCTGGTCGACCGGCAGGGTCTCGGCGAGGTCCTTCTTGCGTTCGCCGCGATGGCAGGCGGCAAGCAGGACGAGCGGCAGCAGCAGGCAGAGCCTGGACAAGGTGGCAAATCGCATGGGGTGGCGTTTTCGCTGGGGTAAACCGCCATAATACTGGATTCGTGTTAGAAGAATGAAAAACCGCGACAAGGCATTCAGCATGGATCGATCCGACGCGCCCCTGCATACCCGAATCCCGGCCGAATCGGCGGGACGGCGCCTGGACCAGGCGCTGGCCGGGCTGTTCCCGGACTATTCGCGCTCGCGCCTGACTGCATGGATCCGCGCCGGGGACGTCCTGGTGGACGGCGCCGTGGCGCTGCCGCGCCAGATCGTGCGCGGCGGCGAGGAAGTCGTCCTGCGCGCGGAACTCGCGCCCGAGGTGGCCATGGCGCCGGAAGCCATCGCACTGGACGTGCGCTATGAGGACGCTGACGTGATCGTCGTCAACAAGCCGGCCGGCCTGACCGTGCATCCGGGCGCCGGCCAGCCGGCGGGAACGCTGCAGAACGCCTTGTTGCATTGGGATCCCAAACTCGTGGAACTGCCGCGCGCCGGCATCGTGCATCGGCTGGACAAGGACACGTCCGGCGTGATGGTCGTCGCCCGCTCCCTGCGCGCGCACACCGCGCTCATCGCGCAGTTGCAGGCGCGCGACATGCATCGCCAGTACCTCGCCATCGTCTACGGCGCGATGATCGCCGGCGGCAGCGTGGACGCACCGATCGGCCGGCATCCGCGCGACCGGCTGCGCCAGGCCATCGTCGAGGAACCTGCGGGCAGGCCGGCGGTCACACACTACCGGGTGCGCGAACGTTTTCGTGCGCATACGCTCGTCGAATGCCGCCTGGAAACCGGGCGCACCCACCAGATTCGCGTGCACATGGCGCATGTCAAGCATGCGCTGCTCGGCGACCAGACCTACGGCGCGGGCTTGAAACTGCCCAAGGGCGCGACGCCGCAGCTGGCCGAAGCGATGCGCGGATTCCGGCGCCAGGCATTGCATGCCGAGGCTTTGGAATTCGCGCATCCCGCCGACGGGCGTGCGATCCGCGTCAGTGCGGACATGCCCGCGGACATGCAGGCGCTGCTCGCGGCGCTGCGCGCGGATACGCAGCAGCATGCGTGAGGCGACCCTCGTCCCCGACTGGCCCGCGCCGCCGCGCGTGCGCGCGTTCACGACCACGCGCACCCTGCCGGGTAATTCGCTGCCGCCTTACGATGCCTTCAATCTCGGCCTGCGCAGTGGCGAGGAAGAGGCCACTGTACGTGCCAATCGCGCCCTGCTCGAACGCGCCTTCGCCTTGCCGTCGGCGCCGCGTTGGTTGCATCAAGTGCATGGCACGGATGTCGCCGAGTTCAACACGCTTTTCACCTCTCCCCCTGTGGGAGAGGTCGACGCGCGCAGCGCGGCGGGAGAGGGGGGCGATGCGGCGTTCACGTCCGCACCCGGCGTGGTGCTTGCGATCCAGACCGCCGATTGCCTGCCGATCCTCGTGTGCGCGAGCGATGGTTCGGAAATCGCCGCGATCCACGCCGGCTGGCGCGGACTCGCCGCTGGCGTGATCGAGCGCTGCCTCGAACGCATGGCAGCGCCGCGCGAGAAACTGTTGATCTGGCTCGGGCCGGCGATCGGCGCGGCATCGTATGAAGTCGGCGACGAAGTGCGCGCGGCCTTCGTCGAACGCGATGCGGGTGCGAGTGCGGCGTTCGCGGCGACACGTCCGCGGCATTGGCAGTGCGATTTGTACGCGCTGGCGCGACGGCGTCTTGCCGCGCTCGGCCTGACGCGCATTTTCGGCGGCGGCTTCGACACTTTCACCGATACGCGTTTTTATTCGTACCGCCGCGATGGCGCGCGCAGCGGGCGCTTTGCGAGTTTGATCTGGATCGATTAAGCGCGGTATCGGCATGCAATCGCTTCGGGAATGTTGTAGTGTCGCCGCATTGGGCGAATCCGCGCGGGAGGCGAATCGATGATGCGCAAGACATGTGTAGCGGTTGCGGCAATGGGCCTGTTGCTGACGGCAATGCAGGCAAATGCAGGTGGCGAGCTCGAATGCCGAAGCTCGGGCTACCACTACCAGTATTGCTATGCCGACACCTGGAACAATGTGCGGCTGGTGCAACAGATGTCCAACTCCTCGTGCGACTACGGGCGCAGCTGGGGCTACGATCAGCGCGGCATCTGGGTGGACAACGGTTGCGCCGCGCGCTTCGAATACGGTGGCGGGCAACATGGTGGCGGCCATCGCAACTCCGGCGGTGATGTCGTCGCCGGCGCGGCGGCGGCGGTCATCCTGGGTGCCATCATCAGTTCGAGCGCGGATCGCGGCCACCATCATCGCGACAACGATGGCTATCGCGATTACGGCAACGGCGACAACGGCAATCGCGATATCGGCGTCAACGTGCCGGGATGGGCGATCGGTCATTTCGCCGGACGCGATCGCGCCGGTGGCCCCGACATCGAGATCGCGGTGGATCCGGATGGTCGCATCGATGGCATGCAAGGCAGCATGATTTTCGACGGCCAGATGCGTGGCACGCAGGCCTGGATCGGCAATCGCGAGTACGGGGTGGTGCGCTCGAACGACGGTATCCGCCTCGTCGGCGAAGGCCGCAGCGGCTATGACCTTTATCGCGAATGAGGCGACCATCATGATCAAGAAACTGTCCCGACCAATCCTTGCCATTGCCGCCGCTTGCGCCTTTGTGCTCGCGCACGCGGGTGCCGCCGAGCAGGCGAAAGTCCCCGACGCGGCCGCTGCCGCTGCTGCGACCGCTGCCGCGAAACCTGCGCCGCCCAGACGCCTGTCCCTGACCGGCACGCCGTCGCTGGCGAAGATCGAAAAGAGCGGCAGCCTGCGCGTGGGCATTGCGCTCAATGCGCCTTTCGTCATGCACGACAAGCAGGGCCAGCCGATCGGTTACTCGGTCGATCTTGCGCATCGCTTCGCCGATGCCATGGGCTGGAAGTTGCAACTGGTGGAAAACTCCTGGCCAAACCTGATGTCCGGCTTGCGCGCCAACGAATACGACCTGGTCATCTCGGGCCTGTCGATCACGCCGCAGCGTGCGCGCAACGTGCTGTTCAGCGATGCGGTCGGTAGTTTCAACATCGAGGTCGTTGCCAATCGCGACAAGTTTCCCAAGGGCGGACTGGCCGAACTGCGCGCGCTTGCAAACGCAAAAGTCGGCGCGCGCAAGGGTGTGCTGACGCTCGACTATGCACGCGACGCGCTGGGCTCGGATGCGGTGGTCGCGGTCGACTCCGAGAGCGCGGCACTGGCCGATCTGCTCGACGGCAAGCTGGTCGCCTATGTGGCCGAATCGCCCTTGCCCGAAGTCATGGCGCAGGCGCATGCCGACAAACTGCGCGTGCTGGACGGCGCGCCACTGGCGCGCACCGCGCACGGCGTCGCGGCACGGCTCGACGATGCCAGCCTGATGCGTGTCGTCAATGCCTGGATTGTGTTCGAGCAAGCCTCGGGCTGGCTCAAGCAGCGCGACGACTACTGGTTCAAGGGCACGGCCTGGGCCGGAGAACTTTAGTCTCCACAGTCAACGCCATCCGCATGAAGTCGGCCGTCGCGGCGCTAGATCGTCCGCGACGCTGGCGCGTGGACAGCCTTGAAATGGCTCTGGCTGATCCGCACTAAGTGCCCATCTCGCGGCGTATCTGCCGCCTTCTTTTTTGGGTGACGTATGCGGATGGACAAACTCACCTCGCGCTTTCAGCAGGCACTGGCCGATGCCCAGTCCCTCGCCGTCGGGCGCGACAACAATATGCTCGAACCCGTGCACCTGATGGCGGCGCTGCTCGACCAGCAAGGCGGCTCGACCGTGCCCTTGCTCGCGCAGGCCGGCGTCAATGTGCAAGCCTTGCGCACGCGCGTCGCGCAGGCGCTGGACAAGCTGCCGAAAGTGGCCGGGCAGGAAGGCAATATCAATGTCGGCAATGATCTGACCCGCCTGTTGAACTTGACCGACAAACTCGCGCAGCAGCGCGGCGATGCCTTCATCGCCAGCGAATTGTTCGTACTCGCCGCGCTCGACGACAAGGGCGAGGTGGGGCGCGCGCTGAAGGACAGCGGCGCGAACAAGGCGAATCTGGAAAGCGCGATCGAAAAAATGCGCGGAGGCGAAAACGTGCAAAGCGAAAATGCCGAGGACCAGCGCCAGGCGCTGGAGAAATACACCATCGACCTGACCGCTCGTGCGGAAAAATCCAAGCTCGACCCCGTGATTGGACGCGACGAGGAAATCCGCCGCGTCATCCAGGTGCTGCAACGGCGCACCAAGAACAATCCGGTGTTGATCGGCGAACCGGGGGTGGGCAAGACGGCGATCGTCGAAGGCCTCGCCCAGCGCATCATCAACGGCGAGGTTCCCGAAGGCCTGCGCGGACGCCGTGTGCTGGCATTGGATATGGGCGCCCTGATCGCGGGCGCGAAGTTTCGCGGCGAGTTCGAGGAGCGTCTGAAAGCCGTGTTGAAGGACCTCGCGAAAGAGGAAGGCAACGTCATCCTGTTCATCGACGAATTGCACACCATGGTCGGTGCCGGCAAGGCCGAAGGCGCGATGGACGCCGGCAACATGTTGAAGCCCGCGCTCGCGCGCGGCGAACTGCATTGCATCGGCGCGACCACGCTCGACGAGTATCGCAAGTACATCGAAAAGGATGCCGCGCTGGAGCGTCGCTTCCAGAAGGTGTTCGTCGGCGAACCGAGCGTGGAGGACACCATCGCCATCCTGCGCGGCTTGAAGGAACGCTACGCCGTGCATCACGGCGTGGAGATCACCGATCCCGCCATCGTCGCGGCGGCGACCTTGTCCAACCGCTACATCGCCGATCGCCAGTTGCCGGACAAGGCGATCGATCTCATGGACGAGGCGGCGTCGCGCATCCGCATGGAGATCGATTCCAAGCCGGAGGAATTGGATCGCCTCGAACGTCGGCTGATCCAGTTGAAGATCCAGCGCGAGGCGCTGAAGAAGGAAAAGGACAAGGAATCCAGACAGCGCCTCGCCGATCTGGAAGCCGACATCGCCAAGCTCGACCGCGAGTTTTCCGACTTGAATGAAGTCTGGAAGGCCGAGAAGGCGGCGGTGCAGGGCACCACCAAGATCAAGGAGCAGATCGAGGCTTTGCGCGGGGAAATCGAATCCGCGCAACGCCACGGCGATCTGGCGAAAGTGGCCGAAATCCAATACGGGAAAATTCCCCAGTTGGAAAAGCAGCTGGCCGCGGCACAGGAAGCCGAAGCGAAAGGCTTCAAGCTGTTGCAGCAGCGCGTGACCGCCGAGGAAATCGCCCAGGTCGTCGCGCGCTGGACCGGTATTCCGGTGTCGAAGATGCTCGAAGGCGAGCGCGACAAATTGCTGCGCATGGAAGACGAGTTGCACCGGCGAGTGGTCGGTCAGGACGAAGCCGTGCACGCGGTCGCGGACGCGATCCGGCGCGCGCGCGCGGGGCTATCCGATCCGAACAGGCCGAACGGTTCGTTCCTGTTCTTGGGCCCCACCGGCGTGGGCAAAACCGAATTGTGCAAGGCGCTGGCCGAGTTCCTGTTCGACTCGACCGAGGCGCTCGTGCGCATCGACATGAGCGAGTTCATGGAAAAGCACTCGGTCGCGCGCCTGATCGGTGCGCCGCCGGGTTATGTCGGCTACGAAGAAGGCGGCTACCTCACCGAGGCCGTGCGCCGGCGCCCGTATAGCGTGATCCTGCTCGATGAAGTCGAGAAGGCGCACCACGACGTCTTCAACGTCTTGCTGCAGGTGCTCGACGATGGACGCCTGACCGACGGCCAGGGCCGCACCGTGGATTTCCGCAACACCGTAATCGTGATGACCTCGAACCTGGGCTCGGCGCAGATCCAGGAATACGCCGGCGACTCCGACGAGGACTACACCAAGATGAAGGCAGCCGTGATGGGCGTGGTGCAGGCGCATTTCCGCCCCGAGTTCATCAACCGCCTCGATGAGATCGTCGTGTTTCGCGCGCTGGACAAGGCGCAGATCCGCGCAATCGCTCGCATCCAGTGTGCCGGATTGGCGAAGCGATTGTCGGAACGCCAACTCACCCTGTCGCTGACTGAAAAGGCGCTCGACCTGCTCGGCAACATCGGCTTCGATCCGGTCTACGGCGCGCGTCCGCTCAAGCGGGCGATCCAGCAGCAACTGGAAAACCCGTTGGCCAAGGCGATCCTCGAAGGCCAGTTCCAGCCGGGCGATACGGTTAACGTGGATGCGGCGGGCGGACGACTCGTCTTCGCGAAATCCACGGCATGAAAAAAAAGCCCGGCCTTGCGCCGGGCTTGTTCATTTCCACCAGGACGAATCCTAAAAATCGCGGGTGACGCGGAACCCTATCGTGCGCGGTTGCACCGGCACGATGTAGGTCTGCGCGCCGCAAGTGTCGATTGCGCACTCGGCATAGCGTGCAAGCTGGCCACGATTGTCGAAGGCGTTCTTCAGGTAGAAATCGAACGACCACAGGTTCTTCTTGAAACCCGCGGAAAGATCCACCGTGCCGTAGCCGGGCATGTCGCCGATGATCGCGTTTTCCGCAATGCGCAAATCCGTGCCACGGCGCCCTTCGAAAAATCCGGCCGCCTGCAGGTAACTGTCCATGCCGTGGAAATCGAAGCTGTAACGCGCGGTGAGGTTGCCTTTTTCCTTGGCGGTCAGCGGCAGGCGTGTGCCGCTGGGTGCTTGCGGATCGGCGCAGTTGGTCACGGGTTGGTCGTTGGCGTCGGTGGTGCCGCAATAGTTTTCGGTCAGCACGGCGTCGTACAACGCAAGTCCGGCGGTGAGCGTCAGGTTGTAGGTGACGGCCCACCCCAGGCTCGTTTCCAGGCCGCGAATGCGCGCGTTGTTGGCGTTGCGGATTTCGGTCAGGCCGTTCTGGCCCAGCAGCGAGAACTGGAAATTCTTCCAGTTTTCCTGGAACACCGCGCCGTTCCACAGCAGGTGGTGGTCCAGCCATTGCGTCTTCCAGCCGAATTCGTAGTTGTCCAGCGAATCGGATTTGTAGGGCGGCAGCGTACCGCGCCGGTTGATGCCGCCGGGGCGGAAGCCTTGCGACCAGGTTGCATAGATCATCCTGTCGGCATCGATTTTGTAGGTGAAATTGACCTTGCCGAGCGTGCCGTCTTCCTTGGTGTCCTTGTCCAGGTCCATGCAGGGCGCGCCTTCGAAAGGCGCCAGTGGCGTGAAACAGGTCGCCTCGCCCTGCGAGCTGCTGTAACCCGCCGAGAATCCGTAGAAGCCCTTCAGGCCGTTGTCGGTGTGATAGCGGCGCGCGCCGACAGTGGCGGTGAGCTTGTCGGTGAAGTCGTAATTGACCTCGCCGAACGCCGCGTAGTCGTTGTCCTTGCGGTCCTGCTGCGTCAACCACAACGTGTTCGGCCAGCCGGTCACCGACAGATCCGAGCCCAGTCCCTGGATGATGTATTGCTGGTTGATGTTGTGCGATTGCACTTCGTCGAACACGCCGGCGACGAAGCGCAGGCGGTTTTCGGCCGGCGAGGAGATGCGCAGCTCGTTGCTGGTCTTGCGGTATTTGTCGATGCCGATGATGTGCTGCGCGGGATTGATCAGGTTGCCGTTGTTGTCGTGGATGTAGGCGCCGTAGCCGGCGAGCGTGTCGTACCAGAATGCGTAGTCGCTGTAATCCTGCGAATAGTGGTCGTCGCGGTTGAGGTGCGCCACCGCATAGGTGAGGTCGAAATTGCCGATCTTGCCCTTCACCGTCAACGCGGCCTGCACCCAACGGTCGTCGAAATTTTCCGGGAAGAAATGCGTGAGCTTGAGGTCGCCCACGCCCGGATCGAAGGCATTGATGCCGTTGGCGTGCTGGGTCTGGCCGGCCACCGTTGGCATGATCGACCAGTCCTCGTTGAGATCGACCTTGAGCGCGGCGCGGCCGCCGCGCGTGTCGGCGTCGTTGTAGTGGTCCTTGACGCGATCGGCGTTGTTGACGGTGATCGGCGGGATCGGCGTGCCGGCCAGTGGCGGGCCGACGCCATCCGGATACGTTCCGGTGTAGGTGCGCGTGCCGTAGACGTTGTCGATGTAGCCGGCATCGGTCTTGCTCCAGCCGACCATGCGCAGCGCCGCATTCGACGAAATCGGCAGGTTGACGTAACCCTCGGTGACGTAGCCGATGCCGCCATGGTCGATGGTATTGAGCTCGGCGCTGGCGCTGGCGGAAAACGCGGATGGATCGGGCTTGTTGGTGATGATGCGGATCGTGCCGGACTCGGAACTGGCGCCATACAGCGTGCCTTGCGGGCCGGCCAGTGCCTCGACGCGCTCGACGTCGTAGATGTTCATGTCCAGCGCGCCCTGGATCGTGGTGATCGGCTGCTCGTCCAGGTACATGCCCACGCTCGGCAGCGGGCCGGAATGGTTGCCGTTGCTGCCGCTGGCGACGCCGCGCATGTAGACCTGGCTGAATCCAAGGTACAGGTTCTGGATGGCCACGCTGGGCAACAGCTTGACGTAGTCGTCGAGGTTCTTGACGTTCATCTGCTGCAACGTGTCGGTGCTGAGCACGTTCATGCTGATCGGCACGGTCTGCTCGTTCTCGCTGCGCTTTTGCGCGGTTACCGTGATGGTCTGCAACTGGCTGGTCTTTTCCTTCGCCGCGGTTCTGGGCGCCGTGGTGGTGGTCGTCGCATCCTGGTCGGCGTCCGCGGCGAACACGGGCGCAAGGAATGCCAGATGAATGGCGGCGGCGAGCGGCAGGCGCGCAACGAGCGCGTGCCGGCGACCGAATCGGGTAGTGCGGTATTTCTTCATGGCAGTGAAGCCCTCGCGTTGGGGTTGTTGTGGCGACCGTCCGTGGACATGGCGATCATCGGTGGAAAACCTGGGGAAGCGGATAGGCATCCAGTGCCGGTCCGAGCGCGGCCTTGAGCGGATCGAGCCAGGGTTCGAAATGCCGCCATTGGTCCACGCCGTCGCGGTAGATGGGCTGGCGCACCTGTTCGGAACTCGCCGTGCGCACCGGCCGATCGTTCTCGAAGAACCGCAGGCAGGCGTTGTCGTACGGCAATCCGCAGAACGCAAGCAGGCGGCGTACTTCGTTTTCCGTATCGGCGACCATGGCTTCGTAATGCACGCGATGCACGCGGCCTGGCAGTACGGCGTCGAAGTGCGCCATCAGTTGTGCGTAGTCGCGCCAGTAGCGACCCAGGTCCGTCAGGCTGTAGCTGAAGTTCTGGCCGCGCGCGAAGTGCTGCTTGAAACCGGAGAAACAGCACGCCAGCGGATGTCGGCGCGCGTCGATGATTTTCGCGTTCGGTAGGATCAGGTGGATCAGTCCGACGTGCGCGAAATTGTTCGGCATCTTGTCGATGAAGAACGGGCGGCCGGTCTTGCGGTGGATGCGCGTGCCGGCGAGGTAGGCTTGCCCGAGTTCGCCTAGTTCGTCGCGCGAGCATTGCGCCAGCGCCTCGTGATAGGCGCCCGCCGCGCGACTGCCCGCGCGGGTGCGCAATTGGCGCGTGATGGAAACCAGGTCCGGCAGTTCCATCGTGCCTTCCACCTGCGGGTGGCTGGCGAGGATCTGCTCGATCAGGGTCGAGCCCGCGCGCGGCAGGCCGACGATGAAGATGGGATCCGTCGCTGCGCAGCCGGCACCGTCGCGTGCATGGAAAAAGTCCGCGGTGTACGTCTCGCGCGTGCGTTGCAGGCGCGCGCTGGTATCGTCGGCACTGTACGGCACGAGCTTCAGGCGCAGGGCGTTGCCATTGGCGTAATGCGCGAACGCGTCGGCGTACTGCGCCTGGTCTTCCAACGCCTTGCCCAGCGCAAAGTCCAGATGCAAGCGGTGTTCGTCGGCGAGGTTCGTCTTCGCCAGCGCGTGGCGTATCGTGTCGATGTCCACGTCGCTGAAGCGGAAGGTCTTCAGGTTCGCCAGGCTCCACCAGGCTTCTCCATAATCCGGATCGATCTGGATGCAACGCCGGTAGGCGGCGATTGCGCGCTCGGCATGGCCGGCGGTCTTGAGCGCATGGCCGCTGCTGAGCCAGACCTGTGCCTGGTCCGGATACGCGTCGAGCAGTTGCGCGTAAATCGAGATCGCCGCGTCGTACTCGCCGGTGCGGCACAGCACGGCGGCCTTGAGGTTGCGCACGCCCGGATCGTCCGGCGTTTCGCGCAGCAGCGTGTCCAGTTGCGCCAGCGCCGCCGCGGGTTCGTTCAACCGATGCAACACCAGGGCGTAGTGATGGCGCGCCTCGCGGAAATCCGGCGCCAGCTCGAGGCAACGCTCGAGCAAGTTGCGCGCGTCTTCGCAGCGATCCAGGCGCACCGCGAGTTCGGCCAGCATGCGGATCGCAACGACATCGGTCGGCGCCTGCTTCAGCTGCGACTTGAGCAGGCGTTCGGCAACGGGAATGTCATTGGCGTGCAGCGCCGCCGCCGCGCGCATCAGCGCCGGATCGGCGGTGGCGCATTCGATGTGGCGCAGGTAGGTGGCCGCCGCGGCGCTGCGGTCGCCGGCGGCATCCAGCGCATCGGCCAGTTGGCGCCAGATTTGCGGTTGCGCGGGGTTGGCGGCGGCGCTGCGGTGCAGGCGCGCCAAACCGTCGCCGTCAGCATGCATTTCCCGAGCCGCAACGCCCATGCACCGCCCCTTGCATATCGGCCAAGCATAGGGATTCAGCGCAATCGCCGCAACGGTCTTGCATCGCGCCGCCTTGTCCGCATACTGGTGCGCAACGAGTGCCCGGTCCACGATCCATGCCCATCTACGAATTCGAATGCTCCGCCTGCGGCAATGTTTTCGACCGCCTGCAGAAATTGTCCGATCCGGATCCGGATACCTGCCCGCAATGCGGCAGGAAGAAGGTGCATCGCCGCGTGACGGCGCCGTCGTTTCGTCTCGCCGGCAGCGGTTGGTACGAGACCGACTTCAAGAAGGACGGCGACAAGAAACACAATCTCGCCAGTCGTGACGAGGCGCCGAAATCCGATGCGGCAAAGAGCGATCCGCCGAAGACCGACAAGCCGGCAAAGGAATCCAAACCCAAGGCGGAATCCAAACCTGCCGCGGAGAACAAGAAGTCCGCTACCTGAAAATCGTGCAGCACAAATTCAGGCGCTTGCGCGCTAGAATCGCGTCGCTGGGTTGATCATCTCACGGAGGGCTGTCATGTCGATTCGATTGCTTCAGGTCTTGGCTTTCGTTGCATTTGCCGTGGCGGCGGTTTCCACTGCCAGCGCACAGGATCCGCGTTTTGGGGGCAGGCCCGGGTATGGCGGGCGTCCGGACGTGGTGGATTGCAAGAGCAGTGGCTACAACTATCAAAGTTGTCCGGTGCCGTGGCGCGATGCGCGCATCGTGCAGCAACTCTCCGGTACCCAATGCCGGCGCGGGCAGAACTGGGACTTCGACCGCCGCCGCGGGTTCATCTGGGTCGATCGCGGTTGCGCGGCGCGATTCGTCAGTGCCGATGGCGGTGGTTACTACCCGCCGGGCCCCGGCCCCTCGACGCCACCCTGGCAGCCGGGTCCGGGATGGGACCAGAGTTTTTCGATCCGCTGTGAGAGCATTGGCGGCGGCGATCGCTTCTGTTCGGTTGACGTGGGTGGCCGCGGCCAGGTCTACTTGCAGCGCCAGGAATCCGGCTCGCCCTGCATCGATGGACGCACGTGGGGCTGGAATCGCGCCGGCGTGTGGGTGACGCAAGGTTGCCGCGGCGTGTTTACCATTGACCGGCGCTGGTAAGAACGTCGGTTTTTGCAAAAAACGCCCACCTTGGTGGGCGTTTTTGTTTGCAGTGCAGCAAAATCCCTCGTAGCATGCTCGCCCCGCATCCAAACATGTCCCGGGAACCTGTGAAGAAGCGTCGCGAGCGATGGCAGATTGCGTGTCGCCGGAGCGCAGGAACCGGAGTGTACGTGCGGAGTACATGAGGATTCCGAGCACCGCCGGCACGCAAGCTGCCGAGCGCAGCAGCTTATTCAGAGGTTCATCCATGCGTAGCAATTATTGCGGCCTGGTAGACGAGGCCCTGATCGGTCACGATGTCACCTTGTGCGGCTGGGTCGATACCCGTCGCGACCACGGCGGCGTGATCTTCATCGACCTGCGCGATCACGAAGGCGTGGTCCAGGTCGTCATCGAACCCGACAACAAGGCTGCGTTCGCCGCGGCCGAGCATGTGCGTTACGAGTATTGCCTGCGCATCGTCGGCAAGGTCCGCAACCGTCCGGCCGCACAGGTGAACGAGCGCTTGCGCACAGGAAAAATCGAGGTGATCGCGGCCACGGTCGAGGTGCTCAACGCCGCCGCGCCCTTGCCGTTCATGCTCGACGACGCGACCGGCGAAGAACCGCGCCTGCGCTGGCGTTACCTCGATCTGCGCCGTCCCGAGATGCAGCGCAAGATGCGCCTGCGCACGAAGCTGGTTGCCGCGCTGCGCCGCTATCTGGATGCGCGCGGCTTCCAGGACATCGAAACGCCCATCCTGACCCGCGCCACGCCCGAGGGTGCGCGCGACTTCCTGGTGCCCTCGCGCATGCATCCGGGCGAGTTCTATGCGCTGCCGCAGTCGCCGCAGTTGTTCAAGCAGATCCTGATGATGGCCGGCTTCGACCGCTACTACCAGATCGCGCGCTGCTTCCGCGACGAGGCGTTGCGCGCCGACCGCCAGCTCGAATTCACCCAGCTCGACATGGAATTCGCGTTCGTCGAAGAACGCGACGTGCAGGATTGCGTCGAGGCGATGATCCGCGACGTGTTCCGCGAAGTGGCAAACGTCGATCTCGCCAATCCCTTCCCGCGCATGACCTGGGCCGAAGCGATGCGCCGCTACGGTTCGGACAAGCCCGACCTGCGTATACAACTGGAACTTGTGGACATTGCGCAAAACGTCAAGCACGTCGAGTTCAAGGTGTTTTCAGGTCCGGCGAACGATGTGGGCGGCCGCGTCTGCGCGCTGCGCCTGCCGGGCGGCGCGAAGCAGCCACGCAAGTATCTGGATGACCTGGGTCCGTATGTCGCACGCTATGGCGCCAAGGGCCTGGCCTGGATCCGCATCGACGACCTCGCCAAGGGTCGCGAGGGCATGACATCGCCGATCCTCAAGTTCCTCGACGACGCGGCGCTGAACGGCATTCTCGCCGCGGTTGCCGCGCAGTCCGGAGATGTGATTTTCTTCGGCGCCGGCCCGTACAAGACGGTCAGCGACTTCATGGGCGCGCTGCGCATCAAGATCGCGCAGGATGCGGGCCTGGTCGAGAACGCGTGGAAGCCGTTGTGGGTCACGGATTTCCCGATGTTCGAGTACGACCACGAGGCTGGGCGCCACGTCGCCCTGCATCACCCGTTCACTGCGCCCAAGGTCGACGACATCGCCGATTTGAAGGCGAACGCGGCGACCGCCGTGTCGCGCGGCTACGACATGGTGCTCAACGGCAATGAGATCGGTGGCGGTTCGATCCGCATCCATCGACCGGAAATGCAAAGTGCCGTGTTCGGCCTGCTCGGCATCGACGCGGACGAAGCGCAAGCCAAGTTCGGCTTCCTGCTCGAAGCCCTGAAGTACGGCGCGCCGCCGCACGGCGGCATCGCCTTCGGCATCGATCGGCTGGCCGCCTTGCTCGCCGGCACCGAATCGATCCGCGAAGTGATCGCCTTCCCCAAGACCGCGACCGCGCAATGCCTGATGACCGACGCGCCGTCGCCGGTGCCGGAGGTGCAGTTGCAGGAAGTGCACGTGCGCGTGGTCAAGCCGGTGAAGGCGTAGGCTGGATCCGCGATGAACGACCACGTCATCCTCCTCCACGGTTTGTGGATGCGCGGCTTCACCCTCGCGGCGTTGCGCCATCGCCTGGAGGAAGCCGGGTTCTCGGTCGAACTGTTCGACTACGCGAGCGTGTTTCGCGGCCCCGAGGTTGGTGTCGCCAACCTGATCGCGCTGGCGCAAGGCAACAAGGGCGCGAAAATCCATTTCGTCGGCCACAGCCTCGGTGGACTGGTCGCCTTGCAGGCGCTGCAACGCGCGCCGGAGCTCACGCGCGGCCGCGTGGTTTGCCTGGGTTCGCCCCTGCGCGGCAGCGCGGTGGCGCGCACGGTCGGCCAGTTTCCTGGCGGGTCGGTATTGATCGGCAAGAGCCTGGACATCCTCACGCGCGGCCTCGAGCGCTGGGAGGGCAAGCAGGCGGTCGGTGCGATCGCCGGGCGCCTGCCGATCGGTTTCGGCTTTGCCTTCGGCGCGCTGACCTCGCCGCACGACGGCACGGTGAGCGTGGCCGAGACCGAATTGCCGGGTCTGACCGATCATTGCGTGGTACCTGCGACGCACACCGGACTGCTGTTCTCGCAGGATGCGGCGGCGCAGACGATCGCCTTCTTGCGCGGTGCGCGGTTCACGCCCGCACAGTGATATAGACTTCGCACGATGACGCGCATCCTCGGCATCGACCCCGGTTCGCAACGCACCGGCATCGGCATCATCGATGCGGAGGCGGGCGGTGCGTCGCGCCATGTGTTCCACACCGCGATCGACCTGCTCGACAACGACACGTTCCCGCTGCGCCTGAAGCAGATCTTCGACGAGGTCGGCGCGCTGATTGCCGAACACCGGCCCGCCGAGGCGGCGGTGGAGCGCGTGTTCATGGCACGCAATCCGGATTCGGCGTTGAAACTCGGCCAGGCGCGCGGCGCGGCGATCTGCGCGGTCGTGCATGCCGGCCTGCCGGTGACCGAATACGCGCCCAAGGAAATCAAGCAGGCCGTGGTCGGCGGCGGCGCCGCGGACAAGGCCCAGATCCAGCACATGGTCGGCGTGTTGCTCAACATCCCGCGCAAGTTGCAGGCCGACGCGGCGGACGCGCTCGCGGTGGCGCTCACGCATGCGCACACGCGCGCGAGCGCGCAGCGCACGGGGATTCCCCGTACTGCATGGAGGCGTCGTCGATGATGCGTGCTGCACGTCTTATGTTGACTGGATGCGATGGCTCGCCACCTCCCCCCTTGTGGGGGAGGTCGACGCGCATTGCGCGTCGGGAGAGGGGATCGACCACGAAGTCGTTGCCAGCTTCGTGGCCCCCTCTCCCCAACCCCTCTCCCGCGAGGGGAGGGGGGCTCATGTTGTGGCTTGGGGTATGACATGATCGGTCGCTTGAAGGGCACCCTCGTTTCCAAGCAACCGCCGTGGCTGGTGGTGGATGTCGGCGGCGTCGGCTACGAGCTCGAAGCGCCGATGTCGACGGTGTTCGACCTGCCGGAAACCGGGCGCGAAATCGCGTTGTTCACGCACTACGCGGTGAAGGAAGACACGGTCGCGTTGTACGGATTCCTGCGCGAGAACGAGCGCGCCTTGTTCCGCACCGTGCAGAAGGTCAGCGGCATCGGCGCGAAGATCGCGCTGGCCGTGCTGTCGGGCGCCTCGACCGACGAATTCGCGCGCCTGGTGCAATCCGGCGACATCGCCGCGCTCACGCGCATTCCCGGCATCGGCAAGAAGACCGCCGAGCGCATCGTCGTGGAATTGCGCGATCGCGTGGATGCCATCGCGGCGGCCCCGGGCGCAGGCTCGTCGGCACCGCGCGATGCGCAATCCGAAGCCGTCGTGGCCTTGCAGCAGCTCGGCTACAAGCCGGCCGAAGCCGCGCGCCTGGCCAAGGAAGCCGCTGCCGATGGCGACAGCGCCGAGAGCATCATCCGCAAGGCCTTGAAAGCCGCGTTGCGCTGAGGCATCCACGATGAACGACACCACCGCCACGCAATCCGAACCCACGCGCAGGGCGCTCGCGGGCTTGGCCTTGGGCACGCTCGGCGTGGTCTACGGCGACATCGGCACCAGCCCGCTGTACACGGTGCAGGCCACGTTTGGCGCGCAGGGCATCGCGCCGACGCCGGACAACGTATTCGGCGTGCTCTCGCTGGTGTTCTGGAGTCTGATCCTGGTGGTGTCGGTCAAGTACGCCGGTTTCATCATGCGCGCCGACAACAAGGGCGAGGGCGGCATCATGGCACTGACCGCGCTGGCACAACGCAGCGTCAGGAACAGCATCCGCGCGCGCTGGTGGATTGCGATACTGGGATTGTTCGGCGCGGCGCTGTTTTTCGGCGATGGCGTGATCACGCCGGCGATGACCGTGCTCTCGGCGGTCGAGGGCGTCGAAGTGGCGGCGCCGCACCTGCAGCCGTGGCTGGTGCCGCTGGCGGCGCTGATCATCGTTGGCCTGTTCTATTTCCAGAGCAAGGGCACCGGCCGGGTCGGCGCCGTGTTCGGGCCGATCATGACGGTGTGGTTCCTGACCATTGCCGTGCTGGGCGTGATGCAGATCGTGCAGCATCCGCTGGTGCTGCGCGCGCTGTCGCCGCACTACGCCATCGAATTCTTCGTGCGCAACGGCTGGATCGCGTTCTTTGCGCTGGGTTCGGTCGTATTGTGCATCACCGGCGCCGAGGCGCTGTATGCGGACATGGGCCACTTCGGACGCAAGCCGATCCGCCTGTCCTGGTTCGGCTACGTGCTGCCGGCCCTGGTGCTGAACTATTTCGGTCAGGGCGCGCTGCTGATCTCCGATCCGACGGCCGCGGCCAATCCGTTCTACCTGCTGGTGCCGCCGCCCTTGCTGTATCCGATGATCGGACTGGCCACGATCGCCGCGGTGATCGCCTCGCAAGCGGTGATTTCCGGCGCGTTTTCGGTGGCGCGCGAGGCGATCCAGCTCGGCTATCTGCCACGCATGGAAATCCGCCACACCTCCACGCAAACCATCGGCCAGATCTACCTGCCGTGGATCAACCGCCTGCTGCTGGTGTTGATCCTAGTGGTGGTGCTGGGATTCCGTTCCTCGGCGAATCTCGCCGCCGCCTACGGCATCGCCGTGGTCGGCACCATGACCATCGATTCGATCCTGGTGCTGTTCGTGTTCCACAACCTGTGGCGATGGCCGTGGTGGCGCGTGGCGGTCGTAGGCGGATTGTTCCTGATCGTGGACTTGGCCTTTCTCGGCGGCAATGTCGACAAGATCGAGACCGGCGGCTGGTTGCCGCTGGTGCTTGGCGTCATAGTCTTCACCATCATGAGCACCTGGCGCCGTGGCCGCGACCTGGTGCTGCGCGAGCTCAAGCAGGGTGGCCTGGCGCTGGAGCCGTTCATCGAGAGCCTGGCCGAACATCCGCCATTGCGCGTGCCGGGCACGGCCGTGTTCCTGACCGCCAACATCAATGCGGTGCCCAGCGCCCTGTTGCACAACCTCAAGCACAACAAGGTGCTGCACGAACGCAACGTGCTGTTGACCGTGGAAACGCTCGAATCGCCGGTGGCCGAATTCAGCGAACGCACCGAGATCACCGCGCTCGGCCACGATTTCTTCCGCCTGACGCTGCGCTTCGGCTTTGCCGAGGATCCGGATATTCCCAACGCGCTTTCCAGTTGCGCGGCCAAGGGCATCGGCTTCGACCTGATGGACACCACGTTCTTCGTCAGCCGCGAAAGCATCGTCGCCACCGATCGCGCCGGCATGCCGCTGTGGCGCGACAAGTTGTTCGCCTTCCTCGCGCGCAACGCGAATCCGGCGACGGCGTTCTTCCGCATTCCGGGCAACCGCCTGATTGAGCTTGGAACACAAGTAGAAATATAGCGATTACTGCAAGACCGGGTATTCCCGGATCGAGTCCGGGACAGGCTCTGCCGCGGCTTGCAGACAAACGGTCGCGGCCAAGCCGCGCCTCGTTTCTCGCCTCGAGCGCTGCGCGCCCGATTCGTCGGCACGTCCATGTACCGAATCCTGTCTGCCTTACGTGTCAAGCTGGCGGACGATTTCCTGCGATAATCAGCCCATGAACGACACCCGCGTCATCGCCCCCGCTGCCACGCGCGAAGACGAGATCGCCGAAGCGTCGATCCGACCTCAGCATCTGAACGAGTACCTGGGCCAGGCGGCGGTACGCGAGCAGTTGTCCATCTACATCGAAGCGGCGAAACGGCGCGGCGAGGCACTCGACCACGTGCTCATTTTCGGCCCGCCGGGCCTGGGCAAGACCACGCTCTCGCACGTGATCGCCAACGAACTGGGCGTGAACCTGCGCGCGACGTCCGGTCCGGTGATCGAACGCGCCGGCGACCTGGCGGCGCTGCTCACCAACCTGCAACCGCGCGACGTGCTGTTCGTGGACGAGATCCATCGCCTGTCCCCGGTGGTCGAGGAAATCCTCTACCCGGCGATGGAAGACAACCAGATCGACATCATGATCGGCGAAGGACCGGCCGCGCGCTCGATCAAGCTCGACCTGCCGCCGTTCACCCTGATCGGTGCGACCACGCGCGCGGGCCTGCTGACGAGTCCGCTGCGCGATCGCTTCGGCATCGTGCAGCGCCTGGAGTTCTACACGCCGGACGAGCTCGCCGCCATCGTGCGGCGTTCGGCGAAGATTCTCGGCATCGCCTGTGCGGACGACGGCGCCGCGGAAATCGCGCGGCGCTCGCGCGGCACGCCACGCATCGCCAACCGCCTGCTGCGGCGCGTGCGCGACTACGCGCAGATCAAGGCCGGCGGCACGATCACGCGCGAGGTCGCCATTGCCGCGATGGGCATGCTCAAGGTCGACGCCGAAGGCTTCGATGCGCTCGATCGGCGCCTGCTGGAAACCATGATCGAACACTTCGACGGCGGCCCGGTCGGCGTGGAATCGCTGGCCGCGGCGTTGTCCGAGGAACGCGGCACGATCGAAGACGTGCTGGAACCGTATCTGATCCAGCAGGGCTTCTTGATGCGCACCGCGCGCGGACGCATCGCCACCAACAAGGCCTATCGGCACCTGGGCCTGAAGGCGCCGCGGCGCGAGCAACGCGCAGACTTGTTCGAAGCGCCGCAAGACGCAGGCGGCCCGTGAGCGCGAATCCGGTTTTTTCCTGGCCCGTGCGCGTCTACTGGGAAGACACCGACGCGGGTGGCGTGGTCTATCACGCCGGCTACCTGCGTTTTCTCGAACGCGCGCGCAGCGAATGGCTGCGCACGCGCGGCGTGCACCAGGCGCGTGTGCGCGCCGAGCATGGCGTGTTGTTCGTGGTCGCCGACCTCGCGATGAAATTCCACGCCCCCGCGCGCCTGGACGACGAACTGCACGCGCAGATCACCGCGTTCACGCGGCGTTCGGCCTCGATGCGCTTCGCGCAATGTATACTTCGCCCGGCCGATGGCGCGGTGCTGGTGGAAGCCGATGTCCGCGCCGCCTGCATCGACGCGGCGAGCTTCAAGCCGCGGCGCATCCCCGATTCCCTGTTTACGGAGCTCGTCCACGCATGAACGGCGGCATCGATGTCCTGCAGCTGGCGCTCAACGCCAGCCTGTTCGTCAAGATCGTCATGGCGATCCTGCTCGTGTTTTCGTTCCTGTCATGGGTCATCATCTTTCGCAAGATGAACATCCTCAACCGCGCGATGAAGGGCGCGGACGAGTTCGAGGAACGCTTCTGGTCGGGCGCGGACCTGGCCGGCCTGTTCCGCGACGTCACCGCCAACGGCGATCGCCTGTCCGGCATCGAGAGCATCTTCGAGGCGGGTTTCCGCGAATTCGCGCGCCTGCGCCAGCGCCGCCACATGGATCCGCGCACGATCCTGGAAGGCGCGCAGCGCGGCATGCGCGTGGCGCAGAGCCGCGAGCTCGATCGCCTCGAACAGAACCTGGAATTTCTCGCCAACGTCGGCTCGATCAGTCCCTACGTCGGCCTGCTCGGCACCGTCGCCGGCATCATGGTCGCGTTCGTGGGTTTGGCCAACGTGAAAGAGGCGACCATCGCCATGGTCGCGCCGGGCATCTCCGAAGCGCTGATCGCCACGGCGATGGGCCTGATCGCGGCGATCCCGGCGGTGTGGGCCTACAACCGCTACTCGAACAAGGTCGAGCGCATCTTGAGCCGCTACGACACGTTCGTGGAGGAATTCTCCTCGATCCTGCAACGCCAGGCGCACCTGGATGAGACCTGACCCCGTCGGCCTGCCGCCTTCGTTGGATTCATGACCATGCAAGCGATCGGTCGCAACCGCAAGCGCCGCAAACTCAAATCCGAGATCAACGTCGTGCCCTACATCGACGTGATGCTGGTGCTGCTCATCATCTTCATGGTGACCGCGCCGCTGCTCAACCTCGGCGTCGACATCCAGCTGCCGCAGTCCGCCGCCAAGGCGGTGCAGGCCAATGCCGAACCGGTGGTGATCAGCGTCGACAAGGACGGCAAGCTGTACCTGACCCTGGGCACGGCCAAGCGCGAGGGCATCGACGCCGATGAACTGGTGCGCAAGGTCACCGCCTTCGTGCATCAGAATCCGCATGTGCCGGTGCTGATCGCCGGCGACGACCGCGCCAGCTACGGGCAGGTCTACGCGATTTTGCCGGCACTGCAGCAGGCCGGCGTCGCCAAGGTCGGTCTGATGAGCCAGCCGGTGCAGCAGCCCAAACGCTGACCACGGCCATGGAAAGCTTCGGCGACAAGTTGCGCGCATGGATCCTTGCCGCGCTGGTGCACCTGGGCGTCGTCGCGCTGTTGTTTGCCGGATTGTTGTGGACGACCACGACGCGACCACTGAGTTTGCCCGGACCGATCATCGAGGCGGAGCTCGTCGGCATCAGCGCGGCACCGAAAGCGGCCGCGCCACGGCCATCGCGACCGGCGCCGGCCAAGCCGGCAACGCCTGCGCCGGAACCGCCCAAGCCGCCGGAACCCAAGCCGCAACCCCCGAGTGAATTGCAGAACCAGGATCGCATCGAGCGCGAGAAAGTCGCCGAGATGGCGCAACAAAAGGCGCAAGACGCCAAGCGTGCCGAAGAGGAACGTCACCGGCAGGAGCAGGTGCTGCTCGACCAACAGCAGCGTGAGGAACGCGAACGCGCCAAGCAGCTTGCGCAAGTTCGCGCCGAGCGCGAGGCGGCCGACAAGAAGCTCAAGCTCGAGAAGCAGAAGCTCGAACAACTCCGGGATCTGGCCAAGGCCAAACCGGCGCCCGCGCAGCCGGTGCCCGAAGCCGAGCAGGCCAAATCGGGAACCAATGGCAGCGACGACAGTCTGCAAGCACAGTATTTCGCCGCGATCCAGAATGCGGTGACCGACAACTGGCTGCGTCCGGACAGCGCGCAGCCGGGCCTCAAGTGCATGCTGCGCATCGTGCAGATTCCCGGCGGCGACGTGATCGGCGTACAGTTGCTCAATCCCTGCAATGCCGATCCGCTGACGCGCGCGTCGATCGAACAGGCGGTCAAGCGCGCAGCGCCATTGCCGTACAAGGGTTACGAAAAAGCGTTCCAGCGACAGATCGATTTCAATTTCACCTACGACGGATGACTCCCGCCATGACCCAACGGATTTTCGCCAGACTCCTCGCCGCACTCGTCCTGATGCTGGCCGCCACCGTCGCATTCGCGCAAGGCCTGAGCGGCGACGTGCCGACCATCGACATCAAGAACGGCACGGCATCGGCCACGCCGATCGCGGTCATCCCGTTTGCCTTCGAAGGCGCCGGCCTGCCGCCGGACACCGATGTCGCGGCGGTGATCGGCAACGATCTGAACCGTTGCGGCCAGTTCCGCACGCTGCCCAAGGCGGATGTCGTCGAGTACCCGACGCGTGGCAGCGAAATCAAGTTCCCGACCTGGAACCTGCTCAAGCAGGCCTACATCCTTGTTGGCCGCCAGATCGAGAACCCGGGTGGCGATATCCGCGTCGAATTTGAACTCTACGACGTGGCCAAGCAGCAGCAACTGCTCGCGCTCGCCATCACCGGCCAGCGCACCGGCCTGCGCGACGTCGCCCACCAGATCGCCGACCTCGTCTACGAGAAGATCACCGGCGTGCGCGGTGCGTTCTGGACGCGCATCGCCTACATCACCTCGACCGGTACCGGCAACGCCATCCAGTACGCGCTGATGGTTGCCGATTCGGACGGCTACAACCCGCAGACCGTGGTGCGCTCGCGCGAGCCGCTGCTGTCGCCGGCGTGGTCGCCGGATGGCACCCGGCTGGCTTATGTCTCGTTCGAGCGCGGCAATTCGTCGATCTACATCCAGGAAATCGCCACCGGTTCGCGCGAAGTCGTGTCAGCGCGCAAAGGCATCAATGGCGCGCCGGCGTTCTCCCCGGATGGCCGCAAGCTGGCCATGACGCTGTCGTTTGCCGGCCACCCCAACATCTACTCGATGGACCTGGCCAGCCATCAGATCACCCAGCTCACCAAGGGCTATGCCATCGATACCGAGCCGAAATGGATGCCGGACGGCCAGAACATCGTTTTCACGTCCGATCGTTCAGGAAAACCTCAGCTTTACCAGATTCCCGCGTCCGGTGGCGCTGCAACGCGCATCACCTTCCAGGGAAACTACAACGCCAATGCCTCCATCGCCTATGACGGCAAGCATATCGCTATGGTGCAGGGCAACGGAAATGTGTATCGTATTGCCGTTTTGGACAAAACCACGGGCGACTCGAAGCCGATCTCCGTTGGCAACCTGGACGATCATCCGAGCTACGCCCCGAACGGAAGCATGCTGCTGTACACCGCCACCGAAGGTTCCCGCGACGTGCTCTATGCGGTCTCGGCCAATGGTCGCGTGAGGCAGCGCCTGGTGCTGGCGGACGGAGACGTGCGCGAACCGGCATGGTCCCCTTATCGCCAGCGTGGGCAGTGATTCCGCCTGACGGCGGATTTTGTTATCCATGTCACAACTGAACTAGAGGCCAAAAAATGAAACTCCCGATTCGTGTCATCCTGACGGCTGTCGTCGCCAGTGCCGCCTTGGCGGCCTGCGCCGGCAAGAACACCAAGCCCCCTGCTGCCGAAGCGAGCGCTCCGCCCGCGGCCGCGCAGCCGGAAAACAACGGCGGCAAGTACACCGTCGAAAGCCTGGACACCGATTCCTGCCTGCGCCAGCGCGTGGTCTACTTCGACTTCGACAAGAGCGAAATCAAGCCGGAATTCCAGGCCCAGATCGCCTGCCATGCCGCCTACCTGCGCCAGTTCCCGGGCGCGCGCGTGACCCTGGAAGGCAACACCGATGAGCGCGGCACGCGCGAGTACAACCTCGGCCTCGGCGAGCGCCGTGGCAATGCCGTGGACAGCGCCCTTGCCGCCGCCGGCGCTTCGGCCAGCCAGCTCAATGTCGTCAGCTACGGCGAAGAGCGCCCGGTGTGCAAGGAGCACAACGAAGGTTGCTGGAGCAAGAACCGTCGCGTAGAGATCGTCTACACGGCGAAGCAGTAATACCCGCAAGGGTTTGAAACCGGGAGCCGATCGGATGAAAATGCCGATCGGCTCTTTGTCTTTGAAGAATCTGGAAATTCCAATGCGCATCCTCGACCGTTTGCCCGTACTCCTCGCCCTGTCATTTGCGAGTCTTGCGTTGCCCGCGCACGCGCAGCGGCTGAGTCTGGCCGAACGTGTTGCCAAGCTCGAGGCCGAGCAGGGCCAGGGCGGCGGCGCGCAGGCCAATATCCAGATGGTCAACCAGATCAATGCGCTGCAATCGCAGTTGCAGAACCTGCAGGGCCAGATCGAGGAGTTGCGTCATCAGCTCGACGAGTTGAAGAGCCGCGGCAAGGATCAGTACATCGACCTGGATTCGCGCATCGGTCGCCTCGAGGGCCGCAATCCCGGCGCGGCTCCCGCCGCGGCAGGCGCCGCCGCAAATCCGAATGACGGCACGCTGCAGGACGTGCAGCTGGGCAGTGGGCAATCCGCACAGTCGGCACCGGCGACACCAGCAGCGGCACCCACGCCGATTCCACAGTCCGCATCCGATGGCGCCATGCCGACGGATGCCGGCACGGTTCCGCCACCGGCCGTCGCGCAGGATCCCAAGACCGCCTATGACGCCGCGTTCGGCGCGCTCAAGGACGGTCGCTATGCCGAGTCGGCACGGCTGTTCCAGGCGTTCATTGCCCAGTTTCCAAGCGATGAGCTGACCCCGAACGCGTACTACTGGCTCGGCGAAAGCTACTACGTCACCCAGAATTACCCCGTTTCGCTGGATACCTTCCACAAGCTGCTCGCGCAGTTTCCGAACAGCCAGAAGGCCCCCGACGCGCTGCTCAAGGTCGGTTATTGCCAGTACGAGATGAAGCAGTGGGACCAGGCGCAGGCCACGTTGAACCAGGTCATCGCACTGTATCCGAATACCACGGTCTCGAACCTGGCGCAGGGCCGCTTGCGGGCCTTGAAGATCGAAGCGCAGCGTTAAGCTTCGCATGAGCGATACCGATCCGGCCGGACGCCTGCGCGTCACCGAGATTTTTCATTCCCTGCAAGGCGAGGCGCGCGACGCCGGCCGACCGACGGTGTTCGTGCGCCTGACCGGCTGTCCGCTGCGCTGCGTGTGGTGCGACACCGAGTACGCCTTCCAGGGCGGACAATGGTTCGCCATCGCTGCCATTGTGGACGAAGTTGCAAAGTATAAAACGCGGCACGTTTGCGTCACCGGTGGCGAACCGCTGGCGCAGAAGCGCTGCCTGAATCTGTTGACGGCTCTGTGCGATGCCGGCTACGCGGTGTCGCTGGAAACCTCCGGCGCGCTGGATGTCAGCGGCGTCGATACGCGCGTGAGCCGGGTGATGGATCTGAAGGCGCCCGGTTCGGGCGAAGCCGCGCGCAACCTGTGGAGCAATATCGACGCCCTGACCGCGCACGACCAGGTCAAGTTCGTGCTCGCCGACCGCAGCGACTACGACTGGGCCTGCGCCGCACTGACTGAACACGCGCTCGCGGAACGCTGCGAAATCCTGTTCTCGCCGGTGTGGGGAAAACTCGCGCCGCGCGATCTCGCGCAGTGGATCCTCGACGATCGCCTGCCGGTGCGCATGCAGGTGCAGTTGCACAAGATCCTGTGGGGCGAGGAGAAAGGAAGGTGAGCATGAAACGCGCCGTCGTACTGGTATCCGGCGGCATGGATTCGGCGGTCACGCTGGCGATGGCGCGCGAGCAGGGTTTTGCCTGCCATGCGCTGAGCGTGGACTACGGCCAGCGTCACGCGTCCGAACTGCAGGCCGCCGAACGTGTGGCGCGGCAACTCGGCGCGGTCGCACACAAGACCGTGCACGTGGACCTGCGCCGCATCGGCGGATCGGCGTTGACCGCGGACATCGCCGTTCCGCAGGATACCGATCAAGAGGGGGGCGGCGCCGGCATTCCGATCACCTACGTGCCGGCGCGCAACACCATCATGCTGTCCGTGGCATTGGGCTGGGCCGAGGTACTCGGCGCGCAGGACATTTTTTGCGGCGTCAATGCGGTCGATTATTCCGGCTATCCGGATTGCCGGCCGGAATTCATCGCTGCCTTCGAGAAACTCGCCAATCTCGCCACCAAGGCCGGCGTCGAGGGACACGCATTGCGCGTCCACGCGCCGCTGATCGACCTGAGCAAGGCGCAGATCGCAAGCGAAGGCCTGCGCCTTGGTGTGGATTTCTCGGCGACCGTGTCGTGCTATCAGGCCGACGCCGATGGCCGCGCCTGCGGCCACTGCGACGCGTGCCGCCTGCGCGCGCAGGGATTTGTCGCCGCTGGCGTTGCCGATCCCACACGCTACCGTTAAACTGCGCGCCCTCGTGCGAGTTCTTGGGCCGTTAGCTCAGCGGTAGAGCAGTAGACTTTTAATCTATTGGTCGGTGGTTCGATCCCACCACGGCCCATATCCCATCACCCGAACTGCGCATCCGGCATCGCCATCAGCGAATCCGCGCCAGCACGCAGGTTCGCCGCATGCGAAAGCGTGCGCGGCAGGATGCGCGCGTAGTAGAAGCGCGCTGTTGCGAGTTTGGCTTGCTTGAAGGCGTTGTCGTGCGCAGATGCACTGGCCGCGGCCACGCTGCGTGCCCAGAAATACGCAAGCGCGATATAGCCGGAATAGAACAGGTAATCCACCGCGCACACGCCGACCTCGTCGGGATTGCCGGCCGCGCGCTTGCCGATTTCCTGGGTCAGGTCCGCCCATTGCTTGGCGATGGTGGCCAGCGGCGCGACGAATTCCTGCACCGCGGTATTGCCGATATTGGCCTGGCAGAACGCGCCGATTTCCTCGAGGAAGTGCTTCAATCCGACACCTTGCGTCTGCATGATCTTGCGTCCAAGCAGGTCCAGTGCCTGGATGCCGGTCGTGCCTTCGTAGATCGAGGTGATACGCGCGTCGCGTGCGATCTGTTCCATGCCGGATTCGACGATGTAACCGTGGCCGCCGAAAATCTGCACCGCATGGTACGCGCACTCGTTGGCGATCTCGGTGAGCAGCGCCTTGGTGATCGGGATGATGAAGGACAGCAACTCATCCGCGCGCTTGCGTTCGTCGGGCGTCGGCGCGCGTTCGACCAGATCGACCAGGCTCGCGGCATAGTAGGCGAGCGCGCGGCCGCCTTCGGCAAAGGCTTTTTGCGTGAGCAGCATGCGGCGGATGTCGGCATGCACGATCAGCGGATCGGCAGGCTTGTCCGGGAACTTGGCGCCGGACAACGCGCGCCCCTGCAGGCGCTCGCGCGCATAGGCAAGCGATCCCTGGTAGGCGCGCTCGATCAGGCCCAAACCCTGGATGCCGACGGCCAGACGCGCGGTGTTCATCATGGTGAACATCGCGTTGAGGCCCTTGTTTGGCGCGCCGATCAGGTAACCTTCGGCACCGTCGAAATTCATCACGCACGTCACCGAAGCGTGGATGCCCATCTTGTGCTCGATCGCGCCGCAACCCACCGCGTTGCGCGCACCCATCGTGCCGGCCTTGTCCACCTTGTTCTTCGGCACGATGAACAGCGAGATGCCCTTCACGCCCGCCGGCGCATCGGGCAAGCGCGCGAGCACCAGGTGCACGATGTTTTCCGTGAGGTCATGTTCGCCGGCGGTGATGAAGATCTTGGTGCCGCTGATGCGGTAGGTGCCATCCGGATTGGGCTCCGCCCGCGTCTTGAGCAGTCCCAGGTCCGATCCGCAATGTGGTTCGGTCAGGCACATGGTGCCGGTCCAGCGGCCTTCGACGATAGGCTTGAGAAAGGCAATGCGCTGCCATTCCTCGCCATGCAGGCGCAAGGCTTCCGTCGCGCCGTGCGAGAGCAGCGGGAAGTTTCCCCACGACAGATTCGCCGAGTCGAGCATTTCCTTGAGCGGCGCGCCGATGGATTCGGGCAGGTGCTGGCCGCCGTAAGCTTCCGGCGCGGTCAGTCCGCTCCAGCCACCATCGACGTATTGCTTGTAGGCGTCCTTGAAACCGGCCGGCGTCGTCACGGCACCCGTTGTCTTGTCCAGCGTGCAGCCCTGTTCGTCGCCCGGCGCGTTCAATGGTGTCAGCACGGATTCGGCAAACTTCGCAGCCTCATCGAGGATCGCATCGACGATATCGCGCGTCGCATTCGCGCCGCCATCGATGCGTGCGTACTGCGCGTCGAGCTTGAGCATGTCGAACATGGCGAAACGCATGTCGGCGAGCGGGGCGTTGTAGGTCGTCATCAAGCTATCCTCAATTCAAGTGCGTCATTCCGGCATGGATTGTCGGAATCCCGAAGCCATGGATGGCAGTCGGTCAAACGGCATCCCTGCGGTCTGGGTCCCGGCATTCCCTGCCGGGACGACGAAAAAAGTGTCAACGATACGAGTTGGCCACGCCCGGCACTGGCGACAGCCGGCTCTTGTGCTCGAACTTGAAAACCTTGGCGGACGGGATGTCGATCGTGCCCTTGAGCTCGTAGGCGACGCCATCGGGGCGCGTCGCATCGGCCTTCAAGGCTTTCGCCGCATCCGCGCCGGGCGTGAGCGTGACTTCGAGGATGTCGGCATTTTCGCCGGGTATGTCCATGTCCGCGTTGGTGTCGAGCGTTCCCGCCAGTGCATCGCCGACGTGCAGCTCCGCCTTGAACGCACCGTAGTGCACGGTCTGGTCGCTGAAGTTCTCGATGCGGACCTGCAACTTCCATTGCCCGTTCGGCAGCGCATCGAGCTGCTGGATGCTGGCGCTGGGCGGATTGATCGGATGCTTGACCTGCCCACAGGCGGCAAGTGCCGTGAACGCAGCGGCGAGCAGGATATGACGCAGGAAGTTCGGCATGGCTTTCACCGTCAAGGGCGAAAGCCTACCTTAGCCAAAAGCCGAGGGTTGGGGAAGCGGCCGCCCGTCGCCATTCACGCGGCGTTGGCGGCCGGGCGCTCGACCTGCGTGTACTGCGCGGGCTTGCGGTCGAGAAAGCCCAGGCCATGGCAGTGGTTCATCACGTGCACGCCGTGCGCGCGCTGCTCGTCGCGGATCGAATCGCGCAACTGCACCATCTTGGTCCAGTGCACTTTCGGGCGGTAGTGATGCTCGGCGTGGAAGCCGTTGTACAGCCAGATCCAGTTGTAGAACTTGTTGTACGTCGACACGCCCCAGGCGATGGGGTCGTCCGGATTGCCCTTGAAGTGCTCGTAGTAGCCGTTCAGCGACGACAGCGAATGACCGAGGTAATAGAACGGCACCAGAGCGAGGAAGGCGCGCCAATCCCAGATCAGGCAGACGAGGTAGATACCAACAACGATGTAAATCTCACGCCAGATCCACTTGGCTTTCGCCGGGAATTTTTCCTTGACGCGATGGTAGACCTCGCCGATGTCGTCACGGAAATAACTGTAAAAAGTATACGTCCACGGACTCTCGACCTTGCCATCCTTGCCGTGGCGCCAGATCGACAACGGGTCGATGGTGGTGCCGTTGGCGCCAATGCGATCCATGTTGCCGACGTGATGGCGCAGGTGCACGTGATGGTAGAACTCCTGCGAAAAGCCGTCGCTGAGCGACAGGATGATGCTGTACAGGCGATTGAGCGCGGGCGAGGAAAAAAACGGGTTATGGATGAAATTGTGGCTGGTGGAATTGATGCTCCACGAGATGCTGATCGCATAAATGCAGGCCAGCGGAATCCACAGCGCCCACGGCATGGCGTGGAAGCCGAAGAACAGCGTGGCGACGAAAACCAGGTGGCCGAGCACCATCAGCGCGGGAATCAGGTCCCACGGGGTGTAGGCGAAGAAGGCGGAACGACTCGACATGCGGACGGTAAACGACGAAAATGGGTGATGGCCGATTTTGCCAGAAAGCCCGCCCTGATTCGTTAAAACCCGCTCAATTCAAGCTGTTGCCGCTCAGGATTCCTTAATGCGCGGCACCGATAATGCCGCATCCCATCATCCCGGCCATCCTGCTGTGTCCCACTGGACCATCCTCTGCGATTTCGACGGCACCATCGCCCTTGACGACACCACCGACACCCTGCTCGAGCGGTTTGGCCGGCCGGGCTGGGAGGTGCTCGAGTCAGACTGGAAGGCCGGGCGCATCAATTCGCACGATTGCATGGCCGGCCAGGTCGGCCTGATGGACATGAGCTGCGACGAACTCGACGCACATCTGGATGCGCGCGCGGTCGACCCGGCGTTTGCGGCGTTCGTCGACGCGGCGCACGCACAGGGCATGCACATCGTGATCGTCAGCGACGGACTCGACTACGCAATCCGCCGCATCCTCGCGCGTACGGGATTCGATTCGCTGCCGATCGTGGCCAATCATCTGCGCCAGACCGGCGAGCGCCAGTGGTCGCTGCAATTCCCGCACGCCGACAAGACCTGCCGCATCGGCAGCGGCACCTGCAAGTGCGCGCGCGGCCGCGCCGCGCACGAACGCACACTGCTGATCGGCGATGGCGCTTCGGATTTCTGCGTCGCCGAAACCACCGACTTTGTTTTCGCCAAGGGCAAGCTCATCGAGCATTGCCGGAAAACGAGCATCGCGCACGCCGCCATCGCCGGATTCGCCGACGCGCTGCCGCTGTTGCCGGCGTTGATTTCCGGCAAACTCGTCGCCGCGCCGCGCACGGCTGCAGCACTGCCGAAAGCGGCATTGGCCTGAAGCCGGACTCGTTTCCAGTACACGTCATCCCGGCATGGATTGCCGGGATCCAGACCCCAAGGACGACATTTACAGCGTGAACTTCGCAATTGCTGCGGCATCCATGCAGCTTGGATTCCGGCATTCCCTGCCGGAATGACAAGTTTTCATTTTTTCGAGGTCAATTCATGTCCAACAAGCAACTCATCTCCGGCTTGAACACAAGCCGCAGCGCCCAATTGTTCGACGCTGCCTGCAAGCTCATTCCCGGCGGCGTCAACAGCACCGCGCGCGCGACCTGGTCGGGCTGGAATCCGTATCCGCTGTTCGTCAAGGAAGGAAAAGGCTCGCGCCTGACCGACGTCGATGGCAACGAATACATCGATTACCTGCTCGGCCTGGGTCCGATGATCTTCGGCCATCGCCCGCCCAAGGTGACGCAGGCGGTGGTCGATTTCATCCAGAACCGCGGCACCGTGTTCGCACTGCCGACCGAGGATGAGGCGCGGCTCGCGCAGAAAATCGTCGATGCGATTCCGAGCGTGGACAAGGTGCGCCTGTGCAACACCGGCACCGAAGCGGTGTTGTACGCGACGCGCCTGGCGCGCGCCTTTACCAAGCGGCATAAGATCATCCGCTTCGAAGGCATGTATCACGGGTTTTCCGACGCCGTGTACTGGAGCAAGCATCCGAACATTTCCAAGGCCGGGCCGGACGCGCATCCGGTTCCCGTGCCGCAAGGCCCGGGCTTGCCGAAAGGCGTGGAAGAAAATCTGCTCATCCTGCCGTGGAACGATGCCGATGCGCTGGCCGATGCAATCAAGCGCGAAGGCAACTCCATCGCCGCGGTGCTCACCGAACCCGTCATGTGCAACACGGGTTGCATCCTGCCCAAGCCCGGGTATCTGGAAGCCATGCGCGAGATCACGGCGAAGCACGGCATCGTGCTGATCTTCGACGAGGTCATCACCGGATTCCGCCTCGGACTCGCCGGCGCGCAAGGGCGGCTTGGCATCAAGCCGGACCTGTCGGTGTTCGCCAAGGGCATCGGCGGCGGCTTCCCGGTTGCGGCGATGGGCGGTCGCGCCGACATCATGGCGCTGGTTGCCAACGGCACGGTGTCGATGGCCGGCACGTACAGCGCGAATGGCATCGCCATTGCGGCAGCGAACGCGGCGATGGATGAACTCAATACGCCGAACCTGCACAAGAACCTCGATGCGGTTTCCGACGAATTGCGCCATGGACTCGAAAAAGTGCTCAAGGATGCCGGCTTGCCGGCCTATGTCGTCGGACTCGGCCCGCTGATGCAGGTCTGGTTCGCGAAGGAACCGATCCACAATTACCGCGACGCCGAGCGCCACGCCGATCAAAAGATTTTCGACGTGTGGTGGCGCGGCATGCTCGCCCGTGGCGTGTTGTTCCATCCCGGTGCTTACGAAAACCTGTTCGTCTCCACCGCGCATTCGCACGAGGATGTGGCCAAGACGCTCAAGGCGGCAAAGGAGGTTGCAGCGGAGTTGGCGCGGCAGGTTTGAAGTCACAAGGCGAACCGCGGCTGAATGCGGCGGCGGTTGTCGCGCACGATTAACCGGATTTTGATACCGCGCATACCGGCATTGCCGAGAATACGCAGTGTGTTTCCGAAGCGAGCCGTGCGCATGCGTTGCATTGTCATTGCCGGATTGTTGGTGCTGTCGCCGCTGGCCCGCGCGCAAAGCGCGGCGCCGCCTGCGCAGTTGCAGACCATCACCGTCACCGGCGAGCAGCCGGGGCCCGGTTTGTGGAAAGTCACCAAGGGCGATCATGTACTCTGGATTCTCGGTACAGTCTCGCCGTTGCCGCGCGACATTCAGTGGAAATCGAAAGAACTGGACGAACGCATCGCGCAATCGCAGGAGCTGATTACCGCCAGCGGGATCGGTGTCAAGGCGGACGTGGGCTTTTTCGGCACGCTCGTGTTGCTGCCTTCGTTGATCGGCATTCGCAACAATCCCGACGGCCGGCATCTGGACGAGGTACTGCCGCCGGATCTGTATGCACGCTGGGTCGCAGCCAAGCGCAAGTACATCGGCCACAGCAATCGCGTGGAAAAATGGCGACCGATTTTTGCCGCGCTGAAACTGTACGAGGCGGCGATGGACCGCAACCGCCTGACCGGCGCCGATTACGTCGCCAAACAGGTGCGCGTGGATGCCAAGCGCAAGCATCTGGCCATCGTGACCCCGCAGGTTATGTATTCGATCAAGGAACCGCGTGCGAGGGTGAAGGAGTTCAAGTCCGCGCCGATGGCCGACATCGATTGCCTGCGCAAGACGCTTGCGCGCATCGATGCGGATCTGGCCAACATGACCGCACGCGCCAATGCCTGGGCGGTCGGCGATATCGATGCGCTGCGCGCATTGCCGCAGTCCGACCAGTGGAGCGTATGCCTGGCCGCGGTGTCCGAATCCGGCATTGCCCGCAAACAGGGCATGACCGATGTGCAGGCGCGCCTGGATGCAGCCTGGATCGACGCGGCGCGAACGGCGCTGGAAAACAATGCCTCGACCGTTGCAATGGTGAACCTGCGCCATCTGCTCGACGCGGATGGCTACCTCGCGCGGCTCACGGCATTGGGCTTCACGGTGGAGATGCCGGCAGGAGACAGCATGCCCGCAGCGGTGCAGGCTTCAGTCGGTCCGGCGCAGGGCGACCACGCAATTGAGCCCGCCGAACGCGAATGAGTTGGACAATGCCGCGCGCACCGGTTTTTCGCGCGGCGTGTTCGGCACGTAGTCGAGGTCGCATTCGGGATCGGCGTCGATGAAGTTCGCGGTCGGCGGGATCACGCCATCGCGCAATGCGCCGATCGCGGCGACGAGTTCGATCGCACCGGCGGCGCCGAGCGCGTGGCCGTGCATGGACTTGGTCGAGGACACGGCAAGCGCGTCCGCATGCGCGCCGAACGCACGGCGAATGGCTTTCGTCTCGGTCGGGTCGTTCGCCGGCGTGCCGGTGCCGTGGGCGTTGATGTAGTCCACGTCTTGGGGATTGAGTCCTGCATCGGCGAGCGCAAGTTCCATGGCGTGCGCGACCGTGGCTTGCGCCGGGAACACCATGTCGACGGCATCCGCGGTCAGGCCGCTGCCGGCGAATTCGGCGAGGATATCCGCGCCGCGCGCCTTGGCGTGTTCCCATTCTTCGAGCACGAAGATGCCCGCGCCTTCGCCCAGCACCATGCCGCGACGCTGTTTGCAGAACGGCCGGCAGGTATCGTCGGCGGTGACGCGCATGGCTTCCCATGCCTTCATCGTGGTGACGGTGACGCAGGCTTCGCTGCCGCCGGTCACGGCAAAATCCATTTTTCCATTTTTTATCATGTCCGCCGCCTGCGCCATCGCGTGGTTGGCCGAGGCGCAGGCGCTGACCACGGCGAAGCTCGGGCCGCGCAACCCGAACTCGATGCCGACGTGGCAGGCCGGCGCATTCGCCATCACGCGCAGGATCGTGAGCGGATGCAGGCGCGGATTGTTGTCGGCGTAGAAGCGTCTTGACTGTTCGTTGTGCGAGCCTTCGCCGCCGATGCCGCTGCCGATGATGCAGGCGCTGCGCTCGCCGCGATTGCCTACGCGAAAATCCAGGCCGGATTGAGCGACGGCCTCGCGCGCGGCAACCAGCGCGAACTGCGATACACGGTCGAGCAGCGGCAATTTCTTTGCTTCGATGTGCGCGGCGGGGTCGAAGCCGTGCACTTCGGCGGCGATCTTGACGTTGAGCAGGTCGGTCGGGATGTTCGCGATCGGGCCGATGCCGCCGCGGCCTTCGCGCATCGCCGCCCACGTGGCGACGGCATCGTGGCCGAGCGCGGTAACCGCGCCCATGCCGGTGATGGCGACACGTCGCATCGCCGGGTTCAGCCCGCCGCTGGCGGCGGCGCGGCTTTATC
>JAFEFO010000001.1 GCA_018240565.1 Pseudomonadota bacterium | reverse complement strand
GGCGTTCTGGTCCAATTCTGCCCGCTGCACTACCATCGGCTTGTCGAAGCGACGCCGCCATGCGTACAGGCTATGCGTCGTAATACCCAATCGGCCCGCAACATCCGCAACCCGATGACCGCGTTCGCTCACTTGCCGAACTGCCTCGATCTTGAACTCATCCGTGTACCGTTTCCCACTCATAAACACCTCCGTTGATGCCATAGTGTATGGCTCCGAGGTGTCTACGAAATCTTGGGCGATTCACACATTCCCATCCATTCAAGTCACCGCCAGCGTTCCGACTTGGCCGGCAACGCCTTTCTTCACATCGACCAGAAACGTCAACCCGGTCGAATCTCTGGTGATTTCAATAACTGGATTCGATCCGTTGCGGCTGGAAATCAAGCTGCGAATCTGCTCTTCGGAGCGCTCGATCAACTTCCAGTTGCCGAAGTGCTCCATCCATGTGCGATAAGGATTGCCTTCCGCGATGTTGGTGAAAAACAAAGCACCGTCCTCGGCAAGCAACTTGTCGATCATCGACGGAATGGCACGCTTGAGAAATGGTTCCGGCACGTAGTCGAAGAGGCCGCCACAAACAATCAGGTCGAACGGTCCCGCCAGCGCGAGCTCGCCCATCATCTTGAAGGCATTTCCGGGCATGAAGCGGGTAATCAGGCGCCCAAATCTTTCCTTGCAAAGCGCTAAGGCGTCAGAATCGATGTCGTTGAACGTGATTCTGGCATTGGCACGTTCTGCCTCATCGACCACGCTGAGCAGATCGCGAGCTCCACCACAAGCCACGATGAGGATGTTAGCGTTACGCCGTTTGGAACATGCATCGGCAATGCGTCTTGCCTGAGCACTCAACTTGTTGCGATGCTGGAAGACAGGAAGATTTGCGAGAAAGTACCTTTCGAAATGCCAACCCATACCTTCAGCTTGGGCGTGGTTAACCCCATCGCACAGATATTCGATTGTCTCGTAGTCGCCCGGGTACCCGCGCGGCCATTCCCGCATGCGTCGCATGAATGGACTCGACAACTGTGCGGTTATTGCCGGTACGATCCTCGCTTGAATGTCAGCGAATTCGATGCCGCGCCCTTCAAGAGCATCGACGCGATGGCAAAGTTCGTGCGTGGTCGATAGAACCCAGTTGTATATCTCACGGGGAGACGAAAAATCGCTGACCCTGGTCTCGCCAATCTGCGCGGCAAGGACTTCGAGGTCATCAAGCAATTTCGTAGACACAAGATCGGAGATCTCGTTCCCGTGTACTGCACGTACACAGACGGCAGTTCCTTGGTTTTCCTGACCCAACTTCGTATTCTTCCCGATCATTGCCGCCCCCTCAATTGCGCTTTGCAATCAAAGGAGTCGCCATCGCGCCGTTTGTCTCAGTCTCTGGTGAATCTGCATGCAGCGTGTCGGTGGAGTACTGGGAAAGCCATGCTAAACAACGATCTGCGTGTTACGCATGAGAGATAGCACTGCTATTTCGACCGGAGTTCGGCACCCCCGAGCACCCGTAGCACACCGATGATCCACCAGCCAATATCGATCTGCCACCAGCGATGGCCGAGTTTCGGTGATGCCGGCGTCCAATGATGATTGTTGTGCCAGCTTTCACCGAACGTGATGAGGCAAAGCACCGCGTAATTTGTGCTCTGGTCTTTGGTGTTATAGGGCCGTGATCCAAACGTGTGGCATACCGAATTCACCGACCAAACGATATGCTGGCCGAGTGCAATTCGCACGATACCGCCCCAATAGAGGCCAATCACGGCGCCATCGATTGTCCCGAAATGCAGCCAACCAATTGCGGTTGGCAGGGCGATGCCGAGGAATACCGAAAGCCAGTATGTATTTGACACGAAAAGCGCGGCATGGTCGTTGAGCAGGTCAATCACATACCGCGACGCCTTCGGAACATCATGGCGAGTAACCCAGCCTATGTGTCCGGCGAAAAATGCGGCTAGTTTTGAATGCTTGCCATCGGCACTTGCAACCGGTGAATGGGGATCGCCCGGTCGATCGCTGCACGCATGATGTCGGCGATGCAGGGCCGCCCAGTAAATCAGCGGGCCTTGCGCGGACATCGAACCCGCAACGCCAGCCAACACCTTGACCCATCCCTTGGCCTTGAATGAGCGATGCGTGAAAAGACGATGAAAGCCGACAGTAATCCCGACACCTGCAACCAGTGTCCACATGCCGAGAAGCACGGCAACGCCGAACCAGCAGAACCACCCTGCCGGAAGCCAAATCGGTGCTACCAGCATCAAGATCAGCGGAAGAATATCGCACAATAAAAAATGGAATATCTGCCGCCCTGCATAGCGACCGGTAGGATGAACGTCGGCATTCGAATCATTATCGGGCAAGACCGGCACAACCACGACGAGCCCCTTTGCGCAAATGGATGAGGATTTGTGTCGTACCTGGCGCCACGCGAGAAAAGCAGACGCTGTCGCCACGCGACTCATCAAGGCCGGCGTAGCGGCGGACGAGCGTTTCCAGTTCATTCTCATCGCGCAGAATGAGGGACCAGTTACCCAATTCCATGTATGCCTGGTTGGGGTGGTCTCTTGCGAAATTTCCTACGACGAGCAGGCCACCCGGCGCAATCGTTTCAAACATCTTTTTTATCATCGACCCGAAAGCAGGGGTACTTCGACCTTTCGCCGCGTCTGCTGGTGTGACCTCGGCCGGCAAATAGTCGAATAGCCCTGAGCACTCAGCGAAATCGAAGACTTCTTGAAAGCCGCTACTCGTCGTATCGAACTCTCGATTGCTCAACAAATTGACGCAGCGCAGGGAACAATTTGCACCCATTCCGTGACGTCGCACCCGGTTGAGTGCGGTGACGGTTGCCCGCGGATCGACGTCGAATAATGAAACGTGAATATTGACGTGGCTATCTCGGGGCAACGCCGCGAGAAGTGTCGTGGCGAACCTGCCGGTTCCGCCGGCATAGCTTGCCACCTTGAACTGATTGCAAGGCAGACGTTTACGACTTTCTTCCAACGCCAAGCCAACGACAGTCTTTGTTCTATCACGCACCGCAAGGCTGCTATGGCTTTCGTTGCAAAACCGCAAATAACCGTAACCAGGAGTTTCGGGTGGCGTCCACGACAACCCCATGTCGTTGTGCATCAGCTCCAACGTCTGCGCACTTCCAGCATAGCCGGCAGTACGAAAAAGGACAGGATAGAACGGGCCGGCTTTTGCATACTTCGGCCCTTCTGCATGCAGTAGTCGCTGCAGTTGTTCTACGGAAAACCTTCCCTCGCTCGCCGCTTTCCATATGCGGCCGTATTCCGCATACAAGAGTAGGTCCTCTTCCTTGTTTCGCGGCCCGCCATTTGCGCCAAACTCATCTAGGGCCGCGCACCACGTCTTGATGAATTCCGTTGTGACACGCCCCTGCCAGTCGAATGAAGTCGCGGGATTGCTCAAACGTCGGTGGAACCTTGTGAGTTCCGCTGCCTCATGCTTGCTCAATGCGCCGACAGGAACCCGATCGGAAGTCTTGCCCGATCGAGTTCTTTGCACCTGCCGCGCATGCGCCATGGCGGCCTTCGCCATAAGCGGGAGCATCAATACGGCTTGTCGCTCAACCCCCATAGGCCCTTCTTAGACTGCATGTCGCTCAATACGACATCGTCCAAGGAGCGGCCACTGCGGCATTTGTCTCAGCGGTTTTGGCTATTTCTCGTGGGAAGCGGCACAGGTGCGCTGGAAAGGTTCAGCCGCACAATGGCCTGCGTGCCAGCCCAGAAAAAGGGATGGGCGAATTCGCGGCTCTGGCGCAGGCGTTGCTGGGCTGCGCGCAGCGCCACCGCGGCATCGTGGCCGGGATCGGCGTCGATGGCGCGATAGAACGCCGGATCCCAGAGCATGGCGGCAGCGTCGCTGACCGACCACAGCGAGGCCACCACCTGGCGCGCGCCGGCCTGCGATAACGCAGCGGCGAAACTCGAGTTTGCCGCGACGAGGTCGCCGCGCTGCGCGAGCTGACACGCGTTCAACACCACCAGATCGGCGTTGACGTGTAGGCCGAGCACATCGAGCCAGCTCAGGAACCGGGGCGTCTGCCCCGGCGCGTTCGCGTCAAGCCAGATGCCGCTGTAGCCCAGTCGATTGGGCTGCGCGCTGCCGTGCGCGGTCAGATGCACCCAGGCATCGCCGCGGCCGAGCACTGCCGCGAGCGAGTCGATGCTGATATTCGTGCCGTCTTGCGTCATTACCGAGCGATAGCGAACGGATTGCGCGATCAGAGTCGGCTCGAATTCGGCGTCGGGCAACAACGGCAGCCGCGCCGATGCGCGCTGCGGCGCAGCAATCAACACATCCAGTCGTTGCGCGCCGTCCGCTTCGATCTTGCGCGGCGCGGTATCGATCGTCGCCAAGGCGATGGGCGTGGTGGCGACCAGGGGTTCCGCCGCACCAGGCCAGGCGAGCAGGCTCCACGGAATGCGCTCCACCAAGCCTGCGCCATCGGCAAGCACCAGCAGTTCGCCCGGCGCAGGCTCTCCGCTGAACGGCCGCAAGGTCGCGGTGGCCAGACGGCGCGCCGACGCGTCGATGTGCGCAACAGGGGTGGAAGACTCCTGCAACAAGGCATCCAGTTCGTTCGTGGCACTGGAAATTTCGGATTGCGCGGCCGCCGGGCGCAGCGCGACGGCAGCGTGCGTGATCGACAGCATCGCCGCGCGCGTGCCGCCATCGACGTAGGCGATCAGCATCTGGCCGGGACGCAGGCCGGACTGCACGGCGGCGATCGGAACCCTGTGCACGCTGCGCGGGGTGCGGCCATGATTCGCCTGATTGGAAAGTATCGACAGCAGGCGCCGCTGGGCGGCGGACTCGGCCTTGGCCTTGGTCGCTGAATCCGTGGCAAGCAAATCCTGCGCAATCGCGCGATCGAAAGCCACAGTTTCTGTGGGCCGCTCGGCAACGGTTTCCTCGTTCGCAGGCATCGACAGTTGCAGCCAGCGCCAGATCGTGTCGATTGATGCGGAAGTATCCTGTGCGGCATCCGCCTGCCGCAGCGCGATATCGAATGCGGTGCGGCGCAGCGGAAAAATCTGGCGATCCAGCAGGTAACGAAGTTCCGGATTGCCGATCCTGTCGGCCAACGCCTTGAGCCTGAGGGCAGCGGTGAATAGACCCGTCTGCGCCTGTTGCGCATCACCGATCATTTCGTCGAAGTGCGCTCGCAACGTGGCAAGCCGGATTTGCTTCGGCAAGGACAGCGGCATGCCATTCAGTTGCTGCAACTGCGTTTGCGCGGATTCGCGGTCGCCGCGATGGATGGCCAAATCCGCTGCGAGCAGCATCCAGCGGGAATCATTCGCGGCGAATCGCGCGCCGCGTTCGGCAATGGCGCGTGCGGCGGCGGCGACATCGCCCGCTTCGATCTGAAAGGCGACGCGATCGGCCCGGGCCGCATCCAGTGCAGCGGACATCGCGAGCCCGGCGTAGATTTGCTCCGCGGCGCGCTGCCACCACAACGCCGATTGCAAGTTGTCGGTTTTTTCTTCGATGTCGGCGAAGTATTCCATGGCGACGGCGAAACGTGAGGGCGCATCGACGGCACTCAACTTCGCCACCGCTGAGGCGAGCGCATCGTAGGCCTCGCTGTAGGCGCCCATTTGCGTGTAGATTCCGGCCACGTGCAGATATACATTCGCCTGCCAGCGATGGACGCCCCATCGTGCAGAATCGAACGCGACGAGCGCGGCGTCGGATTCGAGCAGCGACCGATTGACATTGCCCGCGCGCAGGGCCATGTCGGCGAGCATGACGTGGATACGTCCGCGGATCATCGCCGCATCCGATCCGGTTGCGGATTCGAGCGCTTTTTCGCCCAGGCGCATGGCGCCTTCCAGATCGCCTTCGTCCTGCAACAGACTTGCGAAGTTTTCCAAGGTAACTGCGTACTCGGCAAGTTCGCCCAGGGACAAGTACTTCGTCAGCAGCCAGCGGTAACACGACCCCGCTTCGACAAGTCGCCCCAAGATTTGCTGCGTCCTACAGCGCGTGCTTTCGAGCCTTGTCCGAAAATACGACACGTCGTTATCGCCGATCTGTGATGGCGGCGGGATCAACGCGACGACCGAAGCATAGCGACCGGCCATGTACAACAGCTCCACCTGCCCGACGCTGGCGGCCAATTCGCGCTCACTGTCGCCGAGTGCATGCCACGCGGCTTTCGCTTCCCCGAATGCGACAGCGGAATCGAGACTGCGGTCATTGGCGCCAAGCGCCTGCGCGCGCATGTGCAAGGCGAAAGCGCGCGTGCGTGCATCCACTGCGGAGTCGATCAGTTGTCGCGACGCGGCCAGCAGTGCGACAAGTTTCTCCGGCGCAACAGTGCGATCCAAGTCGTCCGCCATCGCGCCGGCCTGATGCAGCCATTGCAGGCGGGAGTCGAGCACACTCGACGCGGTGCAATGCAACCTTGTGCGAATGCTCCCGCTCGTGCGCCCGGGGTCAAGGAGACGAATGCCAACGACTTCCCCGGCATGCACCGGCCACCAGCGCCAACCGTAGCGCAGCGGTTGCGACAGATTGACTTCTCCCGGCACATGATCGGCAAAGCGAACGACTTGCCCTGATTCCTCGACTTCGAGCCACTGGGCATCGCCGGCGATTGAGATGTCCAGTCCGTCAGGTGGCAGATCGTGACGCTCGAACGCGTCGCCGCTCGTGCAATGAAGTTCGACGCGCTGTGCCGCTACCGCGCCGTTTGTGGGGGCGATGGCGAGCAGGAGAACAAGCAACCTTCCCGACGTGCTGGCAGCCTGCTTGCCCAAGGTGTATTCGACTCATGCAGATTGGCGAATGGATCTACTGATGGCCCGGTTCGTTGCCTTCGCCGGTGGAGGACTCGCCGATACCCTTCTTGTGAAGACCGGAACTGCAGACCGATGTATCAATCGGATGCGCCGGATCAGGAATCATCACATCGGGGCGTTCGCAATCACATAGAGTGGTTGGATTGGAGAATGATGCGAGATGAGGAAAAGATTCGACCCTGTACGTCTTCAGCTTATCTGGCGTTGCGTCGAATTCGACAAAGTAGTCGTACGGGTCGCTGGTTCCTTTTCCCATCTCACCCTCCAACCAAACGACCGCGTCGGTCGCCTCCGCACTCGATCGATGAGCGGCTAAAAGCTGCCGCCAAAGAACTTCGTTGTTGTAAATCAGATACATGTGCTGTCCACGGTTTTCCTCAATGAAAAGGCTGGCTCCCTTTTGATTCATCGGGGGGTTAAGCGGATCAGATTTGCAATGCGTTAGCGGCTCCTTCTTCACCATTGTCAGTGTCACGGGCGCCGTTGTGTTCCAAACAGAAGGATCGGCTACTCCCCAAACATTCGCCCTTTTCAGATTATGACTATCCTTGATGTCCCGGGCCCCGAAGGGTACGCAAACATGCGTGACTGCGGCGCATGGCTGGGGACTCGCGCGACTGGCACTCGTCGCATTCACCATTTCGCCTGCACACAACAAAGCGGCCAGCGTGCAACCAACGAGGGCGAAAGTTCGAACTGGAGCATTTTCGTACTTACTCATTTGCCTTCCCTCCCGATAGTTGAAGATCAAGAGACTGCGTAACCCGTGAACCCCGCGATTGATAACTGAGTACTGCGGTTCGCGCCGTTTCCTTCACATCCGCACTCACCAGAAAACTGACGAAGCCGTCGGGCGATACACTCAGGCCGCGGCGCGTAAGCCCGGCGACTTCGACCGCGATGTCGGTCGCGTCCGGCGGCACCGCTGCCTCGATGAGGACATAGGTCGAGTCGCTGTCGCGGTGTTCAACGCGTCGATCGCCCTGCGTCCCGCGCATCGTGTCGAACACCATGCGTGTCGGATTGGTGATGATTCCTGGCGTCACCCGATAACGCACCGATCGCTGGTACATGGCGCCAATTCCTATGCCAACGACCAATGCCGCCGCAGCGGCAAACCATACCGGCATGGCGCGCCGCGCCGGGCGGCGTTGCCGTGGCGCCATCGACACAACGTCCGCCGACGCGGCCCCGCCGCGCGAGCCTTCGACAGCGAAGGCATCGCGCAGTGTCGAATCCGCGTCGATTTGCGCCAAAAGCTCAGGTTTATCCAGCACATACGTTTCGAACCACGCGGCTTCCTCATCCGTCAGCAGACGATCCAGGTAGCGTTCCAGCCATGCCTGTTCCAGCCACGCCGGCAGTCGCGACGATGTCGATACGGTATTCACGGTCGACCACCTGCGCGCTGATGCACACGCTTGCAAGGGACAAGGAGCGCAAAGTGCAGGCTTTGTCTCACGTCGCATCCTCCGTAATTCCGGCTCTTTCCAGCAAACCGCGCAGCCGCTCGCGTGCGCGGAACACCACCCGATGGAAGTGATCTGCATCGATGCCGAGCCGGTCGCAGACTTCGTCCCGATCCAGCTCTTCGAGATAAAACTGCCGCAGTACTTCGCGATCGCGGAACACCGGCAATTCGGAAAGCAAGGCGCGCAGCATCGACCCGAGCTGACCGGCCGCGAAACGGCGGGGCGGGGAATCCTCGATGACGACTTTTTCTAACGCGCGATCGGATTCTTCGACGCGCCGCTTGCGGTACTCTGCGCTCGTGGTGTGAAGCACGGCGCTGTGGATGTAGGCGGGCAGCGCGGCGGCATCGCGCACCGCTCCGGCGCGCAGGCGCATCAACACATTGGCAAGGACATCCTGCGCAAGATCTTCGACAATCGGATCGCCGGGCCGGCAATGCCGTCGAACCAGTGTGCGCACGCCCGGCGCGTAGCGTCCGACAAACTCGCGCTCGGCTGCCCGGTCGCCGGCAGCAATGCGACTGGTCAGGTCATACGGCGCCACTTGATTCGCGTCGTCCACGAATTCCGGCTCCCCTGCACTTGCGCGCAAGCGGATGGTACCGGAATCCCGGCAGCGGCGTAAGCACGTCCTGTGCCGATTTCTAGCTATCCGCCTGCATGACGGTACGCGGCCAACAGCGCCGGATCGGCCAGCAGCGCCTCGGGGATCAACCAGCGCGGATCGCGCCCGGCGGCAAGCAGCGCGCGCACGGCGCTGGCGGAGATTTCCAATGGCGTGACGGGCAAATCGAAAACCTTTCCGCCCGGCGATGCATGCAAATCCGCTGCGACGCGTGCGCGACGCACCGCGATTTCGCCCGCCAGTTCCGCCGGCAATGCACCGCTGTGGCCCGGCCGCGTCAGCACCACGATATGCGCCAGGTCGAACAACGCGCGCCAGTGGTGCCAGGTCGGCAATCCGGCAAAAGCATCCGCGCCGAGCAGCAGGATCAAGGGCTGCACCGCGCCGAACTCCACGCGCATCTGCCGCAGTGTATCGACGGTGTAGGACGGCTCGGCGCGATCGAGCTCGCGTGTGTCCAGTTGCAGGCGATCCTGCCCGGTCAGTGCCGCGCGCAACATCGCCACGCGCTGCGCCGGACTCGCCCGCGGCGCCGGCCGATGCGGCGGCACGTGCGCCGGCATCAGGCGTACGGGAGTGTCCAGTGCCTCGGCGGCTTCGAGCGCGACGCGCAGATGGCCGATGTGCACGGGATCGAAGGTGCCGCCGAGGATGGCGATGCGTTTCATCGCCCGGGACTCCCACCCTCACCCGGCACGCTGCGCGCGCCGGCCTCTGCCGCCAGCGGGAGAGGCGAACAGCTGATACTACCCGGGCAATTCAATTGCGCCTTCACATCAACTCGCTTTGGCGAGATTCGCACGCGGCATCGCGATCATCACCAGCAAACGCTCCAGTTCGACCCAGGCGTCGCCATACCCGCGCCCTTTGCTCAGGCGGTCGATGCGCGCGGCCTGCAAAAGGCAATCTTCCCAATGTGCCGGGCCGGCGCGGCCAAGCACGCCGCGGAAAAACTTCTCGCGCGCATCCCACAATCGCTCGGCGCGGAAGGCGCTGGCGAGATTCGGCGCCGCCGCCAACCGAGCGAGCATCTGCAGCTGGTACAGGACCATGCCCATCAGTGCCGGGATTGCGTCGCCCTCGGCGCGCAAACCGGCCAGGATGCGCAGCGCGCGCGCGGCATCGCCGCCGAGCGCGGCATCGACGAGCTTGAACACGTCATAACGGGCGCTGTCGGCGACGAGGTCTTCCAGTGTCTGTGCATCCAGCGGCGCGGCGCCTTGCAGCAGCACGAGCTTGTCGATCTCCTGCGCGGCGGCGAGCGAATTGCCCTCGACACGCTCGGCCAGCGCCTGCACCGCGGCGCGATCCGGATTCAGGCCGCGACCGGCCATGCGCTGCGCAAGCCAGGTCGAGAACTCGTCCATGCGCATCGGCCACACCGGCACGTAGAGCCCGGCCTGCTCGACCGCCTTGCACCAGGCGGTGGCTTCATTGTCCTTTTTCGACCACTGCAGCGAGGAAATCAGCAGCACCGTGTCCGGCGGCGGATTGGCGCAGAACTCGACGATCGCCGCACCGCCGTCCTTGCCGGGTTTGCCGGTGGGCAGGCGCAAGTCGATCAGGCGACGCGACGCGAACAACGACAGCGAGGCGCCGGCACGGGCCAAGGCATCCCAGTCGAAAAATTGATCGGCGTCGAGAATTTCGCGCTCGCCAAAACCGAGCTCGCGCGCCCGCGCGCGCAGCGCATCGGCCGCTTCAATGACGAGCAGGTGTTCTTCGCCCGCGATCAGATAGACCGGCTTCAGCTCGGAACCGGCGAGGTGCTTATGGAATTGCTGAAGCGTCGCGGCCATTGCGCAAGTGTCTCAGAATCTATCGTCATGCCGGCATGGATTGCCGGCATCCAGACTGCATGGACGCCATCCGTGGCATCTGGATTCCGTCATTCCATGACGGAATGACGAGCCAAAAAACAAATCAGCGTTGGTGAGAGATCGCGTTAATCTTGAACATGATCGCCTGCACCATGTCGCGCTCCATGCCCTTCTTGATCTCGTCCTGTTCGGCATTGCTGCCGACGGCCTGGGTCTGATCGAAAGTGTAGTCGCGCGAGCGTTCGATCACCTGTTTGGGCAACAGGGTCTTGCCGTCAGCATCGCTGATGGAAAGCTCGACGTGGTAGACCATCGAAAACTCGTTGACGGTGGCGTTGGCGCCCACCGAACGCACCACGGGCGCGAGCGATACCGAACCGAGCGTGACCTCGGCGATGCCCTCGCCCGCCGCATCTTCGACGCTCGCACCGGAACGCCGCAATGCGGCTTCGACATCGCGAGTCAGCGGACTGAACGGATCGGATGCCTGCACGTGCACGCGCTTGAGCGTTGCAGGCAACTGCGCCTCGCCGCGCAGCTGGAAGCCGCAGGCGGACAGAGTGATTACGAGCGAAACCAGGATGATTGCGCGCATGGGTTAGGCTATTCCTGCGGAGAGTTATACGGAGTATCGTCATTCCGGCCATGGATTGGCCGGAATCCACGAGGAAGGATGCCACAAAAACAGGAGCTGGATTCCGGCTTTCGCCGGAATGACGAACATTGGCTCATTTCAAATGACAATGTTCACAATCTTGCCCGGTACGATGACGATTTTCTTCGGCGTTGCGCCGGCAACGAACTTTGCCACCTCCGCGTTGCCCAGCGCAGCCTGTTCGATCACTTCGCCCCCCGCATCGACCGCGACTTCGATCGTGCCACGCAACTTGCCGTTGACCTGCACCGCGAGCGTCACATCCGCCTTGACCAACGCCGCTGGATCGGCCTTCGGCCATGGCACGTCGATGAAGTTTTCGCGGTGACCCAGCGCCTGCCACAAGGCATGGCAGACGTGCGGCGTGATCGGATTGAGCACCAGCACCAGGGTCTCGAAGGCCTCGTGGCGTACCGCGCGGCCCTGGTCGCTCAGGTCATCGAACTTGCCGACCGCATTGAGCAATTCCATTGCGGATGCTATGGCGGTGTTGAACGACAGGCGCCGGCCATAGTCGTCGCCGATCTTGGCGATGGTCTCGTGGATCTGCCGGCGCAGGGATTTCTGCGCGGCATTCAATTTCGCCGCGTCCACAGCGGGATGATCCGGCTGTGCGACATGCGCCTGCGTGTCGCGCCACAGGCGGCGCAGGAAACGCGCCATGCCTTCCACGCCGGCCTCATTCCATTCCAGCGATTTCTCCGGCGGCGCGGCGAACATCGAGAACAGGCGCACGGTGTCGGCGCCGTATTTGTCCACCATCGCGCGCGGATCGACGCCGTTGTTCTTGGACTTGGACATCTTCTCGATGCCGCCGATGGCAACCGGCTTGCCGTCGAAACGCAGCGTCGCGCCGGTCACGCGCGCGCGCTCGTCGCGCTGCATGTCCACGTCGGCGGGGTTGAACCACTCGCGATTGCCGTTCTCTGCCTCGCGATAGAACGTCTCGGCGATCACCATGCCCTGGCACAGCAGGTTCGTCGCCGGCTCGTTCGACGTCACCATGCCGACATCGCGCATCAGCTTGTGGAAGAAACGAAAGTACAGCAGATGCAGGATCGCGTGCTCGATGCCGCCGATGTACTGGTCCACCGGCAGCCAGTAGTTCGCGCGCGCATCGACCATGTCCGCGGCGCCGGGGCTGGTGTAGCGCGCGTAGTACCAGCTCGATTCCATGAACGTGTCGAAGGTATCGGTCTCGCGCTCCGCCGGGCCGCCGCATTGCGGACACGTGCACTTGCGCCAGTTCGGATCGGCCTTGATCGGCGATTGCACGCCCATGAACTGCACGTTTTCGGGCAGAACGACCGGCAATTGATCTTCGGGCACCGGCACGGCGTCGCACTTCGGACAATAGATGATCGGAATCGGGCAGCCCCAGTAACGCTGCCGCGACACGCCCCAGTCGCGCAGACGGAAATTGACCTTGCGCGTGGCGCGGCCCTGCTCGACCAGGCGCGCGGCGATGGCATCGAACGCGCCGCGATAATCCAGCCCGTCGAACTCGCCGGAATTCACCAGCGTGCCGTGTTCCGTGTACGCACCGTCCTCGACGATGCTACGTTCGAACGCCTCGATCATCGACAACGCCGCCGGCGCCTCGACCACGTCGATCGGCCGGCCCTCGCCCAGGGCCGCCGTCATGGCGTCGGTGTTGTTCGCCGCGTCACGGCCGACTTCGCGGATCGCCTCGCGCACCGGATCGCTGACGATCACCATCTTGATGAACAGGTCATACTTGGTCGCGAATTCCCAATCGCGCTCGTCGTGACCCGGCACTGCCATCAGTGCACCGGTGCCGTAGCCCCACAGCACGAAGTTGGCGATCCACACCGGCAGTTTTTCGCCGGTGATCGGATGAATCGCGTGGAAGCCGGTTTCGATGCCCTTCTTTTCCTGGGTTTCCAGATCCGCTTCGGCGACACCGCCGTGGCGGCACGTGTCAATGAACTGCTGGATTTGTGGATTGGTGGACGCGGCCTTGAGCGCGAGCGGATGCTCGGCCGCCAGGCACAGGAAGGTGGCGCCCATCAGCGTATCCGGTCGCGTGGTGAACACGCGCACCGCATCAGGCTGGCCGTCGATGGCGAAGTCGATTTCGAGTCCTTCCGAACGCCCGATCCAGTTGCGCTGCATGGTCTTGACCGCGTCCGGCCAGCCCGGCAGCTTGTCCAGGCCATCGAGCAGTTCGTCGGCGTAGTCGGTGATCTTGAGGAACCACTGCGGGATCTCGCGCTTCTCGACCAGCGCACCGGTGCGCCAGCCGCGGCCGTCGATGACCTGCTCGTTGGCGAGCACGGTCTGGTCGACCGGATCCCAGTTGACGACGGACTGCTTGCGATACGCCAGGCCCTTCTTGAACAGGCGCACAAACATGCGCTGCTCGTGCACGTAGTAATCGGGCTTGCAGGTGGCGAACTCGCGCGACCAGTCGATCGCGTAGCCCATCTGCTGCAACTGCGCCCGCATGTGCTCGATGTTCGAATAGGTCCACTTTGCCGGCGCGGTGTTGTTCTTGATCGCGGCGTTTTCCGCCGGCAGACCGAACGCGTCCCAGCCCATCGGCTGCAATACATTCTTGCCGAGCATGCGCTGGTAGCGGCTGATCACGTCGCCGATGGTGTAGTTGCGCACATGGCCCATGTGCAAAGCGCCGGAAGGGTACGGCAGCATCGACAGGCAATAAAATTTCGGACGCGCGGCATCTTCCTTCGCCACGAATGCGCGGGTGTCGTTCCAGTGCTTTTGCGCGGCGGCTTCCACCGCCTTGAAGTCGTAGATTGCGTCCATCGGGGCCTGCATGCGCCGGTCGCGCCGGCTTTTATCGGGATTTGCGCGCAGCCTACCGCAGCGCAGCATATCCGCCAACCCCGACGCGTTATGCTGCGCCGATCATCAAGGGAGGATTTCCATGCGCATTGCACCGCTTGCCGCTGCCGTCACGGCACTGTTTGTTGCCTCATCGACCGCCGCCGAAACGAGCCCCGATGCGCACAGCGAACAGGTGGTCATCGTCGAATGCGGGCATTTCGTCGATGTCGTGCACGGGAAACTGCTGGGTGAAACCACGATCGTCGCCCGCGGCGATCGCATCGAAAAAGTCGTTTCGGGAAAGGTGGATACAAAGGCTTACATGCCTGCGCCGAACTCCCGCGCTTCCTTGCGCTACTACCCGATGCCGGATCGCACCTGCATGCCGGGCCTGATCGACTCGCACACGCACCTGACCAGCCAGATGAGCAAATCCAGCTACAGCGACCAGTTCCGCCTGAATCCGGCCGACTACGCCATCGAAAGCACGGTCTACGCCCGCCGCACCCTGCTCGCCGGTTTCACCACGGTGCGCAATGTCGGCGACAGCAACAATGAATCGATCGCGCTGCGCAATGCCGTGAACAAAGGCCTGGTGCCCGGCCCGCGCATCTTCAGCGCCGGCCAGTTCATCGGCACCACGGGCGGCCATGCCGATCCGACCGACGGCTACCGCTGGGACCTGCAAGGCGATCCCACGCCGAAAGACGGCATCATCAATTCGCCCGAGGACGCCTGGAAGGCCGTGCGCCAGCACTACAAGGACGGCGCCGACCTGATCAAGATCATGCCCTCGGGCGGCGTGCTCGATGAATCTTCCAGCGCCGACAATCCGCAGATGACGATTGCGGAAATCCAGGCCGTCGTCGCCGCCGCGCACGATTACGGCTTCACCGTGGCCGCGCACGCGCACGGCGCGGAAGGCATCCGCCGCGCTATCGTCGGTGGCGTGGATTCGATCGAACACGGCACCTTCATGAACGACGAGGACATGAAACTGATGAAGGAACACGGCACCTGGTACGTGCCAACCATCATCGCCGGCCAGTTCGTGATGGGCAAGGCCAAGGAAGGCTGGTACCCGCCACAGGTCGCGCGCAAGGCGCTGGAAGTCGGCCCGATCATCATGGGCACTGCCGGCAAGGCCTACAAGGCCGGGGTCAAGATCGCCTTCGGCACCGATGCGGGCGTGTATCCGCACGGCGAGAACGCCAGGGAATTCGAATACATGGTTGAGGCCGGCATGCCGCCGATGTTCACGATCCAGGCCGCCACCCTGCACGCCGCGCAACTGCTCAAGCACGACAAGGACTTCGGCAGCATCGAGGCGGGCAAATTTGCGGACGTCGTCGCCGTGCCCGGCAACCCGCTCGACGACATCAAACTGATGCAAAAGGTCGATTTCGTGATGAAGGCGGGCGTGGTCTACGAGGCGGGCGGCAAGCCGGTGGAAACGGCGCTGGACAATTGATCGTCCGATCGCGGCACAAAAAACAGGAATCGATGTAATCGCGACCCGCTTTTTCCGAAAGACTCATTGGGGTCGGGTTGCCTATGGCATCCCGTCGATTCGATGCTTCAATCAACGAGGAGGAATGCCGTGAGCGAAACCTTCACCTGGATCTTCAACACAGCGGGCGACCCGGGCAGCAGAAAGATCCCGCCCGATGCCATGCTACAAGCGTCCACACCGTCGGTCCGCCTGACCTTCGACGCAACCAGCTTTTCGGCCAACGCCGCGGCGGAAGCGAAAGCCGGCGCCTTGTTGGCGGTCGCAGCCTCGTTCCTGGATGCGGCCGAACGTGCAGGTGCCGGCGCGCATGCCGACAAGCTGCGCGTCGCTGGCCTCAAGATGCAGAACGACGCCGCAGATCTGATCCAGCGATCCGCAGCCCCGACGCGCAAATAGGGCGGCAACTGCAAGACAGCTCAAGCCGGCGGCGCAGCGGAAGCCTGCAGGCGCGTCAGGATCCAGCCAAACCCGAGCGCTCGCGCTCGGGTTTGCGCCTGTTTGCGCAAGGCGGCGGCGGCCGCGGTTTCCTTGTTGCGCTCCAGCAACTGCACCGCGGCGAGTTGCGCTTCCAGCACCTTGGCGATCCATTGCCGCTTCTCGGCGCGAGACGCAGCGGCCAGCAGTCGATCGACGGCATTCTTGCCATTGGCCATGGCACCGCGCACGCGCAGGGTGGCAACTTCCACGTCAAATGCCTGCAACGCAATCGTGATCCGGCTGCGCAGCGCGTCGGCGCGCGCCAATGCCTTGTCGCGTTCCGGCGCCTGATGCAAGGATTCGTAGCACAGCGCCAACAGTGCCTGGGCATTGGCTTCCGCCGTTACCGCGTCGTTCCGCACAAATTTCCCTATCGCATCATTGAGCCGGTCGCGCGCCTGTGCCCAGCGCGCGTCGGCCATGTCCATCTGCGCGTTGACGACTTCGACATCGCCCAGCGTCTTGTCGTCGTGCAGCGTCGCGGCGAACTGCTGCACTTTTTGCAGGCCTGCGCGCGCCTGGTCGATATGACCCGCGCTCAAGGCCAGACTGGCGCACTGGAATCCGACACTGATGCGGATGGATGAATCGGAAACCTTTTCCGCTTCGCCAAGGGCTTGCGCACAAACCTCGCGTGCCTGCGCCAGCTCGCCGCGCACGGCCAGGCCCTCGCTGTAGTTCTTCAGGGCAAAACTGTACTGGTAGGTCGAACCTGAATTCCTGAGCAAGGAGATCGCCTCACGGAACTCGTCCAGTACTGCATCGCTCAGGCCGTCGTCCATCTGCATGTACGCCAGCGCGCTCAATGCGCTGCCCTGACGCTCCAGATCGCCGGTCGCGCGCCCGATCTCCAGCGAATTGCGTGACGCCGCCTGCGCCGCGTCGTGGTCGCCGCGATGCCACAGCACCAACATCAGGTTGTCGTAGACCGTCGCGCGTCCGCGCTGGTCGCCGATGCGCTGGTAGATGTCCAGCGCGGCCTCGTAGTCGTCAGTCGCCGCCTGCGGCTGGTTCAATCGGAAATTCAGCAGTCCGAGCATGACCTGCGCGTTGGCTTCAAGGCGCGGATTGTCGATGCGTTGGCTGTGTTGCAACGCGGCTTTGAGTGCGGACTGTGCACGCACGTTGTCGCCAAGGGAGTAATACGCCTTGCCGGTCTCATACGTCGCCTGGGTCACTTGCGCCTGTTCGTCGCGGGCCTGCGCCAGTTGCAGGGCGCGTTCGGCATGCCGAAGCTGCGCTTGCGGATCAGTGCGCGCCCCGGCAATCCTTGCCGCCGCGAGCTCGATGCGCGGATCCGTCGCCACGCCCGGCAACTTGCGCAGTTCGTCGAGCGTTTCCCCGGCGGCGTCGGTTTTTCCCGCACGCAACAAGTCCCCGATCATCACCAGGAACGATTCCGGATTGCGCGGATCGCCGTCGAGCACTTGCCGATCCAGTGCCAGGGCCTTGTCCCAATCCGCATCCTGCACCGCGACCTCGCGCTCGATGCGCAAGCGCTGTTGCGGTGGCAAACCGTCGCTGTACGCAAGCGCGTTCTGCGCCGCAGCGTGCGCCTTGGCGTCATAGCCCAGGTCTTCCCAGGCGCGTGCCAGCAATTCATAGGCTGGCGCGTACCCCGGCGCCAGCACCACGACCTGCAGCAGTGCGTCGCGCGCCTTCGCCGGATCGCTCCGGTGCAAGGCATCCAGCGCCTGGCCCATGAACCTCGCCACATCGGTATTGGGCGGTTGCGCCCGTTCGACCTGATTGCGAGCCTCGCCGGAAACTGTGGCAAAGCCCAACTTGCCGCGCAGGGCATCGCCGGCATTGCGCACCAGCTCCGGCAGATCCGCCAGCGTGCCCGACTCGGTGACCACGGCGAGCGCAGCGCCACTGCGTGCGTCCTGCAAGGCCAGGTCCAGGTGAAGCCTTTCTTCGCCGGCTCCGGGCGAAACCAGGTAACTGCCACTGAGCACGTACTCGCTGCCCAGGCGCTTGCGCAACAGCGCCAGGCTTTTCGGCGCATAGCCGCCCGCCAGCGGCGCGGCGAGTCCGGCGCGCGCAGGACGCACCAGCTCATCCGGGAGCGCATGCAAGCGGCCGCCTTGCGCCAGTTGCGTGGCCAGCATCTCGGCCAGAGCCGGTGCCAGCCACGCGTTATCACTGCGTTGCGACAGATTGTTGAAGTCCACGATCGCCACCGCGGACCCCGGCGCGGGCGGTCCGAATGGCATGCGTTCGCGCAACGCCTGCGACAGCGCTATCGCCGCCATCAACAGCACCGCGGCGGTGGCGAACGCACCGACACGATGTCGGCGCAGGAACTTGTAGCCGCGATAAACCAGATGATCGCGCCGCGCCGAAATCGGCTTGCCGGCAAGGTAATTGCGCAGATCCTCGGCGAGCGCGGCGACCGAAGGATAGCGTCGCTGCGGATCGTGCTTGAGCGCGGCCAACACGATGGTGTCCAGGTCACCGCGCAGGTGCCGCGACGGCACCGGCGGCGCGCTGAGCTTCAGGCGGCTGGGCGGCGTCGGATCGCTCGCCTCGATGATGCGGCGCATGTCCTCCGGTCGTTTCGCACCGCGGAAGTCGTAGGCGTACTTGTCGGTCAGCAACTGGTACAGCACGCAGCCCAGCGCATAAATATCGGTCGCCTTGGTGATCATGCCGCCGTTGAACTGTTCCGGCGCCGCATAGGCCGGCGTCATCGGCCGCTCGCGCCGTGCCTGGGTCAGCGTCGAATCGCCTGGTGCGCTGTCCACCAGCACCTTGGCGATGCCGAAATCCAGCAACTTGATCTCGCCGGCGGGCGTGACCAGCACGTTGGACGGCTTCAGGTCACGATGCACGACATGGTGCTGGTGCGCGAATTCCACGGCCGCGCACATGTCCAGGAACAGCTCGATGCGCTGTGCCACCGCCAAGTGTTTTACGTGGCAATACTGGATCAGCGGCAAGCCATCGACGTATTCCATCGCGAAATACGGCCGCCCGTCGGCGGCGATGCCACCGTCGAGCAGGTGCGCGATGTTCGGATGCTGCAGGCGCGCCAGGATCTGCCGTTCGCGCAGGAAGCGCGCCAGCACCGCGTCCGAATCCATGCCGCGCTTGATGAGCTTGAGCGCCGCGCGCTGCTCGAACTGGCCATCCGCGCGCTCGGCCATCCAGACCACGCCCATGCCGCCGTCGCCGATCTTCTCGACCAGGCGCCAAGGCCCGACCCGCAGCGGCGCGGTTTCGCCGTCGGTGTCGGGCGGCGCGCTCGTCGTCGCCTGCATGCGCTCGCGTTGCACGGCCGCATCGGCATGCTCGAACGTCAACGGCGCCTCTTCGGCGTCGAGCATCGAGGCGACGATCGGCTTGAGCTCCGGGTCGTCGTTGCACAACTGTTCCAGCAACCCGGCACGCTCGTCGCGGGGCGCCGCAAAAATGCGGTCGAAGATATCCCCCGCGCGCAGCCAGCGTTCCGTGTTCACGCCCCCGCCTCCGCCCAGCGTACCCCCCGATGATTCGACTATAGGCGGCGCCCGGCGGGGATACAAGGCGGATTGGTGCAAGCGCGTGTCAGTAACCCGCCCCGGATGACGTAACCCCCGGAACAGCGCCGCATTCCGCGACGCCCATCGAGGTGGATAATGCGTAACGCTTGGACTTTTGCGGCCCTGCTGGCCGTGCTCGCCCCCACGGCCAGCACGCTCGCGCAGAGTATCGACGGCTACAACCCGCTGCCCAACGGCTCGCCGACCACGCTGGCGATCCAGGCCGACGGCCGTACCCTCATCGGCGGCGTGTTCCAGATGGTCGGCAGCACGCCGACCAGCGGACTTGCCCGGCTCAATGCCGATGGCTCGGTGGACACGAGCTTTGCCACGGCGCCCATCAACGGCGAAGTGAAAGCCGTCGCCGTGCAGCCAGACGGCAAGATCCTGATCGGCGGCGGCTTCACCGCGATCGGCGCGAGCGCCTACCACTCGCTGGCGCGCTTGAATGCCAATGGCTCGCTCGATACGGGTTTTGCCGATCCGAATCTCAACGACAACGTGTGGTCGATCGCAATCCAGCCAGACGGCCGGGTGCTGGTGGCCGGCGATTTCACCGCAGCCGGCGCCAGTTCGCGCGGTCATCTGGCGCGCTTCACCAGCAGCGGCGCGCTGGACGGATCATTCCCCGATCCGCAAATCTGCTCCACCCGGGCCAGCAGCGTGGCCTTGCAATCCAACGGCGCGATTGTCGTCGCTGGTTACTTCGCGCAAATCGGCAATTGCTCGGGATCGACGTACAACTTTTACCTGGCGCGCTTCTCCCCGAGCGGCGTGCTGGATACGACGTTTCCCGCCAGCACGCCGACGGCGTTCATCACCAGCATGAGCGTGGGGCCGGACGATTCCATCTACGTCAACGATGCCTATCCGACCAGCGACAGCTCTTCCACGCGCCCTGTCTCCAAGCTGAGCGCCAACGGCAGTCTGGTGGCGGGCTACGGCGATCTCGACCAGGATTGCTGCGTCGATTCCTTTGTCTTGCAGCCCAACGGCAAGGTGCTGATCGGCGGCACGTTCCAGACTCTCGGCGGGCAGCCACGCCACGCGCTGGCGCGCTTGAACGCCAATGGCACGCTGGACAGCGGTTTCGCCGATCTGCATTTCAGCCTCGACTCGACCCACCCCAACGGCTACATCTACGGCCTTGCCGCGCAGGCCGATGGCAACACCATCGCCATCGGCAACTTTACGCTGGCAAACGGCCAATCGCGCCAAAACATGGCGCGTGTCGTCGGCGGCGATGCGGTATCGAGCAAGCTCACCGGACAAGCGTCCGGCAGCAGCGTCATCATGACCTGGACGCGCGCTGGCGGCGGGCCAGAACTCGCGCAGGCGCCCACCTTGCAGTATTCGAGCAACGGCGTGAATTACAGCGCGGTCGGCACGATGACGCGCATTGCCAACGGTTGGCAATTCACCGCGCCCTACAACGTCAACGGCACGCCGTTTTATCTCAAAGCCAGCGGCTATACCAGCGGCGGCGCCGGCAACGGCTCGCCCGGGCGCATCGGCAGCCCGGTGTATGTGAGCGATCGCATCTTCGCGAATGGATTCGAGTGAAATGCGATATCGCGGCAATACACCCGATGACCTGGCCCCAAAATTACACCGTTGAGGAAATCCACCATGTCCCATAGCCACTTGATCCGTGTCGCCCTCGCCACCGCCCTCGCCTGCGCGCCTTGCGCGCACGCGCAAACCGACGCCTGCGCGGCGCTGACCGAGGCGGCGGTGAAACAGATCATGACGCCGCATCACGGCACGATGACGACGACGATCGCCGGGAAAACGCGGACCAGCGAATACATCACGACCGCCTCCACGCGCTATCTGCACGTCAACGGCAAATGGACGTCGCATCCGGTCGATGCGAAGCACGAAGCGGCCGAGACCGCCGCGGCGATGAAAGCGCGCTCGCAAACCTGCAAACGCGCGGGCGACGAGACACTCGCGGGTCAGGCGGTCACGCTCTATGTCGTTCACAGCGACGATGCGGACTCGGATTCCAAGATCTGGATCGCCACCGCCAGCGGCCTGATTATCGGCCAGGACCTCACTGTCGACGGCGGCAGCGTCACCAGCATCCGCTACGACTACGCCAACGTGCAGCCGCCGAAAATGTAGGCACAGGAGAACGACATGACCCGCATTGCTTTGTACGTTGCAGTCGCCGCCGCGCTTTCGGCCGCTTGTGCAAAACAAACGCCCGCCGACATCGCCGCATCGGCGGCAACGAACGGCAAGGATGCCGCCACCGCCGCATCGCTTGCCACGGCGCTGACCAACAAGGACAAGACCGCGAAACCGACACCGTGCGAGACGGATTTCGGCGCGAGCGATGCGGCGCAAATTTTGACCGGCTCGACGAAGTTGAATCGCTACGCCATGAACGCCGCGCTCGACGAGGCGGGAAACGGCTGCGAGATGGGCGATGGCACTGGGGCGATGATCGACTTCTCCCTCGCCACCAAGCCACCGGCGAATGGCGACAACAAGCAGTATTACAAATTTCTGGTGAGTCTTGCGCAGCCCAAGGGTATTGCGTTCGACGGCGTCGGCGACGAGGCCGTATGGATCGACGTGCACGATTCCAACATAACCGGCATGAGCGAGTTCGACACCATCGCAATCAAGGGCGAGGTCATCTGCCGGGCCGACCTGCATTTCAAGAAAGGCCCCGACGGCGACAAGGCGATCACGCCTGCGCGTGGCGTGGAACTGGCGAAAAAGCTCGGCGCGCTGTGCAACAAGTCGTTTGCCGTGCACCATTGATCGTGTCAGTAAACCGCTCCGTATGACGTAACACGTTCCGAACCCGCCACATTGGCGGGAACCGGAGCGGGTCATGTCGCACACATTTCAGCGTCTTTTCCTTGTCGCCGCACTATTCGGCTGCATCGGCGTGCATGCCACCGATGGCGACCTCGACCCGAGCTTCGGCAGCGGCGGCAAGGTTCGCCTGACGGTCGATCCATTCAACCAGCCGACCGGCGCCACCCTGGTCGCCACCGATGTCGTCGTCCAGCCCGACGGCAAAATCCTGCTTGCAGGCTACGCCGCGGCGAGCGACAGCGAATGGATCGTCATTCGCTTGAATGAAGATGGATCCTACGACAACACGTTCGGCATCGGCCAGAACGGAATCGCCTATTTCTATGTTTTTGGCCCGGCCGACAATCAAGCCACCAGCATTGCGCTGCGTCCGAACGGCAAGATCGTCGTCGGCGGCACCATCAACGATTCCAACACAGGCCTTGTCACCGCGGTCGCGATCCAGCTCAACAGCAATGGCAGCCTGGACAGTACCTGGGGCAACAATGGCGCGGTGTACTTCACCCCTGTCGCCGGCGATGCGACGCGAACACGCGCCATCGTGCTCGATACGGTCGATCCCTATGCGTTGGGCACCCTCTACCTTGTCGGGCAATACACGCATGGCGGAAATTTCCCCTGCAACCACTTCTTTTACGGCGGCATCTCGGTGGACGGAAAGACCAGGGTGTCCAACGACTACGGCGCAAGCGACGCGTGCACTGTCAACGAATCGGCGACCAGCGTTGCCGTACAGCCCGGTACCGGCAATATAATTGTTGGCGGTTTCTCCGCGTTTGCCTCGGGTGCCTCCCGCTGCACCGCAATCAGCACGGTAATTCTCCCGTCGCCCGTATTTTCAGCCGCCCATTTGTATACGCCTTGGGGCACCAACGGTGTCACGTCCTTTACGGTTGCCGGTGCGCCGATTCCCAACGACTACTGTGACGCCACGACGGTAACGGCCGGCGGGTCCACCTTTCTGGCCGGCCGCGGCACCATGGCGATTGGCAGCAACACGTATCAGGCGGCGATTCTCGGCTGGCTCGATGCAAACGGCGCCGTGGTCAAGTTCGGACTCGGCCCGGAACCGGCGCTGATTGCCTTCGACTACCACGCGCACACGCCCCTTATCGCCAACGACGCCAACACCGTCAACAAATTGATCGTGCAACCCTACGGGTCATTGTTGTTGCCCGCCGGCTACAACAACGATCCACACTATGTGTTGCCTTTCACAGGCGACGATTTCGCGGTCGGGCGCTTCAGCGTGTCGAGCGGCAATGGCCTGAATCCCGACCCTGCGTTCAACAACGGTACCGGGGCCATCTTCGACTGGGGTTCGTACTTCAACGGCCCAAACAACATCTATGTCAGCAACGAGCGCGTGCAATCGGAGGCGTTCGATCCGCAGGGGCGCCTGATCCTCGTCGGATACAGCGCCGATCCTGCGGGCGGCACCGATATCGCCATCGCGCGGCTCAAGCCCTTCGATGGCATATTCAAGAGCAGCTTCGAGGCGCCATCGTACTGAATTCCGAGATCGCCATTTCGCCATCGGTTTCCACTAACGCCGCGCGGTCGCCAACAGCTTCCTCGCCTGCGGATACATGTCGATCGCAACGGCGGGCATGGCGCGCAAGGCCTCGCGCGCGCCGGCTTGCATGGCCGCGCCATCCGCGCCGCCACGGCAATGGCCGAGCAGCAGATGCGCCTGTGCCAGCGGCAAGGGATCGCGCAAGGGCATGCGTGGCTTCAATTCGCCGACGACCAGCTCGAGCAATGGCACGGCTTCCGCGCAACGCTTCGCGCCGACGAGGAAATCGGCGAGCGGCAGGCGCCACTGGAACAGGTCGATGTTCTGGGTGGCGTGCAATATCTCGCCAATGGCCAGCGCGGCGCGAAAGTCGCGTTCGGCATCGGCGCTTGCGCCATTCAACTGCTCGGCAACGCCCAGGCCATTCAAGGCCACCGCCGTGTTGCCGGAAACCTCGCCCTCGCGGGCTTTCTGGATTTCCACGGCGCGCTGTGCGTAGCCCACCGCCTCGGCAAACTTGCCTTCGACGATCAAGGTGCTGGCGAGATTCTCATTGGCTGTCGGTTCCACGGGCTGCCCGTTTTCGACGGGTTGGTGGGCCAGCACATCGCGCTGCAGTTGCTCGGCTTGTGCCGATCGACCCGAGTGCAGCAATGCGTAGGCCAGATTGTTTTTCGCAGTCAGCGTGCTCGGATGATCTTCGCCAAGCGTCTTGTCAAAGCGCGCCAATACTTCCTGCGCCAAGGGTACAGCGCCGACGTAGTCGCGCCGCGCCACATGTACGGTGACGAGCAGGTTCAGCGCTTCGCTGACCTTGGGGTGATCCGCTGGCAAGGCGGCGCGGAAGACGGCCAACGCCTCCTGCGCCAATTTTTCCGCGGCATCGAGGCGATTGTCGTCTTCATAGACACTCGCCAAACCGATTTGCGCAAAACCGACCAGCGGATGCGCGTCACCGAAGATTTTTCGGCGGATCGCCAGCGCACGTTCGAGCAGCGGCTTGGCTTCGTCGTAACGTCCGGATTCGTCCAGATGCGTACCAAGGTTCAGCAAGGAACTGGCGACATCGGCGGCGTCGGGCCCGAGCTGTTTTTCGCGGATCGCCAGGGTCTGCCGGTACAACGCGAGCGCGTCGCGACGCTGCCCCTGACTGTCGAGGTTGGATGCGTAGTCGTCGATGTAGCGCGCGGTTTCGATGGCGCCCGTGCCGTAGTGCCGCTCGGCGGATTCGCGCGCGGCGCGGAACGGTGCGTCCGCTGCAGCGAACTGGCCGCGATCGCCCAACAGTAGACCGAGTTCATCCAGGCTTTCGCTGATCGCCGGATCGTCGGCCGGCAGATGTGCCGTGCGCAGACGCAGTGCATCGCGCAACAGCGGTTCGGCACTGGTGAAATCGGATTTAAGGCGCAGGATGCGGCCGAGTTGAAGCTCGCTTTCGGCCAGTTCCAGCGGATCGGACTGCGCGCGGCGCAGCGCGAGTGCCTGTTGCGCGAGCGGCAGCGCACGATCATACAAACCAAGGTTCGTATAGGTGACGGTCACCGTGTGCAGCAGACGCGCGCGCACCGTCGCGTCGATGGCGGCATTCTCATGCAAACGTTGCGTGCCTTGATCGAGCAGGTCCTGTGCGGTCAGCGTCGCACCGCGCGCCTGCGTGGGATCGGCGCCGCCGAACAAGCCGATCAAAAATTGCGTGACCTGCTGCGAAACCATGGCCTCGCGTGCCTTGGCCTGCGCCTGCCACAAGGCCACGCCGAGTGCGGCAACCAGCACGATCAGCCCGCAAGCTGCCGCGGCGACGCCCAGACGATGTCTGCCGACGAATTTGCGCAGGCGATAGCCAGCGTGATCCCTCCGCGCCGCAATCGGCTGGCCGGACAAAAAGCGCTGCAAGTCGTCGGCCAGCGCGGCTGCCGTGGCATAGCGCCGCTGCGGCTCGCGTTGCAGGGCCTTGAGCACGATCGTATCCAGATCGCCGCGCAGCCATCGCGAGGGCACCGGGGATTGTTCGTTCACGACACGGCTGGGCGCCGCCGGATCGGTGGTGTCTTGCGCGCGCAGAATTTCCGCCGGCGACGACGCATCGCTCAACGCAAGCGGACGATGCCCAGTGAGCAATTCATACAACACACCGCCCAGCGCGTAGATGTCGGTAGCGGTAGTGGCCGCTTCGCCGCGTAGTTGTTCCGGCGCGGCGTAGGCGGGCGTGAGCGGACGATGCAAGGCATCCACCGTGGCGGTGTGGCCGTCGCTGGAATCGTCGAGCAGCTTGGCGATGCCGAAGTCCAGCAGTTTGGCCGAACCGTCGGCCGCGACGAGAATGTTCGATGGCTTGATATCGCGATGCACGACGAGCTGGCCGTGGGCGAACTGCACCGCCGCGCAGATTTGCAGGAACAAACAGATGCGCCCGGCCAGATCCAGGCGTGCATCCGCGCAAAAATCGAGCAGCGGCTGGCCGTCGACGAATTCCATGGCGAAGTACGGGCGTCCATCCGCAGCAATGCCGCCGTCGAGCAGGTGCGCGATATGCGGGTGTTGCAGCCGCGCCAGGATGCGGCGCTCGCGCAAAAAACGCGCTTCGACCGCATCGGTATCCATGCCGCGTTTGATGAGCTTCAATGCCGCGCGTTGCTCGAAATCGCCATCGGCGCGCTGCGCCAGCCAGACCACACCCATGCCGCCGCGGCCAAGCTCACGCACCAGCCGCCACGGCCCGATGCGCGCATCGCCGTGTGCGGCGCGTTCGTCCGCATCCACCCAAGCCGCAGCGGATGTATTGCGCGCGGCATCCACCCCGCGCTCGAAGACTTCTGCGCGTGCATCCGCCGCGAGCAGTGCTTCCACCTCACGACGAATTTCTGCATCCCCGGCGCACAGGCGTTGCAACAGCTCGGTGCGTTCGTGCGCCGGCGCATCCGCTGCCGCGTCGAAAATTTCCGCAACCCGCTGCCAGCGCGACGCATCCATGCTCAGGATTCCGGATCTGCCAAACCCAACTCGCGCAGCAGCCACGCGCGCGCGCGGCGCCAATCGCGAAACACGGTGCGCTCGGTCAGATCTTGCAAACGCGCGATGTCGGCGATGTCGAGGCCGCCGAACACGCGCCATTCCACCAGTTGTCCGGCGCGGGGATCCATGTCGGTGAGCTTGCCCAGCGCGTCGTCGAGCGCGACCAGATCCAGCGGATTGGCATCGATTCCGACGTCATCGCCAAGATGGGTGATGGCGACGCCGCCGCCGCGCTTCAGGCGTCCGCGCGAACGTGCGTGATCGACCAGAATCTGCCGCATCGCGCGCGCAGCGAGCGAGAGCAGGTGCGCGCGATCCATCGCCCGCGCTTCCGGCACGGCATGCAATTTCAGGTAAACCTCATGCACCAGTGCGGTGGTGTCGAGCGTGAGCGGCGCGCCAGCGGCGCGGCGCTGGCCGCGCGCGATGCGGCGCAGTTCCTGGTAGGCCACTTCAAACAGCGCCTTGGGCAACTCGGCGGATGGGCTTGCCGCATTCGTCATATTCGACCCGGTTTCCTGCCAGCCGGACACGCGTACTTGATAGCATATCGCGCCGGCTCCATATCTGCTCCTCGCCACATTATGGGATTGCCATGTCTGCCCTGCCCCACGTTTTCGATGCCACCGAAGCCAATTTCGAAGCCGAAGTCATCCAGGCTTCGCTCAAAACACCCGTGTTGGTGGATTTCTGGGCGACGTGGTGTGGGCCGTGCAAACAGCTCGCGCCGATCCTGGAAAAGATCGTCGCCAGCTACAACGGCACGCTCAAGCTTGCCAAGGTCGATACCGACAAGGAGCAGCAATTGGCCGCCGTGTTCGGCATCCGCAGCCTGCCGACCGTGGTGTTGGTGAAAGACGGACAAATGGTGGACGGTTTCATGGGCGCGCTGCCCGAAGGCCAGGTGCGCGAATTCCTGTCGCGACATATCCCTGCCGCGGACGCACAACCCGAAGCCACCCCGGAACCGGCAGCCGCCGAAAAACCGGAAGATGCGATCGCGCGACTGCGCCGCGAAATCGCCACCGCGCCGGACAAGCCGGCGTTGAAGCTCGATCTGGCGCTCGCGCTGATGCAGTCCGGCGACGCCGACGCCGCGCAAACCGAACTCGATGCGCTGCCCGACAGCCTCGCACAAGACACCAAAGCCAAGCGCTTGCGCAACCAGCTCGATTTCGCGCGCGTGCTCAAGGACGCGCCGGACATGGCCGCCTTGCGCGCACGCCTTGCGACCGATGCCAACGACCACGCCGCACGCGACCTGCTCGGCGTGCGATTGCTGCTGGATGGAAACGCCTCAGCCGGACTCGACGAATTCCTGCAAATCCTGCGCACGGCACGGGCCTGGAACGACGGCGCCGCCAAGAAGCGCCTGATCGCGGCGTTCAGCGTGCTCGACGACGAAGACCTGGTCGGAACCTACCGGCGCAAGATGGCCTCGCTGCTGTTTTGATCGAATGGGGGTTTTTGCCCCTTTCCTGCGTATCCGGGAAAAGCCGACGCAGCACGCGTCAATTCCCGGAGCCAACATGAAGCCGCATTGCCGCAAGACCGCCGCGCAACGACCACTGGCGGCGTGCATCGCAGCAGTCCTTTCGCTCGCCGCGCCTGCGGCAATGGCCGCCACCACCTGGACGGTGAACACCTGCAGCGAAGCCAACACCGGCAGCGGCACGATCGGCAGCCTGCGCTATGCGGCGGCGAATGCGGCCAGCGGCGACACCATCGACCTGACCAATACCGGATGCAGCACGATTTCGCTGACGACCGGCGGTGGCGGTGCCGTCAGTTTGGCGCAAGCCGACATCACCTTGAAAGGTCCGGGCAAGACCGCGCTCACCATCCAGGCCAGCAACGACCGCGTCCTGTCGCACTTCGGCACCGGCACCTTGACCGTGAACGACCTCACCGTGGCCAACGGCTACCTTCACCCCGCGTTCCAGGTGACAGCCCAGGGCGGCTGCATCTTCTCGTACGGGAAGCTGACCCTGAGCCACGTCGCCGTCCGCTCGTGCCGCGCGCAGGCCGTTGGCGCCCCGGTGCGCGGCGGCGGCGTCTATGCCAAGACCGGCGTTTTTGCCAAGTACAGCGATATCACCGGCAATACCGCAAGCAACTCCGGCGCCAACGCCAACGGCGGCGGCGGCGGGATATTCACCTATGGCTACGCTGTGCTCGGCAGCAGCACGCTCAGCGGCAATCAGGCGCAAACCGGCGCCGGCGGCGGCGTGCGCGCCTTCCGCGATTCCCTGACCATCGCTTCCACGATCTCCGGCAATATCGCGATGCTGGGCGGCGGGATCTACGCGCAGGACAATCTCAATAGTCCCTCCGATACGTTTACGCTCTTGAACAGCACGGTATCCGGCAACCAGGCGCTGAACATCGTCGGCGGCGCATGGACGAACGCCGGCACCATTCACGTCTATAACTCCACGGTGGCCTTCAATACGGCGGGCTCCGCGACCGGTCCCGTATCCAGGTACTACGGGTCGGGATTCAACGTCAACGATTCGGGCGCCTACTACACCGACATCAACCACTACAAATTCAAGAAGGTGACGTTGCAAAGCTCGGTGTTCTCCAACAACACCAGCGGAACCGCCACGCCGGTCGCCGACGACTTCGGCATCACGCGCTTTTCCAACCTGAATCTGGTGCCGATCAGCGGGCAAAGCAATATCGTCTTCGGCATCGCCAATCCTTTTCAGGCATTGCCCGGTGCCACGGTGATGCGCGCGTGCGCGTTGCTTGGCCCGCTGCGTGACAACGGCGGACTGACGAAAACGCATGCACTGATGAGCCACAGCCCCGCCATCGACGCCGGCAACACGTCGGCGAGCGGGCTGAGTCCATACGACCAGCGCGGACAGGCGCGCACGTCAGGCGCCCAGGCCGACATGGGCGCCTACGAGGTGCAGCAGAACGACATCGTGTTCAATGCCGGGTTTGAGGGCTGTCCATAGCGGGCACTTCTACCTTGCGACGCGCAATCGGTGGCAATTGCCAGTTCGCCCCTGATCGATACGCGCTTGATCCAGATCAAGGCGCATCCGGTCGGATCGTCATACGGTCAGGTTGCTTTGGGCTGCCCGCGCAACTCGACGACCGTCGCTGTCTTGTTCGGCTTCTGCAAACGGCACGCATGCCAGCAAGCGACTTCGTAAGTTCGCAGGCTGCCACCCACCCAAGATGGGGAGGCCAACATGGGGCAAAAGGCAAAAGTACCCGATCGGCATGACCGGCTCACGGCATGTGTCGTGGCAGCGCTTGCGCTCGCCACGCCGTTCGCTGCGAGCGCGGCGAGCACGTGGACAGTGAATACTTGCGATCAAGGCTACAGTGGTAGCGGCAAGACCGGCACCCTGCGTTACGCAGCTGCAAATGCTGCCAGCGGCGATACCATCAACATGACCGCCCTTCCCTGCAGCACGATCTCGCTCACGACGGGTTCGATAAATTTCTCACAGCCAAACCTGACGATCAATGGCCCAGGGAAAGACAAACTTACGATCCTCGGCAAGTTCGGCGGTTACATCCGCATCTTTGCCCACACCGGCTCGAGCGGCACGTTGACGATCAACGACTTGTCGATGGCCTACGGAAGATATTCTGGACTAAGCGCCACAGGAGGGTGCATCTTCTCGAGCGGCAGTCTTTCGATAAATCGGGTTTCGCTGCACAAATGCGGAGCAACCTCTGGAGGCGTACCCACATATAAGGGTGGCGCGATCTATGCCGCGAAGAACCTCACCTTCAAATACAGCGAAGCCGCAAACAATCTGGCTGGATATGGCGGGGCGATCTACACAAAGGGCAATCTGCTCATGACGGGCAGCGCCATAACTGCCAACTTGGCAATCACCGGTGGCGGTCTGTTCGTCTATGGCAACACCACGGTTGCCGGTTCGGTCATTGCAGGAAATACCGCAAATAACGGTGCCGGAGGCATCGTCGCCTACAACCGGTCCAGTTCTGGTCCCGGAAATCTAAAAAGCTCAATCATCAATAGTACTATTTCCGGAAATGCAGGTCCCGGGCTCTATACGAATTCGGGTTACGTATACCTGCGCAACGCCACGATTGCGTTCAATGAATCACCAGGGGTATGGATTAGCGACGCAAAAGCACCGGTAGCGGTGACGATGCAGAGCAGCCTGATCGCAAACAATGGCGCAAGTTCAGGAATTGATTTGCAGGTGCCAGACCCTTCCAGCCTCACGCTCACCTTCAGCGGGGCCAACAATCTGGTGCGCAAGACACTTGCGGCGGTCCCACCCGACACACTCAAGAACGTCTGCCCATTGTTGGGACCGCTACGCAACAATGGCGGCCTTGCGCAGACACACGCCTTGCTCAGCCACAGCCCCGGCATCGATCAGGGCAACAACAATACGGCACTGACCTGGGACCAGCGCGGTTCGCCCTTTGCGCGTGTTTCCGGCAGCTTCGCCGACATCGGTGCCTACGAGGTGCAGCAGAACGACATCGTGTTCAATGCCGGGTTCGACGGCTGTCCGTAGCGCGGCATTCTTGGCGCTGCATCGCCATTTGTGCTAGCGTCACCCCGTTCACGATTCCTGCACGATGCATTTCACACGTTGGCCGCAACTCGATCACGGGCTGGTAGTGAAGCAGCGCAAGGATGAATACCGCGAGGCCCGGTACGGTGCGGTCGCAACGACCACCCAAGAGGGCGCTCGCATGTCAACTCGTCCATCCGTTTCGAAAAGGCCCAATTCTCTCTCGGCTGCGTTGGCCCTTGTGCTTGCGCTGCCGGCGCCGATCGCGCTGGCAGCCAGCACCTGGCCGGTGGGCAATTGCAATGACAACGGCACCGGCAGCCTGCGCGCCGTGATCGGCGCCGGCACGACGCTGTCCGGCGACACCATCGACATGACAGGTTTGTCGTGCAGCATGATCTCGTTGCACACCGGTGCGATCACCGTGACCCAGTCCAGCCTGACCTTGAACGGCCCCGGGCAAGGCAAACTGACAATCACCGGCAACTACAACGGAACCACCGAAAACGATCGCATCTTCAACCATACCGGTACCGGCGGTACGCTGGCCATCAACAACTTAGCGATGACCTTCGGCAACCTGGCGCCTACAAACGCCAGCGCATTCGGCGGCTGCATCCGGTCTGCCGGCAGCGTTTCCTTGTACAAGGTCGGCATGTATTTCTGCAACGCCAGCGTCACGGGCAGCCATGCAGCCGCAGGCGGGGCGGTTTTCGCAAGCGGTTCGGTAAGTGCGAAATACAGCACCTTTGCGCTGAACGCTGCCAGCGGAGGATCCAGCGGAATCAGTTACGGCGGTGCGGTTTTTGCCAGCAGCGGCTTCACGGCCAAATACAGCACGTTGACGGCCAACTCCGCAACCGGCGGCGCATCGCAGCCAAGCTTCGGTGGAGCCGCGGTGTCGCAAGGAAACCTCTTTCTTCGTGGAACGACCGTCTCGTCAAACTCGGCAGCCACTGTTGCCGGCATCGAGGCGTTTACGAACAACACGGCCAGCATCACCACGACGATCAAGAACAGCACGATCTCAGGCAATTCTGCCGGCGACATGATCGGCGGTTTGTACACGAATTCGGGCAAAGTGTACCTCGACAACACCACCATCGCCTTCAACAGCGCCGTGCATGGTCGAACGGGCAGCAGCTATCCATTCGCGTATTTTGCTCCCGGTGTGGCGATTGGCGACAACTCGGGGCCCGTGGCCGTGACGATGCAGAGCACGCTTATCGCGAACAATACGTACGGCAACACCGAATACGATCTGAGCGTACCCAAACGCGCCAGCACGACCGTCACGTTCAGCGGCGCCAACAACCTGGTACGCGCAACGTTGGCCGCCGTGCCGTCGGGGACGATCAAACTTGCGTGTCCGCTGCTGGGTCCGTTGAGATTCAACGGCGGACCAACCCAGACGCATGCCCTGCTCAGCCACAGCCCCGGCATCGACCAGGGCAACAATTCGATCACCCTGAACTGGGACCAGCGCGGCTCGCCTTATGCACGCGTGTCCGGATCGGCCGCGGACATCGGCGCGTACGAGGTGCAGCAAGCCGACGTCATCTTCAACAACGGATTCGACGGCTGTCCGATCTTGTTTTAGTCGGGCCTTCCCGGCATGGCGGCATTGGGCGACAATGCCGCCGATGAACGCAGAAGCCGAACAGCCCACGCAGTTGCCCGAGATCATCCCGGACATCGGCTACACGCAGCAGCCGAATCCGAAAGAAAAAAAGCAGACCGTCGAGGAAGTCCTCGGCAGCGTGCACACGTCCAATTTTCCGGACCTGCTGCGCGAGTTGGGCGGCTGCCTGCTGGTGAGCACCTACCAGGCCGGCAAGCTGGTCATACTGCGGCCCGACGGCAATTCGATCAACACGCATTTCCGCACCTTCAACCGGCCGATGGGCATGGCGGCGGACCGCCAGCGCCTGATGCTTGGCGCGCTGATGGAGATCGTGGAATTCCGCAATATGCCGGACGTGGCCAAGCGCCTGCAGGACCCGCCGCGCCACGACGCGGTGTACATGGCGCGGCGCGGCCACATCACCGGCGCGATCGACATCCACGAAATGGCCTGGGATGCCGACGGCGTGATCTGGTTCATCAACACCGCGTTTTCGTGCCTGTGCACGCTGGACACGAAATCCAGTTTCGTGCCGCGCTGGCGGCCCAAGTTCGTCAGCCACTACGCGCCGGAAGACCGCTGCCATCTCAATGGCCTGGCCATGCGCAACGGCATTCCGCGCTACGTCAGCGCGCTGGGTGAAACCAACGACCGCGAAGGCTGGCGCAAGAACAAGCGCGACGGTGGCCTCATCATCGACATCACCACCAACCGCGTGGTCACGCGCGGACTTTCCATGCCGCACTCGCCGCGCTGGTATGACAACCGTCTGTGGGTGCTCGAATCCGGACGCGGCGCGCTGTGCACGGTCGATCCGAAAACCGGCGAGCGCCACGACATCGCGCGCGTTCCGGGCTTCTGCCGCGGCCTGGACTTCATCGGGCCGATCGCCTTCATCGGCCTGTCGCAGTTGCGCGGCACCACGCCCTTCACCGACATCCCGATCACCGACGACAACGCCGAGCGGCTTTCCGGCGTATGGGCCGTGCACATCGGCACCGGCAAGACGGTCGCGTTCCTGAAATTCACCGGCGGCGTGCAGGAAATTTTTGCCGTGCAATCGGTGCAGGGCGTGCTGTTTCCCGAGATCGTGCACGAGGGCGACTTGCTCGGCAATTCCTACGCGCTGCCCGACAAGGCGCTCAAGGAAGTCGGATTCTCACCGCCGCCAGAACCCAAACCCGAAACGCCGGGCACCGATTACATCGCACCCGACGTGCCCGCCACGCCACAGGAAACCGCCGCATGACGACTTCATCGTTCACCTTCGTCGAACACTGGCAGAAGGATTGCCCCGACGACGCCGAAGCGGTGCTCGCATTCTGGAAGCGCGAAAACGCGATCAACGACGAAGCATCAGCGAAAAAACGCCTGGGCGAGATCGTGCTGCACGCGCGCGACGCCAGTGGCGCAGTCGCCGGCGTATCCACCGCCGTGCCGATCACACTGCCGCGCCTCGGGCAACCGACGTATTACTTCCGTTGCTTCGTCGGCAAGGATTGGCGCACATCGCGCCTGGTGCTGGGCATGCTGCGCAAGGCGGGCGAGGTGCTCGAAGCGTTCGCGCGCGAGCACCGCTTTCCCTGCATCGGCATTGTTCTGGAACTGGAAAACTCGCGCTTCGGTCAGACCTTGCAACAGGCGATCTGGCCGCGCGGCATCGAATACGTCTACATCGGCAAGAGCCAGCGCGGACTCGACTTGCGTGTGAAGTATTTTCGCGGCGCGAAACTCAAGCCGGCGAAGATCTGACCGCTGCACCGCGAATCTCCGCCACGGCAGCCACCGCCTGCCGGCACACTTCCGCCGCCGGCAGGCTCGCATCGATGACCAGCGCATTCGGCGGTGGCGGGTCGAAACGCGTCAGCACTTCGGTCACCACCTCGGGCGTACGGTCGCGCGCCAGGTGGCGGTTGCTGGCGATATCGGCGGCGATGCGCGCACGCGCCACATCCGGCGGACACTGCAGGTAGATCGGCACCGGCATGAAGCTGAAGCGCCGGATCGCCGCATCCACGCGCACAAGGTCACGGCGCCGCGAAAACGTGACGCCGTCGATCACGCTCGACTCGCCCAGCAGGCAGTTGATTTCCAGCGCCAGCAGCAGGCCGCGGAAGGCAGCGCGCTTTTCCGCAAAACTGTAGGTGCATTTCGGGAACATCGCATGGCGGATTGCATCGCGGCACACGCGGCGCAGGCGCAGTTGATCGGCCAGCGCAGCCGCGACCACGCTCTTGCCCGCGCCGGGCAGGCCGATCAGGGCGACGACGATGGGCTTGCCGGCGTTCGGTGGCTGCACCACAACCGGGGCTTCCGGAACGGCGGCTGAAGATTCTTCGACCATGCACGGCTCGGATTCGTACTTGCCGCTATCATTGCACAAATTCCGGACCACGCATCCATGCGCCATCTCTACGTCCAGCGTTACCTGATCACCGGCCTGCTCACCTTCGTGCCGCTGTGGCTGACCTGGGTGGTGTTCAAGTTCATCTTCACGTTTCTGTCGCACGTCGGCGCGCCAGTGGTGGCCGGGCTGTTTGGCGAACTTTCCACCGCGTTTCCCGGCGCCGCCGGATGGCTGAGCCAGGAATGGTTCCAGTCGATCATTGCCTTCATCGGCACGGTGATCGCCTTCTACGTCGTCGGTTTCGCCACCTCGCGCGTGTTCGGCCAGCGCCTGCTCGACGCGTTCGAAAACCTGATCTCGCGCATCCCGATGGTGCATACGATCTACGGCGGCGCCAAGAAGCTGATGACCATGCTCTCGACCAAACCGGCCGGGACGCAGCGCGTGGTGCTGATCGACTTTCCCTCCCCGGAATTGAAGTCGATCGGTTTCGTCACCCGTCTGTTCACCGACAGCGCCGGGCGCGAAGTGGCCGCGGTGTACGTGCCGACCACACCCAATCCAACGGGCGGATACCTGGAAATCGTGCCGACCGAACGCCTCGTCGCCACCGACTGGAGCATGGACCAGGCCATGGCCTTCATCCTGTCCGGCGGCGCGGTCGGGCCGGACAAACTGCCGGACGGGGCGCATCCGCAAACCGCCATCCCGCCGGCCCAATGACCTTCGACACATCGCCGGCGGCGATTTAGCGCCTACACTCGCGCTCCCCAATGGGAGTTTTCATGCGAATTTCGCGCGCGCACATCCTGGCGCCGGCCCTGCTTACGCTTGCGGCAGGCGCGGTGGCGCACACCAACGACCACGGCCTGGATGCACGCAATTTCGATGCGCGCACGAACGCGTGCACGGACTTTTTCCAGCATGCCGACGGCGGCTGGCTGGCGTCCAACCCGATCCCGGCGCAATACAGCACCTGGAGCCTGGACAACGAGATCGGCGAGCGCAACACCGCCATCCTCAAGCGCGTGCTCGAAGACGCCGCCGCACATCCCGGCGACGCCGGAAGCACGACGCAGAAGATCGGCGATTTCTACGCCGCGGCGATGGATGAGGCTGCCATCGACAAGGCTGGCAGCGCACCGCTGAAGGACGATCTGGCCGCCATCGCCGCGCTGAAGTCGCCGGCAGATGTCGCTGCCCTGATCGCCGATTGGCAGGTGCGCGGCAATGACGTGCTGTTCGATTTCGAAGCGCAGCCGGATCTCAAAGCCTCGGGCACCGACATCGCCTACGCCGGCCAGGGCGGACTCGGCCTGCCCGACCGCGATTACTACCTGCGCGACGACGCCAAGTCGAAAAAACTGCTCGCGCAGTACCGCGACCATGTCGCGCGCATGCTTGGGCAACTCGGCGATGCCAACGCGAAAGAAGAAGCCGGCTGGATCGTGGCGCTGGAAACGCGCTTCGCGAAAGCTTCGCTGGATCGCGTGAGCTTGCGCGATCCGTCCAATTCCTACCACATCGTGACGCTCGCGCAAGCGGACGCGAAGACGCCACACTTTTCCTGGGCGGACTTTTTCCACAAGGCCGGCCGCGACGATGTGACGTCATTTTCGCTGGCGCAGCCGGAGTTCTTTGCAGCTGCCGATGCGGCGCTCACCGACGTTCCGCTCGCGCGCTGGCAGGCGTGGCTGCGCTGGCGCCTGATCGATGCCGACGCGCCGTATCTTTCCAAGGCTTTCGTCGATGCGGATTTCGCGTTCAAGGGCGGCGTGCTGCGCGGCGCGAAACAGAACCTGCCGCGCTACAAGCGCGCGATCCGCAGCGCGGACATGGCCGTGGGCGAACTGCTCGGCCAGGCCTATGTCGCGCAAGTCTTCCCGCCGCAGGCCAAGCAGCACGCGCAGGAACTGGTGGACAACCTCAAGACGGCGATGCGCGCGCGCATCGCCGCCCTGACCTGGATGAGCGCGGCGACGAAGAAATCCGCCGATGCCAAGCTCGACACCATGGTCGCCAAGATCGGCTACCCGGATCACTGGCGCGATTATTCGAAGCTGCAAATCACCCGCGCCTCGTGGATTGCGAACGTGCGCGCGGCGCGCGCGTTCGAAGCGCGTCGTCAATTCGCCAAACTCGACAAGCCGGTCGACCGCAGCGAATGGGACATGACGCCACAGACGGTGAACGCCTACTACAACCCGATGGGCAACGAGATCGTGTTCCCCGCGGCGCAACTGCTGCCGCCCTATTTCGACGCCAAGGCCGACGACGCGCTCAACTATGGCGGCATCGGCTCGGTGATCGGCCACGAGATGACCCACGCCTTCGACGACGAGGGCAGCCAGTTCGACGCCAAGGGCAATCTCGCCAACTGGTGGACGGCGGAGGATCGCAAGCAATTCGACGCGCGCGCGCAAAAACTCGTCGATCAGTTCAATGCCTACGTGCCGCTCGACGACCTGCACATCAACGGCAAGCTCACGCTGGGCGAGAACATCGCCGATCTGGGCGGCCTGCTCGTCGCCTACGACGCGTTCAAGCTCACGCCGCAGGGCAAGGGCGACGCCAAGATCGACGGCCTGTCGCCGGACCAGCGTTTCTTCCACGCCTATGCGCAAATATGGCGGACCGCGCAGCGCCCCGCGCAGTTGCGCCTGCAGGTGCAGTCCAACGAACACGCACCGGCGAAGTTTCGCGCCAACGGCCCGCTCGCCGACATTCCCGCCTTCGCGCGCGCGTTTGCGTGCAAGGCCGGCGACGCGATGGTGCGTCCGGCTTCGGATATTGTGGAAATCTGGTAATCGTATACAACGCAGCAACCCAAGGAGACAATCATGCGCCACCGCATCCTCAAACCGCTCGTCCTCGCCATCGGCCTTGGCCTCGCCGGTATCGCCGTCGCGTCGGCCGACTTCAACGCCAACGAGTTGGATCACAAATACAGTCCCTGCCAGGACTTCAACGACTTCGTCAACGCCAAGTGGGTGGCAGCCAATCCGATCCCGCCGGACCAGACCGGCTGGGGATCGTTCAATGTGCTGCGCGAGAAGAGCCTGAACGACCAGCACGCGCTGGTCGAGGCCGCCGAGAAGGGTGCCGCGCAGGCGCCATCCGGTTCGGTCGAACAGAAGATCGGCTGGCTGTACGCCTCGGGCATGGACGAAGCCGCCATCGACAAGGCCGGATTCGATCCGATCAAGCCGGAACTGGCTGCCATCGCCGCGTTGAAGACGCCCAAGGACATCGTCGCCTGGTTGCAGCAGTCCTTCGCCAAGGGCGATGAGCGGGTGTTCCGCTTCGGCTCCGGCGCGGATTTCAAGAACGCCAAGTTGCAGATCGCCAATGCCGACCAGGGCGGCCTGAGCCTGCCGACCACCGACTACTACAGCAAGCCCGAGTACAAGGACATCCGCGACGCCTACGTCAAGCACGTCGCCAAATTGTTCGAGCTGACCGGCGTACCGGCGGCCGATGCGGCGAAGAAAGCCGCCAACGTGCTCGCTTTCGAAACCCGACTGGCGGCGCATTCGATCCCGCGCGTGGAAATGCGCAAGCCGGAAAACCAGTACCACTTCGTCAGCGTCGCTGAAGCGGACAAGGTCACGCCGCATTTCGACTGGAATGCGTTCTTCAAATCCCAAGGCGTCAGCGTGGACAAGGGTTTCTCGCTGTCGCAGCCGAAGTTCTTCGCCGAATTCGACAAGATGCTGACCGACGTGCCGGCGCAGCAGTGGCGCGACTATCTCGCCGCGCACACCATCGCCGGTGCCGCGCCGTACCTGTCCAAGCCATTCCAGGACGAAAGCTTCGCCTTCAACGGCAAGACGCTCAGTGGCCAGCTCGAACAGCAGGCACGCTGGAAGCGCGTGCTCGGCGCCGTCAACCACGCCATGGGCCAGGGCCTGGGCCAGCTCTACGTGGCCAAGTATTTCCCGCCCGCGGCCAAGGCCCGCGCCGCCGAACTCGTCGACAACGTGCGCAACGCGCTCAAGGTCCGCATCGAGCACCTGGACTGGATGAGCGACGCGACCAAGGCCAAGGCCATCGCCAAGTGGAATACCTTCCTGCCCAAGATCGGCTATCCGGAAACCTGGCGCTCGTGGGACGGTCTGACGGTGAAAGCGGACGACTACTTCGCCAACATGCAGGCCGCGCGCAAGTTCAACTACGACTACGACATCGCCAAGATCGGCAAGCCGACCGATCGCATGGAGTGGTTCATGACCCCGCAGACGGTCAACGCCTATTACAACCCGACCGACAACACGATCAACTTCCCGGCGGCAATCCTGCAACCGCCGTTCTTCTTTGCCGACGGCGACGACGCGATCAACTACGGCGGCATCGGCGCGGTGATCGGCCACGAGGCCAGCCACGGCTTCGACGACCAGGGCAGCCAGTTCGACGGCGACGGCAACAACGTCAACTGGTGGACGAAGGATGATCGCGCCAAGTTCGAAGCGCGCACGCAGAAATTGGTCGACCAGTTCGACGCCTACGTGCCGTTGGCCGACCATCCCGACAAGCACGTCAACGGCCGCCTGACCCTGGGCGAGAACATCGGCGACCTCGGCGGCATCAACGCCGCCTACGACGCGCTGCAGATGGCGCTGGCGAAGAATCCGAAGGAAGCCGCCGAAAAGATCGACGGCTACACCCAGGACCAGCGCTTCTTCCTCAATTGGGCGCGCGTGTGGCGCGGCTCCACGCGCGAACAACGCCAACTGGTGCTGCTCGCCGCCGATCCGCACTCGCCGATCCAGTTCCGCGCGATCGGCGCGCCGTCGAACATGCCCGCGTTCGCCCAGGCGTTCTCGTGCAAGGCCGGCGACAAAATGGTGCGCAGTGGCGACAAGCAGGTGAAGATCTGGTAGGTCCGTCTTCGCTTCCCCCGCGCCGCGGGGGGAACTTTGCGAAGCGGCAATGGAGGGCCGTACGTAAAGCGGCAGCGGGCGCAATGACGCGCCCGCCGCCAAGTTGCACTATTGATCGAACGAGCCTGCAGCGGCGCCAAAAATCTCGTCGCAGGCATTGTTTGCGCTGGGCGTCGCGTACCAAGGCGTGTAGCCGGTCGCGGTATCCCATGCCGCATCGTTGGCGCTCGACGTCATGTCGAGTGGGTTCGGGCACAGACTCGATCCATTGGCGTACAAATTATTGGGGCTTGGCGGATTGGGTACTGGCCCTGTGATCCGATTACCGCCCACGCTGAAGTTAAGCAGCTTAGCGGTCGATAAATCCGGCAAGGTACCGGTCAACTGGTTGTTGCTGACGTCGAACTGTGTCAAAGACAACGCATCGAGTGCCGGAATTGAACCTGTCAACAGGTTATGCCCTGCGTGGAATTGAATCTGATAGGCGATTGCCAGCGTGGAAAGATCAGGCAACGTTCCCGTGATTTGGTTATAGCTCACGTCATATTGAACGCTCTCGCTGTACACGAGTTTTGGAAAAGCTGGTATGGACCCCGTCAACTGGTTATGACTTGCATTGAAGTCCGTGCCATAGAAGCTCGAAGGAAATGCGGGTAGTGAACCCGTCAACTGATTGTGATCCAGATAGTACCTGCCGGCCGACGCCAATGAAGCAAAAGATGGAATCGCCCCCGTCAGATGGTTGTTGCTGACCTCAAAATCGGCCAGATAAACTGGCAATGTCGGCAACGACCCGGTCAGCTGGTTGTTGCTGACGATGAAAGACCCGATATTGCTCGGCAACGACGGGATACTTCCAGTTAACTGATTATAAGGGGCCTGGAAATCAGCAAGATTCGACAACCCCGAAAGAGCAGGAATTGAGCCGCTCAATTGGTTGCTAGCCAACGAAAGGACGATCAGTGAATTAAGACCGGCAAGGGACGGAATTACGCCGCTCAATTGGTTGTTGTCTAAAACCAGGTACTGCAGCGAACTGAGACCGGTCAGCGCTGGAATGGAACCGCTGAGCTGGTTGTTATCAAAATAGATATTGTTCATGCCGGAAAACGCCGACAAGCTTGGCAATGCACCGACTAGGTTATTGCCCTGCATATTGAGAGAGAAAACGTGCCCGTTCAGACATTGCACGCCATACCATGTGCATTCCGTGCCCGCCGCTCCGTTCCAATTCGTCTGTGTGGTCCATCCGGTCCCCGTGGTCGAGGTGTAGAGCGCCACCAGGGCATTGCGTTCTGCCGTCGAGATATTCGGCACCGTGGGGGGCAACATTGCAATACTACTGCGAGGCTGTCCGTTTACCGACGTGAACGACCCACCGAAGAACACATTTCCTGTCGTTGCGTCAACCGCGATCGTGCTAACGCGACCCGAATACAATGCGGATATCAATTGCGCTCCCCAACCGTCGCTATCGACCGCCGGATCGGCGATGGAATAGCGGGCAAGGGGCACAAAGCAGAGTGTCGCGTAAAGCATTTGCCTCGCATTGTCCACCACTGCCAACGGCCCGCTGTCACTGTAGCCACTGTAGCAAGGTAGATTCCAAGACGAATCGCTTGTGCCCGTGCTGGAGGAGAATTTGCCACCTCCCGCGAATACGTCGCCATTGTTGTCCAACGCGATCGAGACGACAGGGCTGCTGGGATTTGCGGTCCAATTCGGATCTGCCGAGCCATTGGTGTTATTGAGCTTCGCGATGGACTGCAACGCTTGGCCACCGATATTGGAAAACCGTCCGCCGGCGTAAATGGCACCCGTGCTGTCCACGGCCAGCGCAACTACTTCGCCATTTGGTTGTGGGGTCCATGTTGAATCGGTCGTCCCCGCGCTATTGATTCGAATGAGATGACTATATTGATCGCTGACATAGGTATTGCCTGTGCTATCCGTAGCGAGTGCGGTAACAAAGGAAATACTGCAGCACGGCGACCAGGTCGTATCGACCGTACCAGCCCCACTTCCGGAAACCCTGGCCAAGTTGTACGCATAGACTGCATCAATTTGCTTGAAGAGTCCGCCGACATACACTCTGCCGCTTGTGTCGAGCGCAAGCGCAGAAACGGTACCCAGCACATCGGGATTCCAGTTCGGATCCAGCGTGCCGTCAGCGTTCAAGCGCAACAGACTGTTGCGCGGGGTCGTACCAGCCAGATTGAACGTACCGCCAACGATTGCGCCGCCACTCGGCTGCGCAATGATTGCCGATACTGTTCCGGGCATTTCTGTATCGCGAGCCGACAACAGAGCGCCGGTTGAACTCGACACAATCGCGAGGCCTCGCCGAAACTGGCCGGCGACGCTGTCGAAGGGCCCGCCCAAGACGACAGCGCCGCTGGAATTCACGACCAGCGTACTCAGCAAACCGGCTTCGAGACCAACAATACCTCCCGCCGAGCCGGGGTTCCACGAGGTTTCCGCCGCGCCGGTACCGGTGGATGAGAGTTTCGCCAGATTGTTGAGCGATGCACCGCCGATCGAAGTAAAGCACCCTGCAACGTAGACGTTACCTGCGTTGTCCGGCCACATCGCGTAGACGTTGCAGCTCGGCGCCGGATTCCAGGTCGCATCGGCCAGGCCAGTGCCGCTGCTCGAGAGCTTGGCGATGGTGCTGCGTGCCTGTCCGCCTATATTCGCGAAATTCCCTTGCACAAAAATAGCTCCGGTATTATCGACTGCCAGTGAATTTACTTGTCTATCTGGCGCAGGATTCCACGTTGCATCCGCCGCGCCGGCTCCAGTCGGGGAAAGCTTCGCCAAATTGGAACGCGCCTGGCCGCCGATGTTCGCGAAGGAGCCACCGACGTATATTGCACCTGCAGGATCAAGAGCCATCGTCGAAGGAATATCATCAGGCGCCGGATTCCACGTTGCATCCGCGGCGCCAGTACTGCTGGTGGTGAGCTTGGCCAGATATTGGCGTGCTTGTCCGCCGATGTTTTGGAAGGCGCCTACAACGTACAGGTTGGCGCCGCTGCCATCGACGGCCAAGGCATTGATATAATAATTATCCGGAGCGGGATTCCACGTCGAATCGGCTGCGGCCGTAGTAGGCGAGAGTTTCGCAAGGCCACCGCGTTGCTGCCCGCCGATACTCCCGAAATTGCCGCCCACGTAAATATTGCCGGCGCCGTCGATTGCCAGAGCACTTATTGTACCGTCGGCACCGGGATTCCATGTCGAATCCAGCGTGCCGTTCGCGTTCAGGCGCGCGATGTTTTGCCGTGGCTGTCCATCGACCGTGGTAAAGGTACCGCCGATGACGATGCTGCCGTTGGCCGCGACAGCTGCCACATTGACGGTGCCATCGGCAATCAAGGGAAAGGAGGGGTTGGCGAACGGCGTTTGCGCGGTAGCGCCGGACCACGCCAGCAATTCGACGAGGCAGACGCCGAGCACGCGTACAACATGTGCGACCGAACTACGTTTTGCTTCGTTTGAGTACATCATGGCATTGTCTCCATCAGATATAGCGCAACCGTATTCGCACCGCCGATCCGAATATCCTGGGTCGTATGGGCGCTGGCGAGAACCAAATGCTCGCCGTCGGCCGCCGTCGCCAAACCAAGCGCGACGCGCGCCTCGCCGGTTGCGTCGATCCAAGCCCTGGCGTGCTCGACTGGCGTGTCGCTGGCGATGAGGTGAATCAGCACATGCGATTCGACCCGTACCGCTTCCACGCGGAATACTTCGCTGCCCGATGCCAAGCCGCGCGCGATGGTGGCAGGGCTGCGTTCATCACCCGGTGGCAAGCCGATCGGAATTGATGCCGTCGAACTTTCGCTTAGCACCTCGGAGTTTCCGATCGCGCTGGCGACTGCATCCAGCGCGCCGTTGCCGCCGCTCTCGAAGCCATTACGGAACAAAACCAACTGCGTATCGACCGCACCGGCAACCAGATTCGTGGTCGCGGAATCTTCGGCGCTGGCACTGTTGGTTATCGAATCCACCGCAAGCTGGCTCTCGGTCAGGATGGTAGCGGTGAGCAGATACGTCACCGTGCCGCTCACTGGAACCGTCGCGTTATCACCCAGATTGCCGCTGCCGCTGGCGTTTCCACAGGACGCGCTGCCTGCTGCGACGCACGTCCACGAGGCGCTACCCGCGACGAAATCCACCGCCGGCAAGTTGTCCTTCACCAGAGCGCTTACCGTCGAACCACCGCTATTCGTTACCAGGATCGAATACGTGATTACCTTGCCAAACTGCGCAAATGCCGGACCGGTGGGAACAATCTGCAAAATTCCCGCCGCATTGACCTGCTGCGTACCGGATCCGTTGGACGTGGAATAGTTGCCGTCTCCGCCGTAGGTCGCGGTGATCGATTTCGCGCCTGCCGAGGCCGATGTCAGCGCACAACTGAAAGCGCCACTGCTCAGCGTACACGTCGTGGATGCGCTGCCGTCGCTCACAGTCACGGTTCCGGTCGGCGTGCCGATACCCGGCGTTACAACGCTCACCGTACCGCTGACCGTGTAGCTTTGTCCGACGACAACCGGATCCGGCGTCACATTCCCGATTGCGGTCGTAGTGGCGGCCTTGTTGATCTGCTGACTGGACGTGGTGGACGATGTCAGGTTATTGGTATCGCCCGAATACGTCGCGGTCAGCGTCTTGGCACCTGCCGTGAACGAAGTCAAATTGCACGAGTATGCACCGCTATTGAGGCTGCACGTAGCCAGGGCGGTTCCATCCGACACGGTTACTGTCCCGGTTACCGTTCCCGCGCCGGGCGCACTCACGCTCACCGTGCCGCTCACCACATACGCCTGACCCAGTCCAGCCGGGTTGGGCGCAACCGAAGCGATCGTCGTCGCCGTAGCGTCCTTGTTGATGGTCTGCGCGTGCGTGCCACTCGAACCGAGGTAATTCGCATCGCCCGCATACGTTGCCGTCAGCGTCTTCGCACCTGCACTGGTGGAAGCGAGCGTGCAACTGAATGCGCCCGCACTTAGCGTGCACGGTGCTGACGTTGCACTTCCATCGCCAACCGTCACCGTGCCTGTGGGCGTGCCGCTACCGGGCGCTTTGACGACGACGCTGCCGCTAATGGTGTAGCTCTGGCCGATGACAGCCGGATCGGCGCTCAACGTCGAAATTGTCGTAGTCGTTTGAGCCTGTGCAACAGTCTGGCTGCCGTTGTTGGCGGATGATCCCAGGTCGTTGGCATCGCCGCCGTAGGTTGCGCTGATCGTCTTGCTGCCGACGCTGGTCGAAGCCAGAGAACAACTGTAGGCACCTGCGCTCAGGCTGCACGCTCCGGTTGCGCTGCCGTCGCTCACTGTCATCGTCCCCGTCGGTGTTCCGGCACCGGGTGTTGATACCGAAACCGTTCCGCTGATCGTGTAACTTTGTCCGGTAACGACGCCACTCGGCGAGATGCTGCCAATCGCTGCCGTCGTTGCATCCTTGTTGACCGTTTGTGTACCGGTGCCACTCGATGACAGATTGTTGCCATCGCCACCGTAAGTTGCGGTCAGCGTTTTGGCGCCGGCACTGATCGAGGTGAGGCTGCAACTGAACGCGCCGCTGCTTACCGTGCAGGTCGAGGATGCGCTGCCTGTCCCACTGCCGTCCTTTACCGTCACCATGCCTGTGGGCGTGCTCGATCCGGGTGCGTTCACCGTCACCGTGCCGCTCACGGTATAGCTTTGCCCCACCACCACCGGATTCGGCGTTGCACTTGAAATCGCCGTGGTCGTTGCATCTTTGTTCACCACCTGCGTTGGCGACGAGGTCGTTGCGGAACCCAGATAACTGCCGCCGCCGGAGTAAGTGGCCGAGATCGTGCGCGAGCCTGAGTTTGCAAATACGAGGTTGCAGCTTCCGGCACCGACTGCGCCGGAACAGGTCTCGCCGGTCGATGCGTTCACGTTTACCGTACCGGCGAACGTGCCGCCGGAAACCGCCGGTGTCACCGTCCAGCCAATGCTGACGTTTTGACCGACCACCGATGGATTGGGCGTTGGCGTCACACTCGTCGTCGTCGCGCGATTGATCGTATACGGCGTGCCGGCGGTGTAACCCACGCGCATCGCATTGCCGCCGTCCACATCTGTCAAGGTCTGGAAGGCCACCCCGTCCAGGCGCAGCGTGCCACTGTTGCTGCCGGTATTCGCGGTTACCGTCCAACTCGTGCCCGAGCCGCTGACGCTGGTCAGGCTGGCGCCAGACACACCGCCGCTCGTGGTCAGCGCGAAATCGCTCAGGGTCACACCAGTCACCGGCTCGCTGAAGGTCACGGTGTAATGCACCGTCGCTGCAACCGTTGGCGTTGTATCCGCCGGCACGGTCGAGGTGATCGTCGGTGGAATGCCATCGACGAGTATCCCGGTCGTGTTCGGCGGCGTGAACGTGCCGTCGGTGTAGACCTCGCCCGCGTGGATGTAGCCGCCGTTCAAGTCGATCGGGCTGACCAGCGCGATGCCATTCGTATCCGAATCGCCGACGCCAACCGTGTAGGTGAACGTCAAGGCATTGGTGCCGCTGCCGCTGACGTAATTCGCATACACCGTGCCGCTGTTCAACGTGATTGGAATGCGTGGGCTGCCGACCACCGTTGCCGTCTGGCTCATGTTCGCGACAAAAGTCAGCGTGCTGTTGCCGCTACGCAGGCTGTAAGTATTGTTCGCCGGCGGCGTGATCGAAGTTACCGTCAACGTGCCGAACGGCGTGCCCGGTACCGGATTGACCGGATAGGTCACGCTGGGACCGTAACCGATGCCAAGCTGGCCTGCCCCATTCGAACCCCAACACGATACCGCACCACTATTCCTTACAGCGCACGCATTTGCAGGATTGCTATTACCGCCCAAGGCCACCGCTACTACTCCAGAACCTAGGCCACTGACAGCGACCGGAGTTAATTGATTTGCGCCCGAGGTATCGCCATTGCCCAATTGCCCGGAGCTGTTGCTGCCCCAACAAACCAGCGCATTGGCCGATGTGATCGCGCAACTTTCAAAATCGGCCACCGCAATCGCCTTGACGCCGGAGGTCAATCCGCTGACCTGGACCGGCGTATACTGTGTGGCGCCGGTGATATCGCCGTTGCCGAGTTCGCCATACGAGTTCTCGCCCCAGCACAGAACGGCTCCGCCGATGGTGAGAGCGCAGGTGTGGTCCTGCGATGTCGCAATCGCTGTGACGCCTGAACTCAATCCGGTCACGCCGACCGGAGTGAACTGGTTGGCGCCTGTCGTGTCGCCATTACCGAGGACGCCATTCATGTTGTCGCCCCAGCATTTCGCTGCGCCACTTACGACCGCGCAACTGTGCGTAAAACCCGCGGCAATTGCCGTCACTCCCGAGCCTAGCCCGGTAACTGCAACCGGCGCGTTCTGTTGTGCACCAGTTGTATCACCATTACCGAGGGCGCCACTGGAGTTGTATCCCCAACACATGGCGGCGCCATTTACGACCGCGCAAGTATGAAAGTAACCTTCAGCAATCGCACTTACCCCCGAACCGAGCCCGCTCACCGCAACCGGAGTAGCGCTACCTAGCGTATTGCCTGTCCCCAACTGCCCGTTCCCACCATTGCCCCAACAGTAAGCCGCGCCCACTGCGGTGATTGCGCAGTTGTGTCCACCTTCGCCAGACGAAGTGATGGCAGTAATGCCTGTCAGGTTCGATACCAGTGAAGGTGCTGCCTGACTGGCATAAGACGAATCGCCATTGCCCAGATTCAAATAGGGATTGTTGCCCCAGCACTGCGCGGTGCCCGCGCCGCCGCTACTGCAAGCCCAACCATTGCCTACCGAAACTTTTGTAGCACCGTTGGAAAGTCCGAATACATCAAGGGGTACATAGCTCAGCCCATAGGGGCCTGTGCCTGCAGCGGGACCCGATCCGTATTGCGTCGGATCGCCAAACTGTCCGTAGTACTGATCGTCGCCCCAACAATAGATATGTCCCGTCGCATCGAGCGCGCAGGCGAAATCCTGGCCCAGCGCCATTTCCGTGACCTTGTTGGTCAAGCCAATCACGGCCGTTGGAACGTAAACCGGGAAGCCATAGCCGTTGCCGATCACGGGGCTACTGGGGTTCTGACTGCCGCCCCAACACAGCATTTGTGCGCTGGCATTGAGCGCGCATGTGAACGAGTTGTAGCCCAAACCGGAGCCACCCGTTGCGATCGCAGTGATGCCAGAGGTCAGCCCGCTCACCTGCTGCGGTGTACCGTACTGCGGAGTCGACGTATCCCCGGTGCCAGATTCACCGTTTTGATTGTTTCCCCAGCATTTGACTGCACCGCTTGTCATAAGGGCGCACGTATGCGGATAGTTGCCTGGGCTTGCTGAAATCGAAGCAACACCCGAGGTGAGCCCCGTGACTTGGACGGGCGAATACGCGAAGGTCTCTGCGAGGCCATCGCCCAACTGGCCGACCAGATTCCAACCCCAGCATTTCGCCGCACCTGCCGTGGTCACCGCGCAGCTGTGATAGCTACCGGCAGAAATTGCTGCAACGCCCGAGCCCAAGCCGCTAACCGCAACTGGCGAGTACTGGTTTGCCCCAGAAGTATCACCATTGCCGAGCTGGCCATAGCCGTTGTCGCCCCAACACACCATTGCACCGGTAGTCTTGAGCGCGCAAGTATGATTTCCACTCTGTCCGCCACTGGCCGAAATCGCCACCACGCCGGAGCCGAGGCCGACGACATTGACCGGCGAATTCTGCTGCGCGCCAGCGGTATCGCCGTTGCCGAGTTGACCCGAGGAGTTGTTGCCCCAACACTGTACAGCGCCACCACTGATCAGCGCGCAGGTGTGCAGTGCGCCGGCCACAATCGAAATGACTGGCCCGCTCAGGCCCACCACATCGACCGGTCCTTTTGGAATGTTCGGTGTACCGAGGCCGTCGCCGAGCTGCCCGGCGCCATCGCTGCCCCAGCACTTGACGCCGTGCGCAGCAGTAATTGCGCAGGCGTGCTGGCTGCCCGCGGCGATGTCAAGCGCCGCCGCATTGCGAGTCGGAACCAGCGCGGCCACCAGCGCCGCACATACCAGACCGATAAACCCCGCAAAACGACCGACGTTCCCGTAGCGCGTGCTCGACATGACCCAGCCCTCCCTCGTGGTATGCAAGCGAAGGAGCGGCTACAGCGTCCGTTGTCTCACCCTGACCGGACGATGCCATGCTTCCCCCGACCCAAGACTAACGTGGCACAGACACGGCGGTGTTCGCATCATCCGTTTGGATGATGCGGGAGAGGACTTGACTGGACTAAGGTTGGCGGCCCGACAGGCTGCCGATCAGGCATTGCGGCACAGTTCGACGCCACATGCGACCACCCGAGTGCGTGAAAGCCGAATCAGCTCTCACCACGCTCCCGGCTCTCGCGCACGGCCGCGACGATTTCGCTGCGCCGAATCTTCAGCGCGGCGCTTTTCACGGCAAGCGGCGAGGGACGCTCCTTTGCCGGCTGGATGGTGAATGCACGGCCATCGCGCCGCTTCACCCTGACGGCCCCATCTTTTTGCGCGACATCCAGCAACGATGCGAAATTCTGACGCGCTTCCGAGAAAGTATAGACCCGCATATTCAGACCTCCATCACTGCGATACCCAAGCCTTCCGCATGAGTCTTGAGCGCGTCATCCAGTGTAAGCAAGGGGGTAGCCCATTGCTGTGCGCACGCCAGCATATAGGCATCGTAGGCGTAGATACGCAATTTTTTCACCAGATTGATCGCCTGCTTCAAGTCGACATCAATCAACTTGATCGGTATCTGCCTGTACGAATCGATGCACAGATTTGCCTGGGCAGCAGTGATCCGTTGACGTTTGAGCATGGCTGAAAGGGCATTGCCCACTTCCCAATGCAGCGATTTCGGTGCAATCAGCGCGTGCCCCGAAGTCAACTCGATGGCGCGCTGACGGCTCGGCTCGCCACACGCCACCGCAAGAATAATTGACGTGTCAATGGTAATATTCATGCTCGCGAATTGTACAATTGCACATATTGCCGTGCAAGCGGGGGAATCAGAGGAAGGCCGAACGGACAGGCAAGTGTTAGCTACCGGGAAGGCTACCGATCAGGCGCAACAGCGCCGCTTGGCGACGCGTGCCGGTCTTGTCGAACACCGACCGCAATTGCGTGCGCAAGGTAGCCACGCTCTTGCCCAGCCGTTCGCCGGCTTGCACAAGGTTGTCGCCTTGGGCGAGGGTCACGACCAGTTGCGCTTCGACGTCGGTCAGGCCGAAGAGTTGTTGCAAGTACGCGCGCTTGCGCTGCGGTTGCGGGGTGATCGGGTGGACAAACAGCGCTGCCGCAGCCGCTGGCTCCGCCCAAAGGTGCGTGGTAACGCCGCACAGCGGGGACAGGCTGGGCATCAGTGTGGCTACGCCGCCGGCGTTGTGCAAAACCAGCGATTCGGGCTGTAGTGCAAGCACACCGGCACAGGCGCGCGCCAGCAATTGCTGCAGTATCGGCCGGTCGGCGGGCCAGGCGGCCTGCAATCGATTCTGCCGCATGTACAGACCGCGGTGTTCCGCCGCCAGGCGATCCAGTTCCTTGTTCGCGAATTCGATATCGCCCCGTCGATTGACCAGCACCACGCCGAACGTGAGCTGGTCCAGCGCGGCGCGAAAGCCTGTCATTGCGCATTCCAGGCGGCTCAGGCGCTGCTGCAGATTGTATACATTGCGCAAGTGCGGCAGCAGCAGCCGCGCCAAGTGGTGCTCCTGCGCCGTAGCTTGCTTGTGGCGGCGATTGCGGTTGGTGCCGACCGTGGCTAATTCCGCATTCCTGCTCCACACCATCATGCCCATGGCGTGGTGAACATTGACCGGCGCCAATGCTTCGCGGCATAAGCGGCTGGGCAGACGCGGCTTGCCGGGAACCAGACCCTGGTCGTCGACGACCTCCTCGGCCAACAGCCTGGGCCCGGCGCTTTCCATCCATAAATGGTTCTCGGCTCGCGATGCGTATTTCGCCGCTTCCTCCAGCGGCAATCCGCGCATGAAATCCAGGGTGCCAGCGTGATGGTCCAGATCGTGGATCTGGACGGCAATGACGTGTGAACGAAAGCTGACGCTCAGGCCTTCCAGAAATGCGGGCGTGCCGCCATGGATGTCGCTTGTACTGGCGTAGAGACAGTCCAGCAATGCTTCAAAGGCGACTTTCCTGCCCACAACACACTCCCCGACGAAGTCATGTTGCTTGTGCAAGCAGCGACAGCACACCAGCGTGACCAGCATGATCGCCCGTTGTTAATTTCTCCTAAATCAGCATCGCTTCGTTCTGCAGCGCAAATCCATTGCGCTTTCGGAGAAGATATCCTTCGCCAAGCGGCTACTTCATCAGCGCCGCCGCGCCCGGCCCCGCCAATACTGGATCAGCGCGAAGCCCACGACCGCACCGCCCAGGTGCGCGAAGTGCGCGACGCCGGCCTGCGTGCCGGTGACGCCCAGGTACAGTTCCAGCGCCATGTAACCGACCACGGCGATGCGCGCCGGGATCGGCACGGGAATCAGGAAGAAGAACACCTTGGCCTGCGGATACAACACGGCGAAGGCAAGCAGCAGGCCGAAGATGCCGCCGGAGGCGCCCAGGGTCGGGTAGAAATCCTGCGGCGAGAACAGCGCGATCGTCGCCAGTTGCGCGAACGCGGCGCCGAGCACACAGGCAAAATAGTAAAATGTATACCGGCGCGCGCCGAGCGTGTCTTCCACCGGTCCGCCGAACATCCACAGCGCGAGCATGTTGAACATGATGTGCCACATGCCACCATGCAGGAAGCTGTAGGTGATGAGCTGCCAGGGTTCGAAGCCGAGCGACACGACGCTGCCATCGCCCATGCGCGCGAGCTGGTGCGTGCCGAACGGCCACAGCGCGAAATGCGCGATCATCGACGCATCGCCACCCGCCATCTGCAGGATGAACATGGCGATGTTGGCGATCAGCAGGGCGCGGGTGACGGGCGGAACGCGTGGCATCATGGCGTCGAATCCGGCAAAGCCTGCATGATGCCCGAAGCGCACGCCATCACGCCATCCTCCACAACTGTTCATCGAGGTCGCGCTGCCAGCCGAAACGCCCAAGGTCCACGCGACCATTCGCCACCGCGACGCCTTCTTCGATCAAGCGCATGCGTTGTTCGCGAAAGGCTGCGCTGCCACGCGCGAACGCGATGCGTCCGTCGGCGCGCAACACGCGCTGCCACGGCAGCTTCAACGCGGAGTAGTCGCCGAGCAGGCGCCCGACCAGGCGCGCGTGGCGTGGCAGCCCGGCGCGCCTGGCGATCTCGCCGTAGCTCGTCACCTTCCCGCGCGGAATGGCGCGGATCACACCCAGGATGGCGGCGTGCGCGGGCGGAATCGATGCCGTGCCTGACTTCATCGCGGCGACACGTTAGCATAAGCGCCAAACCCGGAAGGAACCTGCCATGCATTCATTCGAAGAAGTCCGCTCGGCCTTGCAAGTCCAGCAGGCGCTGCGCATCGATGATCCCTACCTGATCTGCTTCGACATGGCGATCGATGGCGGCAAGCGGCATCAGGGCATGTATCTGGCCGAACTCGAAGGCGAAGACGGCCGCAAGTTCCTGCGCATCTCCACGCCGATCGGCGCGATCGCCGGCATGGACGCAAAGCGTTGCCTGCGCTTCAACTGGGAGCAGCGCATGGGATACCTGGCGGTGAGCGATCTGGATGGCACGCCCTATCTGCATCTGTGCGAGAACCGGCCGTACGAACTGCTGACCGCGAAGGAATTGCAGCGCCTGATCGACGAAATCGGTCCGCTCGGTGATCGCATCGAGAAGGTGATGTCGGCGGGTGGCGACGCGCTTTAGGGCTGATGCCAGCCCAGCAGCTGCAGCCCGCGCACCAGCAGCCACGCCAGTCCGCCCGCCACCGGCAAGGTGAGCAGCCATGCCCAGACCATGCGCTCGACCACGGTCCAGCGAATCGCGCTGAAGCTCTTTGCCGCGCCCACGCCCATGATCGCCGACGACACGTTGTGCGTGGTCGACACCGGCAAGCCCAGCACCGATGCGGTGATGATCACGCCCGAGGCGGTGATGTCGGCGGCCACGCCGTTGACCGGATGCAGCTTGACCATCTTGTGGCCGAGCGTGCGGATGATGCGCCAGCCGCCGATCATCGTGCCCGCGGCCATGGTCAGCGCGCACACGACCTTGATCCAGATGGCAATGCCGAACTGGCCGTGCGCATCGGTCGGCACGTGCAGGAAGTGCAGCCACGACGGCAGGCCATCGAGCGATCCGGCGGTGGTCGCGCCGGCCAGTGCCAGGGCGATGATGCCCATGGTCTTCTGCGCATCGTTCATGCCGTGCGAGAAGCCCATGAAACCGGACGAGGCGATCTGCAGCTTGCCGAAGACGGCATTGACCGTGCGCGGGCGCGTCGCGCGCGTCGCCGCGCCGCCCAGGCCATTGAGGAAGGACAGCACCGCGAACAGCAATCCCATCACCAGGAAGCCGATGATGAATCCGGCCAGCGGCGAGACGAACATCGGCAGGATCACCTTGTTCAGCACGCCCTTGGCATGCCACCAATGATCTGCCGGCACCGACCACACGATCGACTGCCAGTTGTCGCCGGCGGCGGCCAGGGCCGCGCCGCACAGCCCGCCGACCAATGCGTGTGACGAACTCGAGGGCAATCCCAACCACCAGGTAATCAGGTCCCAGATCGTCGCGCCGAGCAGCGCGCAGATCAGGATTTCCGGCGTCATCGCCACCACGCCGGTGTCGATCAGGCCCGAAGCGATGGTCTTGGCTACGGCCGTGCCCCACATCGCACCGAGAAGATTCGTGCACGCCGCCAGCAGCACCGCCTGACCCGGACTCAACACCTTGGTGGCGACGACCGTGGCGATGGAGTTGGCGGTGTCGTGGAAACCGTTGATGTATTCGAACGCCAGCGCGACGGCGATGACGACGAGGACCAGGGTGAGGGTCACGGGCGGGCCCTTACGAGTTCTTCAGCACGATCGCATAGATCACGTTGCCGGCATCGCGGCAGCGGTCGATGGCCTTTTCCAGCAGTTCGAACAGGTCCTTGCGCAGCAGCAGGCGCGAGGCGTTGCTGGTATCGGTGAACAGGTCCTTGTACAACTCCAGGATCAGGCGGTCGGCCTCGCTCTCGATCGCCTGCATGCGGTCGTTGAGCGCCTTCATTTCCTCCAGCTTCATGCCGCGGCGCAGCTGCCCGACCATCTGCACGATGATCTCGGCGCCGCGCTCCAGCATCGCCGCGCGCGAGGCGTAATCGACATCCACCAGTTGCTCGGCGAACAGCGCGTAACGTTCGGCGAACTTCTCCACGGTCTTGGGAATCTTGTACAGCGCGCCGGACAACGCCTCGATGTCCTCGCGCTCGATCGCGGTGACGAAGGTGTTGACCAGCGACTGGCTGATCTGCCCCATGACTTCCTTCTCGCGCCGGCGCGCCAGCTTGAATTCGTCCAGCGAGGGATTCGGCGATTTCTGGTTGAGCATCGCGATCAGCGCACGCGTGCTTTGCCGCGCCGCGTCGGCGCTGGCCTCGAGCAGGCTGTAGAACTTGTCGCCTTTGCCGAAAATCGTTTGCAGGGAGAACATGCGCTGGCCTCGTCGTGGTTGACGCGTGCCCCTGAGCCGGCCGCGCGCGCGAAGTTTACCGTTTTATGACGCGCCGTGGCCACAGCAGGGGTCTGCTAGACTCCCGCGCATGACTTCGCGCTGCGCATGATGACCTTCGAAATCGCCCTCGTCGTACTACTGTCGTTGCTCAACGGCTTTTTCACCCTGGGCGAAATGGCGCTGATGACGTCGCGCAAGGCGCGCCTGAAGCAGCTCGCCCGCGACAGCCGGCGCGCGCAGGTCGCGCTCGCGATGACGCAGACGCCGGAACGCTTCCTGTCAACCGTGCAGGTGTACATCACCCTGATCGCGATCGGCACCGGCGCCGCGCTGGGAGACTCGCTCGGCGAGGAATTCGCGCGCGCGCTGCAAGCACTGCATGTCCAATGGCTGGCACCGTATGCACACGCGATCGGCGTGGTGATCAGCGTCACCGTGATCACGTTCATCAACATATGGCTCGGCGAAATCCTGCCCAAGCGTGTTGCCCTGATCAGCCCGGAACGTTTCGCCGTTGCCCTGGCCATCCCGATGCGGGTTGCAAGCTCCATTGCGATGCCGTTCGCCTTCGCCCTGATCTGGCTCACGCGCCATACCTTGCGCCTGTTGCGCCTGGATCTCGCCAGCGGCGACCGCGTCAGCGAGGAAGAAATCCGCTTGCTCGTTTCCGAGGGCGCCGAGCAAGGCGTTATCGATTCCGACGAGCGCAACATGGTCAACCGCGTGCTGCGCCTGGGCGACCGCGCCGTGGACAGCCTGATGACGCCGCGCCCGCGCATCGCCTGGCTCGACGCCACCGCCTCGCTCGAGGAAAACCTCGCGACCATGCGCGACACGCCGTATTCGCGCTATCCGGTCTACCGTGGCACCGACAAGGATGTGCTCGGCGTGTTGAGCCTCAAGCGCCTGCCGGAAATGCTCGGCAAATCGAAGATCGACCTGTTCGCGAAACTCGCCAAGCCGTTGTACGTGCCGGGGACGGCACGCGCCCTGGACCTGCTCGAGGAGTTCCGCGATGCGGAAACACGCCTGGCACTCGTCGTCGACGAATACGGCGACATCGAAGGCCTGGTCACGCTCAACGATGTGCTCGGCGCCGTGGTCGGGCAAGGCGCGACGCCCGTGCCGGCGACGCAGGACGCGCGCTTCACGCAACGCGCGGATGGCAGCTGGCTGATCGACGGCGCGGTGAGCACCGACGATTTGCGCGAGCTGCTCGGACTCGCCGAACTGCCAGCCGAGGACGACCACGACTTCAACACCGTCGCCGGCATGGTCGTGGCGCAATTCGGGCGCATTCCGCACACCGGCGAACACATCGACTGGCGCGGTTGGCGCTTCGAAGTGATCGATCTGGACGGCGCCCGCGTGGACAAGATTCTCGCCGCACGCCTGGCGCCGGAGCCTGAGGTCGCCGAAAGCGGCTGACGCTCAGTCGCGGGCCTTGGCGAGTCGGGCCATGCGCTGCGCATCGTCGAAGATCCCGCGCAGGATGCGCACTTCGCGCTGGTCCAGGTTCGCGTGCAGGAACAGCCGGCGCAGGCGCTTCATGATCGTCACCGGCGAACGGCCCTTGTGGAAATCGATGTCGTCGAGCATCTGCGCCAGATGCGTGAACATGTGCTCGAGCTGTGCGGACGTGGCCTGCGGTTCGTCCGGATCGTTGCGTGTCGGCGGTACGGATTCCATCGTCGCCAGGCGCAATTCATAGGCCAGCACCTGCACGGCCTGGGCGAGGTTGAGCGAGGGAAAATCCTCGACGCTGGGAATGCGCACGGCAGCATGGCAACTCATCAGCTCGTCGTTTTCCAGCCCGGTGCGCTCGTTGCCAAACACGAGGGCGACCGCGCCGCTCGCGCTCGCGGCCAGTGCACGTCGCGCCGCCTCGCGCGGCGAGAGTTCTTCCAGCTGCACGGCGCGCGCCCGTGCCGTGCAGCCCAGCACCAGTGTGCAATCCGAAACCGCCTCGACCAGGCTCGGCGAGACAGCGGCGTCTTCCAGCACGCCGACGGCGCCGGATGCCAGCGCCACCGCATCCGGATGCGGGAACTTGTGCGGCGCTACCAACGCGAGTCGATCGAAACCCATCGTGCGGATCGCGCGCGCCGCCGAACCGATATTGCCGGGGTGCGAGGTGCGCACCAGCACGAAGCGGATCTGCGGCCCCGCAACGGAAGGGATTGGATGCTTGCTCATTCTCGAATTATGGCAGGTGTCCCGCCGCAACACGGAATTGACGAACTGAAAGTGGAACCTGCATCCGTTCGCGACCCTTTGTGCAGCTCCTCCCGTGGGATGCTCTGCTCTGAACGTGTTTCTTTGGTGACTTTCTTTTCACGAGAAAAGAAAGTTACCCGGCCGTCCGCAGGACGGTCGGAAGCACTGGCTCCGCGAGTTGCCCGGCCGTCCGCAGGACGGTCGGAAGCACTGGCTCCGCGAGTTGCCCGGCCCGATCGGAAGCCTTGCTTCTGCCAAGCGGAAGCCTTGCATCTGCTAAAATCCAACTTGATAAATCCCGGACCCCGTCATGCCCAGACCCGCCGTCAACGTCGCGGTGCGCGCCGCTCGCGCCGCCGGCAATGTCATCCTGCGCTACATCAATCGCATCGAAGGGCTCGTGGTCGAGGAAAAATCCCGCCACGACTACGTCAGCGAGGTCGACAAGCTGGCCGAGGCCGAGATCGTCAAGGAACTGCGCCGCGCCTATCCCGACCATGCCATCCTCGGCGAGGAAACCGGCAAGACCGGCAAATCCGACAAGGTCTGGGTGGTCGATCCGCTCGATGGCACGCACAACTACCTGCGCGGGTTCCCGCATTTTGCGGTGTCGATCGGCTTCATGGATCACGGCGACCTGGTGCACGGCGTCATCTACGATCCGCTGCGCGACGAACTGTTCACCGCCAGCAAGGGCGACGGCGCCTTCGTCAACGACCGCCGCATGCGCGTAGGCAAGCGCGAAACGCTTGCCGGGACGATCCTGTGCACGGGTTTCCCGCCGCGCCAGCACCAGCACCTGGACGCCGAGTTCGCCATCACCCGTGCCCTGCTGCGCGAGGCCGACGACCTGCGTCGCACCGGCTCGGCGGCACTGGACCTGGCCTATGTCGCCGCCGGACGTCTGGACGGCTATTTCGAACCGGGATTGCAACCCTGGGACATGGCCGCCGGCTGCCTGCTGGTGCGCGAGGCCGGCGGCAAGGTTTGCGATTTTTCCGGTCGCGACGGCATGCCCGCCAATGGCAACCTCGTCGCCGGCAATCACCTGGTCACCGCCGCGATGGTGAAGGTCATCACCGCGAACGCGACGCCGGAGTTGTTGGGCTGATTCCCTTCCCCCGATTGCGGGGGAAGGAAGGGCTTGGACTACGGCCGGCGCGCAAGCTCCGGATTGTCGCGCGTCACCGGCATCAGGTCCTTCTTCGACACGCCCAGCCACAGCAGGATCGGGTTGGCGAAGAAGATCGACGACAACGTGCCGATCACGATACCGATGATCATCGTCAGCGCAAATCCATGCACCGCCGGACCGCCGAAGAAATACAGCGCGATCATGGTGATGCCGGTGAACACCGAGGTGATGATGGTACGCGACAAGGTCGAGTTGATGGCCTTGTTGAGGATGTCGACCGGCTCGCCCTTGCGCGTGGCGCGGAAGATTTCGCGCACGCGGTCGAACACCACGACCTTGTCGTTGATCGAGTAACCGACCACCGCCAGCACCGAGGCCAGCACGGTGATGTCGAATTCGTGCTGGGTCAGCGCGTAAAAGCCGATCGTGAGCAGCGTGTCATGGAATTCCGACGCGATCGCGGCGATGGCGAAGCGCCACTCGAAGCGCACGCCGATGTAAATCATGATGCCGATGATGACGAAGATCACCGCGGTGACGCCGTCGCTCTTGAGTTCATCGCCGACTTCCGGGCCGACGTAGTCCGGATCGCGCGACATGGTCGCGTCGGCACGCTTGGTCTTGAGCGCCGCCATCACGTCGGCGGCGACCTTGTCACTCTGCTTGACCGTGCCGGCAGAGGCATCGGCGGCCTTGTCGCGGCTGGGCTGCAGGCGGATCGAGACCTCGCGCGCACCGCCCACGCTCTGCACGATGGCGTGGTCGAATCCGGCCGTATCCAGCGCCGCGCGCACGTCGGAAATGTCGACGGGCTGCTCGTACTTGACGCTGATCAGGATGCCGCCGGTGAAGTCCAGGCCGTAGTTGAGCCCGCGCGTGGCGATGGCGAAGATCGAGCCGATGACCAGGATCGCCGAGACGATGAGGCTGACCTTGCGCCAGCGCAGGAAGTCGAAGGCGGCGTCGTGTTTGAAGATTTCCATGGCTTACGCTCCCGCGGGGCTCACGTGGTGGCCACCGCCGACCCACAAGCCCTTGAGCTTGCGACCGCTGTGGATGAGATTGGTGATGGCATGCGTGACCGTGACCGAGGTGAACATCGAGGTCAGGATGCCGATGGCCAGCGTCACGGCGAAGCCCTTGATGGGACCGGAACCGAACGCGAACAGGCCGAACGCGGCGAGCAAGTGGGTCACGTTGGCGTCGAGAATCGTCGCCCAGGCCTTGTCGTAGCCGGCGCGGATCGAGGCCAGCGGCGTGGAGCCGTTGCGCAATTCCTCGCGGATGCGCTCGCAGATCAGCACGTTCGCGTCGATGGCCATGCCCAGCGTCAACACGATGCCGGCGATGCCGGGCATGGTCAGGGTCGCCTGGAATACGCTCAACACCGCGATCAGCAGCACCAGGTTCAGGACCAGGGCGATGTCGGCGATCAATCCGAACAGGTGGTAATACAGCGCCGCGGCGATGAGCACGGCGAGCAGGCCGAGCATCACCGCCATGCCGCCCTTGCGGATGTTGTCCTGGCCCAGGCTCGGGCCGATCACGTTCTGTTCGACGATGTCGGCCGGCGCGGCCAGCGAGCCCGCGCGCAGCAACAACGACAATTCGCTGGCGGTCTTCAGGCTGTCCAGACCGGTGGTCTGGAACTTGTTCGAGAACACGCCCTGGATCGTGGCGTCGTTGATGACTTCCTCGTTGACCTTGGCGCTTCGCACTTCCTTGCCGTCGACGATCTTCGTTTCCGGAATGCGCTCGATGTAGACCACGGCCATGCGCTTGCCGACATTCTCGCGCGTGTAGTCGAGCATGCGCTTGCCGCCGAGTGCGTTGAGCGTGACCGACACCGCCGGCAGGCCGGATTGCGGATCCGGGATCGCCGCCGCGTCGACCAGTTCGTCGCCGCCGACGATGATCTTCTTCTTGAGCACGATCGGCATCGGCTTGCCGTCGGGGCCAAGGCGCTGCGTGTAGTACAGGCGTGAATCCGGCGGCACGATGCCGGTTCTCGCCGCATCGAGCGGATTCGTGCTTTCGTCCACCGCGTGATATTCGAGCGTGGCCTGCGCGCCGAGGATCTTCTTGGCTTCGGCGGTGTCCTGCACGCCGGGCAATTCCACCACGATGCGGTTGGCGCCCTGCTGCTGGATCAGCGGCTCGGATACGCCGAGCTGGTTGACGCGGTTGCGCAGCGTGGTCAGGTTGCTGGCGACGATCGCGCGCTCCTGCTCCTGCAAGGTCGTCTCGCGGATGCGCGCATTGAGCGCGAAGCTCGTCGCCGTGGTCGTGCCGTCGGTGATTTCCAGCGGCGGCTGGGCGCCGAGCTTCTCCGGCTGGTTCACGTCCTTGGCGATGGCATTGCCGGCCGCCTTGCGGTCCTCGTCCGAATGCAACACCACGACGATGCCCTGCGCGCCCGGATTGACCGACTCATAGCGGATCTTGGCATTGCGCAACGCCGTGCGGATGTCGTCAACATAGCGTTGCTGCATCTTGGCGAGCGCCGCCTTCTGGTCGACTTCCATCAAAAAGTGCACGCCGCCCTGCAGGTCGAGGCCCAGCGGCATGCGATTGGCGCCGATCGCACGCAGCCAGCCGGGAACCGTGGATGCCAGGTTCAGCGCGACGATGTATTTGTCGCCGAGTTCGGTCTTGAGCGCGTCGGAGCCGGCCAGCTGCACCTCGGTGTTGGGGAAGCGCGCGAGCAGTCGGTCGCCGTTCAATTCCACATCCTTGAACGCAATCTTTTTGGTCTGCAGGATGCCGAGCACCTTTTCCTTGAGCGCCTGATCGACCGTGGCGCCGCGATTGGCCGAGATCTGCACGGCCGGCTGTTGCGGATACAGGATCGGCAGCGCGTAGACGATGCCGAGCAGTACCACCACGGCAACGAGGATGTATTTCCAGCGGGGAAAGTCGTTCATAGGCTTTTCAAACTACCCTTCGGCAATACCATCGAGATTGCCGTTTTCTGCAACTTGATCCTGACGTCCGGCGCGATTTCAAGCGTCACGAAGCTCTCGCCGATATCGTCGATGCGCCCGGCCATGCCGCCGTTGCTCACGACTTCGTCGCCTTTGGCCAGCGCCGCGATCATGGTCTTGAGTTCCTTCTGCCGCTTGGACTGCGAGCGGAACATGAAGAACATCATCACGACCATGATGACGATGAACACGATCGGCGAGCCAAGCAGGCCGATGCTTTCCGGCGAAGCGGCCGCCGGCGCCTGCGCGTAGGCGTTGGAAATCAGGAAATCCATGGAATTCTCGCGTTGTGGGCCCGCGCGGATCGCGGGCCTGCCAAAGACTTTGAATTATGCCACGGGGATGCAGTGCGTGCACCATGCTACAAGCTCGTCATTCCGGCATGGAGTGCCGGAATCCAGTCGCCACGGAAGGCGAATTCACAAGCCTTCTGGGCATCCTTGCAGTCTGGATCCCGGCAATCCCTGCCGGGATGACGTCTTACTCTGCCTGCTCGCGATAGAATTGCGCCACGAAGTCCCCCAGCCGCCGCGCTGCGATCGCGTCGCGCAGGCCGCGCATCAAGTCCTGGTAGTAATGCAGGTTGTGAATCGTCGCCAGCATCGGCCCGAGCATCTCGCGGCATTTGTCCAGATGCCGCAGGTAGGCGCGGCTAAATCCGGATTGGCAGGTGTAACAGCCGCAAGCCTCGTCGATCGGGCGCGCGTCGCGTTCGTACTGCGCGTTGCGCAGGCGCAGCACGCCGGCGCGCGTGAAAATGTGCGCATTGCGTGCGTTGCGCGTGGGCATCACGCAATCGAACATGTCGATGCCGCGACAAACCGCCTCGACGATGTCCTGCGGCCGGCCCACGCCCATGAGGTAGCGCGGACGATCCGCCGGCAGCAGCGGCACGGTTTCCTCCAGCGTGCGGTTGCGCTCGTCTTCCGGTTCACCGACGGCGAGACCACCGACCGCATAGCCGTCGAATCCGATTTGCAGCAAACCGTCGGCGGAGACCTGGCGCCATTGCGGATACGTGCCGCCCTGCACGATGCCGAACAATGCGTTCGGGTTGTTGAGGTCGTCGAAAGCCCGACGCGAGCGCGCGGCCCAGCGCAACGAAAGCTCCATCGACGCGCGCACCTGCTTTTCCGTCGCCGGATACGGGGTGCACTCGTCGAAGATCATGGCAATGTCCGAATCGAGCGTGCGCTGGATGCGCATGGATTCTTCCGGCGAGAGGAACACGCGCGAGCCATCCACCGGCGAAGCGAAACGCACGCCCTCCTCCGTGATCTTGCGCCGTTCGGCAAGCGAGAACACCTGAAAACCGCCGGAATCCGTCAGGATCGGCCGATCCCAGCCGATGAACTTGTGCAGGCCGCCGAACTCGCCGATCACGTCCAGCCCCGGGCGCAACCATAGGTGGAATGTATTGCCGAGGATGATCTGCGCGCCGGTCTCGGCGATCGAACGCGGCGTCATTCCTTTCACCGAACCGTACGTGCCGACCGGCATGAACGCCGGCGTTTCGATGGCACCGCGCGGGAATGTCACGCGCCCCCGGCGCGCGGCGTGGTCGGTGGCGAGAAGGTCGAAGTGCATGGTGCTCATTCGTAGTGCGTCCATAGGCGCAGCACCTTTACCGTTCTTTCCGCCTTGGCCACCGCATAGACCAGCCGGTGCTGGATGTTGATGCGACGCGAATACGCACCGTCCAAATCGCCCACCAGTTTCTCGAACGGCGGCGGATTGGCGAACGGATCGCGCGCGACGACGGCAAGCAACGCCTGCGCCTTTTCCCTCAAGCCGGCGGCGACGAGCTTTTTTGCGTCTTTCTGGGCCTGCTTCGTATAAACGAGCGCCCAGCTCACCAGCGCAATTCCTTGGCGAGTTTGGCGGTGGGTGTGGCGATGCCTTCGCGAATCGACTCGCGCATGCCGGGAATGGACAGCAGGTACAAGGTTTCCTGGATCGCGTTCCAGTCGTCTTCGGCCACGAGCACGGCGTTGTTGCGCTTGCCGGCGATGCGCACGGGCTTGTGCGTTTGCGCCGTCTGGTCGAGCAAGCGGTAGAAATTGGCGCGCGCGGCGCTGGCGTTGAGTTCGGCCATTGGAATCTCCTTTCGCAAAGCGTACGCTTTTTGGTACGTCAAGGCAATATCAGCATCGCATCGCCATACGAGAAGAATCGATAGCGCTGTGCAACCGCATGCCGATACGCGTCGAGCATGAAGTCGCGCCCGGCAAAAGCCGACACCAACATCAGCAAGGTCGATTCCGGCAGGTGGAAATTCGTGACCAGTGCATCAACGCTGGCGATCTTGTACCCGGGGAAGATGAAGATCTGCGTCTCGCCGGCGAATGGCGCAACATCGCCACCGCGCAATGAGGATTCCAGCGCACGCACCACGGTGGTGCCGACCGCGACGACGCGCCCGCCCGCGGCGCGCGTGCGGCGGATCTTTTCCACCAGTTCCGCACCGACATTGAGCCATTCGCGATGCATGTGGTGGTCTTCGACGTTGTCGCTGCGCATGGGCGCAAAGGTGCCGGCGCCAACGTGCAGGGTGACATAGCCGAATTCCACGCCTTTGTCGCGCAGCGCGTCGAGCAGCGGCGTGTCGAAGTGCAATCCGGCAGTCGGCGCTGCGACCGCACCGGGCGATTTGGCGTAGATGGTCTGATAGCGTTCGGCATCGGCCACATCGTCGGCGCGCGCGATGTATGGCGGCAGCGGCATGTGGCCCAGGCGCAGCAGGAGTTTTTCCAGCGGTTCGGGGCCGTCGTAGCGCAACGTATGAAATTCCCCTTCTCGCCCGAGCACGAGCAACGCGCTGCCATCATCCAGCAGGATACGGCTGCCCGGCTTCGGCTTCTTGCTCACGCCAAGTTGCGCCACTGCCTCGTGTGCGCCGGTGACGCGCTCGATCAGGATTTCGACCGCGCCGCCGGTTTCCTTTTTCCCGAACAGCCGCGCCGGCAGCACGCGCGTGTCGTTGAACACGAGCAGGTCGCCGGGATTCAGGTATTCGACCAGATCGGTGAAATGCCGATCCGCGAATTGTTTGCCCTGCGCATCAACGACAAGCAGGCGGCTCGCCGAGCGCTGCGCCAGTGGCGCCTGCGCGATCAATTCCGCTGGCAGGTCGTAGTGGAAGTCGGATTTTTTCAAGAGCGGAAATCTGAAGGTGGCTCGTGATTATCGCCGAAACGCGGCGAATGCTTTCCCTTCCCCCGTTCACGGGGGAAGGAAGAGATAAAGGGTGCCCGTAAACGGGGAAGGAAAATCAATCGCGAACTACAACCACCCCTTCTGTCGCGCCAGCCGATACGCCTCGATGCGGTTGCTCACACCAAGCTTGCCGATGGCTTCGGACAAATAATTGCGCACGGTGCCTTGCGACAAGTGCAATTGCTCGGCGATGTCGCCGGCGGATTTGCCCTCGCCCGCCAGGCGCAAGACCTGCCGCTCGCGGTC
>JAFEFO010000019.1 GCA_018240565.1 Pseudomonadota bacterium | reverse complement strand
GGATACATCCATGCTCGACTTCATCCTCAATTTCCTGATCCACGGCATCACCCATGCCTCGTGGGTGACCAAACTCGTGTATTTCATGATCGTCACCCAGTTGACGATCTTCTCGGTGACCTTGTACCTGCACCGCAGCCAGGCGCACCGCGGCGTGGATTTCCATCCGGTTCTCGCGCATTTCTTCCGCTTCTGGTCGTGGATTTCCACCGGCATGGTGACAAAAGAATGGGTCGCCGTGCACCGCAAGCACCACGCCAAGTGCGAGACCGAGGAAGACCCACACAGCCCGAAGATTTTCGGCATCAACACCGTGCTGTGGCAGGGCGTGGATCTGTACCGCGTCGCCGCCGGCAAGCCGGACGACATGGAAAAATACGGCCGCGGCACGCCGGAGGACTGGCTCGAACGCCACGTCTACGGCGGGCATCCCTACCTGGGCCCGACCTTGATGTTCATCGTCAACATCCTCTTTTTCGGTGTGTGGGGCGTGGCGATTTCCGCATTGCAGATGGTCTGGATTCCGTTCTGGGCTGCTGGCGTGGTCAATGGCCTGGGCCATTGGTGGGGCTACCGCAATTTCGAGACCGCCGACATGGCGACCAATCTCACGCCGTGGGGCTTCTGGATTGGCGGCGAGGAACTGCACAACAACCACCATGCGTTCCCGAGTTCGTCCAAATTCGCCTTGCGCAAGTGGGAGTTCGATATCGGCTGGGCGGTGATCCGCGGCTTCGAGACGCTTGGTTTGGCCAAGGTGCTGCGCGTGGCGCCGTCGCTGGACGTGCGCGCGAATGTGCCGCTGCCGGACACGGAAACCATCAAGGCCCTGCTCAGCCATCGTTTCCAGGTGATGACGGATTACTTCAAGGGCGTGATCGCACCGACCTTGCGCGAAGAAGCCGCGCATGCGGGCGCCAAGGTCAAGGCCTTGCCGCGTGCGCTGCGTCGCGCCCTGGCCAATGGCGGCCGCTGGCTCGACGCTGCCGCGCAATCGCGCATGCTCGATGCGATCAAGCAACGCCCGCTGCTGGCGCAGGTCTGCGAATATCGCGCGCGCCTTGCCGCCGTGCTTGAGCGCGGCAACGGCAGTGGCGAGGCCATGCTGGCGAACCTGCAGGAATGGTGTCGCGAAGCCGAAGCCAGTGGCATCCAGACCCTGCAGGCATTCGCGGTGCGCCTGCGCGGGTATGCGCTGGCACCCGCGAGGGCCTGAATCGGCGCAAATCCGCAAAACGCAAAAACCCGCCAATCGGCGGGTTTTTGTTTGGTCACGGGGATTGTATTTCGCCCGCCGGCGGCCAGTAGTGGGAATCCGGCAGCGGCCGTGCGCCGAAGATGGCCTGGCCGACGCGCACCACGGTGGCGCCTTCCTCGATGGCGATCTCGTAGTCGCCGGACATGCCCATCGACAATTCATCCAGGCCGACGCCGTCCGGGGCCTGCTGCCGCAGCCGGTCGCGCAGGCCGCGCAGCCGCACGAAGCACTCTCGCACCCGTCCGGCTTCGGCAGAAAACACCGCCAGCGTCATCAGGCCGCGCACGCGCAGCGCCGAGAATGCCGGCAGTTCGCGCAAAAAAGCCGCCACATCGTCCGGATGCAATCCGAACTTGCTGGCCTCGCCCGAAGTGTTGACCTGCACGAAGACGTCCATGCCGCGGCCTTCGATCTGCAGGCGGTTTTCCAGCGCTCCGGCCACGCGCAGGCTGTCCAGTGCCTGGAATTCGCTGGCAAAGCGCGCCACGTACTTGGCCTTGTTGGTCTGCAGGTGGCCGATGATCGACCAGTGCAAATCGACGAGATCGGCCATCGCCTCCCACTTGTGATAAGCCTCCTGCGGCTTGTTCTCGCCCAGCAGGCGGCAACCGGCCGCGTAGGCCATGCGCAGCGTCGCCTCGGGTTTGGTCTTGCTGACCGGCAGCAGGCGCACGCTGGCCGGGTCGCGGCCAACGCGCCGGCAAGCCGCCGCCATGCGCGCATGCACCGCCGCGAGGTTGTGGCGAAAGTCTTCGACCGATTCGGCCTGCGGCCAGTGTCCGTGCTGGTCGTGCCGTGTCGATGTATCCGGTGGGCTAGCGGTACTCACGGCCAATCCTCGATTCGACAAATGCTGCCGGCACTATGCCACCGTCGCACTTGCGTGTGTTGAAACGTGCGCCACCTGCCGCACAAACAAAAAACCCGCCGAAGCGGGTTTTTGTTTACCGAAGCCGGATCCCGTGTCAACGGATATCCATGTACTGCACGGGATGAGTGCATCCTGCACTTACTTGATCTTCGCTTCCTTGTAGATCACGTGCTTGCGCACGACCGGATCGTATTTCTTCATCTCGATCTTGTCGGTCGTGGTCTTCTTGTTCTTGTCGGTCGTGTAGAAATGGCCGGTTTCGGCCGAGGACACGAGGCGGATCTTGTCGCGCTTGGATGCCATGGTGTTTGCTCCTTAGATCTTCTCGCCCTTGCCGCGCAGTTCGGCGAGGACGGTTTCGATGCCGTTCTTGTCGATCGTGCGCAGGGCCTGGGACGAAACGCGCAGTTTCACCCAACGCTTTTCGCTCGGCACCCAGAAACGGCGCTCGTGCAGGTTCGGCAGCCAGCGGCGCCGGGTTTTGTTGTTGGCATGCGACACATTGTTGCCGGACTGTGCGCGCTTGCCGGTGACTTGGCAGACTTTGGCCATCGGAACCTTCCTCGATGTTGAACGGGAGCGCCCTTAGCCAGGGCGGCATCGGCCCAGCAAAACTGCTGGATTCGCCGCAAAATTGCGCAGCGAGCCGCGTATTACAGCAGAATCAGGCGTTTGCCGCAACCTGAGGGGGTTCGATCAGGCGCACGCCCGGCAGTTTGAGAACGTAGTCGGCGCCCATCAGCTGCGACGGCGTGAAGTAGCCGCCCGCGGGCGGACTGGTGCGGCCCAGCAGGTATTCAGCGATTCCAAGTGCCGCGGTTGCGGTCAGCTCGTAGCCGTTCGGGGTATGCAGTTCGAGCACCGCCTGCCGACCCGCCACATTGCGCACCTCGCCCCAGACGTGGCAGCCGGTGTCGCGGCGGCGCTGTTCGCTCGGCCCCGGTGTCGCCGCGCGCACGCGTCGCTTCATGAACGCTTGCACCGGTGCGAGACCAAGCATTGGCTGGATGTACCGCAGCCAGCGCAGGCGCTGGATTGTTTTCGGCGACACGGCCATGTAGGTTTCGATGTTGGCAATGCCGGTGGAAACGTGCGCCGTGTACACGTCGCCCCACGGAATCGTCATCGCCGTGCGTGGCTTGCCATCGCGCAAAAATTCGCGGACTTTCCACGCCAATGGAACCGGTTTCACCTCGCCGCCGATGCGCGCGCGGCCGCCGCGGGCAAGTCCCTCGACGCTGGTGAGCGCGGTGCCGGGGCTCGGGCCGCCGCCGGCCTCGAAGGCGAGCACCAGCGCGTTCGCATCCGGCAACTTGCGCTTGAGCATCGCGGCGACGCAATCGGTGGGCACCACATCGAAACCGGAACCGGGCAGCACGACGACGCCCTGGTGTTGCGCGCGCGCATGCGTGCGATGGCACAGCTCGAAGACGTCGATCTCGCCGGTGATGTCCAGGTAATGCACGTTCGCGTCCAGGCACGCATTGAGCATCGGCGCACAGGTTTGCGAAAACGGGCCGGCGCAGTGCAGCACCACGCCCACGCCGTCGAGATTGCGCACGATTTCGGCCGGATGCGCGAGTTCGAATACGCGCCGCAACAAATCCAGTTCCTTCGCCAGTGCATCGAGTTCGTCACGATTGCGTCCGGCGAGCAAGGGTTTGAGGCCACGCCGCGCGGCTTCGCGCGCAACGAGTTTGCCGGTGTAGCCATTGGCGCCGTAGATCAGCAGGCGGCTCATGGCTTGCTCCCGATGTTCGCGGCCATCGCCACCAGCTTGCGGAAGAACCATTCCGGGGCGAAGCGCTTGGCGCGCCAGCGCCCGCGCTCGCCTTTCGTCGGCAGGATCAGGAACGTGCCGCGCTGGATTTCACGGTAGATGATCGCGGCCACGTCGTCCGCGCTCTGCGTCGACTTGGCCATGAATTTCTTTGCCGTCGCCTTGTCGGCTTCCGGCGCGCGCGCCGTGTCCATCAGATTGGTCGGGAAAAACGCCGGGCACACGACCGACACCTTGATCGCGCTGCCGGCCAGTTCCGCGCGCAGGGTCTCGGACAGCGAGATCACGCCGGCCTTGGCCGCCGAATACGCCGCCATGCGCGGCGCGTTGATGAAGCCGGCGAACGAGGCGATGTTGACGATGTGGCCGCTGCCTTGTTCGAGCAGCACCGGCAGGAAGGCATGACAGCCGCGCACGACGCCCACGAGATCGATGTTCAGCGTCCAGCGCCAGTCATCGAGCGAGGTCTGTGCGACGCTGCCCGCGCAGGCGACGCCGGCGTTGTTGATCACGACGTCGACGCCATCCCAGGCGGCGAGGATTTCATCGTGCATGGCTTCCACCGAGGCATCACTGCCGACGTCGACCTTGAGCGCCATCGCGCCGACACCGAACTCGCGCATCAGGCGCACCGTGTCCTGGGCGCGATCCAGGCGGATGTCCGCGCAGGCCACGCGCCAGCCGTGCTCGGCAAAGCAGTAGGCAAGTGCGCGGCCCAGGCCACTGCCGGCGCCGGTGATCAGCACGCGTTTTTGCTCCATGGCGCCGCCTCCCGCGTTTGCTATGCTGAAATTCTATGCCAGTTCCGAGGTCGCCCGCGATGACCCACGCCACGCTTTTCGATCTGTCCGGCAAGACCGCGCTCGTCACCGGCGCCAGCCGCGGCATTGGCCTGGCCACCGCGCAATTGCTGGCGCGCTGGGGTGCGCAAGTAATCGTATCCAGTCGCCGGCAGGAGGCCTGCGAGGTGGCCGCAGGACAAATCGTGACTGCGGGTGGCAAGGCCGTCGCGATTGCTGCGCATATCGGCGAACAGGAATCGATCCAGGCGCTGTTCACGCATTTGGAGCAGCGCGCTCTGCGCCCCGACATCCTCGTCAACAACGCAGCGGCCAATCCGTATTTCGGCCCGGTGCTGGACATGCCCATGTCCGCGTTCGACAAGACCGTCGAGGTCAATATCCGCGGCTATTTCCTGGCCTCGCAACTCGCCGCGCGCGCGATGCGCGAACGCGGCGGCGTCATCGTCAACGTCGCATCGGTCAATGCACGTCGCGCCGCACCGGGGCAGGCGGTGTATTCGATGACCAAGGCGGCGATCGCATCGATGACGGAGTCGTTCGCGCGCGAACTCGCGCCATACGGCATCCTCGTCAACGCCGTGCTGCCGGGGCTCACCGAAACGAAATTCGCCAGTGCGCTGACCGGCAATCCGGAAATCCTGAAACCCTTGCTGCGCGCGATTCCGCTCGGCCGTGCCGCCCAACCGGAGGAAATCGCGCCGATGATCGCGTTCCTGTGTTCGCCGGCGGCGAGCTACATCACGGGTGCAAGCTTCGCCGTGGATGGCGGATATCTTGCTTGAAACGCGCGGCCTTGGATGGCCGCTTATTGATCCTCGCAATCATGGACGATTGCAAAAATAACCCATAAAAAAGCCCCGAGAGTTAGGGGGGACTCTCGGGGCCGTGGGTCGGAGGCCGATCAGGGGAGGGATCGGTCCCCGTTGTTGGCCCAGGGAGGTGAGCCAACCAGGTGCCGTTGCGTGCACCTGCGAAATTAGATGGATGCGCAGGCACGAAGTTCAAGGCTTTACGCTTGTTTACACCGATCGGTTCAGAAATTGTTCATCGGCTGGGAATTCAACGATTTACGTGGTCGTCAGTGTGCCTCGTCCCAATTCGAGCCAGTGCCAATATCGGCAATCAATGGCACCGAGAGGTTCGCCGCTGCCATCATGCGCTCGCGCACGCCGTCGGAAATTTGCGATATGGCATCCACGCGCACCTCAAACACCAGCTCGTCGTGCACCTGCATGATCATGCGCGCCGTGTCATCCAGCATTTGCAACCAGGCATCGACGGCGATCATCGCGCGCTTGATGATGTCGGCTGCGGTGCCCTGCATCGGCGCATTGATCGCCGCGCGCTCCGCGCCGGCGCGCAGGCCCTGGTTGCGCGAGTGGATCTCGGTCAGGTACAGACGTCGCCCGAACAGGGTTTCCACGAATCCGTCGCGGTGCGCCTGCTCGCGCGTGGATTGCATGAACGCCGCAACGCCCGGATAGCGCTCGAAATAGGTTTTGACGTAGGCGTTCGCCTCGTCGCGGCCGATGCCGAGCTGGCGCGCCAGGCCCCAGGCGCTCATGCCGTACATCAGTCCGAAATTGATCGCCTTGGCCGCGCGGCGCTGGTTCGGATCGACCTGTTCCTGCGGTATGCCAAACACCTCCGCGGCGGTGGCGCGATGCACGTCCTGGTTGCCATGGAAGGCGGCGAGCAGGCCGGCGTCGCCGGACAGATGCGCCATGATGCGCAGTTCGATCTGCGAATAGTCCGCGGCCAGAATCTTGTAACCCTCGGGCGCGACAAAGGCCTGGCGGATGCGCCGGCCTTCGTCGGTGCGGATCGGGATGTTTTGCAGGTTCGGGTCGTTCGATGACAAGCGCCCCGTCGCCGCGACGGCCTGGTGGTAACTCGTGTGCACGCGACCGGTGCGCGGATTCACCGCCTCGGGCAGCTTGTCGGTATAGGTCGAACGCAGTTTCGCCAGGGTGCGGTAGTCGAGCACCAGGCGCGGCAGTTCGTGCTGGCTGGCCAGGCCTTCGAGCGCTTCCTCATTCGTCGAGGGTTGTCCGGTTGGCGTCTTGATCGACACCGGCAGTTTCAATTCGTCATAGAGCAGCGCCTGCAACTGCTTGGGCGAGTCCATGTTGAAATTGCGCCCGGCGATCGCGAATGCCTGCTGCTGAAGTTCCAGCATGCGCTTGCCGAGCTCCTTGCTCTGCGCACGCAGCTTGCCGACATCGATGAGCACGCCGGTCTGCTCCATGCGCGCGAGCACCGGTACCAGCGGCATTTCGATCTCGTCGAACACGCGGCGCAATTTCGCATCGGCTTCGAGCCTTGGCCACAGCGCGCGGTGCAGGCGCAAGGTGATGTCTGAATCCTCGGCCGAGTACTCGCACGCGCGCTGCACGTCGACCTGTGCGAACGGGATCTGTTTGGCGCCCTTGCCGGCGACGTCTTCGTAGTGGATGGTGTCGACGCCGAGGTATTTCTTCGCCAGCGTGTCCATGTCGTGGCGGTTGCCGGATGCGTTGAGCACATACGATTCGAGCATCGAGTCGAAGCGCACGCCGGTCATGGCGATGCCGACGTTGGACAACACGTTCATGTCGTACTTGGCGTGCTGGCCCAGCTTGGATTTTTGCGCATCTTCCAGCAGCGGCTTGAGCGCGGCGAGTGCCGCATCCCGTGGCAACTGCGTGGGCGCGCCGGGATACGCGTGCGCCAGCGGAACATACGCCGCATGGCCGGGTTCGACGGCAAACGACACGCCGACGATTTCCGCACGCATCGGATCGAGGCTGGTGGTTTCGGTGTCGAAGGCGATGAGATCGGCGCTCTCGAGTTTTTTCAGCCAGGCGTCGAAGTGTTTCTGATCGAGGATCAGTTCGTAGTTGCGATTCTCGATCGCGCTTGGCGCGACCGGTTCTGTTGCAAGGGTCGGCGCCACCCCCTCACCCCGCCCCTCTCCCGCAAGCGAGCTTGGAGGAGAGGGGGATGAGGCGTCCAGTTCCCGCAACGCCGCCTTGAATTCGTAGCGCGTGTACAGCTCGCGCAGCTTGTGCGTATCCGCATCGCGCAGCACCAGTTCGGCGGGCGTGACATCGAGCGCGACATCGGTCTTGATCGTGGCGAGCTGGCGCGACAACGGCAACTGCGGCAGCGCGGCGCGCAGGGATTCGCCGATCTTGCCGCCAATCTTGTCCGCGTTGGCGACAATGGCATCGAGCGTGCCGTATTCGCCAAGCCACTTCGCCGCGGTTTTTGGCCCGCACTTGGGTACGCCGGGGATATTGTCGGCGCTGTCGCCGACCAGGGCCAGGTAATCGACGATCTGGTCCGGGCGCACGCCGAACTTCGCCGCGACGCCCGCGGGGTCGAGTGTCGAATTGGTCATGGTGTTGACCAGCGTGATGCGCTCGTTCACCAGTTGCGCCAGATCCTTGTCGCCGGTGGAGATGACGACGTCTTCGCCTTGCGCCGCCGCTTGCCGCGCCAGCGTGCCGATGACGTCATCCGCCTCCACGCCGCTCACGCGCAGGATCGGAAAGCCGAGTGCGCCGACGAGAGCAAGCATCGGTTCGATCTGCGCACGCAGATCATCCGGCATCGGCGGGCGGTGCGCCTTGTACTGTTCGAACAATGCATCGCGGAACGTGGGGCCGCTGGCGTCGGCGACGAAGGCGACCTGCGCGGGTTTTTCCTTGAGCGTAGCGCGCAGCATGTTGAACACGCCGAACAGCGCGCCGGTCGGCTCGCCCATGCGATTGGCCAGCGGCGGCAACGCGTGGAAGGCGCGATACAGATAGCCGGAGCCATCGATCAGGACAAGCGTGGGACGCGACATGGCGGTGCCGGATTCTCGGGATTTTCAGCTTGGCCCAGCGGGCGGATTTTTGCAACGCAAACGCCTGGACCTGCGTCATAAAAAGCATGTCGCGTGCGTGATATGCTCGCAACAAATCCGGGAGGTGCCCATGAAATCCCTTCGTTTGCTTGGCCTGATGTGCATTGCCTCGGCGGGGACCGTTTTCGCCCAAGGCAAACCCGCCTCCGATCCGCTGCCGCCCGTGCAGGCGCCGCCGTCGATGAACGATCCTGGCGTAAAGCAGGTTGAACCGGCGCAGACGCCCGCCGCCCCCGCGGCGAAAGCCCCCGAGAAAACCCAGGAACAATCCACGTTGCCGCCGGACGTGCAGGCCGCCGCGAACGTGGCCGAACTGCCGGTGGTGACGGTGCGTCAGAACGGCAACGAAACCGTCGAGGAATACCGCAAGAAGGGCAAGCTGGTGTTCGTGCGCGTGTTGGAGAAGGAAGGCCCGACGAAATTCTACGTCGACAATCCGGCAGTGATTCCACCGAACCTGATGCAGCAATTGTCGGGACCTTCGGGCACCGTGCAGCCGGTGTACTACAAGCTCGCGGACTGGAAGTGATTGCGGCGCCCTAGGGTCCCAGGAGTGCATCGAGCAGCGCCGCGCGCGGCAGTTTGCCTGCCGCGTTGCGTGGCAACGACGCGACGATCCTGAGCGGCCGCGGCAGGAATACCGGATCGATGCCCGCGCGCAACGCGTCGCGTATCTGCGTCGCGTCGAGGTTCGGCGCCACCACGAGTGCGGCAAGACGGCGCACACCACGGCCGTCGGCGTCGAGTTGAAGGACGACGCCATCCTCGACCCCGGGAATCGCCAGCAGCCGCCGGTTCAAGTCTGCCAGCGAAGCGCGCTTGCCGGCGATCTCGAGCAGATCGCCATTGCGTCCGCACAGGCGAAAACGCCTTTCCGGCAGCAGTTCGACGATATCCTGCAATGGCGTCGGCGCCGAAAAATACGGCGCATCGACCAGCGTCCCGTCGGGTTGCGGTTGCAGCGACACGCCCGGATACAACTGCCACGGCTCGTCCAGTGCGGCGCGGCGCCGGGCAATGACGCAGGTTTCGGTCGAACCGAACAGTTCGGTCACGCGCGTCGCGAAGCGCGCTTCGACGCTACGCGCGAGTTCCGCCGGCAACGGCGCCGTCGCGCTGACGATCGCCTCGATCGCCGGCAACACGACATCCGAACGCAACAGCGCACGCAGGTGGTGCGGCGTCGTCACCAGCACCCGCGGCGCCGGAACCTGCGTGAGCGCATGCGCAATGTCGACAGGAAAAAATGGATGCCCGGAATGGATGGCGGCGGCGCTGCGCAACGGCAGCAGCACCGACATTTCCAGTCCGTACATGTGCTGCGGCGGCACCGTGGCGACAATGTTCGGTGTGCCGCCCGCGCACACCGCATCGGCGTTGTGCGCACTGCTCGCGCACACGGCGCCCCAGGTTTTCGGATTCGCTTTCGGACTGCCGGTACTGCCTGAAGTGAAGGCAATGGCAACGACGCGATCCGACGGCAGCGCTGGCGTCGCCGCCGCGGCGTCGCCCAACACGTCCGGCATCACGAATTGACGTGCGTTGACACCCTCCTGCGTGCTTTCGGCCAGTACGTAACTGTCAGGATAAGCGGCAAGCGTTTCCGCAATTGCCTGTGGCGCGCGCGTGCCGGGCAACAAGTTCGTTTGCCCGGCGACGGCAACTGCACAGAACGCAGTGATGAAACGATAACGGTCTTCGCACAGATTCACGGCATGGCGCGCCGATGGCAGCATCGCGGCGAGCGCCATGACGTCGGCAAGAAAGTCGCGCGCCGCAACGGGTCTGCCGTCGCGCCACGCAATGATCCGCGACGCTGTAGCAGTGGCTAGCAGCGGCACGCCGGCCGGCAACGCACGCTGGATTTCAACGACGGCTGACACGTTCCCCACCCCCGATCACGACCGGATCTGTTCCCCACTGATGGCATCGCGGATCGGCGTTGGCCGATCCAGGTCGCCGACGGCGCCGTCGAGAATATACGCAAGTTCGCTGCCAAACGCCTCACGCACGGCCTGCGCCGTGCGCGCGGGCGCCACGCCATGACGGTTCGCGCTGGTCGAAACGATGGCGCCGCCGAACGCGCGGCACAGCGCGGATGCGAGCGGATGCGCGGTCACGCGCAGCGCGATGCCGGCATGGCTGCCGGCGATCCAGTCCGGAACCGTCGCGGCACGCGGGAAAATCCACGTGTGCGGACCGGGCCAGCTCGCGCGCACGCGCACGAGCGCGTCCGCAGGCATGCGCGCGAGGTCGATATACCTTTCCACTTGCGCAAAATCCGCCGCAATCAACAGCACGCCTTGTGTCGGCGGGCGCTGCTTCAGCGCGAACACGCGCTCGAATGCGGCGCGATCGTGCGGATCGCAACCCATGCCGTACACCGCCTCGGTTGGATAGGCAACGACGCCGCCCGCGCGCAGCGCAGTGACAGCCGCTTGCAGCGCAAGCTCCATGGCATCAGGCCTCGACGGCTTTCTTGCGCGGCGCCGCCTTCTTCGCGGTCACTTTTTTTGCCGGCGCTTTCTTCGCGGTGGCTTTTTTCACGGCCGCCTTTTTCGCCGGCGCTGCCTTCTTGGCCGCGGCCTTGGCCGGCGCGCCCTTGGCGGCCTTGCCGAAGCGGCCGCGCTTGGGCCGTACCGGCGCCGCGGCGAGCAGTTCCGCGCATTCGGCTTCGGTCAGCGAGGCCGGCTCGCGATCCTTCGGGATGCGTGCGTTCTTCTCGCCGTCGGTGATGTAGGGACCGTACTGGCCACGCAGGACCTGGATCGCACCCTCGCGAAAACTCGCGATCACGCGATTGCGGATCGCCTCGGCTTTCTCGTGCAACACTTCTTTCGCACGCGCGAGGTCAATCGTGTAGGGATCATCCGGCGGCTTGATCGAGGCGTACATCGTGCCGTGCTTGACGAAGGGTCCGAAGCGGCCGATGCCAACGCTGATTTTCTCGCCGTCATCGGCCACGCCCAACTCGCGCGGCAACTTGAACAGGTGCAGCGCATCTTCCAGTCCGATGGTGTGGATGCTCTGGCCGGGACGCAAGGATGCAAAGCGTTTGGATTCGTCGTCACGGCCGCCGAGCTGCGCCATCGGCCCGTAACGACCCAGGCGCACGGATACCGGTTTGCCGGAGACCGGATCGGTGCCGAGCACGCGCTCGCCGCCGGCTTCCCCGCGATCGACCGTTTCGATCTTGTCCGCGACCAGTGCCTTGAACGGCGTCCAGAATTTTCGCAGCAATGGCACCCAGTCTTCTTCGCCGCGCGAGACCGCGTCGAGTTCGTCTTCGAGTTTGGCGGTGAAGTCGTAATCGACGTATTGCGTGAAGTGACCGGACAGGAACTTCGCCACCGCGCGGCCGACGTCGGTCGGGCGGAAGCGGCGTGAATCCAGCAGCACGTATTCACGGTTGAGCAGGGTCTGGATGATGCTCGCGTAGGTCGAGGGGCGGCCGATGCCGTATTCCTCCAGCGCCTTGACCAGGGAGGCTTCCGAAAAGCGCGGCGGCGGTTCGGTGAAATGCTGTTCGGCAAGCACGTCGGCCAACGGCACGGCTTCGCCGACCTTCATCGCCGGCAGCTTGCGGTTGTCGTCCTCGTCCTCGGCGGTTTTCGCGTCGCGGCCTTCCTCGTACACGGCGAGGAATCCCGGATCGATGACGGTGGTGCCACTGGCGCGGAACGCGCAGTCGCCGCCGGCATCGAAATCGACCGACACCGTGTTCAAGGTCGCGTGCTGCATCTGGCTGGCGACCGCGCGCTTCCAGATCAGGTCGTACAGCTTGCGCTGGTCGTCATTGAGGAATCCGCCGACGCTTGCCGGCGTGTGCAAGGCCGAGGTCGGACGGATCGCCTCGTGCGCTTCCTGCGCGTTCTTGGACTTGGCCCGGTAAATATGCGGATGCTCGGGCAGGGCACGCGCGCCGTAATCGCGCGCGATGACCTTGCGGATTTCCGCGATGGCGTCCTGGGCGAGATTTACCGAATCGGTACGCATGTAGGTGATAAGGCCGACCGTGCCCTCGCCGCCAATGGCGACGCCTTCGTACAGGCCCTGCGCGATGCGCATGGTGCGGCTGGTCGAGAATCCGAGTTTGCGCGCCGCTTCCTGTTGCAGGGTCGAGGTGGTGAAGGGGGGCGAGGGACGGCGCTTGCGTTCCTTGGATTGCACCTCCGATACGATCAGGCGGCCTTGCGCGGACTTGACCAAGGCATCGCGCGCGGCATGCGCGGATTTTTCGTCCGTCAAGTCGAACTGCTCGAATTTCTTGCCGCGCAATTTGAGCAGGCGCGCGGCAAAGCGCTGCATGGGATGCGCGCAATCGGCTTCGATGGTCCAGTACTCGCGCGCCTTGAACGCCTCGATTTCCTCCTCGCGCTCGACGATCATGCGCAGCGCCGGCGATTGCACGCGGCCCGCGGAGAGGCCGCGCTGCACCTTGCGCCACAGCACCGGCGAGAGGTTGAAGCCGACCAGGTAGTCGAGCGCGCGGCGTGCCTGCTGGGCGTTGACGAGGTCGAGCGACAGCTCGCGCGGATGCGCGACGGCTTCCTGGATGGCGTGCGGGGTGATTTCGGAAAACACCACGCGATGCACCTGCTTGCCGTCGAGCAATTTGCGTTGCCGCAGGATTTCGGCGATGTGCCAGGAAATCGCCTCGCCTTCGCGATCCAAGTCGGTGGCCAGATACAGCGCATCGGCCGCCTTGGCTGCCTTGACGATGGCATCGACGTGCTTTTCGTTCTTCTCGATCAGCTCGTAGGCCATGGCGAAGTCGTGGTCGGTATCGACCGCGCCTTCGCGTGGCTTGAGGTCACGCACATGGCCGTAGGAGGCCAGGACCTGGAAATCCTTGCCGAGGTATTTGTTGATCGTCTTGGCCTTGGCCGGGGATTCGACGATGAGCAGGTTCTTGGGCATGGCGGCGAAAAATATGCCCGCGTGGTGCGGGCTCTCTTTTTTCAGTGTGCTCACAGACATGGGCGGTGTGTCAAGCGCAATCCCGGTTCAGCGCCGTGCATAACGGCCATTCTCGGAGCCAACGACGCCGTCGAGTTCGAGCACGAGCAGCATCGATGACACGGCTGCGGCGGTCAAACCGGTGCGCTCGACGAGTTCATCCAGCGCCGTGGCCTGCGCATCCAGCGCGCCGAGCAGGCGCTGGTAGTCGGCATCGCGCGTGACGGCCGCCTCCGGCAACGGCGTGGGGTCCGCCGGCGCCTGCAAGCGCCTGCGCAGGCCTTCGGCGAGCAAGCCGCCGACCCCGCGCAATTCCTCGATCACCTCCTCGGCGGTTTCCACCAGCTTGGCGCCGTCGCGGATGAGCTTGTGGCAGCCGCGCGCGAGCGGCGAATGGATCGAGCCAGGCAGGGCGAACACCTCGCGCCCGGCTTCGGTGGCCAGGCGCGCGGTGGTGAGCGAACCCGAGCGCAGGCTGGCCTCGACCACCAGCGTGCCCAGGCTCAGGCCCGCGATGATGCGGTTGCGCCGCGGGAAATGTTTCGGCAGGCCCGGCGTGCCGGGCGGGAATTCGCTGACCAGCGCGCCGTGTTCGACGATGCGGCCGGCCAGGTCCCCGTGCTGGCGCGGGAAGACGATGTCCGGCCCGGTGCCGAGCACGGCAATGGTCTTGCCGCCGCCTTCCAGCGCGCCGTCGTGCGCGGCGCCATCGACGCCTTCGGCCAGGCCGCTGGTGACGGTATTGCCGGCTTGGGCAAACGTCTTGGCAAAGGCGCGCGCATTCGCCAGGCCCGCCGCCGTCGCGCTGCGCGAACCGACGATGGCGATCTGCGCCGACCACAGACAGGCCGTGTCACCCGCCACGAACAAGGCTGCGGGCGGATTGGTGGCGTCGCGCAACAGGATCGGAAAGTCTTCGCTGGTGGCGACGACGAGGTGGTGGCACGGCGCTTCCAGCCAGCGCAGGTCCGCATCGATGCGCGTCGCGTCCGGTGCGGCGAGCCAGGCACGCGCCGCCGCGTCCACGCGCGGATCGCGCGCTGCGCCCGCCTGGGCGGCGACGGCATTGCCGTAGCGGCCAATGAGCTCGCGCGTGCCGGATGCACCAAGCCCCGGTGCGCGCAACAGCGCGAGCCAGGCGCGGGTTTCATCCAGTGGCATGTCCTGCGGCATTGCCGGCAGTTTAGCGGATGCACAAAAACGAACGGCGCGAAAATCGCGCCGTTCGTGGAGAATCGGAAAAGTCCTACGCGAAAGCTTCTACGTGTGATCGGGTTCGTAGAGTTTGTCGCCCAGATGCACCGGCCGGATGCCATCCATGATCAGGCCATAGCTGACGCGGTCGAAGGTGCGGAAGATCATGACATGGCCGATGTATTCCTCCGGCAACTGCACCTTGGCCTCGTCGCGCTTGAAAAACGCCTTGAAGCTGCCTTCCGGATAGTCGGTGCGATCGGTGACCACATCGCCGGCATGGAAGATCGAGAAGGTCTGGCCATTCTCGATGCCATCGGCGGCGCCATTGGACAGCGCCACGACCTGCAGGCGCCCGACCGCGTTCAAGGCATCGGTGAAGGCAATCACGCGCATCGTGGCCGGCACCTGTTGCGGTGCGTGGGGCACGTACTGGAAGTCGAACTGGTTGTTGTCCGGCGGCAGCACGTAGTCGCCCGGGCGCACCTCGTAATCGGTACTTGTCACCAGCACGGAAGCCGGATTGCCTGCATGCGTGGCTTCGACGTCGCCGTACTGCAGCATCTCGTAGCCGAGGAACTTGACGTTGCCACGCAGGGTGAAGTGATCCGGGCCGTGGTGCCAGAGCATGCTCGGGCGGTCGTCGCGATCCTGCATGTCCTGGCGATAGACTTCGCTTGGCCGGCCGTCCTTGCCGGTGATCTCGTAGTAGCGGCCGATCGGGCGCAGCAGTACAAAATGCTGGCCCGGCTGAGCGTCCAGGTTGCGCACGTAGATCAACTGGCCGGTAGCGCCATTGATGTGGTGATCCTCGATGCCGACCACGTGTGGCGCGCGCTTGAATTCGTCTTCGCTGACCAAGCGCGGTTTCTTCAGGAAATCCTCGATCGCCGACAACGGCAGCGGCTTGACCGCGTTTTCCAGCTGCTCGGCGCGCGTATGCGGTTCGATGCCGCCGCGGCTGGCGATGCCCAGCCCCGGCCTGCCGTTCAGATAGGCAAGGCTCAACACATCGCCGGGATAGATCAGATGCGGATTCCTGACTTGCGGGTTGGCCTGCCAGACTTCCGGCCACTGCCACGGCTTTTGCAGGAACTTCGCCGCGATGCTCCACAGCGTGTCCCCCTTGCGCACCGTGTAGGTGTCCGGATGGTCCTTCGCAAGCTGCACCGAGGCGGCATATGCGGTGACGGTGAGCAACAAACCGGCACAAATCGCAGGTAGTTTTTTAAGCATGGCTGCCAATTACCTGATTCCCAAAGGGCTTCCGGAGTGTATACGAAAATCTTAACGGCGCAAATGACGGGCTTCACGAATTGGCACCGCCAGCGTACCGGCTCCCGGCAAATTCGCGCCAAGTGTCGAATCGGCGTAGAATTTTTGGCGCAATCTCCTTGTCCTGCCGTGACTTGCGTCACGCTCCCCGATACCCATATCGATGCCATGCTGACGATCCTCGAATTCCCCGATCCGCGCCTGCGCACCCGCGCCCAGCCCGTTGCCGTGTTCGACAAGGCCCTGCACGAGCTGGTCGACGCCATGCTCGCGACCATGTACGCGGCACCCGGCATCGGCCTGGCCGCGACCCAGGTCAATGTGCACAAGCAAGTGCTGGTGCTGGATGTTTCCGAGGAAAAAAATGCGCCGCTCGCACTGATCAACCCGAGGATCGTCGCCCGCGAAGGCGAGCAGGTCTACCAGGAAGGCTGCCTGTCGGTGCCTGGCATCTTCGCCGACGTGCAACGCGCCGACCGCATCGTCGTGGAAGCCGCCGATCGCAACGGCCAACCGCTGCACATCGAAGCCGACGGCCTGCTCGCGGTGTGCATCCAGCACGAGATGGATCATCTCGTCGGCAAACTTTTTGTCGATTACCTGTCGCCGCTCAAGCGCGAGATGGTGCGAAAGAAACTCGAAAAAGCCCGTCGCGAGACGGCTTGAAAAGCTTGCGCATCGTCTTTGCCGGCACGCCCGAATTCGCGGTCCCGCATCTGGCCGCGTGCACGATTCCCACTGTGGAAATCGCCGCCGTGTATACGCAGCCGGATCGTCCGACCGGACGCGGTCGCGCACTCGGCACGAGTCCGGTCAAGCAGGCGGCGCTGGCGGCAGGGCTTGCCGTCGAACAACCCGAATCGCTCAAATCGCCCGATGCGCAGGCGCGCCTGCGCGCGCTCGCGCCGGATCTTCTCGTCGTCGTCGCCTACGGCCTGATCCTGCCGCGCAAGGTGTTGGCGATCCCGCGCCTGGGCTGCTGGAACGTGCACGCCTCGCTGCTGCCACGCTGGCGTGGCGCGGCGCCGATCCAGCGCGCGCTGCTCGCCGGCGATACGCACACGGGCGTGTGCCTGATGCGCATGGAAGCGGGCCTGGACACCGGCCCGGTGTTCGCGCGGCGCGAGCTCGACATCGCGCGCGAGGACACCGGCGGCAGCCTGCACGACAAGCTCGCCGTGCTCGGCGCGCAAGTGCTTGCGGACGGCCTGCGCCGCACGCTGGCGGGCGAAATCCTCGCCGCGCAGGCACAACCGGAAAGCGGCACAACCTACGCGCACAAGCTGGAAAAATCCGAAGCGCGGCTGGACTGGAACGAATCGGCCGTCGTGCTCGAACGCAAAGTGCGCGCGTTCGATCCCTGGCCGGTCGCCGAAGCGGACGTGGCCGGCGAGGTGCTGCGCGTGTGGCGTGCGGCGGTTTGCGAGTCGCCGCAAATCGCCGGGGACAAATCGCCGGGAAGCATCGTGGCCGCGGGACGCGAGGGAATCGACGTGGCCTGCGGCGCGGGCGTGTTGCGCATCCTGCAGCTGCAACGCGCGGGCGGGCGCCGGATCAGCGCCGTGGACTACCTCAACGCACGGCCCGGGTTGAAGCGCGCGTGAGCGCCGGCGCGAATCCGCGCGCGCTGGCGGCCCAGGCGTTGGCCGAGGTCGTTGCCGGAAAGTCCTTGCGTGCGGTGCAATCGGCAACCGCCGCGCGGCTGGACGACGCGCGCGATCGCGCCCTGTTCACCGCCTTGCTGCACGAGGGCGCGCGCTGGTGGCTGCGTTTCGACGTGGCGCTGGACGCAATGCTCGAGCGCCCCCTGCGCGAGCGCGATGCCGACATCCGCGCCCTGCTCGTGCTCGGCCTCGTGCAAGTGGAAATCCTGCGATTGTCCGACTATGCCGCCGTGTCGGCGACCGTGGAAGCTGCGCGCGCCCTGCGCAAACCGTCGTTCGCCGGACTCGTCAATGCGCTGTTGCGGCGCTGGCTGCGCGAGCGCGAGGCATGCAACGCCCGGCTCGACCGCGATGCCGCGACCGCCACGGCGCATCCGCCGTGGCTGATCGCAAGCCTGCAATCGGACTGGCCGCAAGAGGCCGCCGCCATCCTCGCCGCGAACAACCGTGCCGCGCCGCTGTGGCTGCGCATCAACCGCCGCCGTGTCACGCCTGCCGGCTTCGCCGCACAGCTGGCTGAGGCAGGTGTTGCGTGCCGCGCGCCGGACGACGCGCCCGACGCCCTGCTGCTCGAATCGAGCCTGGACGTGACCGGCTTGCCCGGATACGCGCAAGGCGCCTTCGCCGTGCAGGACGGCGCTGCGCAGCAGGCCGCGGCCCTGCTCGACCTGCGCGCCGGCCAGCGCGTGCTCGATGCCTGTGCCGCGCCGGGCGGCAAGAGCGCGCACATCCTGGAAAGCGCCGATGTGCGCTTGACGGCGCTCGACGCCGACGCACGCCGCCTGCCGCGCTTGCGCGAAAACCTGCAACGCCTCGGCCTCGCCGCGGACGTGCGCGCGGGCGATGCCGCGACCCCGCGCGACTGGTGGGATGGCGTGGCCTTCGACCGCATCCTGCTCGATGCGCCATGCTCGGCGACGGGCATCATCCGCCGCCAGCCGGACGTGAAGCTGCACCGCCGCGCCGACGATATTTCGGCCTTGTGCGTCACCCAGGAGCGCCTGCTCGATGCCCTGTGGCCTTTGCTCGGGCGCGGCGGGCGCTTAGTCTATGCAACCTGTTCGGTGCTCGCCGATGAGAATGCGCGGCAAGTCGATGCGTTCCTCGGCCGCCATGCGGATGCGCGTGGCGTCCAGCCGACGCTGCCGTGGCACGCGGCGGGTGCCGGCGTGCAGAATCTGCCGGGCGAGTCGGGAATGGACGGGTTTTTCTATGCGCTGGTGGAAAAGCACAATTAGTATATTTTTCTGCACGGCGCTGGTTGCCTGCGCGCCGGCGCCGGGCGCCTTCGTCGTGCGTGCGGCCACCATCGAATCCGGTACGTTGACGGTGCGCAGCGTCTGGCAACCCGCGGGTCCGGTGCTCGATGCGCTCGACCACGGCATCGAATTGCCGTTCGTCATCAGCGCGCAGATCCGCACGCCGAACGCGAGGGCGCTGCGTATCCACCGGCATGTGCAACTGCGCTACTTCCCGCTGTCGCGCCAATACCAGGTGCGCGACGTGGAAGACGCCACGACGCGCAGTTACGCGGCGCGCGCACTGGCGCTGGCGGCGATGGAAAACCTGCGACTGCGCCTGCCCGCCGATGACGCCGCTGGCGCGATGTTGCACAGCGTGCGCATCGCGCTCGACCGCGACGCCCTGCCCGGCGCCCTGCGCCTGCCGGCGCTGCTGCAGTCGGCGTGGCACATGGACAGCGAGACCTGGACATGGCACGCGCAGGCCGGTTGATGCCCATCCTGCGGCGCGCCGTGCCCGTGCTGGCGGTGGCCGTGTTGCTCGCCGCGGCGCTGGTGCTGGCCAACGACGCGGCCGGTGGCGCGAGCCGCCTCGGCGCCTGGTATCCATGGATGCTCGGTGCCAGCGTGTTTGCACTGGTCGTGCTGGTGGCGATCATCGTGCAGCGCCTGCTGCGCCTGCGCCGTGAATTGCGCGAGCACGCGCCGGGCGCCGGCCTGAACCGGCGCGTGTTGGCGATGTTGATCGTGCTCGCCCTGCCACCGGTGTTCGTGGTCTACGGCTTTGCCCTGAATTTTCTCGACGCGACCATCGACACCTGGTTCAACGTGCGCATGGAACACGCCATGGACGACGCCCTGGAAATCGGCCGCGTCTACCTCGACGAGCGCCTGCAGACCGCGCAGCAACAAAGCGCCGCGCTCGCGCAGACGCTGCGCGATGTCGCCGATGCCGATCTGCAAGAACCGCTCGATGCGGCGATCGACGCACAGGGCGCACTGCAGCTGGCCGTGTTCGGCAAGGATCAGTCCGTGCTCGCCACCGCCAGCGCCGATCCGCAGTTGCTCAACCCCGCCTACCCGGATTCGGCGACCCTGTTGCAGGTGCAGGGCAATGGCCACTATGCCGCGGCCGAGCCGCTCGGCGCACGCCTGGTGTTGCGCGTGGTCGATCCGCTGCCTGCCGCAACGCCTGGCAACGAGCGCCTGCTGCAGGCCTTGTTTCCGTTGCCACAGCGGCTGCAAACATTGACCGCCGGCGTCGAACAGGCGAATTTCGACTTCCAGCGCCTGAAATTCCTGCGTGGCTCGCTCAAGTTGACTTTCACCCTGGTGCTCACGTTCGTGTTGCTGTTGTCGGTGCTGTTCGCGCTGATGCTCGCGTTCGGCATCGCGCGGCGGCTGACCGCGCCGATCGGGCGCCTGGCCGCGGCGACGCGCGCGGTCGGCTCCGGGCGCTATGACACGCCCTTGCCGGTCGGCAGCCGCGACGAACTCGGTTTCCTGCTCGCCTCGTTCAACCAGATGCAGCGCGAACTGGAGCTGTCCAGCGCGCGCGTGGCGCACAGCACGCAGGAAACCGAAAGCCAGCGCGCCTACCTGCGCGCCGTGCTCGAGCGCTTGTCCGCCGGCGTGCTCGGCATCGATCGCACCGGTGCGCTGCGCACGCTCAACCGCGCCGCCGAAACCATCCTCGACACACCGCTGGCGCGTTATGTCGGCCAGCATCTGTCCGTGCTGCGCCGCGATCGCCCGGAACTTGCGCCGCTGCTCGACCCGATCCTGCAACATGCGCGTGAAGGCGTGCGCGAGTGGCGCGAGGAAGTGGTGCTTGCACGCGGCGAGGCCGGTCGCGAAGAGCGCCGCCTGTTGCTGCTGCGCGGCGCGGAACTGGGCGGCGCGGATGCCGGCATCGTCGCCGTGTTCGACGACCTGACCCAGCTCGACCGCGCGCAGCGCGACGCGGCCTGGGCCGAAGTCGCGCGCCGCCTGGCGCATGAAGTGAAAAACCCGCTGACGCCGATCCAGCTCGCCGCAGAACGCCTGCGCCGGCGCTTCATCGGCCGCCTGCCGCCGGACGAAACCGAGGTGCTCGATCGCGCCACGCACACCATCGTCACCCAGGTCGAGGCGCTCAAGACCCTGGTCAACGCGTTCGGCGACTATGCGCGCGCGCCGCAGATCCAGGCGCGTGCATTGGACCTGCATGCGCTCGCCGGCGAAGTGCTGGATTTGTACGAGAACGACCAGCGCATCCAGCTCACGCGCCGCTTCGACGCGCATGCCCCGGTGCTGCGCGCCGACGCCGGTCGCCTGCGCCAGTTGCTGCACAACCTGATGAAGAATGCGCTCGAGGCGATCGGCGACACGCGCAAGCCGCACATCGAAGTGACGACACGCGACATTGTGGAAAATGAGCAAACGTGGATCGAACTGGGCGTCGCCGACAACGGCCCCGGCTTGCCCGACGGTTTCGGCGAGCGCTGGTTCGAGCCTTACACCTCGAGCAAGCAGCGCGGCACGGGCCTGGGCCTGGCCGTGGTCAAGAAGATCGCCGAGGAACACGGCGGCAGCGTGCGCGCGGAGAATCGCGACAGTGGCGGCGCGGTGTTCGTATTGCGCCTGCCGCGTGATTGAGTGGCGGTCATGAACGAACGCCGCCAGTGGTTGCTTTTCTTCCTCATCGCCTTCGTGATACTCGCGGCCGGCTTCGGCCTGCGCGATCCATGGCCGGCCGACGAGCCGCGCTTCGTGCTGGTGGCGCGGCAGATGTTCGACAGCGGCGACTGGCTGTTTCCGCATCGCGGCATCGAACTGTACGCGGACAAGCCACCGCTGTTTTTCTGGATCCTCGCCGCCGCGCGCGCACTTCTGGGCAGTTGGCGCTGGAGTTTCCTGCTGCCCTCGCTGCTGGCCGGCATGGGCGTGCTGTGGCTGCTGTGCGACCTCGCTCGGCGCCTGTGGAATCCGCGCGCCGGCCTTTACGCGGGCATGGCGGTGTTGTGCGCCGTGCAGTTCGTCTATCAGTTCAAGCGCGCACAGATCGATCCGAGCCTCGTGCTTTTCACCACGCTCGCGTTGTATGGCCTGTGCCGGCACCTGCTGCTCGGCCCGCACTGGCGCTGGTTCTGGGTCGGGTGCTTCGCCGCCGGCGTGGGCGTCGTGCTCAAGGGCGTTGGTTTCCTGCCGCTGCTCGCCTTGTTGCCGTACGCCGCGATGCGTCGCGCGCGCTGGGGTGGCCTGGCCGATCTGGGCCGCGGCAATGCGTGGCGCTGGTCGTTCGGCGCGCTGCTCGTTCTCGCCGCCATCGCACTGTGGCTCGTGCCGATGCTCATCGCCGCGCACGCCGATCCCACGCCCGAACATCGTGCCTACGTGCACGACCTGTTGTTCCGGCAAACGCTCGAACGCTATGCCGATCCCTGGCACCACCAGAAGCCGTTCTGGTATTTCGGCCAGATCGCGCTGCTGTTCTGGGCGCCGTTCTCGCTCGCGTTCTTCTGGCTGTGGCGCGACTGGCGCGACGCCTGGCGTGCGCGCGACGCGCGCGTGTGGCTGCCGCTGGCCTGGGGTCTGCTGGTCGTGCTGTTCTTCAGTTTCAGCGCCGGCAAGCGCGACATGTACATCCTTCCTGCATTGCCGGCGTTCGCGCTGGCGGCGGCGCCATTCCTTCCCACGCTTTGCGAACGCCGCGGTTTTCGTTGGGCGCTATGGGGATTTGTGTTCCTGCTCGGGTTGCTGTTGCTCGCACTCGGCGCAAGCGTCCTGCTCGGCCACGCACGCTTTCTCGACAACCTGCTCGATGATCGCGGCGCGGACGCGGCGGTTCGCGGGCTCGGCCGGTTCCTGCTCGGCGCCGGCGCCATCGGTGTGCTTGCGGCGCTGGCGCTTCGACCGGCGCGCGCCGTGGCGGCGACCGCCGTGTTGCTGCTTGCCGTGTGGTGCGGCTATGGCTTGATCGTCTATCCCTTGCTCGATGGCAGCAGTTCGGCGCGCGAACTCATGCAGGCGGCGCGGCAAGCCGCAGGACGGGACACGACGATCGGCCTGGTCGACTGGAAGGAGCAGAACCTGTTGCAGGCCGTTGGTCCGACCGTCGAGTTCGGCTTCCGCGCCAGTCGCCCGGAACAACTGGGCCGCGCCGAAGCCTGGCTGTCCGCCGAACCCGCGCAGCGGCGCCTGCTGGTTCCCGACCCGGAAGGTGGAACCGATGCCTGCCTGCGCCTGGATGATGCTCACGCACAACGCGTCGGCAAGGCCAACCGGCGCGACTGGTGGCTGGCCGGGACGGACGCATTTGTCGCGACGTGCCGGTGAATCCGCGCGCCTCAATGAGAGGCGACGGATAGTCCACGCCACGCATCGATGACGGCAGCCGGCGCGATGTCCGCCACGGATTCGACGCGCGGGTTCGCACCCAGATTCACCACCGGCTTTCCGGACGGACTGCGCCGATCCCATTTTGCGGGACTGTATTTGCCGCCGTACAACACCACCAGCGGGCAACCCATCGCCGCCGCGAGGTGCGCAGGACCCGAATCGACCGACACCATGCTGTGCGCGCGTTCGAGCACGGCCATCAGACGTCGGATTGGCAGATCCGTGGTCGCGAGATTGACTTGCGCAAGACCGGTCGCGCGCGCAATGGCTTCGCAAACCGCTGTTTCGATGGGCGTACCGCACAGCACCAGGTTCGCCGCCGGCAAGGTTTCGTGCATCGCGCGCAGCAACTGCGCCCAGTATTCGATTGGCCAGAACTTCGGGTCCACGCGATGCTTCTCCCACCAGCGTTGCGCATGCCAGTTGCCGGCTTGCAACAAGACGAGCGGGGCACCGGCGAATCCACGCCCGCGCAACCAGTCATCCGCATCGGCGCGGTCGGCGGCATCAAGGTACAGGCGCGGCGCAGGATGCAGATCATCGCCGCGCCAGGGGTAGTCGCTTTCACGAAATGCGGCCGGGGTCGCGCAGCCCAGGCGCAGCGCCTGATCGACCCAGTGCTCATTCTCGCGCACACCGATGTCGCGCAGGAAGACGCAGCGTTCACGCGCCACCCCGGCAAAACGCAGCATCCAGCCAATGCGCTTGAGCGAACTGCGCGTGTCCTCGCTGATGTAGATGGGCCCGGCATGTTCGCGCAATTTGCCGATCGCGCGCCAGCGCTCCGGACTCAAGGCCAGGGCACGCCGGCGATTGCGCAACTGCCAGATGTCGCCGACATCCGGATGGCCGGCGTAGAGCGCGCCGGTCCACAAACCGCGCGTGAGGATTTTGCATGGCGCGCCGTAGCGCCGATGCAGCAGGTGCAGCAGGGGCTCCTGCAGCAGCATGTCGCCGAGCCGGCCAAAGCGCACAACAAGGGGCGACCGTGGTGTTGCCGCAGGGACGGGTGACATCGTGCAGAGTGGCTACGCGCGGGGGATGCGGTCCATTCTAGTCGCCGCACATTAATTTCTTCCGAAGCGTCCAAACGCGCTATCCTTGCGCGTCGCATTTTCGCCACAGGCCGTTCCATGAGCGCCGGACGCGTACTCATCATCGACGACGAACCGGATATCCGCGGTACCGTCCGCGAGATCCTCGAAGACGAGGGCTACACCGCCATCCTTGCCGCCAATGCCGACGAGGCGCGCGTCGCGCGCGAGCGCGAGCATCCGGACGCGATCCTGCTCGACATCTGGATGCCCGGCACCGACGGCATCACCCTGCTGCGCGAGTGGGCGGCAGCCGGCGTGCTGGCAACCAGTCCGGTGGTGATGATGTCCGGCCACGGCAACGTGGAAACCGCGGTGGAAGCCACGCGCCTGGGTGCCTGGGATTTCATCGAAAAGCCCATCTCGCTGGCGAAACTGCTGCTCACGCTCGAGCGCGCGCGCGAGGCCAGCCGCCTGCGCCACGAAAACGAAGGCTTGCGCCAGCGCCTGGTGTTGCCGTCCGAGCCGGTCGGTGCAAGCCGGGTGATGGTTGCCTTGCGCACGCAACTGCAAAAACTCGGCGCCCACGATGCCAGCGTGCTGATCCGCGGCGAAGCCGGCACCGGCAAGGAAACCCTCGCGCGCTGGCTGCACGCGCACGGCCCGCGCCGCAGCGGTCCGTTTGTTGCCGTCGCCGCCGGCAGCATTCCGCGCGATCACCTCGTCGCGGCCTTGTTCGGCGCAGAGGATGCGAGCGGTGTGCAGCCCGGATTGCTCGAGCAGGCCAATGGCGGCACGCTGTTCCTCGACGAAGTCGCGGATCTGGACGCCGAATTGCAGCAACGCCTGTTCAGCGTGCTGCAGCAACGCGCGCTCGTGCGCGGCGGCGGGCGCGCACCGGTGCCGCTTGATCTTCGAGTGATCGCGGCGAGCGCACGCGACCTGGATGCGGCCGTCAAGGCCGGCGCATTCCGCGAGGAACTCTACTACCTGCTCAATGTCCTACCCTTGTCCGTTCCACCGCTGCGCGAACGCGCCGAAGACGTCCCCGAATTGCTCAACCTGTACGCGGATTTCTTCGCCAATCGCGATCGCCTGCACGGCCGTCGCTTCGCATCGGCGGCGCAAAAGCGGCTATGCGCCTATGCCTGGCCGGGCAATGTGCGCGAACTGCGCAACCTCGTGCAGCGCCTGTTGGTCATGGGCGGGGCGGCGGATGTGGAACTTGCCGAAATCGAAGCGGCGCTGGGCGCCGCGAGCGCCGTTGCGGCGCCGAATCCGGCGGGCATCGATTTCGACCTGCCGCTGCGCGAAGCACGCGACCAGTTCGAGCGCGCCTACCTGCTGCACCAGTTGCAGCGCGCCGGCGGCAGCGTCGGCAAACTGGCCAAGGCGGCCGGCATGGAACGCACGCATTTGTATCGCAAGCTGCGCGACCTGGGGGTGGATGTGAAAAACGTGGCGACGGAAAACTGACACCAACTCCAAGGAGATATCCATGAGCGTGAAAAACAAGGTCGCCCTAGTCACCGGCGCCGCCAGCGGCATCGGCAAACGCATCGCCGAGGTGCTTGCCGACCACGGCGCGCACATCGCCATCGCCGACATCAACCAGGCCGCGGCAGACGCCGCGGCAGCGGAAATCCGCCAGCGCGGCGTCAAGGCGACTGCCGTAGTCATGGACGTGACGAACGAACAACAAGTCGAGGACGGCGTGGCGAAAACCGTCAAGGACCTGGGCAGCGTGGATATCCTCGTTTCCAACGCCGGCATCCAGATCGTCAACCCGATCGAAAGCTTCAAGTTCGCGGACTGGAAGAAATTGCTCGCGATCCATCTCGATGGCGCCTTCCTGACCACGCGCGCGTGCTTGAAGCGCATGTATGCCGCGGGCAAGGGCGGCAGCGTCATCTACATGGGTTCGGTGCATTCCAAGGAAGCCTCCGTGCTCAAGGCGCCGTATGTGACCGCCAAGCACGGCTTGATCGGCCTGGCCAAGGTCGTCGCCAAGGAAGGCGCCGCGCACGGCGTGCGTGCCAACGTGATCTGCCCCGGATTCGTGCGTACGCCGCTGGTGGAAAAGCAGATTCCCGAACAGGCCAAGGAACTTGGCATCTCCGAGGAGCAGGTCATCAAGACCGTCATGCTCAAGAACACCGTCGATGGCGAGTTCACCACATTGGACGACGTCGCCAACGTCGCCCTGTTCTTCGCCGACTTCGAGACCAATGCGCTGACCGGCCAGTCGCTCGTCGTCAGCCACGGCTGGTTCATGCAGTGATGGCAAAAGCGCGCGTCGCAAAAAAGTCCACGACCTCACGGCCGCGCAAAACCACCATGACGCCAGCGCTGGCGGCGCGCGGCTACGCCAACGTCGCCCTGGTGCTGCAGGGTGGCGGCGCGCTCGGCGCCTACCAATGCGGCGTCTATGAAGGCCTGGCGGAAGCGGGCATCGCGCCGAACTGGTTCGCGGGCATTTCCATCGGCGCGATCAATGCGGCGATCCTGGCCGGCAACGCGCCCGCGCAACGTGTTGCGCGCCTGCGGCAATTCTGGGAACGCGTTTCCACGCCGGCGCTGCCGCTGGCGCGACGCACGGCAACGTGGCGGCGCCGCTGGCTGTCCGCCTTCGTCGGCATCGAACCCTGGCGCAGCCTGTCCAATGCAGCCAGCGCACTGGACGCTCTCGCGTTCGGGCAAAGCGGCTTCTTCGTGCCGCGTCCGCCGGCGACGCTGTGGAACGCGCGTGATCCGGCCAGCGCCAGTTTCTACAGCACCGCGCCGTTGAAAAGCACACTCGAGGAACTCGTCGACTTCGAACGCATCAACCATCGCGGCGCGCCGCGCTTCGCGGTTGGCGCGGTCAATGTGCGCAGTGGCAACTTCGCCTACTTCGACAATCGCCGCACGCAGATCCGCGCCGAACATGTGATGGCTTCCGGCGCGCTGCCACCGGGATTTCCCGCAGTGGAAATCGACGGCGAGTTCTACTGGGACGGTGGCGTGGTCTCGAACACGCCACTCGAATACGTCATCGACAGCGAACCGCACGGCGACATGCTGGCCCTGCAGGTCGATTTGTGGAGCGCACGCGGCGAGGCGCCGCGCAATCTCGCCGATGTGCTCGAACGGCAGAAGGACATCCAGTATTCCAGCCGCACGCGCAGCGGCACCGACCGCATGGCTGAACGCCAGCGCCTGCGCATGGCGCTGCACGAGCTGATGACCCTGCCGGGTCGGCGCGTTCCACAGGCCCTGCGGCGCCAGCTCGAACCCTGGCTCGGCGCGCAATGCCTGAACGTGGTGCACCTGATCTATCGCGCCAAGTCCTACGAAGAACAGTACAAGGACTACGCCTTTGGCGATGCAACGATGCGCGAACATTGGGCAGCGGGGCTCGCCGACATGCGCGCGAGCCTCGCGCATCCGGAGTATTTCACGCGACCGCCGGCCGGAACCGGCGCGGTCACCCACGACATCCATCGCGGCAAATGAGCAATCGCGTCGCCAGCCTGCGCGCGCTGTGCGGCGGGCCGCGCGACGGCGCCCTGCTGCGCGTGGGCTTGGCCAGTGCCTTGCTCGCGGATGGGCAAGGCGCCAACGCCATCGCCGAACTGCGCCGCGCGCTGGAATTCGATCCGGATTATTCGGCGGCGTGGAAACTGCTCGGCAAGTCGCTGGTCGATTCCGGCGATGCGAACGCTGCGATCGACGCCTACCGCAGCGGCATCACTGCTGCGATGAGGCGTGGCGACAAGCAGGCGGAAAAGGAAATGACCGTGTTTCTCAAACGCCTGTCGAAGGTCTAGTCGACTCGTTCGGGGGCCGGATTGAATAACGCTTGTAGGCCCATTGGTATTGCGCCGGTGCCAGCGCCACGCAATCCTCGACCCCGTGATTGAGGGCGGTGACGGCCACTGACAGGTCAGGATCGGCGATGCCGGCGGGGGCGGGCAGGATGTGGACGCGAAAACCAGTTCCGCGCGGCAGGCGTTCGGCGAACGCGAACAACACCATCGCGCCCGTGCGCTGCGCGAGGCGCGAGAGCAGCACCATGGTCAGCGCTGGCGTGCCGAAGAACGGCGCGAATTCGCCTTCGCCAGCCTTGGGCTGCTGATCCGGGAGAATCCCGACCACGCCGCCGGCGAGAAGGCGCTTGTACAAGGCGCGAACTCCGGCAGCGCCATCGGCGCGCACCTGTTCGGCGGCGAGAGCGCCGCGCGCGCGGATCAGCAGGGGTTCGATTTCGGGTCGGCGCGGCGGCCGGTAGGCGATGGCAATGGACGTGCGGCTGCACAGCCAGAAATTGAGCAGTTCCCAGCAACCCAGGTGCGGCGCGGCGATGATGAGCCCCTTGCCGGAAGCCAATGCCTGGTCAAACAATTCGCCGCCGCGGACGTCACGGACCAGGGCCAGCGTCGCCTGCGGGTTTCCGGACCAGATCTTGCAAAGCTCCAGAGCGCCTTTGCCGGTTTCGATCAAGGCCGGCTTGAGCATTTCGTGACTGCTTTTCGTGCCGAATTGCGTTTTTACATGAGACAGGGTCTGCACCGCCTTGCGCCGCAGCGGGTTCGGCAACCGCCACAGCAGCCAGCCCAGCGCGGCGCCGATGCCGTGCAGGGTGCGCAACGGCAGGCGGCCGGTCAGGCGCAACAGGAAATACAAGGTGGCGACATGCCAACGCATCAAGGCGACAGAATCGGAAAACCGCGATTGTACCGGCAGGGAAAGGATCGATGATCGCCCTGATCCAGCGCGTCACGCAGGCCGCCGTGGACGTGGAGGGCGCGCCGGTCGGCTGCATCGGGCCGGGCCTGCTCGCGCTCGTCGCCGTGCAGCCGGAGGACGGCGAGGCGCAGGCTCAGCGCATGTGCGAACGCCTGCTGGGCTACCGGGTGTTCGCGGATGATGCCGGCAAAATGAACCGTTCGCTCGCCGATACCGGCGGCGGGCTGTTGCTGGTTTCGCAGTTCACGCTCGCCGCCGACACCCGTTCCGGGATGCGGCCAAGTTTTACTACCGCCGCCACTCCCGAAGCCGGGCGGCGCTGGTTCGATCGGCTCGTGGAAATCGCGAAGAATCGGCACTCCCCGGTGGAAATCGGGCGATTTGGCGCCCATATGCAGGTAAGTCTCGTCAACGACGGACCGGTCACGTTCTGGCTGGAAACCTGAGGATTTGACAGCCCTCCTATACTTTTCAGTCTTGTATTCACGCTTGAAGTCCCCGCCCCCATGGCCATCGAAAACAGCAATCCGCAGCAGTCCGAAATCAAGACCCTCATCATCAAGGGCAAGGAACAGGGCTACCTGACCTATGCCGAGGTCAACGATCACCTGCCCGACGACATCGTCGATCCGGAGCAGATCGAAGACATCATCGGCATGATCAACGACATGGGCATCGAGGTGCACGAAATCGCACCCGATACCGAGACCCTGTTGCCGGAAAACCCGGTCGCCACCGACGACGAAACCGCGACCGAAGAGGCGGTGGCGGTGCTGTCCGCGGTCGATGCCGAAGTCGGCCGCACCACCGACCCGGTGCGCATGTACATGCGCGAAATGGGCACGGTGGAGCTGCTCACGCGCGAAGGCGAAATTGCCATCGCCAAGCGCATCGAAGAAGGTCTGGGCCAGGTGCAGACCGCGCTCGCCACGTTTCCGTGGTCGATCAAGCTGCTGGTCGAGGAATACGACCAGCATCTGGAGGGCAAGAAGCGCCTGTCCGAGGTGCTGACCGGCTTTGCCGACATCGAAGTGCCCGGAATGGACGATGCCATGCTCGAGGCTGAGCCGGTCAAGGCTGCCGCCGGCGACAACGATGACGATGCCACCGACGGCGAGGAAGCCGGCCCCGGCGAAACCGGTCCGGATCCGGCCGAAGTGACGCGGCGCATGGACGAGCTGCGTTCGCTTTACGCCAAGTTCCAGAAGGCCGCCGACAAGTACGGCAGTGCCGACAAGAAGACGCAAAAAGCGCGCGATGTGATGGCCGACGCCTTCCTCAAGCTCAAGCTGCCCTCGATCATGATCGATGCGTTCGTGCGCAAGCTGCGCGAGGTCGTCGGCACCATCCGCAGCCACGAGCGCGTGATCATGGACATCTGCGTCAAGCAGGCCAAGATGCCGCGCAAGGACTTCCTCAAGGCCTTCACCGCCTACGAGGTCAATCCGCATTTCGCCGATGAAGTCATCCGCAAGAAGCAGAAGTGGGCGTCGTCGATCCGCGCGCACAAGGCCGACATCGTCGCCGAGCAGGAAAAGCTCATCGCTCTGGAAAAAACCTTGTATCTGTCGCTCACCGACATCAAGGAAATCAATCGCGCCATGTCGATCGGCGAGGCCAAGGCGCGCCGGGCAAAAAAGGAAATGGTCGAGGCCAACCTGCGCCTGGTCATCTCCATTGCGAAAAAGTATACCAATCGCGGCTTGCAGTTCCTCGACCTGATCCAGGAAGGCAACATCGGCCTGATGAAGGCAGTGGACAAGTTCGAATATCGCCGCGGTTACAAGTTCAGTACCTATGCGACGTGGTGGATCCGCCAGGCCATCACGCGCTCGATCGCCGACCAGGCGCGCACCATCCGCATTCCGGTGCACATGATCGAGACGATCAATAAATTGAACCGCATCTCGCGCGCAATGTTGCAGGAAATGGGTCGCGAGCCGACGCCGGACGAACTCGCGGTGAAGATGGAAATGCCCGAGGACAAGATCCGCAAGGTGCTCAAGATCGCCAAGGAACCGATCTCGATGGAAACCCCGATCGGCGACGACGAGGATTCGCACCTGGGCGATTTCATCGAGGACACGAACGTCGAATCGCCGGTGGAAGCGGCGACCGGCACCGGCCTGACCGAAACCGTGCGCGACGTGCTCGCCGGCCTGACGCCGCGCGAGGCGAAAGTGTTGCGCATGCGCTTCGGCATCGACATGAACACCGACCACACCCTCGAGGAGGTCGGCAAGCAGTTCGACGTCACCCGCGAGCGCATCCGCCAGATCGAGGCCAAGGCGCTGCGCAAGCTGCGTCATCCGAGCCGTTCGGAACAACTGCGCTCGTTCCTGGATTTGGAATAAGCGCCGCCAACGCACGATCTTCAACAAACCCCGCGCTCGCGGGGTTTGTCATTTTCGCTTGGCGAATTGTGGGTAGTGTTCTTCTGCGTGGCAGTTCGCGCAAAGCAGCACGCACTTTCGAGCTTCGTTGCGAATCTCCATGCTGCCTCGGTTCGATAACGAACGCATGTCCATCTCGAAGCTCTTGACCGCAGGGTCGCGATGATGCCAAGTCAAGGCCGCATAGTTGCGATCATAGCCGCAGCGTGTACAACAAGTACCGAATTCCGCCATCAATTCCAGTTTTCGCGACAAGCCTCTTGCCTGTTGCGCAGCGTAACTTTGATGATGATGGTTGGTGTCCTTGTTCTTGCAAAGGCGCGAACAATATTTCCTTTGTCTGCCGCCGAGCGGCTTGCGGCAGATGCAACAGCGAGTTCTTTTGTGCATATGAAAATTATCATAAGCCAATAATTATTCTGGTCAATCAAGGCGGCTTCGCCTAACATTCCCGCCACGGGCCTATAGCTCAACGGTTAGAGCAGAGGACTCATCGAAATGGTGCCGCCATGCGGAAACGCATGGATGGAATCGGGATGAATTCAGGGAACCCTGAGCGGCGCAAGTCGATGGCAACCCTGAGCCAAGCCGGCGGTACACCGCCGGAAGGTGCAGAGACTACCTGAGGGCTACAGCGCCCTTGATGACAGGCACGAGCGTCCCGCACCCTAACGACGCGAGTTGTGGGTGAAGAGATAGTCCACTCCGGATGGAAACATCCGGGCAAAGTGAATCCTTTGGTTCCAGGTTCGAATCCTGGTGGGCCCACCAAATCAAGGCAAATCCCGCTCCGAACCATCCCAGGTGCGGGGTGCCGGCCCGCACATCCTTTGCGCGGTGGCTCCGTCTTGCGCGCGCTGCGTAACTTCGCATCGCGCAAGGGCTCGGCCTCGTCTTGCCGGGCCCACCATCCCCCGAAAATAGAAGCGGCCGCTCCTGGGGAAAGAGCGGCCGCTGGGGATGCTGCCCGTCTGCTGGGGGACAGAGGGAAAGGCAGCGCGGCCAATTTACTCCGCGATTGTTAATTTCAGCCTAAATCCGCCCGGGATCTGTCGAAATCGGCCAAATGCAGCGCGAAATGGCGACTCGTACCGCCGTCGCCGCCCTCGTCCAGCTTCCAGCCCCAACGCTCGCAGACGCGGCGAATCATGCCCAGGCCCAGCACGCGGTCGGCGCGCTCGTCCACGCCACGCCCCCGCGGAACGGGGGTTAGTCCCGACGCCGCCGCCGGGCGCAGCGCGATGCGCACGCGCGCGGGCGTGACCTCGACATCGAGATCGCCGCCTTCCGCAAACGCGGTCGCGGCGCGCAGCATATTGCCGATCACCACGCCCAGCACGCGCGGGGGCGCCGCCACGGCAATGCTGGCCACGCCGGCATGCTGCACGCGTAGATTCTTTTCATGCAGCATGTCCGCGCGTTCGCCAAGCAGGCCGGTGACGAGTGCATCCAGGTCCGGCGTATGGCCGATGAAGGATTCGTCGTCGTCACTGCGCGCGAGAACGAGCAAGGCGTCGAGCAGGTCACGCAATTCGTCACTGCCGCGCTGCATGCGCTTGAGGCGCGCCACGTCGGCGGGACCGGCATCGCCGTCGAGCATCACCTCGACCGCGCCGCGGATCACCGCCAGCGGCGTGCGCAACTCGTGGCTGGCGTCGGCGGTGAAGGCGCGTTCGCGGCGCACATAATCGTGCAGTTTCTGCTGGTATCGGTCGAACGCCTGCGCAAGCGTACCGACCTCATCGGCGGCATATCCGGGCGCCAGCGGCGTGGCGCCGCGACGCGGTGGTTCGAGGACTTCGACCTGCTGCGCCAGCCGCCGCACGGGCGCGATCGCACGCCCGGCCCATGCCCAGCCCAGCCACGCCGACAATCCGGTGCCGAGCAGGACCAATGCAAGCAGGTCGCGGGCCAGATGGCGCTCGCGCGCGCTTTCCTCGCCGACGTCGATCGTCACGTAAAGCCGGTGCGCGCCAACCGCATACACGGCGACGTGCGTCTCGCCATATCCGCTCGTGACCTCGTGCAGGCCCGGCGCCAGCGACTGGAACTCGGCCGGTGGCGGCGGTTCGCCCGGCGCGTCGCTGTAGACGTCGAAGTGGCGCAGTTGCGGACCCGGCACATGGCCGGCGAGCACGAACTGGTCGCGCAGGTGCGCGCCCTCCACGCGCAGGATCTCGTCGATCACGCGGTGCACGTAGGCATCGGAAAAATGCAATGCAACCATCGCCACGCAGGCGCTGACCACAAGGCCGAGTCCGGCGAAGGTCAGTGCGACGCGGGCGCGCAGGCTCAGGCGCCGGAAGCCGGGCGCGGTAGCCGAGTCATTCATCTGCCGTAGCCTTCAGGCGATAGCCGAAACCGTGCACGGTGTGCAACAGGTGCGTGGCGAACGGCCGGTCCAGCGCGCTGCGCAATACGGACAGATGCGTGTGCAAGGTGGCGATGTCGCCGCCATCTTCGCCCCACAACGCCTGCGCCAGCTCGGCGTGCCGCACCAGGTTCGGCGCGCGCCGCAGCAACATTTCCAGCAGGGTGAAGCCGGCATGCGTGAGCGCCAGGCGCTGGCCATTGCGCTCGGCAATGCGCTGCACCGGATCCAGCTGCAGGTCGGCGAGCGCGAGCGTCTGCCCGTTTTGCAGGCGACCGCGCCGGTACAGTGCGCGAATGCGCGCCTCGACTTCCTTCATCGCGAACGGTTTGACCACATAGTCGTCGGCACCCTGCGCGAAGCCGACCAGCTTGTCGTCGAGCGTGTCGCGCGCCGTCAGCATCAGAACCGGCGTATCGCGCTTCGCCGCACGCAGGGCGCGGCACACATCCAGGCCATCGAGCTTGGGCAGGCCCAGGTCAAGCACGATCACGTCGTAGTCGCCATCCAGCGCCATGCGCAAGCCGGAAGCGCCATCGACCGTGTGGTCCATGACGAAACCGCGATGTTCCAGATAGTCCCAGATGTTCGCGGCGATATCGCGCTGGTCTTCGATCAGCAGGATGCGCATGGTCACGCATCCGCGCGCAGTGCGGCGCGATACATCTCGTGGAAATGCCACACGCCGCTTTCGCGCCTTGGATTCAGGCGACCTGCGGTATACGAGCCGGAGGCAAGGCGATGCTGCACGAGCTCGCAGATGGCGATGTCCTCGCGCTGCACCTCGTCGCTGAACGCCTCGTCTTGCGTGCGGTGCGCGGCATCGTTGCGGCCAGCGGGATAGAAATAGTCGAAATCGACACGGCAACGATCCGGCGCGAGCGGCACCACGCGGTTGGTTTGCAGGCGCCCGGGCAGGATGTTGAGCATGATGTTCGGCCAGATGAAATAGTACAGCGCATCGCCGTTGCCGTAGAGCGCGTCGGCACTTTCCAGCGGGCTGAATTGCAATGAATGCCAAGGCGCGAGCGTCGTGGTGTAGCTGCGGTAGTCGAGCATCCGGTTCAGTGCCGGGTGGATGTGCGGCACATGGTAGCCTTCCAGGTAATTGTCGACGTAGGCCTTCCAGTTGCAGCCAATCTCGTAGCGGGTGCGGCGGTCGAACACGTAGCTGGCCAACGGATGCGCGCCGATGCGCGCATCGATGCCTGCAAGGACATCCGTGATTGCCGGCGGGGATTCCAGCGCAGCGAAGACCAGGTTTTGCCATTGCGCCACGCGCGCCTGCGGCAGGCGTATGGCGGACGCGTCGAAGCCGCACGCGCCTTCCATCTCCGGCGCGCTGCGCAATTGGCCGTCCAGACGATACGTCCAGCCGTGGTATTTGCAACGCAGGGCCTTCGCGCCCCGTCCCTCGCAGGTAGCCAGCGGTCCCGCGCGATGCCGGCAGACGTTGTGCAGCGCACGCAGTTCGCCGTCGTCGCCGCGCACGATCAGCAGCGGCACGCCGGCGACTTCGGCGATCGCATGGTCACCTGCCTCGCGCACCTGATCGACGTGCGCGACGAGTTGCCAGTGCCGGGCGAACACGCAGTCGCGCTCGCGCGCAGCAATTTGTGGATTTGTATAGAACGTGGCTGGCAGGGCGAAGGCATCCTCCAGCGCCTGCGGCAGCAATTCGGACTCGATGGACATGCTCGTTCCCCCTGGGCTGTGCGCAGTATCCACGGTTCAGCCCGCGACGAACAGCGCGGGGGGGGCCGGGAAGGCCGGATGCGCGAAGGCTGCCCGCTCATTCCAGCTTGCGACGCCTTCGACTGTCATGGCCTGCGTGCCTTGTGCGGCAAAATCCGGCAACGCACCCATCCCGAAGCCTCGCGTCAAGTGCACGCACCGGGCAAGCGCTGCGGATGGCTGTACACGACATGCCGCCCGGGCCGCACGAATCCTGCCAGGGTGATGTTGCTGGCGTGCGCCAATTCGACGCCGAGTGCGGTCGGCGCGGAAATCGCCGCCAGCACGCCAATTCCCAGGCGTGCGGTCTTGACCACCATCTCGTAACTGGCGCGGCTGGTCACCAGCACGAAACCGTTGCGGATGTCGGCGCCGTCGCGTGCCAGCGCACCGAGCAGTTTGTCCAGGGCATTGTGGCGACCCACGTCCTCGCGCACGCACGCAATCTCGCCGGTACGCGATGCCCATGCCGCGGCGTGTGCGGCGCCCGTGCCGGCATTGAGTGGCTGGCTTTGCGTCAGCTGCGCGAGCGCGCGTTCCAGAGCGCCGGATTCGAGCAGGGGACCTTCCGGCACGCGCGCGGTCGGCCGCAACACGTCTTCGAGTTGGCGGCTGCCGCAGACGCCGCAACCGCTGCGCGCGGGCAAGCGGCGCGGTGAAGTCGCGTCGGCATCCACCGCCGCCTCGATATCCACCACGTAGCCTTCCAGCCATTCGTTTATCGTCACGCCGCGGATGTCGCCAGCGCACGCGACGTGGCCTTCGCTCAACGCAAATCCGCAGGCGAAATCCTCCAGATCCGTCGGCGTGACCATCATCACCGCGAAGGATTCGCCGTTGTAACGCAACTCGACAGGCGCTTCCTCGACCAACCAATCCTCGCCACGCCGGGCGGCTGCGTTCTGGCAAACCGTGACAGACCGACGTGCGCGACCGCGCTGGGCTTGCGCGGCCAAATTCCGCGGTGGTGCGTGCACGAGGACGTTCGACATGATGTTGCCGATCATAGACCTGCTGGCACGGTGAACCAACCGACGACGCAGGCCCGCACGGGTTGCGCCATAATCCCGGCCACACGGGCATCGAGGCGACGCCATGAGCGAGGATCGCAAACCCACGGTCGAAGCGTACACCGCGCCTGCCGGCGGCTGGGGTTCGGTGAAGTCGGTGGTGGAAATCCTGCGCCGCGAGCAGGTGGCGATTCCATCCACCGTGAAAGAGCTTTGGCGGCAGAACAAGCCGCGCGGCTTCACCTGCGTTTCCTGCGCGTGGCCGCAGCCGGAAAAACCGCTGACGTTCGAGTTCTGCGAAAACGGCGCCAAGGCGAGCGCATGGGAATTGACGCGTCTGCGCACCACGCCGGAATTTTTCTCGCAACACACTTGCACGGAACTGCGAAACTGGAGCGACCATGCGCTCGAGCAAAACGGTCGCCTTACGCATCCGCTGCGCTATGACCGTGCCAGCGACAAGTACGTCGCGTGCGATTGGCGCGAAGCATTCGACGCAATCGGCGCGGAACTGAAGAAACTCGATCCGAAGTCCGTGGTGTTCTATGCCTCCGGCCGCGCCTCGCTGGAAACCAGCTATCTGTACGCGCTGTTCGCGCGCCTGTATGGCCACAACAACCTGCCGGACAGCTCCAACATGTGCCACGAGGCGACCGGTGTCGCGTTGCGGCAATGCCTCGGCACACCGGTCGGCACCGTGGTGCTGGATGATTTCGCCAAGACCGATTGCATCTTCTTCTTCGGCCAGAACGCGGGCGTGAACTCACCGCGCATGCTGCATGACTTGCAGAACGCTGCCAGACGGGGTGTGCCGATCATCGTGTTCAACCCGGTACGCGAACGCGGACTGGAACGCTTCACCAATCCGCAAAGTCCGCTGGAGATGCTGAGCGGCGGCGAGACGAAACTCGCCACCCAATATCACCAGGTCAAGACCGGTGGCGACATCGCCGCGATCACCGGCCTGTGCAAGACCTTGCTGGAACTGGATGACGCGGCACTGCAAAACGGCACGCCGCGCGTGCTCGACACCGCGTTCATCACCCAGCATTGCCATGGTTTCGAAGCGTTCGCGGACTTCGTGCGCGCGCAAACGTGGGAAGTGATCGAGACCGACTCCGGCCTGACGCGCGCGGCGCTGAAAGGTGCAGCGCGCGTGTACGCCCAAGCGGACGCCGTGATCGGCGTGTACGGCATGGGACTGACGCAACACGTGCTCGGCGAATACAACATCTACATGGTCGCCAGCCTGTTGCTGATGCGCGGCAATCTCGGCAAGCCCGGTGCCGGCATCTGTCCGGTGCGCGGGCATTCCAATGTGCAGGGCCAGCGCACGGTCGGCATCGCGGATGATCCCGCCCTGGTGCCACTGGATCGCCTCGCCGAACAGTATGGCTTTGCGCCACCGCGCGAACGCGGCCTGCACACCGTCGGCACATGCCACGGCGTGCTCGACGGCAGCGTGCGTGCCTTCATCGGGCTCGGCGGCAATTTCCTGCGCGCGATTCCGGATCAGGAACGCGTGGCCGCGCAATGGAACAAGCTACGCCTGACGGTGCAGATCGCGACCAAGCTCAATCGCACCCACCTCGTCAATGGCGAGGTCGCCTACCTGCTGCCGTGCCTGGGCCGCATCGAGCGCGTGCTGGAAAACGGCAAGCCACAGGTGCTGTCCACCGAGGATTCGACCAGTTGCATCCACGCCTCGGTCGGCAAGGCAGAACCGGCGAGTGCCGATTTGTTGTCGGAAACGCGCATCGTGGTGGAACTCGCCAAGGCCACGCTGGCGCCGAATCCGAAAGTGCCGTGGGACACCTGGGCGAACGACTACGCGACGATCCGCGATGCGATCGAGGCGACCTATCCCGAACAGTTTCGGGATTTCAACAAGCGCATGTGGCAGCCGGGCGGATTCCATCGCCCCAATAGCGCGCGCGAGCGCATCTGGAAAACCGCCAGCGGCAAGGCGCAATTCATTGCGCCGCCGGCGCTGGTCGCTACCGGCTTTACCGATGCGCCGGGCCGCTATCGCCTCATGACGATGCGATCGAACGATCAATTCAACACCACCGTGTATGGTTACGACGACCGCTTTCGCGGCATTCGCGGCACGCGCGACGTGGTGCTGATGAACGCCGCCGATATCGCGCAGGCGGGCCTGCACGAAGGCCAAATGGTGACGCTGGTATCCGACGCCGACGACGGTGTCGCGCGTGAAGTTGCAGGCTTGAGTGTTGTCGCGTTCGACATCCCGCGCGGCTGCATCGGCGGCTACTACCCGGAATGCAATCCATTGATCCCGCTCTCGCACCACACCCTGTTCAGCAAATTGCCGGCGGCGAAGTCGGTGCCGGTGCGGATCGTGGTTTGAACGGAACAGCAGCGGAGAACCGGGTCGGGTACAGTAATTTGCAAGTTGATTTCAACCTCCCCCGCGCCCCCTTGCAACCTGCTTCAGGCAACCAAAGCGGATCGTTTTCGCTGCGGTGCGCTAGACTGTTCACCCGCACGGCGCCGGGCGCTTGAAGCAGGCATCAAGCACCACACCGACCAACCATCTGGAACGAAAGAGGAATGGATCAATGCGACGTTTTGCAGTTGCGCTAGCCTTATGCGTTTTCGGCCAAATCATTTGGGCGGAGCCGCCCTCGGAAGCACCCGCAAACAGTTTGGAAATCACGCTGAAGGGGATCGCACGGGAACGAATACTTCAATTCGATCGCGGCGACAGGCTCAAGTGGTCAGGCTACGTGTCAGATGGCTACTTGATTGCGACGCCCTATGGCGCTGTCCGCACAAAGAATCAGGAGATGGATAGGTTCGAGCCACCTTTGGATGGCTACCGGGACGTATTTCGCTTTGAAAACGTGAAGGTAAGTCGCGACGGTGACACCGCCGTCATGAGCTACGTCATTGACGAATATGAATTCTGGGACGACCAGAAATACGTCATTCCGAAACTGCGCAAGACCGACACCTACGTCTTACGCGACAATCGCTGGCTGCTCCTGGCTTCGCAGGAGACTTTTGTTCCAGCTGAATACAAACAAGTCTCGGTCGACCCCGCCATATACAAACAGTATGCAGGCCGCTACCAACTGATGCGCTCGCTAAACTACGACGTATCGTTTGATGGCAACAGGCTGCTGCTCGTCGAAGTCGGCAAACCAGACACAAAGGAACTTCTGCCAATCTCGGAAGACACCTTTTTCAGCAAAGGCGCTCCGGCACAATATGTATTTGTGAAAGATGCTGCGGGGCACGTCACGCACTTCCTGATTCGCGACAACGAATATGACATCAAAGTCCCAAGAATTCGCTGAGTGCGACGTCTTGCCATTTGGCCAACCGGGCACATGCCAATCGCTCGTGCGTCACCATACAGGCATGGTCCGCAAGTAGTGACGATTGCTCAAACCGCCGTCAGATTGGCGTAGGCGACCACCAGCCACTTCGCCCCGGCGTTTTCGAAATTCACCTGCACGCGTGCGTGCGCGCCGGCGCCTTCGGCATCGATGACGACGCCGTCGCCGAAGCTGGCGTGGCGCACATGCTGGCCGAGCTTGAGCGGCATGGCGTCGCCGCCGTCGTCGACGAAGCGGCCAGCGTACATCGGACGCGAGACCTGCACGCGCGGGCGCACTTCGTGCAACAGTTCGCGCGGCAATTCGTGCAGGAAGCGCGAAGGTCGATTGTAGGTTTCGCTGCCGTGCAGGCGGCGAGATTCGGCGTAACTCAGAATCAAAGTGCGTCGCGCGCGTGTGATGCCGACGTAGGCGAGGCGCCGTTCTTCTTCCAGGCGCCCGGGTTCGTCCAGCGACTTCTGGCTGGGAAACAAGCCGTCTTCGAGCCCGACCAGGAACACGACGGGAAACTCCAGGCCCTTGGCCGAGTGCAGGGTCATCAATTGCACGCAGTCTTCCCAGGCCTCGCCTTGCGTTTCGCCGGCTTCGAGCGCGGCGTGGGCGAGAAAGGCGGTCAGTTCCGAGAATCCGGCTTCGATGTCCTCGGCACTGCGTTCGAAGCGGCTCGCGACATTGATGAGTTCGTCGAGGTTTTCCACGCGCGATTCGGCATTGCCGCGCGAATCGGCCTCGTAGTAATCGCCCAGGCCGGAGCGCGCGATGGCGTGGTCGATTTGTTCGGCGAGCGGGAGCGGTGCGTCGGTATCGCTCGCGCAGACCATCGCGAGCTCGTCGATCAGCGCAAGGAAGGCTTTCAGCGCATTCTTCGCGCGCCCGGCCAATCCCGCACCGGAGGCTTCCGCCCGCGTCACATCCCACATGGAAATCGATTGCGTGCGCGCACGCTGGCGCAAGGTGTCGAGCGTGCGTTCGCCGATGCCGCGCGGCGGGGTATTCACGGTGCGCTCGAACGCGGCATCGTCGTGGCGATTGGCGACCAGGCGCAGGTAGGCCAGTGCATCCTTGATTTCAGCGCGATCGAAGAAGCGCAAGCCGCCGTAGACGCGGTAGCGCAGGTCGTGCTGGATCAGTTGTTCCTCGAAGTTGCGCGATTGCGCATTCGACCGGTACAAAATCGCGCAGTCGCTCAGCTTTCCGCCATGCTGCACATGTTCGCGGATGCGCTCGATGACGAAGCGCGCCTCGTCCTGTTCGTTGTACGCGGCATACAGCGCGATCGGCGCGCCGGCATCGTCCGCGGTCCACAATTTCTTGCCCAGGCGCTGCGGATTGTTGGCGATGATCGCGTTCGCGGCGTTGAGGATATTGCCGGTGGAGCGATAGTTCTGCTCCAGCCGAATCGTTTTCGCCGACGGAAAATCGCGCAGGAAGTGCTGCACGTTCTCCACGCGCGCGCCGCGCCAGCCGTAGATCGCCTGATCGTCGTCGCCGACCACGAACACCTGCCCGGTGTCGCCCGCGAGCACGCGGATCCAGGCGTATTGGATCGTGTTCGTGTCCTGGAACTCATCGATCAGCAGATGCCGCCAGCGTTCGCGGTAGTGTGCGAGCAGCACAGGATCGTTGAGCCACAACTCATGCGAGCGCAGCAGCAGTTCGGCGAAATCGACCAGCCCGGAACGCTGGCAGGTCTGCTCGTAGGCGCGGTAGATATCGAGCAGCGTTTTCGTCAGCGGGTTGGACTCGGCGTGGAAAGAATCCGGCCGCTTGCCTTCGTCCTTGGCGGTGTTGATGAACCACGCCGCCTGGCGCGGCGGAAAACGCGACTCGTCCAGGCCCAGCCCCTGGATCGTCCGCTTGAGCAGACGCAACTGGTCGTCTGAATCCAGTATCTGGAACGTCTCTGGCAGCTTCGCCTCGCGCCAATGCTGGCGCAGCAGCCGATGTGCGATGCCGTGGAACGTGCCAATGGAAAGCCCACGCGTGCCCTGCGCGATAAGACTCTCGCAGCGCGCGCGCATCTCGCCGGCGGCCTTGTTGGTGAAGGTGACGGCAAGTATCGACCACGGCGAAGCGCGTTCGACCTCGAGCAGCCAGGCGATGCGATGCGTGAGCACGCGCGTCTTGCCCGAGCCCGCGCCCGCAAGCACGAGGTAATGGCCGGGCGGTGCGCTTACGGCTTCGCGTTGCGCGGGATTGAGTTCATCCAACAAATGCGAAACATCCATCCGCACATTGTAAAACCTGCTGCGCTCGATGTTGCGTGCCGGCGGTGCTCGCAATCCTCATGTACGCAAAAGTACACTCCGGTTGCTGCGCTCCGGCGACCCGCAAATTCTCATCGCTCGCGACGGTTTTACGAATGCGCGGTCGTAGTTCAGCGTAAAATGCGCGACTCGCCAATTTCCGCATCGCCATGTCCGTTTCCGCCGTCCGCAAGCACGAGATCGACGCCAACAAGCTGGCCAAGCGCCTGCGCCGCCAGTGCGGGCAGGCGATCGCCGATTTCAACATGATCGAGGACGGCGACCGCATCATGGTGTGCCTGTCCGGCGGCAAGGACTCGTACACCCTGCTCGCGTTGCTGCGCCAGTTGCAGGCCAAGGCGCCGGTGCGTTTCGAACTCGTCGCCGTGCATCTGGATCAGAAGCAGCCCGGCTACGATCCGGCGGTGCTGCCGAACTATCTCGAAGCCATCGGCATGCCCTACGTGATCCTCGAGCAGGACACCTACAGCGTGGTCAAGCGCGTGGTGCCGGAAGGCAAGACGATGTGCGGCCTGTGTTCGCGCCTGCGTCGCGGTTCGCTGTACAGCTTTGCCGAGCGCGAAGGTTTTACCAAGATCGCGCTCGGCCACCATCGCGACGATATCGTCGAGACACTTTTTCTCAACCTTTTTTATCACGCGACGCTGAAAGCGATGCCACCGAAACTGCTGTCGGATGACGGCAAGCATGTCGTGATCCGCCCGCTCGCCTATTGCAAGGAAGCCGACATCGCCGAATATGCGCAGCAGCAACAGTTCCCGATCATGCCGTGCAATCTGTGCGGCTCGCAGGAGACGCTGCAGCGCAAGGCGATCAAGGCGATGCTCGCCGACTGGGAGCGCAAGACGCCCGGTCGCGTCGAAAACGTGTTCCGCGGCATCGGTGCGATCGCGCCCTCGCAACTGGCCGATCGCGCGCTGTTCGATTTCGCGTCGCTCGGCAGCCACGGCAGCGCGCGCCACGACGAAGCGTCGTGGCTGCTCGGCGACAGCGCGGCCGAATAATTTCTCTCACATTCCGGATCTTCCGCATGACGTGGTTTCGCAACCTCACGCTGTTCCGTTTCTCCGAAAAAACCGCCAAATCGCTCAAGAGCCTCGAGGACAAGCTCGACAAGCATCGCTTGCGCCAACCCGGTCCCATTGAACTGGCCACGCACGGTTTCATTTCCCCGTTTGGCCGGGATCGGGAAGTTCTGACCCATCGCGTCGGCGACTTTGTTTTGCTGAACGCCGCGACCGAGGTTCGTCTGCTGCCGAATTCTGTCGTTAACGACGAATTGTCAGCTCGTTTGATGAAAATAGCCGAAAAAGAAGGCAGAAAGGTAGGGTCAAAGGAACGCAAGCGCCTCAAGGACGAGGTCCTGACCGAGCTGCTGCCGCGAGCTTTCACCAAAATGTCGCGAACTGCCTGTTATCTGTCGTTAAAATCCGGCTTCGCCGTTCTCGATACAGCAAGCAGAAAATCGGCGGAAGAAGCAATAAGTCAACTGCGTCAGGCACTTGGGACATTTCCCGCAGTTCCCATGGCTCCGGCGGATTCGCCGCGCCGCGTAATGACGGACTGGCTGATCCATGGCAAGCTACCGGCGGGTCTGGTGCTTGGCGACGAATGCGAACTGCGCGATCCGGCCGAATCCGGTGCCATCGTTCGCTGCCGCCGCCAGGACCTTGAAACCGACGAAGTCCGCGAGCATTTAAAGTCTGGGAAGCAGGTGTTCGCACTCGGTTTGACCTTCGAGGACCGCATCAGCTTCACCCTCGGCGAAGATCTCGCCGTGCGCAAGCTGCGCTTCCTCGATGTAGTGCAGGACGAACTGGAGGCTTCCGGACGCGACGCGGAAGCCGGCGATCTCGACGCCACCTTCGCCCTGATGACGATGGAACTCGAGCGCTTGCTGCAAAAGTTGGATGAGTGGTTCGGTTTGCCCCGGCCGGACGACAAATAGCAAGGCGCTGTCCGGGGCGGGAAAACATCATGACCGTCGCGGAAAACCAAAATTATCTGGAACTGGCCACGCCCGATGGCGAAACCATCAAGGTGCTGCGCCGCGCGCATCCGCGCGCACGACGCCTGCGCCTGACCGTCACCTCCGGCGGCGCGCAGGTATCGTATCCGCAGGGCACGCATCCGGCGCAGGTGTTCGCCTTCCTGCGCAAGCATGCGAACTGGCTGGAACGCAAACTCGACGAATTGCACGATGCCGTCGCGTTGCCGCCGCCACTCAAGCCCGGGGCGCCGACCGTGCTGCCGCTGCGCGGCGAAACCACGCGCCTGCAATGGCGTGATGGTGCGTATCCGCATATCGAGCTGGCGAACGAGCGCCTGGTGCTGTCCCTGCCCAAGCCGCACAACAAGCAGACCCTGCCCGCCGCGCGCGGATTGCTGCATTCGTACCTGCACGCGCAGATTCGTCGCGACGTGTCACGGCACCTGGCGCGCTACACCGCCGAACTTGGCCGCGCGCCTTCCGGCATCCGCATCAAGCCACTGAAGAGTTTATGGGGCAGTCTCGACACGCGCGATCGCGTCACGCTCGATCTCGCACTCGCACTGGCGCCGCCCGAGGCGCTGCGCTACGTGATCGTGCACGAGCTGTGTCACCTGCGCGTGCGCAACCATTCACCGCGCTTTTGGGATCTGGTCGGCTCGCTCGATCCGGATTGGCGCACGCAACGCGACTGGCTCAAGGCCAGCGGGCAAGCGTTGAAGGCGGAATTGGCGCGCCTGATCTGAATAACCTGCTGCGCTCGACATCTCGCGCGCCGGCAGTGCTCGGAATCCTCATTTACCCACAAGTAAACTCCGGTTCCTGCGCGCTGGCGACACGCGACCTGTCTTCGCTCGCGACGGTTATTCAGCCGTTCGGCGAGTGGTTGCCGCTTGAAAAGCGAGCAATGCCGTCGCCACCAGTTGTGGGTTTTCCATGTGCAGATGATGCGAGCCGGCCAGGCGTGCAACTTCGATATCGGCCACCTGCGCAATGCGATGGTCCATGCCGGCACGCGGCATATACGGCTGCGCGGGTTCGGCAAGGATCAGCCCGGTGGGTGCACGTACGCCACGCAGCACGGCCAGCACCTGTTCCTCGGTGTTGCGCACGGGCGAGGTCAGCATCAAGCGCGGATCGGTCGACCAGGTAAATCCCCCGTCGACCGGCTTGAGCCCGCGTTCGACCAGCATCAGCGCCGCCGCACGCGACAGGCCATTGGCGCGCATCCGCGCCGATACCGCGTCGTCGCCATTGGCAAACACACGTGGTGATTTGCCCGTGGCCGCGCCGCGTTCGGCGAAGGCGCGCTGCAACTGCCCCAGGGCCTGCTCCGCGACCTGCGTGATCGGGCCAAGGCCTTCGATCAGCAGCAGGCGTTCGACGCGATCCGGGCAGGCGCCGGCGAGCATGCTTGCCACCGCCGCACCGAGCGAATGGCCGAGCAGGCCGAAGCGCTGCCAGCCGAGCGCATCGGCGGCATCCAGTGCATCGCTGAGGTAATCGACATAGTGGTACCACGCACCCGGCGCGCGCCATTGCGAGCGGCCATGGCCGGGAAAATCGATTGCGACAATGTGGAACTTTCCACAAAGCAACGGAGCAAGCGCGTCAAACGAGGCGGCATTGTCCAGCCAGCCATGCAGGGCCAGAAGCTTCGGCAATGCCGGCTCGCCCCACGCGCGCGCGGCGAGGCGCAGATGCGGCGACGCCAGTTCGATGTCATGCGCCGGCATCGGTCCAACCTTGCGTGTGGCGGCGGATCAGGTTGGCAAGCAGGCGCAGATGGGCGGCCGAATCGTTCAGTGCCGGGATGTAGTCCAGGCGCGCGCCGCCAGCGGCAAGGAATTGCTCGCGGCCACGGATGGCGATTTCTTCCAGGGTTTCCAGGCAATCGACGGCAAAGCCCGGACACACGACCTGCACATGGCGCACGCCGGACTGCGCGAGTTGCGCCAATGTCGCGTCGGTGTAAGGCGCGAGCCAACGTTCACGGCCGACGCGCGACTGGAAAGTCACGGCGAGTTCCGACCCGGACACGCCCAGGCGCTCGCGCAAGAGATTGGCCGTGGCAAGGCACTGATCGCGGTAGGGATCACCCGCGCTGACGTAACGTTCCGGGATGCCGTGGAAGGACAGCAACAGGCGCTCGCCGCGGCCATGCGTGAACCAGTATTTTTCCACGCTGGCCGCCAGCGCCGCGATGTAATCCGGATTGGCGTGGTAGTCGGCAATGCTGCGGATCTCTGGCACGCATCGCTCGCCGCGCAGCGCGTAAAAAACAGCGTCCATCGCCGCCGCCGTGGATGTGGCCGAATACTGCGGAAACAACGGCACGACCAGAATCCGTTGCACGCCGTCATTGCACAGCGCCCGCAGCGTTTGCGCAATCGCCGGATCGCCATAGGTCATCGCCGCGGCGATGCGGATTCCGGACAGCGTCGCATCCGCGCCGAGTTTTTTCGCGACGGCGAGCGTGTTGACCAGCAGCGGCGAGCCCTGCGGCGTCCAGATTTTCGCGTAGGCGTGGGCTGAACGCCGCGGTCGCAAGCGCAGGATCACGCCATGCAGGAGCGGCCACCACAGCCAGCGCGGATAGTCGATGACGCGCGAATCGCTCAGGAACTGCGCCAGATAACGCCGCACGGCCGGCGCCGTCGGCGCCTCCGGCGTGCCCAGATTCACGAGCAATACCGCTATCGACGCTTCAGATTCCGGATCCGAATCAGACATGATGAATCGCCACGCCCCCCTGAAAGCACACTGCAAACCCAATATCTTGTGCGATCGACAGGCAAAAAACCATAGCGGTAGCGATCGCCGGGATCCACCCGTGACAGTCTAGCACTTGACGCGCCAAGGCTTTGTTTTTCCTTGCCTTCGCTGCTAGACTCGCGTGGCCACGTCCTCGACGATGTGGCTGACGATTACTACAAGAAACGACAAGAGAACATCGCATGCCCCTGCGCGCACTCCTTGCAGCGCTCGTGCTTGGCGTCTTCGCCAGTCAGGCACGCGCCGCCGATCTCGTCGGTTACGGCGAGGCGTTCAACGTGCTCTATAGCGTGGATCTGACCACGAACACCGCCGTGCAGATCGGCGGCGCCGGCACGCTCAACAACCAGCAGATTGCCAACATCGAGGGCCTTACGTTCAGTCCCGGCGGGGTTTTGTATGCGGTGTCGGACGCGGGTGCCACGAAGACCTTGCTCACCATCGACAAGAACACGGGATTGGCAACTGCCGTGGGCACACTGAAGCTGGGTGGCGCTGTCAGCCAACTCGACCTTGGCCTCGCCTTCACCTGCGATGGCAAATTGTGGATGTCGGCAAGCACCGGCCAGTTCTGGAGCGTGGATCCGGCAACGGCGAACGCCACCTTGGTTGGCAATCTCGGCGTCAAGATAACCGGCCTGGCTGCGCGTGGCGCTCTGATATTCGGCACTGGCAGCCAAGGCAACAACAATCTGTATTCGATCGACCCGACCAAGCCCGCGGCGACGCTGATTGGAAGCTACCAATCGCCGGATTACGTCACGACGGTCAGCCCGGGTTTTGATTCCACCGGGCAATTGTGGGCGATCCTCGACTATGTGCCGCCACAGCCCGGCAACACCACGGTTGCCGCGTGGAGCGACCTGGCGAAGCTGGCGGTCAGCTCTGGCGCGCTCACCAACCTCGGCAGCATCACGCCACCGCGACCGATCGACAGCAAATCGCCGACGTACAACAACCTGTACCAGATCGGCCTCAAGGGCCTGGCGATTCCGTCGGCCGTATGCGCAGCGGCAGCGACGACCGCTTCGACGCCTGCGCTTTCCTGGCGCGGAATCGCTGCGCTCATCGCGCTGATGCTGCTGTTCGGCGGAACTTGGCTGGCGCGCCGCCATCCAAATTCGTGACGGCCGGCGACGCCCGCCGCCGCGCTTCCCACCAAGGAAACCATTGATGTCACGCTGGATCTTCCGGCTCGCCGCGTGCGTGGCCTTTTGCATTTTCGTCAGTTCAACCGCCTTTGCCGGGGAACAGGAGAATCAGCGCGCGAAGGAAGCGGTGCGCGTGCTCAAGCAGATCATGCAGGCGCCGGACAGCCGCATCCCGGGACACCTGCTGCGCGACGCCTACGCCGTGGCCGTGATTCCCGACGTGATCAAGGCCGGGCTCATCATCGGCGGTCGCCACGGTTTGGGTTTGCTGTCGGTGAAAACGCCGAACGACGTGTGGAGCAATCCCACCTTCATCGGCATGAGCGGCGGCAGCATCGGCTTCCAGGCCGGCGTGCAGTCGACCGACGTGATCCTGATTTTCCGCACCCAGCGCGGCGTGGATTCGATCGTGCACGGCAAGTTCACGCTCGGGGCCGACGCCTCGGTCGCGGCCGGGCCCATCGGCCGTTCGGCCAACGCCGCCACCGATGCGCAACTGCGCGCGGAAATCTATTCCTACTCGCGCGCCCGCGGGCTGTTTGCCGGCGTCGCACTCGACGGCTCGGTGTTGTCCATCGACAATACCGCCAACCAGGCGGTGTACGGCGAAGGCATCACGCCACGGCGCATCTTCGAGGGAGGCCTGGGCAATGTACCCGACGCGGTCGTGGATTTCCGCGACCGGCTAGAAGAGTACACTGCGCGCTAAAGAGCCATTGAATAACCTGCTGCGCTCGGCAGCTCGCTGGCCGGCGGTGCTCGGAATCCTCATGTACTGACGTGTACACTCCGGTTCCTGCGCTCCGGCGACCAACGATCTGCCTTCGCTCGCGACGGTTCTTCAAAGGCTCTTGGAGTCAACGATGCGCCTTCACGCGCGTCGAGGTTCCGTAATTCTGACTTATTCGGAGCAGCAACATGGGCGGCTTAAGCATTTGGCACTGGATCATCATCGTCGTCGTGGTCGTGTTGATCTTCGGCACCAAGAAGCTGCCGAACATCGGCGGCGACCTGGCCTCGGCGATCAAGAATTTCAAGAAGGGCATGCAGGACGACGACAAGTCCACCACCGAGCAGTTGAAGGCGGACCCGCCGGCGGCGCAAAGCAGCCAGAGTGCCGGCGACAAGACCGATACCAAGTCGCAGTAAGCGCGCCATGTTCGATATCGGCACCGGCGAACTGGCGCTGATCGCGGTCGTGGCGCTGCTCGTGCTCGGTCCCGAGCGCCTGCCCAAGGCCGCGCGTACCGCCGGCGCGCTGCTGCGCCATGCGCGAGCGAGCTGGCAGAACGTGCGCAGCGAGATCGAACGCGAACTCGCCGCCGAAGAACTCAAGCAATCGATCAAGCGCGGCCTCGACGAAGCGAACCCGAGCGCGGACATCAGCGCGGCCTTGCACGACGCCGTGCACGGACCGGCGCCGCCATCCGATCCACCGGCGCGCACCGATGAGCCAAAATGAATCCGGGACGTCCTCCGCGCAGGGATCGGACGGCGGCAACGAGCAATCCTTCATCTCGCACCTGATCGAGCTGCGCGCACGCCTGCTCAAGGCCGTGGCGGCAGTGCTGGTCGTGCTGGTCGCGCTGCTGCCGTTCGCCGACCGGCTCTACCATTTCATCGCCGAACCCCTGCTGCAACGCCTGCCGCCGGGCGCGCACATGGTCGCCATCGAAGTCGCCTCGCCCTTCGTCACGCCGCTCAAGCTCGCCGCCGTCGCGGCGCTGGTACTGGCGATGCCGGTCGTGCTGTACCAGTTGTGGTGCTTCGTCGCGCCCGGCCTGTACCGCCACGAACGCAAGCTGGCCTTGCCCCTGCTCGTGGCCAGCATCGCCATGTTCTACCTGGGCTGCGCGTTCGCCTATTACCTGGTGTTGCCGAAGGTGTTCGTGTTCCTGCTCGGCATCACGCCCGAGGGCGTGTCGATCATGACCGACATCGGCAAGTACCTGGATTTCGTGTTGACCATGTTCCTCGCTTTCGGCGTGTGCTTCGAGGTGCCGGTGGTGGTGTTCCTGCTCGCCTTGCTCGGCTGGGTGAGCGCCGAACAATTGGCCCGACAACGGCCCTATGTGGTGCTGGGTGTGTTCATCGTTGCCGCGATCATGACGCCGCCGGATGCCTTGTCGATGCTCATGCTCGCCATTCCGATGTGCCTGTTGTACGAGGTCGGCGTGCTGGCGGTGCGACTGTTCGTGCGTCGCGCGCAGGCGCAATCCGGTTCCGTCCCGCCGACCTGAGAACGATTGCGCCAAAACCCGGATTTGCCGCAACGCAGCGCCGCATGCAGCCTGCCCGCGTTGTCTTTGCCGGCATTCTGGAATAAACTCTTTTGCCGCATTTGACGCATTTTCCACTTTACCCAAACGCCCCGAAAACAGGAGTCCACCCACATGGCAAAGAACGAAGATACTCGCGACGCCAGTCTGCGCGTGTCGAAGAAAACCCGCGATAGCCTCAAGGCTGCTGCCGCCGTCGCCGGGCGTCCGCTTTACGACGTCACCAACGAAGCGATCAACAATTACCTCGCCTCGGCCAAGGCCGGCGCACGCAAAGGCAAGAAGTAGGAATTCCTCGTCCGCGCGCCGCGCGCGGATGCAACAGTCAAACGGCCCGAATGGGCCGTTTTTGTTTTCCGGACTTCACCCGCGCAACGCCAGTCGCGCGAAACGCCGCAGCACCGAGCGCGCCTGTGGCGTGGCGCGGACTTCACGCAGCATCGCCGGTACGTTGAAGTCCTCATCGGCCAGCGCACCGTCGCGGGCGCGGATGTAGGCACCCATTTCGCGTGCGCCGAATTCGGGATGGAACTGCAAACCCCAGGCGCGTGGCGCAAAACGCACGGCCTGGCACGAATCCAACGAGGAACGCGCCAAGACCACCGCATCGCGCGGTGGCTCGAGCACGGTCTGCAGATGTGTGGCCTGGGCCGCAAACGCATCGGGCATCGATCCGAACAAGGCATCTTCGTGCGCAGCTCGCGTGCGCGCGATTTCGACCGTGCCCATTTCGCGGCCGCGCGGATTGTAGCCGACGCGCCCGCCCATGGCATGCGCCAGCAACTGGTGGCCATAGCACACGCCGAGAACGGGTATGTCCGCATCGATCGCACGGCGCAGCCAGCGCGCGGTCGCTTCGCTCCAAGCCAGGCGATCGGTGACCATGGCGCCGGAGCCGGTGACGATGACGCCGGCGACGGAACCCGGCGCAGGCAACGACGCTCCACGATCCACGCGCACGCCGCGCGCCTGGCGTGGCGACAAACCCAGCCCGCGCCGGAACCACTGCGCGAAATCGCCAAGCTGTCGACGCACGGCGGGAATGGCCGTGCCGGTCTGCACGATCAGCAACGTCATGTTTCGATTGGCGGCAATACGCCGATGACTTCGGCGATGGTGGTGACGCCGCGTGCAACCTGCTGCGCCGCGCTCACGCGCAGCGGCCGCATGCCTTCGGCGAGCGCCGTCTGCGACAGTGCACCGAGATCGAGCGTGGGCAGAATCATCTGCCGCAGGTGCGGCGAGACGCGCATCATCTCGTAGATGCCGGTGCGACCATGGAAGCCGGTGTTGCGGCACTCCAGGCAACCCACCGGCGCATACGCACGCGGCGGCGGCGGCAGTTTCCAGCGGTGCACCAGCGCGTTCCAGCCTTGCACATCCAGCGCGCATTCCGCCTTGCAGTGTGGACACAGCGTACGCACGAGGCGCTGCGCGACCACACCGGCGAGCGTGGACTGGATCAGGTAGTGCGGCGCACCCAGATCAAGCAGGCGCGACAGCGCGCTCGGCGCGTCGTTGGTATGCAGCGTGGACAACACCAGATGCCCGGTGAGCGAGGCCTGGATCGCCATTTGCGCGGTTTCCAGGTCGCGGATTTCGCCGATCATGATGATGTCCGGATCCTGGCGCATCAGCGTGCGCACGCCGGCGGCAAAATCCAGGTCGATCGCCGGCTGCACCTGCATCTGGTTGAACTCCGGCGACACCATTTCGATCGGATCTTCGATCGTGCACAGGTTGATGTCGGGCGTGGCCAGGTGCTTGAGCGTGGAATACAGCGTCGTGGTCTTGCCCGAGCCCGTGGGACCGGTGACCAGCACGATGCCGTGCGGGCGCTCGACCATGTGCCGCCAGATCTGTTCCTCGTCGGCGGAGAATCCGAGCTGGCGGAATTCCTTGACCACGATGTCCGGATCGAAAATGCGCATCACGACCTTTTCGCCGAATGCGGTCGGCATCGTCGACAGGCGCATTTCCACTTCGCGCCCTTCCGCCGAGCGCGCCTTGATGCGGCCATCCTGCGGACGGCGTTTCTCGGCCAGGTCCATGCGCCCCAGGATCTTCACGCGCGAGGTCACCGCGACCATCACCGGCGTCGGCAGCTCGAATACCTTGTGCATCACGCCGTCGATGCGAAAGCGGATCGGACTGGTGTCGCGGCGCGGTTCGAGATGGATGTCGGATGCGCGCTGGTCGAACGCATATTGCAGCAGCCAGTCGACGATGTGCACCACATGCCTGTCGTCGGCGCCGATGTCGCCGGCCTTGCCCAGTTCCAGCAACTGCTCGAAGTTCAGGATCGCGCGGCCGTCCGGGCCGCCGTCGAGTTTGGCGTCGCGCGCTTTCTGGATCGAACGCTGCACGCCGTAGAACTCGGAAAGATACCGGTTCAGATCGATCGGACTGACGACCACGCGCTGGATGTCGCGGCGCAGGATGTGGCCCAGGTCCGCCAACCAGCGCGTATCGAACGGCTCGCTGGTGGCGATGACGACCTGCAGGGGGCCTGCCGCGACCGGCAGGATGCGGTAGCGCCGCGCGTAGTCGTGTGAGACGACCTGGGTCACCGCTGCCGCATCGATCTTCATCGGATCGATTTTCAGGTACGGCAGATCCGCCTTCTCCGCCAGCCACTGCGTAAGTACTTCCAGGCTGAGCGGTTTGCCGTCCAGCGGATTGGTCAGCTTCTGGTTGGCGATCAGCGCCAACGGATGCAGTTCAAGCTTGCCGCGTGCGCTGCGCCCATCGGCGCGTGTCTTGAGCAGGTCCGCTTCGCCGAGCATGCCGTCGTGCTTGAGCGCACCGAGCACGGCATCCAGATCAAGGCGCCGATGCAGGCCCAGCGGCGGCGCTTCGGGAACCTCGAACTTGGGGCGTTGCGGAACGGTGGCCATGCGAAACCTTAAAAATCCAAGCCCTGCGCCACTATACTAGCCTGCTTTACGCAACGAGCCGAATTTCATGTCGGGCCCGACCTTCCAGGACGTCATCCAGACCCTCAACCGCTACTGGGCGGCGCAGGGTTGCGCGTTGATCCAGCCGCTCGACACCGAAGTCGGCGCGGGCACGTTCCACCCCGCCACGTTTTTGCGCGCACTTGGACCCGAGCCGTGGACTGCCGCCTATGTGCAGCCGTCGCGCCGGCCGACCGACGGCCGCTACGGCGAGAACCCGAATCGCCTGCAGCACTATTATCAGTATCAAGTGGTGATGAAGCCCAATCCGGACAACATCCTGGATTTGTATTTCGGGTCGTTGAGGGAATTGGGCATCGACCCGCTGGTGCACGACCTGCGCCTGGTCGAGGACAACTGGGAATCACCCACGCTGGGCGCCTGGGGTCTGGGCTGGGAAGTGTGGCTCAATGGCATGGAAGTGACTCAATTCACTTACTTCCAGCAAGCTGGCGGTCTGGAGTGCAAGCCGGTCACGGGTGAAATTACCTACGGCCTCGAACGTCTGGCAATGTACCTGCAAAATGTCGATAACGTCTTCGATCTTGTTTGGACGATTGCACCACACGGCACCGTCAAGTACGGCGATGTTTTCCACCAGAACGAGGTCGAACAGAGCACCTACAACTTCGAGCACGCCAACGTGCCCGAATTGCTGCACTGGTTCGATGTTTGCGAAGCCGAGGCGAAAAAACTGGTCGAACTCGGCCTGCCGCTGCCGGCCTACGATCAAGTGTGCAAGGCTTCGCACAGTTTCAACCTGCTCGATGCGCGCCGCGCCATCAGCGTGACCGAACGCCAGCGCTACATCCTGCGCGTGCGCACCATCGCGCGCGCCGTGGCGGAAAGCTACGTGGCACAACGCGCCAAATGGCGCGAGCAGCATCGCAAGGAGGCGGCGTGATGGCCGATACGAAATCGCTGTTGATCGAAATCGGCTGCGAGGAACTGCCGCCCAAGGCGCTGCACGACCTCGCCGTCGCGTTCGCAAAAGGCGTATGCGATGGTCTGGCCAAGCGCGACATCGCCGCCAACGTCGGCCAAGCAAGAGTATGCAATTCGCCGCGCCGACTCGCCGTGTTGTTACCGGATGTCGCTGCAATGCAGCCGGCGCAAAAGTCCGAAGCGCTCGGTCCATACCTCAACATTGGGCTCGATGCGGACGGCGCGCCGACGCCGGCACTGCGTGGATTCGCGGCAAAGAGCGGTGTCGCCATCGAACACTTGCAACGCACAACCGACGCCAAGGGCGAGCGCTTCGTCGCACGCAGCGAAAGACCCGGCCAACCGACCGCGGCGCTGATGCAAGAGATCGTCGCCGAGGCATTGAAGGCGCTGCCGATTCCAAAACCCATGCGCTGGGCCGACCACGACTTTGCTTTCGTGAGGCCCGTTCACTGGCTGGTGATCCTGCACGGCGACCAGGTCATCGACGCGGACATCTTCGGCATTCGATCCGGGCGCGAGTCGCGTGGGCATCGCTTCATGCATCCGCAACAGGTCCCGATTGCCAATTCGGATGCCTACGTGAATGCATTGCGCGCGGCAAAGGTGCTGGTCGATCCGCGCGAACGACGCGAACACGTGGTTGCGGAAGTTGCGCGAGCCGCGCAAGGGCTCGGCACGCCGCGTTTGAGCGAATCCCTGCGCGATGAAGTCGCCAATCTGGTCGAATGGCCATCCGCCATCGCCTGTGCGTTCGAGCGCGAATTCCTTGCCGTGCCGGCAGAAGCCCTGATCACGACGATGGAGACGAACCAGAAATTCGTGTCTGTCTTCGATGAGCGCGGAAAGTTGACCGAACATTTCATCGGCATCGCCAATATCGAATCGACAATTCCGACCGAAATCCGCAAGGGCTACGAGCGCGTGATCCGGCCGCGGTTTGCCGATGCCAAGTTCTTTTACGACGAAGACCTGAAAGCGCCGCTGGCGTCGTATCAAGCAGCGTTGCAAGGCGTGACCTACCAACAGCAGCTCGGCAGCGTGTGGGACAAAAGCGTGCGCGTGGCGGAACTGGCGCGTGTCATCGCCAATCGCGTTGGCGTGGATGCGGCGCTGGCCACGCGCGCGGCAGCCTTGAGCAAATGCGATCTGATGACGCGCATGGTCGGCGAGTTTCCCGAGCTGCAAGGCGTGATGGGCCGTTATTACGCTCAAACGAGCGGCGAACACGCCGACGTCGCCAATGCGCTCGACGAATTCTACCGCCCGCGTTTTTCCGGCGACGGCATTGCGCAGGGCAGGATCGCCCAGGTGTTGGCCATTGCCGAACGCCTGGACACGTTGGCCGGCATCTTTGCCGTCGGTGGCAAGCCGACCGGCAGCAAGGATCCTTTTGCCTTGCGCCGCGCCGGCCTTGGACTCGCGCGCACGCTGATCGAGGGCGAGTTCGATCTCGACCTGGAAGCCTTGCTGCGCGAAGCCGTGGAATTGCTGCCGGACATCGCGCCTGCCAAGGGTGCGAAGGCCGTGGCGTTCGGCAACAAGCGGCAGCTGACCGACGCGCTGCGCGATTTCATTTTTGAACGCCTGCGCGGCTATTACGCCGAGCAGGGTTTCGGCGCGGATCAATTCGACGCCGTGCATGCGATCGATCCGGAAACGCTACCGGACTTCGACCGCCGCCTGCGCGCCGTCGCGCAGTTCGCCAAGCTTCCCGAAGCGGCCGCGTTGGCCGCGGCAAACAAGCGCATCGGCAACATCCTCAAGCAAGCCGGCGACGATGCCGGCGGCCGCGTCGATGCTGCACTGCTCGATCCCGGCGCGGAACGCGAATTGCATGAACGCATCGAAGCGACGCGGCTTGCGGTCGAACCACTGCGCACGCACAACGATTACGTCGGCATGCTGCGCACGCTGGCCGGTTTGCGCGCGAGCGTCGATGCATTCTTCGAGAGCGTCATGGTCCTGGCCGAAGATCTCGCCAAGCGCCGCAATCGCATTGCCTTGCTCGCCGGCCTGCGCCGCCTGTTCCTCGACGTGGCGGATATTTCCCGGCTGCAGGGCGGGTGAGGGATGGGCGTCCGTCCTGCCAGCGATGGCTTGCCGGCCTCAGGCGTGCGCGCCGTTTTCCATTGAAAACGACGCGCCGCCTCGCGCATTGGCGGTGATCGCTATTTCTTGTTGCCGAAGCACTGGTTGGACGACAGGAAGTCCACGATCAGGTTGCTCGTCTCGCGCGCCTGGCGCGGATACCAAGGCATGCTGTGTGGCATGTCCGCAATGACGTGGTATTGCGCGGACACCTTGTCTTTGACGGCGTTGTAGAACGGCTGCGCGTGAATCGCAGGCGGCGTGCGCACGTCGCGGTCGCCGTCGAACAGCAGGATCGGCAGATGCGCCTTGCTGGCGTTCTTCATCGGGTCCATGCCCTTGATGGTCTTGCCTTGCATGATGCGCTGCAGGCGATTGTCACTCCATGAGGTACCCAGGCGTCCCAGATCGGCGACCGGCGCACCTGCAATGGCGCACTGGAACGGCGACGGCGAACGCACATCCGCTGCCACGGCGGCAAAGCCGCCATAGGAATAGCCGAAGATGGCAATGCGGTCCCTGGCCGCAATGCCCTGCGCCACCAGCCAGGCGGCGCCATCATCGAGGTCGTCCGACATGGCCTGACCCCACTGCCCGTCACCGGCCAGCCACAGCTTGCGGCCCAATCCGGAAGAACCGCGATACTGCGGGCGAAGGACCGCGTATCCGCGCGAAGTGAGCATCGGCACCCAGCCGGGTGCATCCCAGCCCATGTAGTCGCGCGCCCAGGGCCCACCATGCGGCATGAGAACGGCGGGCGCCGCAGCGTCGCCCTTCTTCCAGCCGGCCGGCAGGTCGAGAATGGCGGGGATTTCCAATCCGTCGCGTGCCTTGTAGGTTACCCAGCTTTGCGCGCCGGTCATGCCCGGCTTGACCTCCGGCAGTTCGTTGCCGAGGTTCACGACCTTTTTCTCATTCAGCAACAGGTGCCAGGAGGGCGGCGTGCTCGCGCTTTCCGTGCTGAACAGAACCTTGGACAAATCGTCGGTGTAGCTTGAAATCGAAACCTGCTGTTCGGGGAACGCCTTTGCGATACCGGCCTGGATCGATTTCATGGTTGGATCAACATAGACCTGCTGCACGCTCGGCCCGTCGATGACAAACCCGATGATCTTGTTGAAGTTGGCTTTCCGCGTGCTGAAGATCAAGCCGCCGATGGAAAAATTCTTGTCGGCGACAAGCGGCTCGGGATCGAACTGTTTCTGCACGGGATCGTACAGTCGCGCCTGTACCTGGTCGGAGAACTGGTCGGTCAATACATAGTATTTGCCGCTGGCATCGTCGAAGCCGATGACGCTTACCATGTGGCGGTCGGACAGCTTCGTCGACAACGCAGGCTGGATTTCGAATTCACCGGTTTTCGGATTCAGGATGCGAATGCGCTGTTCGCTTTCGTCCGCACCCGTCGCTTCGATTTCGGACTTGACCAGGACATTGCCGGTGCGCGCATCGAACAGGCTGGGTTCGGCGCGGGCGCCACCGTGGAACAGCAGTTCCTTGTCGCCGGTCTTGAGGTTGAAACGGTAGTAATCGGATGACAGGCTGGCTTCGCTCAACTGGCGAATGATCACGCGATCCGGATCCAGCGGCAACATGCTGACCAGCGATGCGGTACCGGCGAGTTCCAGGCAACGCTGGGTATCCTTGCTCACGCCGATCGCACGCGTATCAGTGGCGAACGCTTCGTCGAATTTTTTCTGGTCGTCGCCGGTCAGGTACGCCTTGGTGACGAACGTCATGGTCGCGCCAAGCGATTTGCCTTCGAGACAACCGCCCGCGTTTCCGGTCCATTCCTGGCGCGCAACGGTCAGAATCTTGTCGGCTTTCAGTGCAAAAGCGGCGATGAATTTCATCTGCTCGCCGGAAGGCGTGACTACCTTCGGGCCTGATGACAGGGACGCCGTATCCCAGGTCGCCAAGGCCGTTTGCTCAGGGTTCTTTGGCGATGGGATCAGCGCAACGAGGTGCGTGCCGCTCGGGTCCATCGATACCGACTGGATAGCCGGCAGGCGTGTCAGGGCATCGATGGCGATGGGATCGGCTGCACGTACGTACAGCGGAATCGTAATCAAAGCGCTGGTAAGCAGCGCCAGCGAAAATGGCATCCGCATGAGGGTCCTCCAGTCAGATTCAGTGGCCGTCCGCTCGTTCCCGGCGAGTGGCGCACGGTGGGCGCTGCAAACGGCTGGACCGGCGAGCATACACGGGCGCACCGGCGATGGAAAGACACGATCCTATCCTCAATGGGCGCGTTCCCGCCTTCGTGCAAAAAAAAGGAGGCGACGCAAGGTCGCCTCCGTGTGTTGCATGCAACGCGGTTGCGATCAGAACGACACGTTCAAACGCGCAAAGTACGTGCGGCCGAACCAGTCGTACTGCGAGCCACCGAGCGGCGTGGTGCCCACGACACCGGCGAAGGTGTCCGCACCCGGGGAGACCTTGGGCGGATTCTGGTCAAACAGGTTGCGAATGCCGAACAGGATGCTCCACTTGCCTGCATCGTATTTCGCCGACACGGTGTGGCGCAATTGCCAGCCGGCTCGGATGACGCGCCCGGCATTCGGATAGCCCTGGTACGTGAACGTGGAGCTCAGATCGTGGTTCGACGTCGGGCTGGTGTACAACCCTTGCCAGTAGTAGGTCCAGTTGCCGCGTTCCAGGCTGGCGTCGAAAACGCCGACCATGTGCGGGCGACCGATGTAACCGACGAATTCCGACGAACTGAAACCACTCGCTTCGGACGAATCGAACAGCTGCTGGGTGTCGGAAATCGTGTAGGTCAGCTGTGCATCCGCCGACAGCTTGCCAAACGAGAAATCGCGGTTGTAATTCAACTGCAAATCGTAACCACGATTGCGCTCGCTGTTGATGTTGATGTACGTGGCGTGCACGTCCGTGATCATGTTCGGATTGGCCGGATCGCTGTTCGGCTTGCGGTTGAACAGGTTGCAAAACGCGTTCGGATACACCGGCGTGCCATAGCAGCCGAACAGGATGTCACTGGCACCGAGCGTGTCGATTTCGCCGCGGATGAAGTAGTCGAAATAGTCCACGGCCACGTTCAGGTTGGCGAACGTCGGCGACCAGACGAGTCCCGCCGACTTGGCGCGCGACGTTTCCGGCTTCAGGAAGCCCTTGCCGCCACCTTGATAGCTCGTTGCCGATGGGTTGCCCGATGCGGCGTAATCGCCCGGGATACCGGCAGCCGCGCAGTTCTTCTTCAGGAAGTCGTTGTTGCTGTCGCTCCAGTTGATGCACGGATCGATCGACGCCTGCGACAGGAAGCCCGACTGATTGCCGAGATACAGCTCGTACAGACCCGGCGCGCGGTACGACGTGCCGATCGTGCCGCGTGCGCGGAACGAGGGCAGGATCTGCCAATTCAGGCCGTACTTCCACACGTGCGAGGAGTCGCCCACGGAAGCGTACTTGAATTGACGCGCGGAAAGATCGACGTTGAGGGACTCGACGCCCGGCAAGCCTTCCAGCAGCGGAACGCCGATCTCGCCGAAGATTTCGTGGACGTTGTCGCTGCCCTTGGTTTGCGTCGCGCCGGTCAAGCCCCAGCTTGCCGGGGGCGGCTTGTCGTCAATGCTCGTATGCCGGTATTCGGCACCAAACGCGGCGCTGACCGAGCCGGCCGGCAGGTCGAACAGGTTGCCGTTCGCCAGCGCGTTGATCGTGGCCTGCGTATACACCGTGTTGCCGGAACTGGTCTGGCCGACCGCATTGACCAGCTTGTTCATGCACTGGCCGTTGAGCACGCACGGTTCAAAATAATTGATCAGCGGATTATCCAGCTCGTTGCCAGGATTGGACAAGTCGCCGCTGTTGGCGAGATTGATGGACTGGAACTTGTAGTCGCCATTCGAACGCGAGTAGGTGGCGTTGACTTCCCACGACCAACTGCCGGTGGCGGTGAAGCCGCCGGAAAGTTTGGAAGCGCCATAGAAGTAGTCGACCTCGGCGCTGCTGGCGAACGGGAACGGCATGATCGGTTCGAAGTAGGGCGGCTTGCTCGCATTGCTCGGCTTGAGCGGATCAACCCAGCCCGCCGCTTGCGCGGCGTACACGATCGGGAAGAATTGGCGGTACTGGAGATGATTGGTTTCGCGATGGTTGTACAACCACTGCGTATCCCAGTTCACGCTGCCGAAGTTGAAGTTCGACGAACCGTAAATGCTCGAACGCTGCTGCTGGTCGATCGCATACGTGTTGCCATAGAACGGGAAGTTCAGCTGGTCCTCGTAATACGCCTGCGGTGAATTCGCATAGGTCTTGGTCGGATACGGACGCAGGTGATAACCCGGGAACGGGCCCTGGGTGCTGCCGTCGACCGACGGCACGAAGCGGTTGTTTGCCCCCCAGTAGTAGATCACCGTGTTGGCGTACAAATTGTTGCAGCCGGACAACGGGGTGCCCGCCGTGATGGAGTGATCGGCACGATCGATGCGCTGGCCGTTCGTCCCAAAAACATAGTCCTGCGTGCAATTTAGGAAGTCGCGCTGGCCGCGCTTGAGGGCTTCCTGGCGATCGATCTGCGCCGCCAGCGAAATGTTGCCGTTCTCGAAATTCCAGCCGGTGCCGATCGAGGCCAGGTACTGCTGGCCGCCACCGTGCTCCGGCACGCTTTCCATGAACGTGGTCTCGGTGTGATCCAGGCGCTTCTTGGTGATCAGGTTCACGACGCCGGCAACGGCGTCCGAACCGTAGATCGAAGACGAACCGTCCTTGACGATTTCGGCGCGCTGCAGGATGACCTGCGGAATGACGTTGAGGTCGAAAGAGCCGACCTGGCCGCGGGTACCGGCAGGTCCCGGACGCTGCCCGTCGAGCAGGATCAGGGTGCGGTTGGAACCCAGGCCGCGCAGGTTGACCGTTTGCACGCCGGTACCGCCTTCAATGACGAAGCCGCCGAACTGGTTGTTGATCTGCGTCGAGCCGGCGGCAACCGCGGTCGATTGCAGGAAGTCGGCCGTCGTAAATTGCCCGGCCGCGACGTCGGCATCGAGATTGACCACCTGCACCGGCGAGGTCGTCTGGTATTCGGGGCGATTCAAAAGGGAGCCCGTGACCGTGATGCCTTGCAAGGTACTCGGCTCTTCCTTGGATTTTTTCTTGTCGGCGTCGCTCTTGGAAGAGGTGGCGGCATCCTGCGTGGCTGCAGGCTTGTCCTGGGCCTGTGATTGCGACGTGGTCGCGTCTTGCGCGAAAGCCGTCGCGGCAACGAACAAGCTTGCACAAATGGCCGAAGCCAGAAGTTTACGATTCATGATTACTCCCCAATGGGTACTGTTTGCCTGAAAATTCGATCAAAACCCGCTCACGCACCATCAGGCGCGGAACACCGCCATGCCCAAGAAAGGACGCTAAGCCCCCAAAGCTGGCCCCAGCGCATCCACCCAGACCGCGCGCAAACGGTAACCCGATGTTAACGCAACATTCACAATAGATGCAAACTTGTGTGAACGCAAGGTCCTGCCAGGGGTGGATTTTCAATCCCGCCGCCTGCGCACTAGAATAGATGCTCGAGGGCAGGGCGCTTGATGCGCCGACTGATTTGCCCACCCCTTTGAATCCACGCCGACGCCTGCGTGCGTCCGCCGCCTTTCCGGAGAATGCCCATGCGTATCACTGTTTTCCCCGCCTTGCTGGCGCTTGGAATTCTGGCCGGCTGCAATTCGCAGCCGCCGCCTGCCGCTCCCGCCGCGCCGCAGATCGCCGACAGCGTGAGCGGCACGGTCATGTTGCGCGAACCGCGCGCCCTGGGCGACAACGCACGCGTCGAGTTGAAGGTGGTCGATGTGTCGCAGCCGGATACGCCACTGGCCCAGATCACCATCGAGCATGCCAACCGTCCACCCATCAGCTTCAACATGCCGATCGACCCCAAGGCGGTCGATCCCCTGCGCACCTACGCCGTCAACTGCGTCTTGATCGACGGCGAGCGGCGGTTCCTGCCGGTGCTGCAATACCCGGTGTTGACGAAGAAATCGCCTTCCGTGGTGCAGATCATCCTCGCGCCCGAACCCACGCCGGCGGAGAAAATGTACGACGCCTACAAGAAGGCCTTCGCCGAGATCGGCACCTTGAAGTCGGTGAGCGGCGGCGGGCAGACACCGAATACGTCCACCGCATGGGATGCGTTCTACAGCAACGGCAAGGTCAAGGTGGTGCGCGAGATCACTGACCAGTACGACGACAAAGCCAATGAAATCGGCCGTGCGACGGTCAAGATGGCGTATCTGAACGACAAGCCCTGGGTCGTGGTGAAGGAAGAATCCAGCGGCGAGGGCGCACGGCCATCGACCGTGATCAAGGTCGGCTGGGACGACAGCGGCGCCCTGGTCCTGAAGGACAAGATGTCCGGCGGTCAGGCCGGTACGGCAACGCCGGAAGAAGCGACCGCGCTGTACCAGCACGCCGTGCAGGCGCTGGCGCAGGCGCAGGTCAAGGTACCCAAGCCCAAGTGATCGCGCCGCTCACGCCACGCGGCGTTGCCCGTGGCGCTTGAGATGCACCAGCAATAGCGAAATCGCTGCCGGCGTGACGCCGGAAATGCGCTGCGCCTGGCCGATGGTCTGTGGCCGACCGCACGCGAGTTTCTGCGCGACTTCGGCCGACAGCCCACGCACGGCCGCGTAGTCGAACGCGGCGGGAATTGCGGTTTCCTCATGCCGGCGCTGGCGCGCGATTTCATCACTCTGCCGCTCCAGGTAACCGGAATACTTGGCGGCGATCTGCACCTGTTCGGCGACTTGCGCATCGGCCACGCCCGGGCCCAGCGCAGGCACGCGCATCAGTTGCGCATAGTCCAGCTCCGGACGGCGCAGCAGGTCCAGTGCATGGGTTTCGCGCGACAGCGGCACGCGCAGCGTCGCCTCGACGTCGCGTCCGAGGGCATTGCCGGGAGCGGCCCAGATACCGCGCAGACGCGCGGTTTCGGCGGCGATGGCGTCGCGCTTGCGGCAAAACGCCTCGAAGCGCATCGCATCCACGCTACCGAGTTCGTGGCCTTTTTCCGTCAGGCGCAAATCGGCATTGTCCTCACGCAAGTGCAGGCGATACTCCGCGCGCGAGGTGAACATGCGATACGGCTCGCTGGTGCCGTTGGTGATCAAGTCGTCGATCAACACGCCGATGTAGGCCTCGTCGCGGCGCGGTGTCCACGGCTCGCGGCCTTGCGTGGCACGCGCGGCATTGATGCCGGCGACGATGCCTTGCGCGGCGGCTTCTTCGTAGCCGGTGGTGCCATTGATCTGGCCGGCGAAATACAACCCCGCGATGGCCTTGGTTTCCAGCGATGCCTGCAAGCCGCGCGGATCGAAGTAATCGTATTCGATGGCGTAGCCCGGCCGCGTGATATGCGCGCGCTCGAATCCCTTGATTGAACGTACCAGTTCCATCTGCACGTCGAACGGCAGCGAGGTGGAAATACCGTTCGGATAGATCTCGGTGGTTTGCAGACCTTCGGGTTCGATGAAGATCTGGTGCGAGGCCTTGTCGGCGAAGCGTACGACCTTGTCCTCGATCGACGGACAATAGCGTGGGCCGATGCCTTCGATCTTGCCGGTGTACAACGGCGAGCGATCCAGCGCACCGCGGATGATCTCGTGCGTGCGCGCGCTGGTGTGCGTGATCCAGCAACTGACCTGGCGCGGATGATCCGCCACCGACCCCATGAGCGAGAACACCGGCATGGGTTCATCGCCGGCTTGCTCGGCAAGGCCGGAGAAATCGATGCTGCGGCCGTCGATGCGTGGCGGCGTGCCGGTCTTGAGCCGATCCACGCGCAAGGGCATCTCGCGCAGGCGTGCCGCCAGTCCCTGCGCGGGCGGATCGCCAGCACGGCCACCGGCATAGTTTTCCATGCCGACATGGATCTTGCCGGCGAGAAACGTCCCGGCAGTGAGCACCACGCAGCGCGCCGAAAAAACAACGCCCATCTGCGTCACCGCGCCGGTCACGTGATTGCCGGACAGCATCAGATCTTCCACCGATTGCTGGAAGATCGACAGATTCGGCTGGGTTTCGAGCAGGCGCCGGATCGCCGCCTTGTACAGCACGCGATCGGCCTGGCAGCGCGTGGCGCGCACGGCCGGACCTTTGGATGCGTTCAAGGTGCGCCACTGGATGCCGGCGCGATCCGCGGCGCGAGCCATCGCGCCGCCGAGCGCGTCGATCTCTCGCACCAGATGCCCCTTGCCGATGCCGCCGATGGCCGGATTGCAGCTCATCTGACCTAGGGTTTCAATGTTGTGGGTCAACAGCAGCGTGCGTGCACCCAGGCGTGCGGACGCAAGCGCGGCTTCGGTGCCGGCATGGCCGCCGCCGATCACAATGACATCGTAGTGGTATGCGCTGTTGGACATAGCCCGGATTTTGCAGCTTCTCGCCGCTCAAGTTAAAGAGGCGAACACCTTGCGCAGCAAGGTATCGGGGGTTATGGGAAGTATCGCCACGCAATCGAAGCCGAGGGCGACCGGGCTTGTTGCACATTGACCCCGAAGAGGCTGGCGCCCGGCGGTCTTAGGAACAGGGGAATCCAAGAGGACCGTATGCCGGGCGCCAGTTGGCGGTGCGGTCGGGAGCGTCCATCAGCCCCCGTACCGATGCATGGGCGAATAGTACCGCAAATACGGCTGAGCGAAGTGTGAACAAGGTCATGTTGCGTCAGTTGATGGCCCTCGGGCGGCGGTCACCTTGCGTCAAAAAGCGTCATGGCCCTACGCCAAAGCCCGGGGAATGGCGTATTTCCTTGGTTGGCACGCCTTCTGCATTGTCTAAACCACATCGAAAATCTGGAGAGTGCCATGCTCGCAACTGCCGCCGTTTTGACCCTGAACCCGCTGTTCCTGCGCCACGATCTGATGATCGAAATGGGCCGCCTGGAAATGGCCATCGAAGACGTCCGCAATCATCCTTCGGCGAACGACCAGCAGATGATCAACCCCTTGCAAGGCAAGCTTGCGCGCATCAACGAAGCGCTGAGCCGCCTGTCGGCGTAATCCCGCTACCCCAAGTCTCCCTACGCCCCGGGTGGATGCGAGCCGCCCGGGGGTTTTTTTGGTTCTTCACGGCTTTCCGGGAAACGCAGCGCGAATCTTGAGGAAGAAGTAGGCATCGTCGCGGAAGCCATAGGCCATGCGTTTGATGACTTTGATCTTGTTGTTGATGCCTTCAATG
>JAFEFO010000018.1 GCA_018240565.1 Pseudomonadota bacterium | reverse complement strand
TCGCCGCTTGCGCGATGCGCACCGGCGTGCCGTCGGCCAGGCGCGACTGGCCGTCCGTCACCACCGTTTCGCCAACGCTCAAACCGCTCGCGACCACGGCTTCGCCGTTCACGTCGCGCGCAACCGTCACGCCACGCTGCTCGGCGGTGCCATCGGCCTTGATCACGAACACGTAGTTGCCGTCCGGTCCCGCCTTGACCGCTGCATCGGGAATGGCCAGCGCGTTCGCCTCGCTGCCCAGCGTCAGCGTGATGTTGACGAACTGCCCGGGCCACAGCGCCTGGTTCGCATTGGCGAATTCGCCGCGCAGCTTGATGGTGTTGGTGGCCGGATCCACCGCGTTGTCCACGAACGCAAGCCGGCCTTCGACCGCCGCGGCGAAACCGTCGCCGCTGGCCTGCACGGCGAGTGCACCTTTTGCCTGCGCCGCGCGCACGCGATCAACGTAGCGGCCGGGCACGGCAAAGTTCACGTAGATCGGCGTGATGCGGTTGATCACGAGCAGCGGATCCGCATCGGTGGTCTTCACCACATTGCCCGGCTGCACCAGGATGCGTCCGGCGCGGCCCTCGATCGGCGCGGCGATCGTCGTATAGCCCAGGGTGAGTTGCGCCGCTTCGACATTCGCCTGATCGACCTTCACGCTCGCCGCTGCGGCTTCTTCCGCCGTCACGTACTGCTGCATCTGGTCGGCGGAAATGAAGCCCTTCTTCGCCACCGGCGCATAGCGCACGACTTGCGCGTGGGCGAGATCGCGCGCGGCGATGTCGCGGGCCAATGCGGCCTGTGCCTGCGCCAGCGCGGCATGCGCCGGGCGCGGATCGATCGTGAACAGCGGCTGGCCTTTCTTGACGTTCTCGCCGTCCCTGACCTGCGCGGCCAGCAATTCGCCATCGACCTGGGTGCGCACCGCGACACTGTCGATGGCCTCGACCGTGCCCACGGCGTGCACGAGTTCGGGCATGGCCTTTTGCGCGACGAGCGCGGTTTCCACCGGCACCGGCGCGGGCGTCGATGGCGGCGCCTTGTCCGCACAGGCCGCCAGTGCGGCGCAGACCGCAAGCGGCCACAGGCGATGCATCCTTCGATCCGGCATGGCTCTTCCGTAGTGCGTTCCAGCCCGCGATTATCGCGCGCTCGCACGCCTCGCTGCGTAAAGACTTGTGAAGTCCGCCGCGACCCTGCCGGAAGTCATGGCGAGGCGTGCGCGCTTGCGACGCGTTAAACTGCGCATCCCGCGCCGGGCACAGCAGTGCTTTCGGCGCTGTCTTTGTTGGCGACACGCATGCACTTGTTCGACGCTCCCCTGCCGCGCGACGCAAAACTCCGCGCCTTCTGGAACACGCCGCCCGGCAGCGCCGCCGCATTGGCGATCGCGCAGGCCGCGCGCCGCCATGCCGGCATCGTCGTCGCCGTCACGCGCGACACGCACGCCGCGCACGCGCTTGAAGCGGATTTGCGGATTTTCTCCGGCGCAGATCTTGACGTCCTGCATTTTCCGGATTGGGAGACCCTGCCCTACGACCTGTTCGCGCCGCATCCGCAGATCGTCTCGCAGCGCATTGCCGCGCTGTACCGGCTGCCATCGATAACGCGTGGCGTGCTCGTGGTACCGGCCGCAACGCTGATGCAACGCCTCGCGCCGCGCGCGTTCATTGGCGGGTCGAGCCTGCTGCTGGAATTGCACCAGCACCTGGACCTGGGTGCGGAACAGCAGCGTTTGCAGGCCGCCGGTTACCGCAACGTGCCGCAAGTGGCCGAGCCCGGCGACTTCGCCGTGCGCGGCGCGCTGATCGACATTTTTCCGATGGGATCGGCCGAGCCGTACCGCATCGAACTCTTCGACCGCGAGATCGATTCGATCCGCAGTTTCGATCCGGAAACGCAGCGATCCCTGCACAAGTTCAATAAAGTGGAATTGTTGCCGGCGCGCGAATTTCCGCTCACCGACGCATCGACCAGGGCGTTTCGCAACACGTTGCGCGAGCGCTTTCCCATCGATCCACGCCATTGCCCGCTGTACCAGGACCTGAAGGAAGGCGCGACGCCAGCCGGCATCGAGTACTACCTGCCGCTGTTCTTCGACCAGACCGAAACGCTGTTCGACTATCTCGGCGCGAATCCGCTGTTCGTGCTCGCCGAGAACACGCTCGGAGCGGCCGATGCATTCTGGACGCAGGCGCTGCAGCGCTACGACAGCCGCGCGCACGACATCGAACGGCCGATCCTGCCGGTGGCGGAACTGTATCTGCCGCCGGATCGCTTGCGCGAGCAGTTGAACCGGCAATTGCGCATCGAATTCGTCGCACCGGGAACGAACGAGCACGCCGTCGATCCTGGTGCAAGGACAGCGCCCGACCTGCCGATCAATCATCGCAACCAGCCACCCGGTGCGGAACTCAAACGATTCCTCGACGGCTACGACGGACGTGTGCTGATCGCCGCCGATTCGGCCGGACGCCGCGAAGCGTTGATCGAGCAACTGGCGCCGGCGGAGTTGCGCCCGCAAGCCGTCGCCTCCTGGCAGGAATTCCTCTCTGGCACGGCGAAGCTTGCAATCGGGGTTGCCGCATTCGACGACGGATTCGTACTTGCCGACCCGCCGATCACGGTTCTCACCGAACGCCAATTGCTCGGCGAACGCGCGCGCCAGACGCGGCGGCGCAAGGCGGCGGCGCGCGATCCGGAAGCCGTGCTGCGCGACCTGTCGGAACTGGCCATCGGTGCGCCGATCGTGCACGTGGATCACGGCGTCGGCCGCTATCAAGGTCTGGTGAAACTCGATCTCGGCGGCGGCGGCGAATTCCTTGCCATCGAATATGCCGATGCCGACAAGCTCTACGTGCCGGTCGCGCAGTTGCATCTGGTATCGCGCTACTCCGGAACGGCTCCGGAACTCGCGCCCTTGCACGCGCTCGGCGGCAACGCCTGGGAGCGCGCCAAGCGCAAGGCCGCGCAGAAAGTGCGCGACGCCGCCGCAGAACTGCTGGCGTTGTACGCCCAACGCGAAGCGCGCCAGGGCCATGCGCTGGTCTACGACCGCGCGCTTTACGCACAATTCGCCGCCACGTTTCCGTTCGAAGAAACGCCGGACCAGCTGCAGGCGATTGACGCGGTGATCGCCGATCTCGCCTCCGGCAAGGCGATGGATCGCGTGGTCTGCGGCGATGTCGGTTTCGGCAAGACCGAAGTCGCGCTGCGCGCGGCCTTCGTCGCCGCGACCGCCGGCAAGCAGGTCGCCGTGCTGGTGCCGACCACCCTGCTCGCGCAGCAGCACTACCAGAATTTCCGTGATCGTTTCGCCGATTGGCCGGTGCGCGTGGAGGTGATCTCGCGCTTCAAGTCGAAGAAGGAAACCGACGAAGCGCTGGCCAAACTGCGCGATGGCAGGATCGACGTGATGATCGGCACGCACCGGCTGCTGCAAGCGGACGTGAAGTTCAAGGACTTGGGGTTAGTCATCGTCGACGAGGAACACCGTTTCGGCGTGCGCCACAAGGAGGCGCTGAAGAAACTGCGCGCCGAAGTGGATCTGCTCACGCTCACGGCAACGCCGATTCCGCGCACGCTGAACATGGCCATGGCCGGCCTGCGCGATCTTTCAATCATCGCCACGCCGCCGGAGCATCGGCTGGCGGTGAAGACGTTTGTCACGCCCTACGATCCGGCCACGGTGCGCGAAGCATTCCAGCGCGAACTCGGCCGTGGTGGCCAGGTATACTTTTTGCACAATGCGGTGGACAGCATCGAACGCACTGCGCGCGATTTGGGTGAACTCATTCCCGACGCGCGCATCCGCATCGCCCATGGCCAGATGCCCGAGCGCGAACTCGAACAGGTCATGCTCGACTTCTACCGCCAGCGTTTCAATGTGCTGGTGTGTACCACGATCATCGAATCGGGCATCGACGTACCGAGCGCGAACACCATCCTGATCGATCGCGCCGATCGCTTTGGACTCGCGCAATTGCACCAGTTGCGCGGCCGCGTCGGCCGCTCGCACCATCGCGCCTATGCCTACTTGATCGTGCCCGACAAGCGCGCGCTCACCGCGGACGCCGAAAAGCGCCTCGACGCCATCGCCGGCATGGAAGAGCTCGGCGCCGGCTTCACGCTGGCCACGCACGATCTGGAAATCCGCGGCGCGGGCGAACTGCTCGGCGAGGAACAAAGCGGCCAGATCGAGGAAGTCGGATTCGCCTTGTACTCGGAACTTCTCGACCGCGCCGTGCGCGCGCTCAAATCGGGCAAGGTGCCGGATTTCGACCTGACCAGCGATGAAGATGCCGAAGTCGAACTGCACATACCCGCGCTGATTCCGGACGATTACCTCGCCGACGTGCACGCGCGCCTGACCTTGTACAAGCGCATCGCCAGCGCGCGCGACACGGACGCGCTGCGCGAACTGCAAGTGGAGATGATCGACAGATTCGGATTACTTCCGGATAGCGTCAAGAACCTGTTCGCGGCGGCCGCCTTGAAACTCGGCGCGAACGCGCTCGGCATCCGCAAGCTCGAACTTGGCGAAAACGGCGGGCGCATCGTGTTCCGACCCGATCCGCCGATCGAACCGATGACGGTGATCAAACTGATCCAGACGCAACCGAAAACCTATGCGCTGGATGGCCAGGACAAACTCAAGATCCGCATGCCCCTGCCCGGCGCGGCCGAACGCCTGGGCGCCGCGCAAAACCTGTTGCGCACGCTGGCGATGCGGCCATGAGAACCCTGTCGGTGAAGGTCAAGCCGAATGCGCGTGCGAGTTCGCTCGAAGAAGCGGACGGCGTCTGGCTCGCGCAGCTGAAATCGCCGCCGGTCGACGGCAAGGCGAATGCGGAATTGATCGCGCTGGTCGCCGAAAAATTCGGTTGCCGGAAAAATCAGGTGACGATCAAGGCGGGTGCGGGCGGACGGATGAAACTGGTGTGCATCGACGACTGAAGATTTGCTCGTCATACCGGCATGGATTGCTCGTATCCAGACCGCATGGATGCCATCCATGGCAACTGGATTCCGGCAGCCCCTGCCGGAATGACATTGCTAATTTCCGCCCAGGTTCCCCATGAACTGCCGGTAGTAGCGCAACTCGGCAATCGAGTCGTGCACATCCGACAACGCGGTATGCGCGGATTCCTTGGTGAAGCCCTTGGCGATTTCCGGCGCCCAGCGCCGCGCCAGTTCCTTGAGCGTGGACACGTCCAGGTTGCGGTAATGGAAGAACCGCTCCAGCCGTGGCATCAGCCGGTGCAGGAAGCGGCGGTCCTGGCAAATGGAGTTGCCGCACATCGGCGATTTGCCCGCAGGTACCCAGCGGTTCAGGAAATCCACGGTCACTGCCTCGGCCTGAGCCATGTCCACGGTGGAATCCAGCACGCGTTGCCAGAGTCCCGACTTGCCATGCTGCTTGCGGTTCCAGTCGTCCATCGCTTCCAGGGTGGCGAGCGTTTGATGAATTGCGAATTCCGGTCCTTCTTCCAATACATTCAATTGCTTGTCCGTGACAACGGTGGCTATTTCGAGGATGGAATCCGCATCCGGATCAAGCCCCGTCATCTCCAGATCGATCCAGATCAGATGCTCCTCGTTTGGCATGGAATGATTCATGCACGCTTTCTCCGGGACATTGAAGACTGCACCTTAACATTCGTGCCCAAGGCCTTGCCAGCCGGCAATTTGCGCCTTGGTCAAACGACCGTTAGACTGCCTCGTTTGTTTGTGGCGCTTTCAAGGGGAAGGCTCCGTGGACCGAATCCTGCTCGTCGAACCTTCCGCAACGCGCCGGCGCGCCATGCACGCGCTGTTCGCCGCGCGCGGATTCGCGGTAAGCGAACTGTCGGACTACACCCATGCCCTGCCCCTGATCGAACGCCTCGGCAGCACGACGATGGGTTTCCGCGGCATCGCCATTGGCTGGCCGGAACACAACGACGCGCAGGCCGAATCGGTCTTCAGCCTGCTGCGTCACGACGAGTTCGAGCACTTCGCCGTGCTGCTGCTGGCCGACACCAACGACGGCGCCGCGGTCAACTGGATGATGAAGCGCGCCAGCACCGGCCTGTTGCTGTGGAGCGACTACAGCGAATGCGCCGAGGCGATGGCGAAACTGCTCAATCCGCCGTCGACGGTGACGCAGGACATCGACATCGGCGGACAGTCGCACCTGCGCGTGCTGTTCGTGGACGACTCGGCCACGGTGCGCATCGCCTTCCGCCGCCTGCTGATGAAGCACGGCTATCTGGTGGAAACCGCCGAAGACGTCGAGGACGGCTGGCGCAAGGCCCAGGCCAGCGCCTTCGATCTCGCCATCGTCGACTATTTCATGCCCGGCGACATCGGCACCGTGCTGGTGCAGCGGATGAAGAACGATCCGCGCACCGCGAACGTGCTGTCAGCCGTCATCACCGGCACGTATTCCGATCGCGTCATCAATGAATCGTTGTCCGCCGGTGCGCTGGAATGCCTGTTCAAGAGCGAAGCGCGCGAATTGTTCCTCGCGCGCCTGGGCTCGCTCGCGCGCGCGGTGCAGGATCGCAAGTCCGTCGACGCCGAGCGCCGTCGCCTGCAAAGCATCCTGTCCTCCGTCGGCGATGGCGTCTACGGCGTGGACGGTCGCGGCATCATCCAGTTCGTCAATCCCGCCGCGCTCGACCTGCTCGGCTTTGCCGAACCGCACGAACTCGTCGGCGCGTCGGCGCACGAGACGTTCCACCACAGCTACGAAGACGGCACCGCGGTGCCGCGCAACGCCTGCTTCCTGACGCAGTGCTATGCGCAGGGCAGCCAGGTGCCGGCCTGGCAGACCGTGTTCTGGAACCGCGACAAGCGCTCGCTACCGGTGGAATGCACCGTGTATCCGATGCAGGTCGAGGGCCGGCGCGAAGGCTCGGTCGTCGCCTTCCGCGACATTTCCGCGCGCCGCATGCTGGAGGAGGAGCTGCGCTGGCAGGCCAGCCATGATGCGCTGACCAAGCTCTACAACCGCGCCTGGTTCGAGACCCAGCTCGAACAGGAAATCGCGCGCCTGAAGCGCACCGACCAGGTGTCCTTGCTGTTGTTCCTGGACCTGGACCGTTTCAAGTACATCAACGACACCGCCGGCCACACCGCCGGCGACCAGTTGCTGGTCGAAATCGGCAGGCGCCTGTCCGCACGCTTGCGTGCGAGCGACCACATCGCGCGCATGGGCGGCGACGAATACGCGCTCATCCTGCGCAACGTCACCCACGCCGATGTCGCCCAGGTTGCCGACGAGTTCCGCAAGGCACTCGGCGCATTGCCCTTCGTGTACGGCGGCAAGAGTTATCGCGTCGGCACCTCGATTGGCGTGGCGCGGCTGGACCAGCACACCCCTTCACGCAGCGAAGCGATGGCCGCGGCCGACGTGGCCCTGCACCTGGCCAAGCGCAACGGGCGCAACCAGATCCACGTGTTTTCCGCCGACACCGACCAACGCGCGCGCATGGACATGGAGCTGGGCTGGTCGGTGCGCCTGGAATCCGCGCTGAAGAACGACAGTTTCGCGCTGTGCTTCCAGCCGATCCTGCCGTTGGCGAACCTGGACTACGAACACCTGCCGGAACAACACGGCGCGCTGTGGACGCGCTATTCGCGCCAACACGGCGCGCAGCAGCGCATGTTCTATGAAGTGCTGGTGCGACTGCGCGAACGGGACGGATCGCTGGTCGCGCCCAATGCATTCCTGCCCGCGGCCGAGCGCTTCAGCATGGTCGCCGACATCGACCGCTGGGTGATCCGGCATGCGTTCCAGGTGGTGCGCGAGCACAACCGCCATGATGCGCCGATCGGACTGTCGATCAACCTCGCCGCGCAATCGTTGGTGCACGGCAACCTGAGCGCTTACATCACCGATTGCCTGGTCGAATTCGATGTCGATCCGCGCGCCGTGATCTTCGAGGTCAGCGAAGCCGGCGCGATCAACCAGCTTGACGCGGTCCGGCACCTGATCGCCGAACTCAAGCCGTTCGGTTGCCGCTTTGCACTGGATGATTTCGGCATCGGCTTCTCTTCGTTCGCGCACCTGAAGCACCTGGACGTCGATTTCCTCAAGATCGATGGCTCGTTCATCGGCGATCTGCTCAATGACCCGGTCGATCTCGCCGTGATCAGCGCGATCACCAACATCGCGCATTCCATCGGCAAGATCGCCGTCGCCGAGCACGTGGATCGCCCCGAAATCCTGCGCGCCCTGCACGCCTGCGGCGTCGACCAGGCCCAGGGTTTCTACATCGGCCGCCCGCAACCCACGTTGCGCGCGGCGAATGGCCAGCTCGAGCTGATCCAGGACTACGGCGCGCAAGATCACGCCGCGCAAGGCTGACACGACGCCTCATTCGCTATTGCGGGCACGAGGTACCGGCAACCTGGGTCAATCGAATGATTGGCGTCGATGTGTCGTTCGCGGAATTGTAGCCTTGCACGTCCGAATGCCAGCTCACGGTACCATTGTTGCAATCGGCGAAGGCAAACGTCAGCGTGCCCCAATGACCTGCGCCCGTCATCTCGTGCACATCGGCAGGATTGAAGTTCGGCGGGAACCTGGCGCCACCGAGCAGTATTGCCGGCAATGTGACGGTACCGCTGGCGGCATCGTACGTGCCTTGGGCGTAGATCCAGTTCTGGCCCGCTCCGTCCGGCGCATACACGAACCAGATCGCCACCGCGATCGGCTTGCCGCTGGCCGTATCCATGGCATTCGTGAATTCGATCTGGAAACCCTGCCCGCCCTGGTTGGGCATGTACCAGTTGCCACTCATGTAGCCTCCGAGCGCAATGCCCTGGGCGACGACCTTGATCGTGGCCGGACTGGTTGTCATGGTGCCTGGATGTGCGTCGCAGCCATATTTGACGATGCCCGGCTTGGTAAACCTCACGGTCGATGACCAGTCCTTGCTGACGGGTTCGCTGGACGCGCCGCTACTATCGCCACGACAACCCAATGAGCAGCGGAACGAATCATCGAGTGCGTGGACATTGTGCCTTTCACTATTGTTTTGTGACCGGAAGGTCACCGTGTCGCCAACGGCAATCGTCAGGTCATTTGGCAGCATGTGGTTCGGCGGAAACGCATCTTGCAGGTCAACGACATGGTTTGCAGCAAAGCAGGTTGGCGCAAGCACCAACACCGCAAACAATGAAAGCAAGCGTGCAAGAAAGGCCACGTCGGCGCGGCGCTGCCGGCAAGAGCAATCGGCACGTGAGGTTGCTTCGATGATCATTTTCAGCTCCATTTGTGTTGGGTGCACATTCCAGTAAGGCGTCTGGCAACGGCGATTACAGGGGCGGCGAACGCCACTTCGGACCAGCCAGCGCGTCGTGCTACCCTGCATCGCATGCCATCGGCAAGCATTTACTGGCACGACTACGAGACCTCGGGTACCGACGCGCGTCGCGACCGCGCGGTGCAATTCGCCGGCCAGCGCACGACACTCGATCTTGAACCGGTCGGAGATCCGCTGACGATTTACTGCCAGCCAGCGCCCGACGTGTTGCCACAACCCGGCGCCTGCATGATCACCGGCATCGCGCCACAGGACGCGCAGCGTGAAGGTACGAGCGAAGCGGAGTTCGCCGCTCGCATTCACGAAGAGCTGGCCGCGCCGGGAACCTGTGGCGCCGGTTTCAACTCGATCCGTTTCGACGACGAGTTCACGCGCAACCTGCTGTACCGCAACTTCTACGATCCCTATGAGCGCGAGTGGAAGGACGGCAATTCGCGCTGGGACATCATCGACCTGGCGCGGATTTGTTACGCGCTGCGGCCGCAGGGCGTGGAATGGCCGACGCGCGACGGCAAACCTGCATTCAAGTTGCAAGACCTCGCCGCCGCGAATGGCCTGACCAGCACGCACGCGCATGACGCCGCATCGGACGTGGCCACCACCATCGACCTCGCGCGCCTGCTCAAGCGCGCGCAACCGCGACTTTGGGATTTCTACTTCGGCCTGCGCCGCAAGGTCGAGGCATTCAAGTATCTGGACTACGCGCACCGCACGCCGGTGCTGCATGTGTCCTCGCGCTTCCCGGCCGAACGCGGGTGCGCGGCGATGGTGGTGCCACTGGCCGCGCATCCGACCAATCCCAATGGCGTGATCGTGTATGACTTGTCGGTCGATCCCGCGCCGCTGCTCGCGCTGGGCGCGGACGACATCCGCGACCTCGTATTCACGCCCAAGGCGGATCTTCCGCAGGACTTCTCACGGATTCCGCTCAAGACCGTGCATGCGAACAAATCCCCGGCATTGGCGCCCGTGTCCGCGCTCAAGGACGTCGACACACGGCGCATCGACATGGACGTCGCGCTTTGCGATCGACACCTGGACGTGCTGCGCCGCGCGCCGGACATCGGCGAAAAGGTCCGCCGCGTATTTGCGATCGAACACGCGGACCCGTCTGCACTCGACCCGGAGGTCGCGATCTACGCCGGTTTCGCCGACGATGCCGATCGCAAGCTGTTCGCCCGGGTTCGCGGCACGCCGCCACCCGACTTGCACGCGTTCGAGACCGCCTTCCGCGACCCACGGTTTCCGGCCTTGTTGTTCCGCTACCGCGCGCGCAACTTCCCGGAAACGCTGGGTGCCGCCGAACATTCGCGCTGGCAGTCATTTTGTCGCCAACGCCTCACGCAGGCGACGTCGATCACGTCGCTCACGCTGGATGATTATTTCACCCAGATTGCCGCACTGCGTACCGCACCGGCAACGACTGCCACGCAGCATGCCTTGCTCGACCAACTCGACGACTGGGGTCACATGATCGCCGTACAGATCGACCACCCGATCGCATCGCCATGAATGCCGTCTATTTCTCGAAAAGCACTTTTGCCTTCCTGCACGCGCTGGCGCGCAACAACAATCGCCCGTGGTTCCACGCGCATCAAGCCGATTACGAGCGCCATGTGCGCGAGCCGTTTTTGCAACTGATCGCCGATTTGCAGGCGCCGCTGACAAAAATCAGCGCGCACATGCGCGCCGATCCGCGCAAGGTCGGCGGCTCACTGTTCCGCGTGCACCGCGATACGCGTTTTGCCAACGACAAGACGCCGTACAAACCTTGGGCCGGCGCACGATTGTTCCACGAACGGCGCCGCGAAGTCGCCGCGCCGTCGTTCTACCTGCACATCGCGCCGCGCGACTGTTTCGCCGGCGGCGGCATCTGGCATCCGGAGGCGCCCACGCTCAAGCGCATCCGCGATTTTCTTGCCGACAATCCGGCCGCGTGGAAACGCGCCACGCAGGGCAAGGCGTTCCGCGAGCAATTCGCATTCTGGGGCGAAAGCCTGTCGCGACCGCCGCGCGGCTATCCCGTCGATCACGAGCTGATCGAAGATCTCAAGCGCAAGAGCTACGCGGCCGGCATGGAATTCACCGAAACGCTGGCCTGCTCGTCGGAACTGCTGCCATTCGCAACCGCCACGTTCAAGCGCCTTGCGCCGATGATCGACTACCTGTGCGCGGCGCTCGAACTGGAGTTCTGACGGTCACGCCTCGGCAAACGCAAACGCCAGCACATCGCGGATATCGTCGCTGTCGGTCATCGCCATCAGCAGGCGTTCGATGCCAAGTGCTACGCCTGCGCAATCAGGCATTCCGGCGTCGAGCGCAGCGAGGAATTTCTCGTCGACCGGCAATTCCGGCAAACCACGCGCACGACGGCGGGCGTTGTCGCGCACGAAGCGTGCGCGCTGCTCGACCGCGTCGGTCAGTTCGTGGTAGCCGTTCGCCAACTCCTGCGTGCCGACGTACAGCTCGAAGCGCTCGGCGACCGGCGGATCATCATCGCGGACTCTCGCCAGCGCGCATTGCGTGGCCGGATAGTCGAAGATCACGCTGATGCGGTCACGCGGAAACCGCGGCTGGATGCGATGCGTGAGCAGCAAATCCAGCCAGTCGTCGCGCGTCAGTCCCGATGCATCTACGCGAACATCGCCAAGCGCGGTTTGCAATTGCGCCCCGCTCGCACAAAACGGGTCAATGTCCAATGCGTCGCGGAACAAATCGCGATACGTCGACTTGTGCAAGCTCGCGCGCCGATCGACCAGCGCCAACGCCGCTTGCACCAATTCGATGGTTTCGTCGATCAGGCGACGATGATCCCAACCCACGCGATACCATTCCAGCATGGTGAATTCCGGATTGTGGCGTCGCCCGGCCTCGCCGTCGCGGAACACGCGTCCCAATTCATAGTTGTCGCCAACGCCAGCGACAAGCAGCCGCTTCTGCGCAAATTCCGACGAGGTGCGCAGCCAGCGCTCGCGTACGCCGGAATCGGCGTGTCCGGAAAACCGCGTGCTGAAACTGGCGATATTCGGCTCGGTATTAGCGCCAGCTGACAACACTGGCGTCTCGACTTCAAGCACCCCGCGCGCGGCGAAAAATTCGCGGATCTGCGCGTACAGGCGCGCGCGCAGTTCCAATGCGGCGCGCAACGAATCAGGCCTGTGCACGCAGGAACTCCGCCAGCCGCGACTCGTCCCAGACCTCGATACCCAGTTCTTGCGCCTTGTCGAGTTTGGAACCAGCTTCGGCACCGGCAACGACAAAGCTCGTCTTCTTCGACACGCTGCCGGACACCTTTGCGCCAAGCCCTTCGAGCCTTGCCTTGGCCTCGTCGCGTGTGAGCGCAACGAGTGTTCCCGTCAGCACGACGGTCTTGCCAGCCAGTACGCCGCACGCCTCGCGCTCCGGTACGGATTCCTTCCACTCGACGCCGGCGGCGCGCAATTGTGCGATGGCCTCGCGATTGTGCTTCTCGGCGAAGAACGTGTCGATATGCGCGGCCATGATCGGACCGACATCGGGAACCTGCGTCAGGTCATCTGGCGTGGCAGCCATCAACGCGTCGAGCCCGCCGAACCAGCGCGCCAGCGCTTTCGCGGTGGCTTCACCGACATCGGAAATGCCCAGCGCGTACAGGAACCGCTCCAGCGTCGTATGTTTGCTCTGCGCTATCGCCTCGACCAGATTCTCTGCCCACTTGGTCGCGATCTTGCCGGCCTTTACGGTTTCCGGCGTGGAGCCATCGCGTTCGTCGGCGCGGCGCTTCATTTCCAGCAGATCATCGAGCGTCAGCTTGTACAAGTCCGCGACGGAATGGACGTAATCCAGGTCGCACAAATCCTCGATGTAACGCTCGCCAAGCCCGTCGATGTCCATCGCGCGGCGCGACGCGAAATGAAAGAGCGCCTGCACGCGTTGCGCAGCACAGCTCAAGCCGCCGGAGCAGCGCGCGACGACTTCACCTTCGTCGCGCACGATGGTCGATCCGCACACTGGGCAATGTGTCGGCATTTTCCACGCATGCGTTTGCGCGGGGCGCTTGTCGAACACCACGCTGACCACCTCCGGAATCACGTCGCCGGCGCGGCGCACGATCACGGTGTCGCCCGCACGCACGTCCAGCCGCGCGACCTGATCGGCATTGTGCAGGGTCGCATTGGTCACGGTGACGCCGCCGACGAATACCGGCGCCAGTTTCGCCACGGGCGTGGCCGCGCCGGTGCGGCCGATATTGATGTCGATCGCCTCGACCGTGGTGGTCTGTTCCTGCGCCGGGAATTTGTGCGCGATCGCCCAGCGTGGCGTGCGTCCAACGAAACCGAGCTCGCGTTGCGCGGCGAGATCGTCGACCTTGTAGACCACGCCATCGATATCGAACGGCAGCGCATCACGCCGCGCACCGATACGGCGAAAATAGTCCAGGCATCCGTCCACGCCCGCCGCCGTGTCGACCAGATCGCTCACGGGGAATCCCCACTCGCGCAGTTGGCGCATGGTCGCCGAATGCGTCGCCGGTAATTCGGCGCCCTCGATTTCGCCGACCGAGTACGCAAAAAACGCGAGCGGCCGCTTCGCCGTGATGCGCGGATCGAGCTGGCGCAGCGAACCCGCTGCCGCATTGCGCGGATTCACCAGCGGCTTGATCTTGCCGCCGGAGGCGCGTGCTGCCGTGTTGTACTTCTCGAAGCCCGCGCGCGGCATGTAGACCTCGCCGCGCACTTCCAGCACACGCGGCCAGCCGCTGCCACGCAAGCGCAACGGTATCGCCTTGATCGTGCGCAGGTTCGCGGTCACGTCCTCGCCGGTTTCGCCATCGCCGCGCGTGGCGCCTTGAACAAATACCCCATCCTCGTAGCGCAGGCTGATCGCAAGCCCGTCGAATTTCGGTTCGACCGAGAACCTCAACTCCCGGCCTGGCAGCCGCTCGCGGATGCGCCGCGCGAAATCCTGGACCTCGTCATCACTGAAGGCATTGGCCAGCGACAGCATCGGAATCGCATGCCGCACTTCGCCAAACTCGCGCGACGGCGCCGCGCCCACGCGCTGGGTCGGCGAATCGGGCGTACGCAGATGTGGATGCGCGATCTCGATCGCCTCCAACTCGCGCATCAACGCGTCGTACTCGGCGTCCGGGATGTCCGGCGCATCGAGCACGTGATAGCGGTAATTGGCGTCGGCCAGGCGCGTGCGCAGTTCGTTGGCGCGCTCGGCGTCGGAATGCTTGGAGGTCATGCGCGCAGTTTACGGTTTCACGGGTCATTCCGGCAGGGTCGAGGCTTGCGCCAGCGAGCCGAGGGGAATCCAGGACAAAGGGATGTGGAATCCTTGCCTTCCCTGGCGTCTGGGTCCCGGCAATCCATGCCGGGACGACAGTGTTGTGAATTGCAGTCCCGTTGGACTTATTGCAGGATGCGCCAGCACCTGGGAGAAACACATGGCCAAATCGAAGTGGGCGCCGTTCCCGTATCCGGACAAGGCATTCGACTACGCCGGCGACAAGCTGGCCAAGGCGTGGAAACAATTGCACGCCGGTGATATGGAACCGTATCCGGATGAAAAGCACGTCGCAAAACTGCTCAAAGCCAATCCCAAACTTGGCAAGGATGCCGGGAAAATGGCCGATCAGCTACAGGACGCCTGGCGCGCCTTCCATCGCGGCGATTTCCAGCAAGCCCACGATGTCGGCGTCGCGCTCGGTGCGCTCGGTGCATCCGTCGCGATCAAGGCCGGCGGCATCCATGCCACTTACCTGCTCAAGTCCGACAAGGACAAGCTTGCGCGTTACCAGGCGCTGGCGAACCTTGCCGACGACGCCGTCGCCGCCTTGCCGGACGAGGCCAACAGCCACTATCGCCGCGCCTTTGCGCTGGGACGCTACAGCCAATGCCTGTCGATCGCGCAGGCGCTCGCGCAAGGCATCGCGGGCAAGGTGAAATCATCGCTCGATGCGGCGCTGAAGATCGCGCCCAAGCACGCCGAAGCACGCACCGCGCTAGGGCTCTATCACGCCGAAATCGTTGGCAAGGTCGGCGGCATGTTGGCGAAGTTGACCTACGGCGCCAGTGCCACGGAAGCCGAAAAACAGTTGCAGGAAGCGCGCAAGCTCACGCCGGATTCGCCGATCGCCTGGGTCGAATACGGCAATGCTCTTTTGCTGCTTTACGGCGATGCGCGCGAGGACGATGCCGCCGCCGCTTACGCCAAGGCGGCGAAGCTCAAGCCGCATGATGCGATGGAAGCCTTGGACGCAGCGTGGGCGAAAGCTCAGCTGGCATAAAGCCCGCGCGAGTATAGTTGCCGGCCCATGGACGCCGAGGCCGTTGCCACCACCGCACCGCACGCCAACCCGGTGCTGACACATGCCGACAAGCGCGTGCTGCTGTGGCTGATCGCGTTTTCGTTCTTCATGCAGATGCTCGACTCGACGATCGTCAACACGGCGACGCCGACGATCGCCAAAGGCATGGGCATCGCGCCGCTCGACCTGCGCACCGCCCTGACCAGCTACACGCTGGCGCTGGCCGTATTCATCCCGTTGAGCTCATGGCTGTCCGACCGTTTCGGCACGCGCGCGGTGTTCTGGTGGGCGATCCTGATTTTTACGCTCGGCTCGCTGTTGTGCGGCCTCGCGCCGAACCTGTGGATGCTGGTTGCGGCGCGCGTGCTGCAGGGATTCGGCGGCGCGCTGATGATTCCGGTCGGGCGCCTCGCGCTGGTGCGCGGCTTCGACAAATCCGAATTCGTCGATGCCATGGCGTTCGCGACGATTCCCGGACTGATCGGTCCCGCCATCGGCCCCCTGCTCGGCGGATTGTTTTCGGAATATCTGTCGTGGCGGATGATCTTCTTCGTCAACCTGCCATTCGGCCTGATCGGACTCGTCATGGCGCGGCGCTTCATGCCCGATTTTCGCGGCGATCCGCATGCGCGCCTGGATGTGCCGGGATTCGCCCTGTTCGCGCTCGGCGCGGGCGGATTGTCGTGGGCGCTGGAACAGGCATCCGACCATCAATACGCACAGGGATTGTTGTTTGGACTGATCGCCGGTATCGCGTTGGCTTTCTACCTGCGCCATGCGCGCCGCGCCGATGCGCCGATCGTCGATATGCGCCTGCTGCGCATCCGCAGCTTCCGCATCGCCTTCAACGGCGGCTTTGCCACGCGCCTGGGCGTCGGCGGCATCTACTTCCTGCTGACCTTGCTGTTCCAGGTCGGCTTCGGTTATTCGGCGGTTGTGGCTGGCCTGTTGCAGGTGCCGCAGGCGCTGGCCATGCTGCTGATGCGTTTTTTCGCCGGCACCATCATCAAATATCAGGGCTACCGCCGCGTGTTGCTCTACAACACGGCATTTGCGGGGATCCTGATCATGCTGTTTGCCACCCTGACGTCGGCCACGCCGATCTGGCTGATCTGCACACAAGTGTTTGTCTACGGCTTCGTGATGAGCCTGCAATACACGGCGATGAACACGCTCGGCTTCGTCGATCTCGCGCCCGCACAGGCGAGCATGGGCTCGAGCATGACCAGCACCGTGCAGAACCTGTCGATCAGCTTCGGCATCGCCTTCGCGTCCTTGCTGATGGCGTTGTTCCTGCACGGCACCCACGGCGGCGAGCACTACATCACCGCGTTCCGCGCGACGATGCTCATCCTCGGCGCCGTGACCGTGATCTCGTCGTTGATGTTCCTGCGCTTGCCCAGGCGTGCGGGCTAAGCTTCAGGCGTTGGCGGTGAAACGCTCCAGCGTCGCCGCCGCATCGCCGGCTGCGATGTCCGCATTCCAGTCTTCCATCAGGGTCAGCAAGGTGAGTTTTTCCACCTCGCGCGCGAAGCGGTCGGCGATCGCATCCGGATCCGCGATGCGGCGCTGGTCGGCGATCAGGCCGAAGTGCACGCGGCCGTTGTAGGACAGGATCGACACGCCCATGCCGACGCTGCCGTTCTGCGGCACCCAGAACATCAGCTCCTTGACTTCCACGCCCGCCAGATACATCGGCTTCTTCGGTCCCGGCACATTGGTGGCCACCGTCGTCGCCTTGCGGCTGAACATGTCCAGGGCCATGCGTTGCAAGGCGGCCGGCGCCATGCCAACGGCGGCGAGCAGGCCAAAGGTGAGAGCGGCCTGCTTGCTGCGCTTGAGCTCGCGCATGGAAGCCGCGACGCGTTCCAGCCGGCGCAGCGGATTGGCTTCGCCCACCGGCAGATCGAGGAATACCAGGCCGAAGTGATTGCCCAGCTCGATGGCGTGCTCGAGCGGGCGCAGGTTCACCGGCACCGTGGCGCGGATGGTGACGCCATCCACCGATTCGCCGAGGTCGCGCAGGTAGCCGCGCAGCGCGCCGGCGGCGCAGGCCAGCAAGATGTCGTTGACCGTGCAGCGCAGCGCCTTGCCGAGCGCGCGCACCTCGGCCAATGGCAGCGGCTCGGTCCACGCGCAGCGCTTGCGCACGCCCAGCGCGCCGGACTTGAATGCGGTCGGTGGATCGTCGGAAAGATTGAGCGCGATGGCCAGCTCGCGTGCGATTTCCGAGCCTTCCCGCGCCATGGTCGCGGCCAGCACCGGATTGCGCACCAGCGCACCGCCGGTATCCAGCGCTTTGGATATCCCCTTGCGCGCGGGCGCGAGCAGACGCGCGATGACGCCACGACGTTCGCGCGGCAACCAGCCCTTGCGCGATTCCGCACGCGGCGCGGCCTGCGCGGCCGTATCGGTCAGCGAGAGCATGACCTGCACCAGCGCCAGGCCATCGGCATAGCAATGGTGGATGCGCGCGACGAGCACGCTGCCGCCCGCGTAGTGTTCGATCAGGTGGAATTGCCAGCACGGACGCGAGTGATCCAGCGGCGTGGATGCCAGGTCGCTGACGAATTTTTCCAGTTCGGCCTTGCCGCCCTTGCGCGGCAGGCGGGCGGTGCGCACGTGCCAGCGCAGGTCCGGTTTCGGCACGGTTTCCCAGAACGCCGCCGTGCCCGTGTCCACGGGCTTCTGGCCGAAGCGGCGATAGGCCAGGAAGCGCTCGCCGATCAGCTCGCGCAGGTCCTTGATCGCCAGCGGCGCCGCAAACGTCAGCACGCCGGTGATCATCATCAGGTTGTGCGGGCTTTCCATGCGCAGCCAGGCGGTATCGACCTTGGCCATGGGTTCGCGTTCGGTGGTTACTGGCTTGCCCATACCCCGCCCTAAATCATCCCGGTGTCGTGTAGCATCCGGGCAATGCAGCAAAAACGCAACGATTGAGTCCTCTCCCACCGCCACCGTCTTTCCTCCCCTCGCTGCGCAGGGGGAGGAAAAGCATAGGCAGCGGGAGGTCAGGAATACTGGAATGGATATGAATCACGGCAGCGGCACATTGTTGAGCCTTTTCATCGTCTTCGTCGCCGCACAGATCAGTGCGGAGATCGCGCAGCGCCTGAAATTGCCGGGCGTGGTCGGCGAAATCGTGGCCGGTTGCGTGGTCGGGCCGTCGGTGCTGGGCTGGGTGCGGCCCACCGAAGCGCTGGACGTACTCGCGCAGATCGGCGTGGTCCTGCTGTTGTTTTCCGTGGGCCTGGAAACGCGACTGGACGACATGCAGCGCGTCGGCCGCCGCGCCTTCGCCGTCGCCGTGCTCGGCGTGATCGTGCCCTTCGCGCTGGGTTCGTTGTGGGCGCACGGCTCGGGCTACGACTGGGCGAAGTCCTTGTTCGTCGCCGCCGCCTTCGTGGCCACGTCCGCCGGCATCACCGCGCGCGTGCTGCAGGAACTGGGCGCGCTCAAGCGCGAGGAAAGCCGCGTGATCCTCGGCGCGGCCGTCATCGACGACATCCTCGCCATGCTCCTGCTCGGCATCGTCACCGCCTTGCAATCCGGCGACGAACTTCGGCTGTCGCACCTGGCCCTGGTGCTCGCCGAAGCGGTCGGCTTCGTCGTCGTGATCGGATTTGTCGGCGCGCGCGTGATGCGTCGCGCGTCGAGGCTGCTGGATGCGCCGATCAATCCGCTGTCGCCGCTCACCATCGTGCTGGCGCTGTGCCTCGGCCTTGCCTTTGCATCGACGCAATTCGGCCTGGCTGCGATCATCGGCGCCTTCCTGGCCGGCATGATCGCCTCGGAAACGCGCCAGCGCGAAACCCTCGAACGCCAGACCCAACCCCTGATCGCCCTGCTGGCACCGTTCTTTTTCGTGATGACCGGCGCCCAGGTCGAGCTGGCGCAACTGGCCTCTGCCGACGCGCTGCTTGCGCTCGGCGTCGTCACCGCCATTGCCATCGTCTCCAAATTGATCGGCGGCGGACTCGGCGCCTTGGGCCTTGGCGCACGCGGGGCCTTGATCGTCGGCGTCGGCATGATCCCGCGCGGCGAGGTCGGCGTAGTGGTGGCGAGCCTGGGGCTGGCTGCCGGCGTGTTCACGCCAATCACCTACGCCCTGATCGTGGCGATGTCGCTGCTGACCTCGGTCGTCACGCCGCCGGTGCTGGCGATGTTGTTGCGCTGCGCCGCCGATGCACCTTCACAAAACCCCAAACCGCCGGATCATCAGTGACTTCACGAACTGGGTAAGACCCATATAGACCACGATCACGGCGGCGAGGAACAGCCAGTAGATGCCCGGCAGGGGCACGAAACCGAACCACGACGCGATCGGCGAGAACGGCAGCACCATGCCGGCGAGACAGATCGCCGTGCTGGTGACGGTGAGCGGCAGGCTCGCGCGACTTTGCAGGAACGGGATCCGGCCGGTGCGGATGATGTGCACGATCAGCGTCTGGCTGAGCAGGGATTCGACGAACCAGCCGGTCTGGAACAGGCGCGCATCGGCGCTGGCGCCCAGCACGAACCACATGAAGGCAAACGTGCAGTAGTCGAAGATCGAGCTGATCGGACCGATGCACACCATGAACCGCGCGATCGCCTTCAGGTCCCACTGGCGCGGCTTGGCCAGGTATTCGGCGTCGACCTCGTCGGACGCAACCGCGGTCTGCGAAAAATCGTACATCAGGTTGTTGAGCAGCACCTGCACCGGCATCATCGGCAGGAACGGCAACAGCGCGCTGGCGCCGATCATGCTGAACATGTTGCCGAAGTTGGAGCTCGCGGTCATCTTGATGTACTTGAGCACGTTGCCGAAGACCTTGCGGCCTTCGATCACGCCTTCCTCGAGCACCATCAGGCTCTTTTCGAGCAGGATGATGTCGGCCGATTCCTTGGCGATATCCACCGCGGTGTCGACGGAAATGCCGACGTCGGCCGCGCGCAGCGCCGGGCCGTCGTTGATGCCGTCGCCGAGGAAGCCGACGACATGGCCGTCGCGATGCAGGGCCTGGATCACGCGCACCTTCTGCTGCGGATTCAGGCGCGCGAACACCTGCGTGGTGCGCGTGGCAACGGTGAGTTCCTCGTCGCCCATCGCCTCGACCTTGGGTCCGGTCAGGAAGTTTTCGACCGTGATGCCGACCTGGCGGCAGACGTTGCGCGTGACCACGTCGTTATCGCCGGTGAGGATCTTCACCGCCACGCCATTGGCGTTGAGCGCGGCGATCGCATCCGCCGCGCTGTCCTTGGGTGGATCCAGGAATGCGATGAATCCCAGCAACGTCAAATCCTTTTCGTCGTCGCGCGAATAGCTGGGCTTGACCTCGATCTCGCGCACGCCGAGCGCGAGCACGCGGAAACCGTCGTCGTTCATGTCGCGCGAAACCGCACGCACCTCGGCGAGTTTTTCCGGCGTCATCGGCACGCTCTCGCCGGCATCACGCGCATGGCCACACACGGCCACGGTCTCGGCGACCGCGCCCTTGGAGATCAGGAAATGCCTGCCGGACTCGTCGCGCACCACCACCGACATGCGCCGGCGCGAAAAATCGAACGGCACTTCATCGACCAGCGCATAAGTAGCGTGCAGGCGCGCCGCGGTTTGTGCCGAGGCGCCTTCGAGCACGGCCACATCGAGCAGGTTCTTCAGTCCCGTCTGATGGAAACTGTTGAGCCAGGCGAAATCCAGCACGGCGTCGTCTTCGTCGCCACGGATATCGGTGTGGCGCTCGAGGATGACGCGATCCTGGGTCAGCGTGCCGGTCTTGTCGGTGCACAGCACGTCGATCGCGCCAAAGTTCTGGATCGCGTTCAGGCGTTTGACGATCACGTCCTTGCGCGCCATCTTCAGCGCGCCCTTGGCCAGGTTGATGGCCACGATCATCGGCAGCATTTCCGGCGTGAGTCCCACCGCGACGGCGACCGCGAACATGAAGGCTTCGAACCAGTCGTGCTTGGTCACGCCGTTGATCAGGAACACCACCGGCACCATCACCGCCATGAAGCGCAGCATGAGCCAGGCAAAGCGCGACACACCCTTGTCGAAGCTGGTTTCCACGCGCTGGCCGACCAGGGAGCCGGCGAGCGCGCCGAAATACGTGCCGGCGCCGGTCGCGGCGATGACACCGGTCGCGCTGCCGCTGACCACGTTCGAGCCCATGAAGCACAGGCAGCGTGCTTCGAGCGCGGTCTTCGCGTCGCTGTCGGCCGCCGCGAATTTTTCCACCGGCATCGATTCGCCGGTCAGCGCGGCCTGGTTGATGAACAGATCCTTGGCATGCAGCAAGCGCAGGTCCGCCGGCACCATGTCGCCGGCCGACAGGTACACGATGTCACCGGGCACGAGACCGTCGATCGGGACTTCGAGCTTCTTCGCCACACGCCGCGGCGGTGCATCTTCGTCAGCGCCTTCTTCGGGTTCCTCCACTTCGCGCCGCACCGTGGCGGTATTGCTGACCATGCGCCGCAGCTGTTCCACCGCGCGGCTGGAGCGCGCTTCCTGGAAGTGCGCGACGAACACGGCCATGACCACCATCGCGAACATGATGATGGCGCCGATCTTGTCGCTCAGCTCCGAGCCCGTCGCCCAGGTGATGACGGCGAGCACGGTGAGCAGGATGTTGATCGGGTTGGTGATGAAGCGCTCGAGCAGTTGCAGCAGGACGGGCTTCTTCTTTTCCTGCGCAACGATGTTCGGGCCGAACTCCTCCAGCCGCTTCTCGACCGCGTCCGCGCCGAGGCCATCGGGCACCGCATCGAGCTTTTCCAGCACATGGACGTCGTCCCTGCGCGCCACATCGAGCAGTTGCGCCGCGGCGCGCGCGGCAGCCTCGCCCTTGCCGCGCTCGCGCGCGGCATTGGGGATCAGCATGGAGAAATTGAACAAATCCAGCATGACGACTCCGATCGATCGGGCAGCCGGCCATGCAGCGATTCGGATGCGATGCTGGGTCGCCTTGCTGGCGACTCCGGCGCGTTACCGTCTCAGGCGGAACGCACCTTGGACAAGGGATTCCGCGGACTAGCGATGGCTGGCTGCAGTGTTGCGACAACTGCAAGGGTCCACGGAAGGACGCCCCCGTATGACTTAAGGTGCGCGCAAGGTAGTCGCGCGCGGTGACATTGTCAACGGGAATTTGCAAACCCTTTCACTCGCGCCGATACGGCATCAAAAAATCCATCCGGCAAGATCGCGCGCACCGGCACGCGCCACCAGTGCGGCCGGGCGAAGGCCGCGCACTTGACCGCGTCCTTGTCGGTCATGAGCACCGGAGCGTCGTCGCCGAAATCGAGGTCCGAGGCGACAAATGCGTGGTGATCGGGGAATGCGTGCTCGATCGGATCGATGCCACACGCGCGCAGCATGGCGAAAAACCGCTGCGGATTGCCGATGCCGGCCACGGCATGCACGCGCTGGCCGGCGAATTCGCGCAACGAGCGCGGTGGCGCGCCAGTCAACGGGCACGCCGTGTCGCCCGCCAGCGTCATCGGCACTTCGTCTGCTTGTGCCGTGCCGCCGTTGCAGACGCGGAAATCCACCGACGCCAGCCGCGACACCGGTTCGCGCAGCGGCCCTGCCGGCAACAAGCGGCCGTTGCCGAAGCGGCGTACGCCGTCAATCACGCAGATCTCCACGTCGCGGCGCAACGCATAGTGCTGCAAGCCATCGTCGGCGATCAGCAGGTCGATGCCGCCGCCCTGCAGCAGCAATCGCCCGGCCTCGGCGCGTTTGCGCGCGACCGCCACCGGCGCCTGCGTGGCATCGAAGATCAGCCGCGCCTCATCGCCGACCACCGCAGGAGCCGAGTCCGCGTCCACGCGCACCGCGGCGCGCGCACTGCCGCCGAATCCGCGACTGATCACGCCGGGCCTGAAGCCGCGTTCGCGCAACGCGTCGACCAGTGCAATCGTCAGCGGCGTCTTGCCGGTACCACCCACGCCGATATTGCCGACCACGATCACCGGCACGGAAAGTCGCGTGCGCGGCAGCAGGCCTGCACGATACAACCCGCGGCGCAATCGTCCGACGCATCCGAACAGGGCCGACAACACGCGCCATGCGATTGACGGCGCGCGGCCGCCGTACCAGACCGCCTGCAAGCGCGAATCATCGACCATCGGCATCAGTTGCCGTTGTCATGGAACTGCATGCGATGCAATGCGGCGTAGGCTCCGCCGCGCGCGAGCAACTGTGCATGCGAGCCGGATTCGACGATGCGCCCGCCATCGATCACCACGATGCGGTCGGCATGTTCGATGGTCGACAGCCGGTGCGCGATGACGATCACGGTACGCCGGCGCAGCAGGCGCGTGAGTGCATCCTGGATCAGGCTTTCGCTCTCGCTGTCGAGCGCGCTGGTGGCCTCGTCCAGGATCAGGATCGGTGCATCCTTGAGGATCGCGCGCGCGATCGCGATGCGCTGGCGCTGGCCACCGGACAGCAGCGCCCCGCCCTCGCCGACGCGACTGTCCAGGCCGTTCGGCAGTGCTTCGATGAAATCCAGCGCATTCGCCGCGCGGGCGGCCTCGACGATGGCCTCGCGCGAGGCGCCGCCGAGTGCACCGTAGGCGATGTTGCGCGCCACGGTGTCGTCGAAGATGACGACCTGCTGGCCGACCCAGGCGATCTGCGCACGCAGGTTGTCCAGCGCGTAGTCTGCCAGTGGCTTGCCATCGAGCAGGATCTGTCCCGCGTTCGGATCGTGGAAGCGCGGGATCAGGCTCGCCAGCGTCGACTTGCCGCCACCGGAGCGCCCGACCAGGGCGGTGACGCTGCCAGCCGGGCAATCCAGGTCGATGCCGTGCAAGGCCGGGACATTCGCGCCCGGATAGGCGAATTCCACGCCGCGCAGCGCGATCTCGCCGCGCGCGCGCTCCACGCGCAACGCACCCGTGTCGCGCTCGGCGTCGGTGTCGAGCACCGTGAAGATATCGTGCGCCGCGACCACGCCGCGCTGCATCGCGGCCTGCACCGTGGTCAGGCGCTTGAGCGACGGCAGCATCACCAGCATCGCCGTGATCAGCGACATGAATGTACCCGGGCTCATCTCGCGCAGGATCGCGCCCGGCCGCGTGGCGAGAAAAACCACCAGCGCCAGCGCGAACGCGGCAACGAATTGCACGACCGCATTGGCCAGCGAATTGGTCGAGGCGATCTTCAGGTTCAGGTGGCGGATCGCCTCGTTGACGGCGGCGAAGCGACGCTCTTCGTATTTGCGCCCGCCGTAGACCTTCACCTCGCGCTGGCCGCTGACGACTTCATCGACCATGCCGGTGATCGAGCCGACCGAATCCTGGATACGATGGCTGATGCGCCGGTAGCGCCGGCCCACGTACCACACGATCAGCGCCACCGGTGGCGCCAGCACGAACAGGGCGAGCGTCAGCCGCACGCTGTGGTAGAGCATCACGCTGACCTGGCCGACGATCATCAGGCCGTCGAGCACGAGGATCTTCAGTCCGTCGGTGCTGGCGTTGGCGACCTGTTCGACGGTGAAGGTCATGCGCGAGATCTGCATGCTCGAGGGCTCGCGCTGGAAGAACGCCGCCGGCAGGCTCAGGTATTTGCGGAACACTTCCTCGCGCAAGGTCTTGATCACGCCGCGCGCGATCTTGGCCATGTTGAATCCCGCCGTGTACGTGGCCATGCCGCGCACCAGGAACAATCCGATGATGAAGATCGGCATCCAGAAGATCGTCGCCTTGTCCTTGTGCACGAACAGGTCGTCGAGCATCGGCTTGATGATCAGCGTGAACACCGACGCGCAGGCGGCATCGAAGATCATGCCGAGCATGGCCAGCACGGCGATCGGCCAGTAGCGCGCGGAATAGCGCAGCAGGCGCCGCCAGGTCGACCAGGGCGATGCGGCGGAATCCGGCGCGGCGGCGCTCACTGGTGCCCTGTGTCCTTGGCGCGCACGGTGGCGATGGACAAATGCGTGAACCCGAGTTGGCCGAGCGCATCCATCGCGGTGACCACGGCCTGGTGCGGCGTCATCGCATCCGCGCGCAGGATCACCGGCTGCGCGCGATCGTCGCCGGCGATGTGGGCGATTGCCTGCTTGAGCGTGGCGACATCCGGATTGAGCACTTCGTTGTTGTCGACGTAGAAGCGGCTGTCCGCACCGATCATCACGATCAGCGGGTTCTTCGGCGCTTCTTCCAGTGTCTCCGAGGCCTGCGGCAGGGTCACCTTCATCGCCGAGTGCTGCACGAAGGTCGTGGTCATGACGAAGAACATCAGCAGCGTGAGCATGACGTCGATCAGCGAGATCACGTTAATCTCGAAATCGTCCTGCCGCTGCACGCCCAGGCGCATGTCAGTGCGCCGCCTTGGCCGCCGCGCGCACCGGCGCGGCAGGAACTTCGGCGTGCGCCGACAACTCGTCGATCAGCACGATGGTCTGCTGCTCCATCTCCACGACGTAGTCGGCGACGCGGCCGCGGAAATAGCGATGGAAGAAATACGCCGGGATCGCCACGCACAAACCCGTGGCAGTGCACACCAGCGCCTGGCCGATGCCGCCGGCCATCTTCAGCGGATCGCCCACGCCCGACACCATCACCGCGAAAAACATTTCGATGAGTCCAAACACCGTGCCGAGCAATCCCAGCAACGGCGAGATCAGGGCGATGGTGCCGAGCGTGTTCAGGTACCGTTCGAGCCGGTGCACGACGTGGCGGCCGGTGTCCTCGACGCGCTCCTTGATGATCTCGCGCGAACGGTTGCGCACCGACAGCGCCGCCGCAAGGATCTCGCCGAGCGGCGAATTCACGCGCAAGGTTTCGATGTGGCCGGGATCGAGCTTGCGCGTGCGCGCCCACGCCAGCACCTGGTCGCCGAGTTCCTTCGGCACCACCGAGCGGCGCCGCAGCGACCAGAAACGCTCCAGGATGATGGCCAGCGCCACCGCCGAACACAAAAGGATCGGCACCATCGGCCAACCGCCGGCAATCAGGATTTCAAGCACGCGCAAGGCTCCGTCATCGGGACCGGCGAATCATAGCAGCGCCGGGCGGATTTGCGTTGTGCGTCAATCGTTACCCCTGCCCGAACAGATCGGCGTATGCTCGGTTCAAATCAAGGGCCGCGCAGATGCGCCACTGCCGGACCCGCCGAAACCAAGGCGCAAAATCGGAACGGAGTGACAACAATGAAACGACAAGCGCTTCTCGGAATTCTTGTGATTGCATTGACGCCCATGCAATACGCCGCGGCGGCAGGCATCGTCCGTATCGCCAACGGCGATTGCCACGCATTGGCAACAGCCGCGTCCGCCCCGGCCAGCGCACAACCGGTGCAAATCTCGTTGGCGAGTCGCGGCCAATATGGCTATTGCCCTTTAACCGTCAATGCAAACGTCTCGATCGATGGCAATGGGGCATCCATGGGAATGATGTATTCGCTGACAACCTCGCAGATTGCAATTGCTGCAAATGCGAGCCTCGCCATCCGCAACCTGAATTTCGTCAGTGCAGGTGACCCTGGAACCGCCGGTGGCACTTATGTCTGTGGCCCGTTCGGGCTCACGTGCAACGTGAGTACATATCCGATCATCACGAATCGTGGTTCGTTTTCACTGGATGCGGTGAGCGCACAAGGCATAGCCTACGGATCGAATTCGTTCATCCACTCCTTTGGCAGCATCTACCTGCGCAATGCCACGCTGACGGGCAGTTCGGACGCATTCAACTTCTCCCTGTTCGATCTCGATGGCATCGCCAGTACCTTGGTCGTCGATCAATCCACCCTGGTTGCGGCGACTCCGTTCTCTCTCTCCGATTCGGAACCTCACTCCAGTGCGGATGCGCTTTCCGGGAATCAGATTACCGTTTCGAACAGCATTCTTGCGCAAACAAAACCGACATCGAATTCGCTGTGCGGAAATGCAGGCGGCAGCCTCGTGCCCGGTTTGCTGTCGCCGCTGAATTCGAAAGGCGGAAATCTGACCACGGACAGTTCTTGTGATCTGCAAGGCCCGAGCGACCACGTCGCCGCCAATATCGGATTGGCTGATTTCGGCACGCACGGCGGCGTGGTCGGCACACTGGCACTGGATTTCAGCAGTCCGGCTATCGGCAACGGCGTTTCCGCCAACTGTGCAGCGACCGACGCGCGCGGTGTTGCGCGCGGCACGGCGGCGTGCGATTCCGGCGCCTACGAATTCGGCGGAGGTCAAGGCCAATTGGCTGCATCAGGCATGAGCGGCCTTTACTACAACCAGGCGAACAATGGCCACTATGTCTCGGTACAGCGGCTCGGTGGCAACTTCGCGTTGGTCATCTGGAATACTTTCGACGCGACAGGCAAACCAGCGTGGGTCTATGGGGTTGGTACGCTCGACGGCACGAAAATCCAGATGCCGCAAGTGGTGCAGAACATCGGGGGCACCCTGCATCCCGGCGGTGCCGTCACCGGCGCAACCCCCACGCTATGGGGCAGCATGACCCTGGACGTATCCAGTTGCCATGCCGCCCACTTGAACTACCAGTCCACGCAACCGCTCTTCGGGTCCGGCTCGATCGACCTGCGCCGACTGGTCTTCGTCAACGGCCTGGACTGCTCGCCATAAGCTTCTCCCGCAACCCGCTGCGCCGTTTGACCGGATTGGCGACGGCAGCGCGCAAGGCATCGGCGGTCGCCCACAGGTGCGCCCGATTGCGTGCGCGCGAAACCGCGGTGTAGACGAGCTCGCGGCTCAGGATGCGATGCTGCGCATCGGGCGGCAACAGCACGGCGACCTCGTCGTATTCCGAGCCTTGGCTGCGGTGGATGGTGATCGCCCAGGCGGTCTCGTGTGCAGGCAGCGCCCGCGGCGAAAAACTGCGTGGCGCGCCGTCCGCGCCTTCGAACCACACGCGCAGGCCATCGGCACCATCGAGCGCGATGCCGACATCGCCGTTGTACAGGCCGCGCGCATAATCGTTGCGCGTGATGATGACGACGCGACCGTGATGCCAATCCACGCCCGCGTTGAAACCGAAACGTGCGGCGATTTGACGCGTGACCAGATCGTTGACGCTACCCGCGCCGAATGCGCCTGCGCGCAGGGCGCACAGAATCTGCACGCGACGCAGTTCGCGCAGTGCGTCGGCGGGTGCGATATCGCTTTGCGACAGACGCGCAAACCAGTCCGCGCGGGCCTCGACCCAGTCGTGTACGCGCTCGCGCACGGCACTGGCACTGTCGCAAGCCTGCCAGACAAGGTCATTGGATTCCGCTCCAGCGAGCACGCCATCCAGCCGGGCCAAATCGCCGCAGCGCAGCGCAGCCAGCGCATCGCGCAACCCGGCATTCGCGCGCCAGGTGTGTGTGAGTGTAATCGCCTGCCCGGCGAGCGGCGCCGTATCCGCTGTCGGCGCAAAATCGTCGATGCCGGACAAGCGTTGCGCCAGCGCCTTCGGCAAGGCATTTTCAGACACGCTGGCGACCATGTCGCCGAGCACGGAACCGGCTTCGATCGCGTACAACTGCGCCGGATCGCCAAGCAGGATCAATACCGACTCCGGGCGCAACGCCTCGAACAGTCGCCGCATCATGGCCAGGTCGATCATCGAGGCCTCATCGACCACGACGATGTCGGCTGGCAGCGGCGCATCAGCGCCGAATGCGAACGATTCCGACCAGGGCTGGAAACCGAGCAGGCGATGCAGCGTCTGTGCTGGCACGCCATCCAGGCGCGCCAGCATCGGCGCGAATGCGGATTCGCTCGCGAGTTGTTCGAGCAAGGCCGCGCGACCCTCGGCAATGGATTCGCCCAGGCGTCGCGCGGCCTTGCCGGTCGGTGCGGCCAGGGCGATCGTCGGTTGCGCGGAAAGTCCACACGCCGCTGCGTGGCGCAGCAACATGAGCAGCATGCGCAACACCGTGGTGGTCTTGCCGGTGCCGGGACCACCGGCGAGCACGAACACGCGCGCTCCCGGTGCCGCGGCCACGGCGACGCGTTGCCAATGCGTGGCCGCGGCATCGGAACCGGCGAACAATTCGGCGACGCTCGCTGCCAGCGTCGGCGCATCCAACGGGAGCGTGCATTGCGCCGCACGCGTGCGCATCAACTCGGCCAGGCGCGACTCGTTGCGCCAGTTGCGCCAGGTATACAAATTCGCCTGCGCATCGAGCACATAGGGCTTGAACACCGCGCCGTCGCCGACCCAGGCGTGCCGGCGCATTGCATCGATCTCGCCGGCAGCGAATCCCGCATCGGCCTCGAGCGCGCAACACACATGGCCCTGCCCTTCGCCACGGCTGGCCGCCATCGCGGCCCGACCCAGCAAGGGCGAACCGCTGCGCGCTTGCACCCAGCGTCCCAACACCTGATCGATTTCGCGTGCGTCTGCGTTCTGGATTGTCATGCGGCAAGCCTTGCGCTGGAAAATGCCGCATCGAGCGCCTCGATCAAGGCCACCGGCCAACGTCGCCGCCACACGCCCGCGCCGGGAGCGAGGCCGACGCCGCGCAGGAACAGATACCAGCTATCGCCCAGATGCTGTTGCGGCGCGTAGTTCGGCAAGCGCTGACGCAAGTAGCGATGCAGGGCCACGGTATAGATCAACGCCTGCAACGGATAGCGGTGTGCATCCATCGCCGCCTGCATCGATGCCTCGCCGTAGTCCGACAACCGTTCACCGAGACGATTGGTCTTGTAGTCGAGCACGTGGTAGCGGCCGCCGTGGAAAAAAATCAGGTCGGCGAAGCCGTTCAGCATGCCATTGAGCTCGGGCGTGGAGATGCGCTCGGGCCAGATATCCGCCGCGCCGTGCGCCGCGCAGGCCGCGTGCAAGGCGGCAAGCGAGGCCGCGACCGGAAACTGGAAAGCGAATTCGGCCACGCAATCCGCATCGCGCAATGCCGCCAGGCGCAGGCCATCGCCGAGATCGGCCTCGCGCGCGCGCCACAGCATGTCCGCCAGTGCCGTGAATGCAGCTTCCGCATCGGCGCCGCCCGGCTTCACGCCGGACTTCGCGATTTGCCGCGCGATCATCGCTGCGGCGGGTTGCGCGCCGCGCCCGGTTTCGAGCAAGGCATGCACGGCGACGCCGAATTGCTTGCCGCCCCAGGCATTCAGGGCGAGCAGCCGCGCATCCGCGGATGCCGTCGCCGTGGGCGTGTCGCCCCGCAATTCCGCATCGGCTTCGTCGCTCGCCGGCGATTCCAGGCTGTCGAGCACGTGTCGACGCGTGATACTGGAAAAGCTGTGCGACCACAGGAAGGGTCGCAACGCCGGCAATGGCACCCGCACCGCGCGTGACGCGTCGTCTGCGCCACGCGCATAGCTCGCACCGAAGCGCATGCAAGGCTCGACAATTCGCACGTGTGCGAGCTTCTGCGCCAATGCAGGCATGCCTGCGTCAGCGAAATCGAGCTTGAATTTTTCGGCGGCGCGTTGCAGCAATACGTCGATCGCGGCGACTTGCCAACGCGGTCGATCCGGATCAGGCGCGGGCGACGTCCAATAAAGGTGCACGGCGTATTGCGCGCGCGTGATCGCCACGTACAAAAGGCGCAAGCGTTCGCGCAGGTCCTCGTCAAAATGCGCGCCGCGGTTTTCAGCAAAACGCACCGAACCTATGTCGGCGCAGGCCTTGCCGTCGGTATCGTGAAAATGCAGCACGTTCGGCGCGAACTGCTTGTCGCGACTGGACGTGAACCACGCCAGCGGCAGGAACACGACGGGAAACTGCAGGCCTTTTGCCGCGTGCAGGGTCATCAGGCGCACGCACGATGCGCCGGACTCGCTGCGCACGCGATGCCCGCTGGCGACTTCCATGCCCTTGTCGTCGCGACGCATGGCGGCGAGCCAGGCGAGCAGGCCTTCGGCGCCGCTCTCGCTGCGCTCGCGCTCGGCCAGCAACTCGCCCAACTGGCGCAGGTCCGCCACGATGCGTTCGCCATCGGGCAAGGCCAGCAAGTCGGCGGCGCGCGCATCAAGCAGCGCCGCGACCACGCCCATGGCGCCGCGCGAGCGCAGCAGCGTATGCCAGGCGCCGATGCGATCCAGCTCACGCTCGAAGGCGGCGGCATCTTCCTGCCAGGCGCGCAGATCGGCGTACTGCTTGCCGAGCAAGGTTGTCGTCAGCGCCGCGCGCGCGGCGCGATCGTCGTGCGGATGCAGCGCCGCGTGCAACACCAGTTGCAGCTCGCGCGCGGTGTCGCTTTCGAACACGCTGTCGTTGCCGCTGCCGGTGCACGGCACGCCAAGCGCACGCAGCAGTTCGCGCAACAAGCCGATATGCCGGTTGTTCGGCAGCAGCACGGCGATATCGCCCGGTCGCACCGGCTCGCCGCCGATGCGCAAGGCCGTGTCATCCAGCATTTCGACGATGCGTGCGGCGCAATCGGACAGCGCCGCGTCGATCTTCGCGTCCTTTGCCTTGCCATCGCCGTCGGTGTGGAAGCGATGGATGGCAAACGGCTGATCCACGATCCGTCCGTCGCGCGTGAAGGGATGCTGGTCCGCACTGCCACTGGCCTGTACCGGCAGGTACGCCACGCGCGTGTCGTCGAACGCATCGTCGGCCGCCGCGTACAGCGCATTGCAGGCCGCGACCAACGGCGTGCTGGAGCGGAAGTTCCGCGTCAGGTCGAAGCGCTGCGCGATCGTTTCACGCACCCGCAAGTAGGTGGCGATGTCGCCTCCGCGAAAACCGTAGATCGCCTGCTTGGGATCGCCGATCAATACCAGCAGGCCGCGCGGCTTGCCGCGGGCGTTGCGACACACCCGGTCGAAGATCGCGAACTGGCGCGCATCGGTATCCTGGAACTCGTCGATCAGCAACGCCGGAAAGGCGCGATGCAGGCAGTCGGCAAGCGCCGCATCGCCCGCGGTGACGCGCGTGTGGACGGCGTCGATCAGCATCGAAAACGTCTGCCCCTGGCGCCGCAGCGCACGCAACGGCAGTTCGCGCCTGCAGAACGCGTAGGCCGCGGCCAGCACCTTGCCGCGCACGAAAACCTTGCGCTGTGCGAGCAGGCTGCGCATGTCCTGCAATGCGCGAATCTTCCCATCGCCGCGAAGACGCAGCTCCGCCGAATCCGGTTGCGCCTTGTCGAGCGCTTCATCGTCAAAATTGTCGTCAACGTTCGCCTGCAACTCCGCCGCGACATCGGGCGAGGAAGCCAGCGCGGCGACGATCTTGCGCATTCTTGTGAGCACCGCACTGTCTTTTCTTTTGTACAGCGCCGGATCGCAAAACCGCTCCAGTCGTGCGATGGCCGTCTTGTCTTGCAGGGGCCGGATCGCGCGCGCGATCGCATCCAGCCCATCCGCCGGCAGCACCTCCACGTCGTGATTGAGCAGGCTGCGCACGTCGAACAACAGGCCTTGCGGGCCTTCGTCCAGCACCGCGTCCGCCTCGGCGGCATTGACCTGCGCGTCCGCCAGGTAGCGCTGGCGCCAGAAGTCGTCGAGGCATTCGCGCAACAGCGCGTCCTCGTCCAGGCGCTTGTCGGCGGCAAACGCCGCGCCGGCTTCGAGCGGGAAATCGTTCTGGATGCGCTGGCAGATCGCGTGGATGGTGGCCACGGGCGCGCGATCGAAATCCATGCGCGCGATGCGGATGCGGCGCAATGCAGCCGTGGCCTTGTCGACGGCGTTGAACGCCTGCGCCATCCACGCCGCGACTTCGTCGTCCGGCAGCACCTGTTCGGCCAGGATGGCGCCGAGCCAACGTTCGGCATCGGCAAGGCGCCGGCGCAGGCGTTCGCGCAATTCCTGTGCCGCCGCATCGGTGAAGGTGACGACCAGGATTTGCTCGACGGCGAGTTCGCGTTCGAGCAACAGGCGCAGGAAGATCGCGCCGATGGTCCAGGTCTTGCCGGTGCCGGCGCTGGCCTCGATCAGCACGCGGCCATCATCGAGCGACAGCCCGGCCCAGTCCAGGGTGTTGCCACAGCTCATGTGCCCGCCTTCGCGTCGCGTGGAACGAGGATGTCGGCGATGCGGGCGCAGGTCGCGGCGAATGACCTGCCCGCTGGCGAGGATTCGTCCAGCCAATCGGCATCGCGCAGCAACAGGGCCGCGTAGCCGGGCGCGTAGTCGCGCTCGCCGGTGTGATAGTCGCTGCCCTGCCACGCCTTTTCGGCTTTTTCGGAACGCTCCATGGCGCCCGCGTTGCACCACTCCCACGCGCTGCGCGGCGGAAACGCGATCGGCTGGGTGCGTGCCGCCAGCGCCATTTCAACCAGGGCTGCCAATCCGGTGCGCAACTGATCGTTGCCTTGCGATCGAATTGCCGCCAGCGGTTCCGGCGCGGCGACTTTCGTCGCCTGCTTGTTCGATTGCAGGAACACCGCATCGACCACCGCCATGCCATGCAGGCGCAGGCAGGCCCAGTCGATGTAGAACGGAATCAGGTCGGCGAAATTCGCATCGCGGCCGATGCGCGCGCCGAACAGGCGCAACTGGCCATCGCCGCAACGCAGGACATCGCGCACATGGCCGGACACGCGTACGCCCGCGCATTCAAAATCCACCGCTTGCGCCTCGCGCCGCGCGTGCTCGCCAAGCGCCTTGTGTGCGGCATCCAGCATTGCCTGCGCTCGTGCTTGCGCGAACGCATAGGCATGCGTGCCGACGACGCCACCGGCGAGGCGGCCGGCACGCGCGAGCCAATCCGGTGCGGTTGGCGCAATCGCGGCTTTGGCGTTGGCGAGTGCATCGAACAACAGGCGGGATTCGACGCGTTCGCGGCCGTCCGCCTTGGCCTGCATCGGTTCGCGGTCGAGCGTGTCGTCGTCCTCCAGTGCCGACAGGCTCACGCCAGCGTCTTCGCGCAACTGCACCTTGGCCGGATCGCGCCAGAAACGCTTGAGCCAGTCGATGTCGATGCGCTGCGCGGCGACGTCACCCGCCCGCGGCGCCGCCCAGTCGGCAAAGGCCGGCATCCGCGCTGCAGCGGATTTCGCTTCGGCGTACGCGCCCGAAAACGAAAACAGGGCCGGATCCTTGCCGTCGTAGTAGCACGCGGCATGCGCCTGCAAGGCGTGTTCGACGCGCCATGGCCGCGGCACCTTGTCCACGTCGCCGCAAAGCCCGTGTTGTTCATCGAGAAATTGCACAAGCTCTGCCAACGGCGCGGCCGGATTGCGCGGCTTGCCGGTCTCCACGTCCGCGCCGACGTAGCTCACGTGCAAGGCCGTGCGCGCAGCCATCAATGCTTCGAGGAACAACTGGCGATCCTCGCGTCGCGTGTCGCGGTCGCCGCGGCGCGGATCGCGCAACAGGAGATTCAGCCCCTCGTCGCCACCGGGCCGTGGAAACTCGCCCTCGTTCATGCCGACGAGGCACACCACCTTGAAAGGAATCGAGCGTTGCGGCACCAGGCCGCAGAAGGTCACGCCACCGAGCAGGAACGGCTGGCGTTCCGGCACCATGGCCAGCGCCCCCCGCAGGGCCTCGCGCGCGACGCTCCACGGCAGTTTCGTACCGGCGTCGTCCTGCTCGCGCAAATCCGCGAGCACGTCGCGCAAGGCATTCATCGCCGCCGACTCTGCCGCATCATCGCCATCGCTTTCGAACAGGTCATCGACGCGGCGGCCAAGCCAATCGCACCAGGCGGTGAGCGTGCGCGGCACAGCCAGTGCGTTGCTGAACAGGCGCAAGGATGCGATGAATTCATGCAGGCGGCCGAGCGCGCCGGCGTCTTCGTTGCCGGCGCCGGCTTGCGGCAGGATCCCATCAAGCAAGTTGCTGTCGATTTCCTCGCCGGCGATCAACCCGGCAAACAGCCGATCGAATCCGAATGCCCAGGAATTGGCCGCGACCGCGGCACCGCCGGCGTGTTCCTTGGCGGCAGCGTCCAGGCCCCACGCCACGCCAGCCACACGCAGGCGCGATTGCAGTCCCGAACGATCCTGCGTGCGCAAACCGGCACGGCGCGCGATCGCGGGCACATCGAGCAGGTCCAGCACCTCGCTCAAGCCGAAGCGGCTCTCGGCAAGATCCAGCAAACGCGCGAACGCACGCAGCAAGGGATGCGCAGTGGCAAGACCGACATCGGCCAGATGCCAGGGGATGCGCGCGGGATTGTGCTCGTACCGCGCCGGCGCGCCGAATACGGCGGGCAGATACGGCGCGTAGGCACCGATGTCCGGCGCCATCACCACGATGTCGCGTGGTTGCAGGTCCTGGTCGTCGGCGAGCAGGCCGAGCAATGCATCGCGCAATACTTCCAGCTCGCGCAGGCGCGTGGCACAGGCATGCACGCGCAGGCTGGCGTCGCTGCGCCGCGCGGGCACGGCGCCCGCGTCCTCGGCCTTGCCCGTACGCACGCTCGCCTGCACGGCGCCGAGCAGGGTTTTCGATTCCTGCGGTTCGACGGTTTCCGCGTCAGCCGAGTAGTCGATGTCGCGATCGTCCAGTGCGAGCAGGAAATCCTGCGCCATGCGCCCGAGCGAGACGAGCAAGGGATGGCCGATCTCGAAATACCAGTCCTGCGGAACTTCGCCCATGCGCAGCAGTTGCCGGCGCGATTTCAGATCCGCCCAGTATTCGTGGCACGGATCGGGGAAATACAGATGCACGGCGCGACGCGCGGACAGCGCCTGCAGGGCATCGAGCGTATCCGGCGGCAGGTGGCTGACGCCGAACACGTGCAAGGGTTCGGCAATGCCGTCGCCATCGCGTCGCAATGCATCGAGCAGTTCGCGCTGGCGTTGCGCGCGATGCGGCGCGGAAATGGACTTGCGCAAGCCGCGCCACAGCGTGGCTTGCCAGTCGCCGGCCTTCGGATCGGCTTCCCACGCGGCAAGCATGTCCGGCCGATACAGCAGGTATTGCGTGAACAGTGCGGACAGCCGATCCGCCAACTGAAAGCGCCGGCGTGGCGCATCGTTGCCGGCAAGGCTGGCCTTGAGCGACGCGTCGTTGATCGTCGGCAACGCGGCATGGATGCGCCAGCGCAACGCCTGCCGCCGCCAGGCCTCGGCGTCGGCAGGCGACTCGCCCAACGCGATCTGCGCGGCATGCTCCAGCCACTGCCAGGGCTGCAACACGCGATAGTTCGCGGCAATGTGCTGCGCATCGGCGAGGCGACGCCGCAACCAGCGCCCGAGTCCCGGATGCGCGACGACGATCGTCTGCGCCGCCAGCGGATTGGCCGGACGCTCGCGCGCCAATGCGCCGATGAGCCGGTCCGCGAGGACTTCGAGGCGGCTGTTGCGGTGAACGAAGAACCCTGTCATGCCGCGATGATACCGGCATCCGTCTCAGGGATTGCGATCAGTCTTCGCGCCAGTACGGATGCCGATCGATGCGGCCACGCGCAACGACGCGCGGCGCGGCGTCGGCGCCAAAGCGTGTGGCGACGAAACCAGTCTGTGCCGAATTGAACAATTCGATGCGATCGGCGCGATAGCGTGCGACCACGTCCGGATTCGGGTGATTGAAGCGGTTGCGATAGCCGGCGGAAATCAGTCCCAGCTCCGGCCGGGTCGTTTCGAGAAACTCCACGCTCGAGGAGGTCTTGCTGCCATGGTGCGGCACCTGCAACACCAGATGCGGCGCGGTCGGCGAGAGCGCGGCGGCGACTTCCGGTTCGACGGCACGGGTGATGTCGCCGGTCAGTGCCAGCGCGCTGGCGCCACTGCGCACTTCCAGCACGCAACAGCGGTCGTTGTCGACTGCGGACAACGGCTCATGAGGATGCACGATGCGAAACGCCACGCCATTCCAGATCCAGGCTTCGCCGGCAAGGCATTGCGTCGCCGGGATTTCCAATCGATCCGGTTCGCCGGATTCGACCGCGATGCCCGGCCACGCCGCCGCCACCGCCGCCGCGCCGCCGGCATGGTCGTTGTCGCCGTGGCTGATGATCAGGCGATCCACATGTTCGATGCCGAGCGCATGCAGCGCCGGCACCACGGTCGCTTCGCCCAGATCGAAGCCGGATTCGAATTTCGCGCCGGCATCGTAGACGAGGGCGTGATCGCGGGTGCGCACGACGAAGGACAAGCCCTGTCCGACATCGAGCAGGGTGGCGTCGAACTCGCCATCGGCAAGCGTGGATCGTGCCGGCCACAGCAACGGCAGGAACAGAAACAGGCCAAGCGCGCGCGCCGGCACGCCGCGCGGCAGCAGCAGCCACAGCGCGCCGAGCATGGCGAGGATGAGCGCCCATACGGTCGGCTCCGGAAAAAACCACAGCGCACCGGGCCAGGCGGCCATTTTTTCCAGAACCCACCACAAGCCCTGCATGGCCCAACCGGCGAGTTGCAGCAGCGGCGTGCCCAGTGCGGGAAAAACCAGAATGAGCAGTGCTGCCACGACCGTCAGCGGCAACACGAAAAAGCAGATCCACGGCACCGCGATCAGATTTGCCAACGGTCCCACCAGCGAACTCTGGCCGAAGAACCAGATGCCCAGCGGCAACAGGCCCAGGCTGGCGACGCCTTGCGCGGTGACGAGTTCACGCAGCCAGCGTTTGCGATCCTCGGCGCCGCCGAGGCAGAACATCAGCCACGCCACGCCGACGAAGGACAACCAGAATCCGGCACTGAGCACGCATACCGGATTCCACGCCAGCAAGGCGACCACGGCGAGCGCGAGGCCCTGCACCGGCGCGCGCGCGCGGCGTGCGAGATTGGCGAGCAGCAAGGCCGCGATCATCACCAGCGCGCGGCGCGTAGGCAAGCCAAGACCGGCGATGGCCGCATAGGCAACCGCAAAGGCCAGACTCGCCACCGCCTCGATCAGCGGCGCCGGCCAGCGCAGGGTGAGGCGCGGCGCGAGCTTCCAGCCCAGGCGCACCAGCAGCACGCCGAAGCTCGCGAACAACGCGATGTGCAGCCCCGATATCGCGATCAGGTGCGGAATGCCGGTCGCGCGCGCGATCGCCCATTCGTGTTCGTCCATCGCGCGCTGATCGCCGAACGCCAGCGCCCGCAACAGATGCGCACTCGCACTGTCGGCGCCCAGCGTGGCGCTGATGCCATCCAGAATCCGCGCACGCCAGCGATCCACGCACAGCACGGCGGAACCGGTTTGTGCATTCGCGGCATCCTCGCGCACATAGCCGGTGGCGACGATGCCAGCCTCCAGCGCATAGCGCTCGAAATCGAATCCGCCGGGATTGACCGTGCCGCGCGGGCGCTTCAGGCGCAGGCGCAGCGTCCATTGCGAGCATGGCGCGATGATGGGCGCGGAATCGGATTTTGTGTCGTACCACGCCACGCGCACGCGGCCCGAAAATGCAATCGGCGTTCCCGCGTGCGTGGCGGAGGCGACATCGAACTCGAAGCGCGTGGCGTCGTCCTGCGCGCGTGGCAGGCCCTGCACGCTGCCGCTGACAAGGATATCGGCGCCTTCCAGCGCCTGCGGCAGGCGCTGCGACAACGCGATATCGGCGCGCCACATCGTCCATGCGGCGGCGAGCAGAAAGAACCCGAACCAGCGCAGGCGTGGAATTCCAACAGCCAGCGCAATGCCGGACAGCGCGACGAGCGCGTCGATCCACTGCGCAGGCAATGCGGACAGCGTTTGCACTGCGAGTGCGCCCGCAAGTAACACAACCGCAGTCGCGGGACGAAAAATCTCCGCGACTGAGAATCGGATGCGCGTTGTCCCCCTCTCCCGCGACTCTGTCGGAGGAAAGGGTTGGGGTGAGGGGGATGCGTGACGCATCGGTAAAGCCTAACGCAAATTTGAGATGCTGCCCTTCACCCTACCCTATCCCCCAAGCTCGCTTGGGGGACAGTAGAAGTCTCACTGTCCTGCGCCGCTGCCAACCTCGCGCAACACCCCCTCATGCAACTCCAGCACCCGATCCATGCGCGCGGCGAGGCCGTGATCGTGCGTGACCAGCACGAAGCTGGTGCCGATCTCGCGCTTGAGTTCGAGCATGAGGTCGTAAACCTGCGCCGCATTCTTCTCGTCGAGGTTGCCGGTCGGCTCGTCGGCGAGCACGCAGGCCGGGCGCGTGACCAGCGCACGCGCGACCGCGCAGCGCTGGCGTTCGCCGCCGGACAATTCGCCCGGCTTGTGCTGCAGGCGTTGGCCCAGGCCCACGCGCTCGAGCAACTCCGCCGCGGCGCGGCTCGCCTGCACGATCGTCTCGCCGCGGATCAACAACGGCATGCACACGTTTTCCAGCGCGGTGAATTCGGGCAGCAGGTGATGGAACTGGTAGACGAAGCCGAGCGAGCGGTTGCGCAAGACGCCGCGCTCGTGGTCGGACAAGGCCGACATCGTGCGCCCGTCTACCTCGACCTCGCCGCTGCTGGGCGTATCCAGGCCGCCGAGGATGTGCAACAGCGTGCTTTTGCCCGATCCGGACGCGCCAACGATGGCGAGCGTCTTGCCGCGCTCGAGCGTGAAGCTCGCGCCGCGCAACACCTCGGCGCGCAGGCCGCCTTCCGCATAGGTTTTCGCGATGTCGCGCGCGCGCAGCACGGCCTGGGTCATGGACGCGACTCCCGTGGAAAGCAGGCCATGCCGATGTCGTCGAGGTATCTGCCATCGGCCAGCTTCAGGCGATGGCGGAAACGGGTTTCTTCGGTGAAGCCGCATTTTCCATACAAGTGGATTGCCGCCGCATTGGTTTCGCGCACGCGCAATTCGATGCGTTCGACGTGCCGGTTGGCGCGCGCCCAATCGAGCAGCGCACGCATCAGCGCGGTGCCGATGCCCTGCCCGGTATGGCCCGGGTGCACCACGATGGTCAGACTGCGAACATGCGCCAGCGCCGCCTGCGGACCGGCGCGTTCGAGCAAGGCGTGGCCGACGATGGCGCCGTCGCGCTCGGCGACGAGGTAACTCCCGGCGGAAGCGAGCTCCTCGATCCGACGCGCGAATGCATCTTCGCAAAGCTCGTCCGGCAAGGACACGAGTCGCCCGGGAACACGCGCCGTTTCGCGCTCCGCGGCACACAGAATCGGCGCATCGGCGACCCGGGCCGCGCGAATGGCAAGCATTGCATCATTCATAGCGCAGTGCCGCCGCCGGCTGCGTGCGCGCCGCGCGCCATGCCGGATAAAGCGTTGCGAACAGGCAGAACACGAAGGCGACGCCGGCGATCCAGCCGACATCGCTCCAGTGCATGTCCGAGGGCACTTCCGAGATGTAGTAGATGTCCGGCGACAGGAACTCGACATGGAACACATGCTCGATCCACTTCACCAGCGCCGGCAAGTTGGTCGCCAGCAGCACGCCGCCGAGCACGCCGAGCGCAATGCCGATGCAGCCCACGATCGTGCCTTGCACCATGAAGATGCCCATCACGCTGCGCGGCGAGGTGCCGAGCGTGCGCAGGATGGCAATGTCGGCCTGCTTGTCCTGCACCAGCATGACGAGCGTCGAAACGAGATTGAACGCGGCCACCGCGACGATCAGCGAGAGGATGATGAACATCACCTTCTTTTCCATCGACACCGCGCTGAAGAAGTTGGCGTGGCCCTCGCGCCAGTCCTGCACGCGGTAGAACTGACCGAGCTGGCGCGCCAGCGCGTCGCCGACCTCCCAGGCGCGGAACTTGTCGTCGAGCTTCAGGCGAATGCCGGTCGGACCGTCGAGCTGGAACAATCGCTCGGCGTCGCTCATGTTCATCACCGCCAGCCCGTCGTCGTATTCCTGGAAGCCGACCGAAAAGATGCCGACCACGCTGCAACGCTTGAAGCGCGGCAACGCACCGATCGGCGTGACGTTGGCATCGGGCGTGTACACCGTGACCTTGTCGCCGACGCCGACGCCGAGCTGCATGGCGAGTTCGTCGCCGAGCACGATGCCGAAACTGCCGGGCACCAGCGCCGAGAGCTCGCCCTTTTTCATCTTGCGACCGAGGTCCGAAACCTTGTCTTCCTCATCCGGCAGCACGCCGCGGATCATCCCGCCGGTCACGCGCCGGCCCTGCAGCAGCGCGACCTTTTCCACATACGGCGCGGCGCCGCGCACGTGCGGGTTGGCGTACGCCTGCTTCACCGCGCCCTGCCAGTCGTGCACGCTTTCGCCGACGCCGGAAATCGTTGCATCCGCAACCATGCCGAGGATGCGTTGCGTGAGCTGCTGCTCGAAACCGTTCATCACCGAGATCACGGTGATGAGCGCGGTGACGCCCACGGCGATGCCGAGCATCGACACCAGCGAGATGAACGAGATGAAATGGTTGCGGCGCTTGGCGCGCGTGTAGCGCAGGCCGATGAAAAGTTCGAGCGGGCGGAACATCGTGGGACGGCGCAGGCCATGCGGAAACGAAGTTCGCGCAGAGTGCACGAGCGCGACGGTTCAGGCAAGCGCGGCGGCACGCGAAGGCACTACGCAGAAGGCACTACGCAGTCAGCTTGCTGAACAATTTCTAAACTACCACGTATTGGAAATGGAATGTTCAGGCCGCATATCGAGTCGGGTATGTAGCTTGACGTCCGCTGTCGAGCACATATCGACATCACGTTTCCACCCCCGAAGGAGCATTGACATGAGAAATACCCTGATCGCATTGGCCATGACCGCCGCTTTTGCCGCCGTCCCGGCGGTAAGTTACGCCGACAACGGCGATGCCGGCGGCGCCTTCATCAACGGCAGCGTCGGCCAGTCGAACCTCGACAAAGGCATCTACAACGACAACGACACCGGTTATGGCGTGAACATCGGCTATCGCTGGGCAATCAATCCGAACGTTGCGCTCGGCATCGAAGGCGGCTACACCGACCTCGGCTCGTTCGGTTACAGCGGTTCCAGCACCGGCGTGTTCCCGAACGCGGAAATCAAGGGTTGGACGGCCGGCGTCAACGGCCACTTCAACGTCACTCCGCAGTGGTATATCAGCGGCCGCGCCGGATTGTTCCGCGCCGACGTCAAGGGCGTGGTCGGACCGATCACCACGACCACCGGATCGGGCTCCTCGACCATCACCTACAACCCGATCGACGCCACCAGCACCAAGTACTACGCCGGTGCAGGCTTCGGCTACGACTTCAGCAACAACTTCAGCCTCGGCCTGAACTACGACTACTACAAGGTCAACAAGGCCGGCTTCAGCGCCAATCCCGACCTGATCTCGGTCAGCGCCGAATACCGCTTCTGATCCGATCCGTCGCAACACCCACAGCCCGGCCTGCCAACAGGCCGGGCTTTTTCATGTGCGCAATCCAGACATGCTGGCCAGGCGCACCCGCAACACTCGGCGCGTATCGGCAGTGCAATTGTCGGAACCGAGCACCAGCGCCAGGCGCCTGCCGTCACTGCGGCGAAGGTTCAGCACGATCCACGCGCCGCGCGCGATGCCACGATCGAGTTCGGCGGTGAATTCATGGCCATCGGCATCGGCCACACGCCAATGCCCACCGGGCTGCCACGCGGCGCGCCGGATCGGCGGGCGGCAGAATCGCCCGAGAGCGATCCCGGCCCAAGCCGCGGCAACCGCGCATGCACTGGCCTTCGCCCACGATGGCATGCCGCTCATCGCGATGGACGCGATGGCCAGGGCGACCACGACGAGGATCGCGGCGAGCAACCAGCGCGAGGGCCGATAGTCAAACGCAATCGCGGTTGCGGATTTCATCGACGATGCGCCGTTGCCCCGGGTCGTGCGGCGCACCGCGACCACAGAACCAGTCCCACAATTGCGGATCCTGTGCATCGAGCAGCGTGCTGAACGCCGACTTTTCCGCATTGCCTGCTTGGGCGAAACGCGCGTCAAGCCACCAGCCGAGCAGTTGATCCAGCTCGCGCATGCCGCGCCGGCAGCGCCAGCGCAGGCGCGCGGCATCCGCATTCATCGGATCAGGCCAAACGCCAGTACGGCCCACAGCAGCCACAACGCGACGCCGCCGGCGAAGTAGGCGTAAAAACGATGGATGACCTTGTTGTAACTGCAATGGATCGCGCTGTGCACGAGGCGCAACGCGACGAAAATCCACGCCAATGCCAGCGTGAGTGGCGCCACTTGCGCCGTATTCACGGCAACGACGAGCGCGAGGTAGAACAACACCGGCAGTTCGAACAGGTTGCGGAAATTGTCCGCCGCACGCGTGTCCTTGAGTCGCTCGGCCATCTGCGCCGACAGCGCGACCGCTTGCGGATGAATGCGCTCGCGCTTCATCTCGCCGACGCGTGAAAAATACATGCGCAGCCAGACCACGAAGGTCAATGCCGCCATTGCCACGCCCGGCCACCACATCAGGCGCGAATCCATTTCAGACACCCTTTCTTTCAGCGATGAGTTGCTTGATCTCGCCGATCGCCTTGGCGGGATTCAGGCCCTTCGGACAGGTGTTGGTGCAATTCATGATCGTATGGCAGCGGTAGAGCTTGAACGGATCTTCCAGTTCGTCCAGGCGTGCGCCGGTGTCCTCGTCGCGCGAATCGGCGATCCAGCGATAGGCCTGCAGCAGGATCGCGGGCCCGAGGTACTTGTCCGGATTCCACCAGTAACTCGGACAGGCCGTGGAACAGCATGCGCACAGGATGCATTCGTACAGCCCGTCGAGCTTCTTGCGATCCTCCACCGATTGCAGGCGCTCGGAATCCGGTGGCGGTGCGCTTTGCGTGCGGATCCAGGGCTTGATCGAGGCATGCTGCGCGTAGAAATGCGTCAGGTCCGGAACCAGGTCCTTGACCACCGGCATGTGCGGCAACGGATAGATCTTCACGTCGCCCGCAGCGCAATCCTCGATCGCCTTGGTGCAGGCGAGCGTGTTGCCGCCATCGATGTTCATCGCGCACGAACCGCAAATGCCCTCGCGGCACGAGCGCCGGAAGGTGAGCGTGGAATCGACTTCGTTCTTGATCTTGATCAGCGCGTCCAGGACCATCGGCCCGCAGGCGGCAAGATCGACCTCATACTCGTCCACGCGCGGGTTTTCCGCATCGTCCGGATTCCAGCGGTAGATGCGGAACGTGCGCACGTTCTTCGCGCCCGCCTTGGCCGGAAATTTCTTGCCTTTGCGGACTTTGGAATTTTTCGGCAGTGTGAACTCGGCCATTGCAACTCCTCATGTTCTTGTCATCCCGGCAGGGATTGCCGGGATCCAGACTGCATGGACGCCGTCCGAACGGCAATCCTGCCAGTCTGATCTGCCTTCCCTGGCTACTGGATTCCGGCATTCCATGCCGGAATGACGAGCAGAAAACTCAATACACCCGCGCCTTCGGCGGCACGGATTCCACTTCGTTCGTCATCGGCTGCATGTGCACGGGTCGGTAGTCGAACGTCGCCTTGCCCTTGACATCCACGCTCACCAAGGTGTGCTTCATCCAGTTCGCGTCGTCGCGATTGGGAAAATCCTCGCGCGCGTGCGCACCGCGGCTTTCATGGCGCTGCTCGGCCGAATACATCGTCGCCACGGCCTGAGCCAAGAGGTTGTGCAGCTCCAGCGATTCGACGAGATCCGAATTCCACACCAGCGAGCGGTCCGTCACCTTTACATCGGCGAAGGCATCGAACGCGGCGGAAATATTGGTGCAGCCCTGCTTGAGCGTCTCGCCAGTGCGGAACACGGCGGCATCCTGCTGCATCACGCGCTGCATGCGCACGCGCAGGTCGGCGGTCGGCGTCGAGCCCTTCGCGTAGCGTACCTTGTCGAAGTGCGCCAGCGCTGCATCGCAGGCCGAGGCCGGCAGGTCCTTGTGCGCGGCGCCGGGCGTGAGGATCTCGCCGCAACGATTTGCCGCAGCGCGACCAAAGATCACAAGATCGAGCAGCGAATTGGAGCCAAGGCGATTGCCACCGTGCACGGACACGCACGCCGCCTCGCCGATGGCGAACAATCCCGGCACCACGGCATCGTTGTCCGAGCCGCGCTTCTGCACCACCTCGCCGTGATAATTCGTCGGGATGCCGCCCATGTTGTAGTGCACGGTCGGCGATACCGGAATCGGCTGTTTGGTCACGTCCACGCCGGCGAAGATGCGCGCGGTCTCGGCGATGCCGGGCAGGCGCTCGTGGATGACCTCGGGACCCAGGTGCATCAGGTTGAGGAAAGCATGGTCCTTGTGCTCGCCCACGCCGCGACCTTCGCGAACTTCCATCGTGATCGCGCGGCTGACCACGTCGCGCGAAGCCAGGTCCTTGGCGTTCGGCGCGTAACGTTCCATGAAGCGCTCGCCCTTGGAATTGGTGAGGTATCCACCCTCGCCGCGCACGCCCTCGGTGATCAGGCAACCGGCGCCATAGATGCCGGTGGGATGGAACTGCACGAATTCCATGTCCTCCAGTGCCAACCCCGCGCGCAACGCCATGCCGCCGCCGTCGCCGGTACAGGTGTGCGCGCTGGTCGCGGTGAAGTACGCGCGGCCATAGCCGCCGGTCGCGAGCACCACGGCGTGGGCGCGGAACAGGTGCAGCTCGCCTTCGTTCATGTCCAACGCCAGCACGCCACGACAGGCGCCGTCGGCATCCATGATCAGATCGAGCGCAAAGTATTCGATGTAAAAACGCGCGTCATGCTTGAGCGATTGCTGGTAGAGCGTGTGCAACATGGCGTGGCCGGTACGGTCGGCCGCCGCGCAGGTGCGCTGCGCCGTGCCCTTGCCGTAGTTCGTGGTCATGCCGCCAAACGGGCGCTGGTAAATCTTGCCCGCCTCGGTGCGCGAGAACGGCACGCCGTAGTGTTCGAGTTCGATCACCGCGGCCGGCGCGTTCTTGCACATGTATTCGATCGCGTCCTGGTCACCGAGCCAGTCGCCGCCCTTGACCGTGTCGTAGAAGTGGAAACGCCAGTCGTCTTCGCCCATGTTGCCAAGCGCCGCGGCGATGCCGCCTTGCGCGGCGACCGTGTGCGAGCGCGTCGGGAACACCTTGCTGATGCACGCCGTGTTCAGTCCTTTTTCGGCCATGCCGAAAGTGGCGCGCAAGCCGGAACCACCCGCGCCGACGACGACGACATCGTATTTGTGTTCGTGAATCTTGTAGCTATCCATGGCTTGTCTCAACTATCAATGCAGGGCAATGCGGGCGATCGCAAACAGGCATGCCACCGCGGTGAGGAAGGCGCCGAAGCGCACGGCGACTTGCAGTGCGATTTCCTGCCAGCGCACATGCACGTAGTCTTCGATGACGACTTGCAGACCGAGCGCACCGTGCCAGAACAGGCTCACCACGAACGCAACCAGCAGGACCGCATGCACCGGCTGGCCGATCGCGGCGCGCGCAGTCACAAAATCGGCGTGCATCAAGCTCATCAATAGCCACAGAAACCACAGGCTCAGCGGCACCAGCGCAACCGCGGTGATGCGTTGCAGCCACCAATGGCGCACGCCGGATTGCGCCGAACCCAATCCGCGCACGTTCTTCAGCGGAGTGCGGAATGCTTCACCGGAATTCGCGCTCATGCCGCACCTCCGCTGGAACGGACGAAGAGGCAAATCCACACCAGAACCGTCAGCACGATGCTGGCGCCGATCACGATCCACCCGGTGGCGAAGTAACTGGGCGTGCGCGAATGGTCGCGCTGGGCGGCATCGAAACCCGAGCCGCCGTCGCGGAACAGGTGCTGGATGCCATTGCACAAATGAAACAGCAGCGCCCAGGTCCACGCGACCAGCAATAGCGTACCGATTCCGCTGGCACAGAATGCGGCGAATGTACTCCACGCGTCAGCGCCGCTGGCTACGGCAATCAGTCCCCAAGCGAGCAACAGTGCGCCAAGGCACAGGAACAAACCGGTCAGGCGATGCAACACCGACTGCCACATGTTGACGCGCCAGCGGTAGATGCCCAGATGCGGGGACAGCGGTCGTGCGGATTGGCTCATGGCGTTCTTCCTAGAAATCGATGCAGCGGCCGTTCTTTTCCCAATCGCCGTAGCGCGTGGGTTCGGGGCCATCGCGGCCACCGATCTCGACCGGCCCGGTGGGCGCGCGCTGCGCAATCGGCGTGGTCTGCGGCGCCGGTTCGGCGGCGGATTCCGGTTTCGGGTCTGGCATGTTTCATTCCTTTGCAATCGGGCGCGGCTTGATCCGCTCGCGCCACGCATCTACATTGACCGGGCAAGTATAACGCTCCGCACCATCGATGATCAGCCTGCCCCCGCAAGTACTTGAATTGACCGGCGCCGATGCCATCGCCTTCGCGCAGGCGCAATTCTGCAACGACGCGCTCACGTTGGCGGACGGCGATTGGCAGTGGAATGCCTGGCTCTCGGCGCAAGGCCGCGTGCGTGCGTTTTTCCGCCTGCAGCGCAAGGACGCGACACACCTGATCCTGACATTGCGCGGCGGCGACGCGGACTGGATGCGCCGCGAACTCGCCCGCTTCGTGTTCCGGGCCAACGTGCAGATGATCGCCGTGACCGCCGATGTGGAACCCGCGACGCTGGCCGACATTCGCGCCGGCCTGCCCGAGATCGGCGCCGATCTGCGGGATCAGTTGCTGCCGCAATGGATCGGTCTCGACCGCCTTGGCGCGGTCAGCGTGCGCAAGGGTTGTTATCCGGGCCAGGAAATCATGGCGCGCCTGCATTTCAAGGGCGGCAACAAGCGCTCGCTGTATCGCATTGGCGGCGATGCCAGGATCACCACGGCCGCCATGTTGCGTGATGCGCAAACCGGCGAGGAAGCCGGGTGCGTCCTGCAGTGCGCGCGCGCCGACTCCGGCAAGTACGAGGCGCTTGCCAGCCTGATCGACGCAAGGGGCGAAGCGACGTTGCGCTCCGATTCCGGATCCACCGTCGTTCGTGTGATCGAGCACTTCGGCTGAACCCGTGCGTATTGCACCTCCTATCGCTTTCCGCCTGCGATCGTGCTACACCCACGCCAGATGCACGACCCACGGGGTGATCATGCGCAATCCATCGAAAACCAGAAGGCAATGCCTCGCCGCTACGCTTGCGATGGCACTGGGCGCCGCCGCCGTCTGCCCGTCCGTTTTCGCGGCGCAGTACACGTTCCGCATTGAACCGTCGTATTCACCGGACCGCGTCGCCGAGATTTACGCACCGTTGATGGCTTACCTGGGCAAGGCAACCGGCCAGCAATTCACCCTGGTGCCGGCGCGCAACTATCACTTCTACTGGCGCGACATCCAGGACAACGCCAAGACGGACTTTGCCTTCGACGAGGCGCACCTCGCCGACTACCGCATCGAGAAACAGCATTTCGAACCGCTGGTGCATACGGCCAATCCCACGAGTTACACCCTGGTCTCCAACATCGACATCGGCAACAAGGGACTGCAGGGCCTGGTCGGGCATCGCATCATGACCATGGGAGCGCCAAGCCTGGGCTACGCCTTGTTGCTGGAGTTCTATCCGAACCCGGTCATGCAACCGGACATTGCCACCACGGCGACGTCGTGGCGCGACGCCACCGATCGCGTCTTCGCCGATGAAGCCGATGCGGCGATGATCCCGACCGCGCTCAAGGAGCAATACCCCAACCTGACGCCGGTGAAGACCTCGCGCGCTTTCCCGGGCATGTGCGTGACCGCCGCTCCGGATGTGCCGGCCGAGTTGCGCGATCAGGTCAAGGCGGCCCTGCTCAAGCTCGATACCGACGCCGACGCATCCAGGCTCCTGTTCGAATTGGGCGTAACCCGATTCGTACCGGCAACCGCCAGGGAATACGCCGGCGACGAACGGATCCTGAAGAATTTCATCGGTTACAAATGATCGCTTTGCGGCGTTATCCACAATGATGCGTATGTGTGTTTTTACTCATTTGACGCGTTGTGTACATTTTTACAAACGATGAAATCTTAACATTTGTCATTCGGGTTCCGTTCAGGCAACCGGACAAAATAGAGTGACAACTCGGTTCGATATGCGATAATGCGCGCCGTCGTCCGTAGCGGACGGCATGAATTCACGCATCACTTCCGGGCGCGCCGCCACTGACGCAGCCGTTTCGGAAACGCAAGACGAGATGCCGGCTCCACACCGGCATCCACGCTCGAGGCCCACGGGACGTGCGCCGCAGCGGGGATCGAAACGATCCCGAGTATCCACCCGGCCAGTGCGAAAGGCCTGCCGGCAACAATCACCGCGGCGCTGACAACGCCGTTGGAAAAACCCGCTGGGGCTGGCGCGCCGCTTGTGCGCGACCTCTTGCGGGCGTTTGCGATTTCGACCCTGACGGACCTATCCGCCATGAAACTTGCCTGGATCCTGTGGCTGGCTTCGACCTTCCACAACCCCACGGGCGATCGTGCCTGCCTCGCGGCCACGGTCTACCTGGAAGCGCGCGGCGAATCGGTAACCGGCCAGATGGCCGTGGCCGAGGTCGGCCTGCGCCGCCGCGATGGCGGCCAGTGGGGAACCTCGCTGTGCAAGGTGCTGCGCGCACGCGGGCAATTCGCATTGTCCACGACCAGCAAGAACTACGTCTTCGATGACCTCGACGCCTGGAACCAGGCCTGGTTCGTCGCCGGCGTAGCGCTGGACTTGTGGAAACTCCCTGCCCAATGGCGGCCCACGCTCGTGCCGAACGCGGACCACTTCTACGCGAGCAACTCACTGTCCCCGGGCTGGGCGAAAGGCCCGCCCTTGGCGGTCATCGGCGATCACAGCTTTTATCACGCCGAGTGATCGCCCGCCGGATTTCAACGAGGCATCATTTCCAGGCGCTGGCCGCGGATCATGACGCGGTCGCCCGGCCGAAAGCCCGGATTGTCGTATTGGGTCACACGTGCCCAACGACCATCATCCAGCTCGACCGAAAAGCGCCACGCATAGCCTGAGCGCAACCTTGCGTCGTTGTTTTCGATCGCGTTGCCGGCCACCGCACCGCCGACCACACCGGCCGCGGTCGCCGCGGCACGGCCACTGCCGCGCCCGAACTGGTTGCCGATCAAGCCACCGATGATGGCGCCGATGACCGCGCCACCGCCGCTTGCCTGCTGGCGGATTTCCACCTGGTCGATATCACGCAACGTCCCGCAGGTATGGCAATAGCGTGGTCCGGACTGATTGCTGCCTTCGTGGTAAACCACGCGTTCGCGCGGCGGCGGCGCCACGCAGGCACTCAATCCGAATACACCCGTAGCGAGCAGGAAGGTCAAAACAGCTGGCTTGCGCATGGTCGGCTCCTTGTTGGTCAATGCGGATCAACGCACACAGGCGTCAACGGTTGTCGCCAGTTTCACGCGCCCCGTGTGAACCGTTGCGAAACCGCGGGATGCGGTGGCATCCTGCCACAAGCCCTTGCCCGCATGAAATACCGTGCCTGACCTGATCGATAGCCACTCGCACCTGGATGCCAGCGAATTCGCCCTAGACCGCGCCGCGGTGCTGGCGCGCGCACGCGCCGCCGGCGTCGCGCGACAGATCCTCCCGGCGGTGTCGTTCGAGGCGTTCACCGGCTTGCGCGACCTGTGCGCCAACGAGACCGGACTCTATCCGGCCTTTGGGCTGCACCCGATGTTCCTGGCGGTCCACACGCCGCAGCACCTGGATGCGTTGCCGGAATGGATCGCCCGCGAAAAACCCGTTGCCATCGGCGAATGCGGGCTGGACTTCTACGTCCCGGGCCTCGATGCGCAGGTGCAACGCATGTACTTTCGCCGCCAGCTCGAATTCGCCTGCGAATTCGCCCTGCCGGTGATCGTGCACGCGCGGCGCGCGCTCGATGAGGTCATTGCCACGATCCGCCGCACCGGCAAGCTCACCGGCGTCGTGCACAGTTTTTCCGGCAGCGCCGAACAGGCTGCGCAATTGTGGAAATGTGGATTCATGATCGGCCTTGGTGGCCCGCTCACCTATCCGCGCGCACGGCGGCTGCGTGAGATCGTGGCGACGATGCCGCTGGAATTCCTGTTGCTTGAAACCGATTCTCCCGATCAGCCGCTGCACGGCCAGCAGGGCGCGCGCAACGAACCGGCGCGACTGGCGGACGTGTGCGAGTGCGTTGCGCAGTTGCGTCACGCGGACCCGGCGGCAATCGCCGCGGCGACGACGGCCAATGCCGTGCGCCTGTTCGCCCTGCCCGCGTCAGTTTGATACCTGCAACAAACGCTCGACGACGCGCGCCGCACATACCATGCCGAATGTCGCGGTAACCTGCATCGCGGCACCGAGGCCACCGGCACAGTCGAGCTTGAGCGCAGCTTCGCCGGCATCCGGCCGCGTCTTGCACACGCTGCCGTCGGCCTGCGGGTAGTTCACGTTCTCGCGCGAAAACACCGCCTGCACGCCGAAGTAGCGTTTCGGATTGCGCGTCCAACCAAAATCATCGCGCAGTTTCTTGCGCACCAGGCCGAGCATCACGTCGTGTTCGGTCTTCGACAAATCGCGCGCGGTGATCAAGGTCGGATCGCGGCGACCGCCCGCCGAACCGGAGACGACGATGGGAATCTTGCGGCGTTTGCAGAACACGATCATCGCGACCTTGATGCGCAACGCGTCGCAGGCATCGACCACGGCATCAAAACCTGCGCCGAGCAATTCGGCCGCATTGCCCACGGTGACGAATTGCGCCAACGGCTGCGCGCGCAAAGCAGGATTGATCGCACGCAGCCGCGTGGCAACGACATCGACCTTGGCGCGACCGAACTCGCCATCGAGCGCGTGCGCCTGGCGGTTGACATTGGATACGCACACCTCGTCCGCATCGATCAGGGTCAGTTCGCCGACTCCCGAACGCGCCAGTGCCTCGGCCGCCCACGAACCCACGCCGCCCAATCCGACCACGGCCACGTGCGCGCGCGCCAGGCGCGCGATGCTGCCGGCGCCGTAGAGCCGGTCGATCCCGGCGAAACGCGGATCAGCTGTCATCTTTACCCCACCGACGCGAACCGTGTACTTTAGCATCGGTGCGGCCGCCTTCGCGGCATCGCAAGGCATATCGGATGAATACATCGTCGCGCTCGAGTCTTCCCGAACAGCCCACCGTGCTGGACCTGGACGCTGCCGCCGACGATGGCAGGCAAACCCTGCAACCGGGCCAGGGCGTCGGGCCGTATCGGATCGAACGCCTGCTCGGCGAGGGCGGCATGGGCGCGGTGTATCTGGCCGAGCAGATCGAGCCGATCCAGCGCCGTGTCGCGTTGAAGCTGATCCGCGCGCAGTTGCGCAGCAGCCTTGCCGAAGCCTACTTCATGGTCGAGCGCCAGGCGCTGGCGCGCATGGATCATCCGGCCATCGCGCGTGTTTACGATGCCGGCACGACGCCGCAAGGCCATCTGTTCTTTGCCATGGAGTGGATCGACGGCACGACATTGTCGGCATTTTGCGCCGCACACGACTTGCCATTGCGCGGCAAGCTCGAGTTGTTCACACGCATCTGCCGCGGTGTGCAGCACGCGCATCAGAAGGGCGTGATCCACCGCGACTTGAAGCCGAGCAACGTGCTGGTGACCCAGGTCGATGGCGAACCTGCGCCGAAGATCATCGACTTTGGCATCGCCGTCGGCAGCGGCCAGTCGAACGCGGCGGGCGATCATGCGACGGACAGCGTCGGTACGCGCGGCTACATGAGCCCGGAGCAACGTTCCGGCAAATCCGCATCGATCGACATCCGTACCGATGTCTATGCCCTGGGCATGATCCTGCTCGAAATGCTGGCGCCGGCGCCGCTGCGCGATGCCATCGCCACTGCAGCGGACGACGATGCTGCGTTCCACGCCTTGCGCGCATCGCTGCACCTGCGTGCCGACGTCCCGGCGGCGTGGAAGGACGGCTTGCAGGCGATCCCGCAGGAATTGCGCTGGGTGCTGCTGCGCGCGATCGATCCGGACCGCACGCACCGTTACGATTCCGCGCAGGCGCTGGCCGATGACCTCGATCGCTTCCTGCATCGCTATCCGCTGGTGGCCGCGCCGGCGACGCGCGCCTACCGCCTGCGCTGTTTCGCGGCGCGCAACCGCGGTCCGCTGCTGGCATCCGCGGCGATCGTCGTCGCACTGGTCGCGGGCATTCTCGTCGCCGTGATGAACATGCGCCGCGCCCAGATCGAAGCGGCCAAGGCACACCAGGTGTCCGCCTTCCTGACCGATGTGCTCTCGGGCGTGGATCCGGAAAAAGCGCGCGGCATGGACAAGTCCCTGCTGCGCCTGATCCTCGACGACGCCGCGAAGAATGCCGATGCCAAGCTGGCAGGCCAGCCCGAAGTGCTGGCCGACATCAAGGGCACGATCGGCTTGAGCTATCGCGCGCTGAGTGAATACAAGATCGAGCTCGACTTCATCAAGCATGCGCAAGCGCTGGCCATCGCGACCCTTGGCGCCAATGCGCAACTCTCGCTCGACCTGCAACGGCAATTGGCGCGCGCCTATGCCGACAACGGCGACTTTGCCACGGCGTCGACACTGATCGACGCGAATATCGCCGCCTGGACGAAGCAGCAAGGCACGGATGGGCCCAAGGCGCTGATCAGTGGATTGGATCGCGTGCAATACATCTGGTACGCCGGCGACAGCCGCAAGGCCCTGGCCGAACTCACGCCACTGCTGCCGCGCATCCAGCGCGTACTCGGCCCGGAAAATCCGAGCACGGTCGATGCCTTGAACGTGCAGGCCGTGCTGACCAGCGAAACCGGGCAGTACGCGCAAGCCGAACCGCTGTTCCAGAACGTATTGGCCATGGAAAAGCGCCTGTATGGACCCAACGCGCCCAAGACACTGGATTCCATGAATGATCTCGCGGTCATGTACCTGCAATCGCAGCGTTATGCGCAAGGCGAAGAACTGCTCAAGGAATTGTTGCAACGGGATACGGAAATCTACGGCGCCGACAGCGCGATGGTGAACAACGTCGTGAGCAACCTCGCCGGCGCGCTGCGCCAGCAAGGCACACCGCAGAAAATCGCCGAATCCGGCCCGTACTACAAACAGGCCTACGACTATGCGCTGCGCCGCTTTGGCCCGAAGCATCCGAACACGATCATCGCCAAGAGCAACTACGCCAACTACTTTTCAGACACCGGCGACCTGGACAACGCGATCGAACTGGACACGAGCGCATTGGCCGACCTCGGCACGCACCGCGAACTGGCGAACATCCGCGGCGAAATCGACTTCCAGCTCGGCGTGCTGCTGGCGAAAACCGGCAAATTCGCCGATGCCGAAACGCACCTGCTCGCCGGCAATGCGGAAAAGGCACGGGAACTGGGTGCCGACCACTGGCGCATGGCCGAGTACGACAAGGCGCTCGTGGACTTGTATACGAAGTGGAACAAACCCGAGCAGGCGGCGCATTGGCAGTCGGTGCTGGGCACGTTGAAAACACGCCCGCCCGGTGAGTCCTAATCCGTCGAACACACGTGGTTGCGACCGGCCTGCTTGGCGCGATACAGGCGCACGTCGGCGCTGCGCAGCAGATCGGCGGCGCCGTGCACGCCGCCGCCGGTGCCGGATACACCGATGCTGACCGTGGCCGCCACCCTGCCTTCGCGTGTCTCCAGCGGCGTCGCCGCCACCGCGGCGCGCAGCGCTTCGGCAAGTTCCACCGCCTCCGCGAATGTGCTCCCGAGCAGCGCCACCGCGAATTCCTCGCCACCCAGGCGGCCGATGGCCGCGTCCGCCGGTGAGTGCTCGCGCAGCACGTGCGCCACGCCACCGAGAACCTGGTCGCCGATCATGTGCCCATAGCGGTCGTTGACCGCCTTGAAATGATCCAGGTCGATCATCAGCAGGCAGATCGAACCGGCGCTCTCCGCATTGGCGATCTTTTCCGTCTCCTCGTCGAGCAAGGCGCGGAAATGCCGACGGTTGTAGAAACCGGTCAGGCTGTCGTAAATGGCAAGATCGATGAGATCGCGATGGTATTCAGCCTCCATGCTGGCGCCGATGAAGTACTTGATCGCGTTGTTGCCGACGCCAATCTGGTCACCGTCGCGCAGCTCGGTTCGCGCCACCGGCTTGCCGTTGAGATAGGTGCGGTTGGTCGAGCCCATGTCCTCGATCAGGTAGCGGCCATCCTCGCGCCAGACGCGGCAATGTTGGCGCGACACGCTCGGGTGCGGAATGGCCAACGTGCAATCGCCGGAACGCCCGATCGTCACCGGCTCCTCGCCGAGTTCGATCTGCGTGCCAAGCAATACGCCACTGACCACGATCAGGCGCGGATGCGAGACCTTGTCGTCCGCTCGCGTGGATTCGGCCATGGTCTGGCGATCGGTCTTGAAATTCTGGTCGCGACTGGAAGGCACGGCGTTGTTTCCCGGAAGCAGTCCGATTGTAGCGCACGCGCCGATGGATTCGGCCATCGGCTATGATGGTCGGTCATCACGCAAAAATTCATCGTCCGACTTCCGGCATAGCCCATCATGCGTCTCGTGTTTCTACTGTTGCTCGGCGTGGCGATCGGCGCCATCGCTACGGCCAATATCACCAGCGCGCTGCGCCAACGCGACGCGTATCCACGCGGGTTGATGAATGTGATGCAGCATGATCTTGCCAGGCTGCGCGCGGATGGCAAAACGCAGCGATGCGATGCGGCGACAATGTCGTCACTGCAACAGTTGCGTGGACTTGCCGGCGGAATCGAGGTTGCCGTCTACGCAGAGGAGCCGCCCGATCCGCCATTCGCCGAGTATGCACGGCGCCTGCGCGCGGCCTTGCCGGACACCATCGACTGCAAGGCATTGCCGCAGGCGCTGGACAAGGTCGGTGCGGCGTGCGACGCCTGCCACCGGCAGTATCGCTGAACATCCGGCGCGCCTTTTCTCGGACCGCTCAAACGTTCGGCAGGGGTATGAATTCGGTTTCGCCGGGCACCGGCGGATAACGCATCGCCGCCCAATCGGCCTTGGCCTTTTCGATGCGCTCGCGCGAACTGGACACGAAGTTCCACCACAGGTGCCGATCGCCGTCGAGCGCATCGCCGCCGCACAGGATCACCCGTGCCGGCTGCGCCGCGCGAATCTCGACATCGATTCCCGTGGACAGTACCGCCATGTGCTGCGCTGGCACGGCCGTTCCCGCCACGTCGATCGCTGCATCGGTCGCATACACACCGCGTTGCGCATGCTCGGCCGGCAGGACCAGCGTGCTGCCGGCGGCAAATTCCGCGGCCACGTGGAACAGGCGCGAAAATGTGCGCACCGGGGAACGGTAACCAAATGCGTCACCGGCGATCAGGCGCAAACGCACGCCATTGCTTTCCCACGCCGGCAGCGTCGCCATGGCGTGATGGTGGAACTCGGGTTGGACTTCCTCGGCATCGCGCGGCAAGGCCACCCAGGTCTGGATGCCGTGCATGGACTGCCCCGCGGCGCGCTCGGCGGCGGGCGTGCGCTCGGAATGCACGATGCCGCGTCCGGCTGTCATCCAGTTGACGTCGCCGGCACGGATGACCTGCACGTTGCCCAGGTTGTCGCGATGCTCGATCGCGCCCTCGAACAGGTATGTGACTGTCGCCAGGCCGATATGCGGGTGCGGACGCACGTCCATGCCCTGCCCCGGTTCGAAACGCGCCGGCCCCAGGTGGTCGAAAAACACGAAAGGCCCCACGCGCCGCGCTTGCATTTGCGGAAGCACGCGGCGCACGCTGAATCCACCCAGGTCGTGGATTTTCGGTGAGATGATCGTGATGGTATCCATGCATGCATGGTAACGCGGCGACGCCCGATTCGGCTTAGTCTTGCGGCTGGATTTTTCATCCCGCGTCCCCATATCGGGCCAACTACCCGAACAGGAAACCACCGTGACTGCTACTGCGACGCAGCGGGCACCGACACACCCAGCGACACCCCAAACCTTCCGCCAGGTCCAGCGCATCGTGCGCGGCCGTCCGACCAGCGATGGCGCCGGCGTGAAATTGACGCGCGTGATCGGCCAGCCGGGCCTGGACATGATCGATCCGTTCCTGATGTTGGACGAATTCCGCTCGGATTCGGCCGGCGACTACATCGGTGGATTTCCCGAACACCCGCACCGCGGCTTCGAGACCGTGACCTACATGCTCGCCGGGCGCATGCGCCATGGCGACAACCAGGGCAACAGCGGCCTGCTCACGCCCGGCAGCGTGCAGTGGATGACCGCCGGACGCGGCATCCTGCATTCGGAAATGCCCGAACAGGAAAACGGCCTGATGTGGGGTTTCCAGCTCTGGGTGAACCTGCCGGCCAAGGACAAGATGACGACGCCGCGCTATCAGGACATTGCGCCCGAGGCGATTCCGGAAGTCGCGCCGGCGGCAGGCGTCACGGTGCGCGTCATCGCCGGCAGCATCGATGGCGTCACCGGACCTGTCAGCGGCATCGCCACCGAGCCGGTCTATCTCGACATTCGTTTGCAGCCCGGCTCGACGGTCGAAGTGCCATTGCCGGCGACGCACAGCGGCTTTGCCTACGTCTATGAAGGCCAGGCACAGGTCGGCAAAGGCACTTCGGCGCACCTGGTGCGAGGTGACCTGGGCGCGCTGGGTACGGGCGACGGCGTGAGGATTGCGGCGGGCGATGCACCGGCACGGCTGATTCTGGTGGCGGGCAAGCCGCTCAATGAGCCGGTGGCGAAATACGGCCCCTTTGTGATGAACACCCAGCAGCAGATCGTTGAAGCCGTGGAAGACTTCCGCGCCGGTCGGTTCTGACGCGCATGAAAAGGCACCGGTGGATGCGATCCACCGGTGCTTCAAGGACTTACGGTACTAATCTCAGGCTGGGGCGACTTCGTCGGCCTGCAGACCCTTCTGGCCCTGCACAACCTTGAAGCTCACCTTCTGACCTTCCTGCAGGGTACGGAAGCCCGTTCCCTGGATGGCACGGAAATGCACGAAAACATCCGGGCCGTTTTCACGGCTGATGAACCCGAAACCCTTGCTGTCGTTGAACCACTTGACAGTACCAACCTCACGATCCGACATAAAAACTCCACAGGACAAACTGAACAAAGGCCTGCGCGCAACGACGCGGCCGACTTTGCGGTGCGCGGAACCGGCACAAAACTCCCTGCCACGCGCGCACAGCGGGCCGGACTATAACTCAAAATTTACAAAAGTTCGAATTTTGCACATTGCCGCGAATGCTGCATTGCGACATCCGCGCCGGATCGGCTTGGGTTAAGGTAATCGGGCTGTGGGACGCCCGATAAAAGGAGCTTTTCATGCCCGCCTGTAGCTGCCACCCCGTTTCCCCGCACACGAAACTGCGCATTCCCGACTGGTACGTTTCCAGCCTGATGCTCGACCGCGCCATGGACGCCATCCTGCGCCGGGTCAAGCGGCTCGACCGCAGCCACGACATTCCGTATCTCGCCGGCTACAGCGTTGATGGGCAAACGATTTACATCGATCGCCATCTGCCACGCGTGATGAACTACAAGGGTCGAAAGATCGACGTCGCGCGCTATCTCATCATGCACGAAGAAGTGGAAAAGACGCTGATCGACCAGCTCGGACTGCACTACCTGCACGCACACCAGATCGCCACGCGCGCCGAGGAGGCATTGATCCGCGCCGACAATATCCTGTGGCGCGACTACGACCGTTTCATGCAGAAGTACGTCAAGACCGTCGGTGACGAACGCCTGAAGAAAGTACCAAAAGACCTTGATCTGAAACCCTATCGTGACGAACACGACTTCGACCTGATCGGTCGCATGCGCAAGGCGCTCACGAGCAAGGGGCTGCGCAGGGGCGAATCCGCCGCCGCCATCGCCCGGGCCATCGACGAATACAAGACCGCCCTCAGGGACCAGCGCCGCGACAAGCCCGCGCCAGTAGCCAAACCAGCCAGGAAAAAGCCGGCCCGAAGAAAATCGACGAAAAAGCCGAAGAAGTAGTCGAATCGGGATGCAGCGCCGGTGCGTTCATCCCGATGTTCGAAGTGGTGGACGGTACAGGGATCGAACCTGTGGCCCCCGCCGTGTGAAGGCGATGCTCTACCGCTGAGCTAACCGTCCAAGTGATATGCCGGAGAAGGGAATCGAACCCCCGACCCACGCATTACGAATGCGTTGCTCTACCAGCTGAGCTACCCCGGCGCAGGGCGCGCAGTGTACCGGCACGCGCGCTGGCACTCAAGCGCGGTGGGTTCAGTGTTGGCCGTCGACGGTGAAACTCTCGCCGCAGCCGCACTCGCCGGTGACATTGGGATTGCTGAATACGAACGCCGCATTCAGGCCCTGGCGCGCGAAGTCGATCTGCGTGCCGTCGACGAACGGCAGGCTCTTGCGGTCGACGACCAGTTTGATCCCGTCCTGCTCGACGACCTGATCGCCGTCGCCTATCTGTTCAGCGATTTCCACGGCATAGGCGTAGCCCGAGCATCCGGTCTTGCGCACGCCGAAACGCACCCCCGCGGATCCTGGGCTGGCCGCGAGGAAATTGCGCATGCGTTCGCGCGCTGCCGGGGTGAGGTGGATATTCATGTCGTCCATTGTACCGATCCGCTATCATTCGCGCTCTTGCCGCAAGCGCAAGATGCGGCGTTTTTCTCAAGGATTCAAGGCATGTCGGTGGTCAGCGTAAAGCAGGCGTTGTCGGGTGCGGTCGGCGAAGGCGGCGAAGTCACAGTCAAAGGCTGGGTGCGCACGCGGCGCGATTCCAAGGCCGGGCTGTCGTTCGTCAATGTCAGCGACGGATCGTGTTTCGATCCGATCCAGATCGTGGCGCCCAATTCGCTGCCGAACTACGCCAACGAAATCGCACACCTGACCGCCAGCTGCGCGGTGATCGCCACCGGCACCCTGGTCAAATCGCAGGGCAAGGGGCAAGCCTTCGAGATTCAGGCATCGAAGGTCGAGGTGGTCGGCTGGGTCGAGGATCCGGAAACCTATCCGATCCAGCCCAAGGCGCACACCATGGAATACCTGCGCGAGGTCGCGCACCTGCGCCCGCGCACGAACACGTTCGGCGCCGTCGCGCGCGTGCGCGACTGCATCGCCAAGGCCATCCATCGCTATTTCCACGAGCGCGGATTCTTCTGGATCAACACGCCGATCATCACCGCGAGCGATGCCGAAGGCGCGGGTCAGATGTTCCGCGTCTCCACGCTCGACATGGTCAATCTGCCGCGCGACGACAAGGGCGCAATCGACTGGAATCGCGACTTTTTCGGCAAGGAAACCTATCTGACCGTCTCCGGCCAGCTCAATGTCGAGGCCTATTGTCTGTCGTTGTCCAAGGTGTATACGTTCGGCCCGACCTTCCGTGCGGAGAATTCCAACACGGCGCGGCATCTGGCCGAGTTCTGGATGATCGAACCGGAAATCGCCTTCGCGGACTTGAACGACGACGCCACGCTGGCGGAAGATTTTCTCAAGTACATCTTCCGCGCCGTGCTCGACGAGCGCATGGACGACATGAAGTTTTTCGCGGAACGTCAGGAAAAGACAGCCATTTCCCGACTCGAAGACTTCATCAAGGCGCCCTTCGAGCGCATCGATTACACGGCCGCCGTGGAGATCCTGCAAAAGTCCGGGCAGAAGTTCGACTACCCCGTGCAATGGGGCCACGACCTGCAAACCGAGCACGAGCGCTACCTCACCGAGAAGCACGTCGGCCGCCCCGTGGTGGTGATGAATTATCCGGAAGCGATCAAGGCGTTTTACATGCGCCTGAACGACGACGGCAAAACCGTGGCAGCGATGGACGTGCTTGCGCCCGGCATCGGCGAGATCATTGGTGGCTCGCAGCGCGAGGAGCGCCTCGACGTGCTCGATGCGCGCATGAAGCAATTCAAGCTCGATCCCGCGCACTACCAGTGGTATCGGGATTTTCGCCGCTACGGCACGGTGCCGCATGCGGGCTTTGGCCTGGGCTTCGAGCGCCTCGTCGTGTACGTGTGCGGCCTTGCCAATATCCGCGATGCGATTCCCTACCCGCGCGTGCCGGGCAGCGCGGAGTTTTGAGCATGTCCGCGCCCGACGACCAATGGTGGTTGGCCGCGCTGGGCGATACCCTGGTCTGGGCGCGCTTGCGCGTGCTCGAATCCGGCAGCGCCGAGGTATTCGATGCGCGCGGCGAAACCCTGGTCTATGACGATGAAGATTCCGCGCGCGCGGCCCTGCTCGATGCCGAGTTTCGAGCCTTCGATGGTCTCGACGAGGACGACGCGGCGCAATTGGGTTTTGACCTCGATTCCACCGAGCCGCCCGAGGCCGAAGACGATGAGGATCTGGTGCCATTAATGACGGAAAAACGCGACACGGACCATCTGTGATGAATCTCGATCTTTCCGGAAAACACGCTTTGGTATGCGGTGGCTCGCAAGGCATTGGCCGCGCCACGGCAATCGAACTGGCGCAATTCGGCGCCGATGTCAGCGTGCTCGCGCGCTCGCGCGAGGCTTTGCAGGAGGTCGTGGACGCACTACCGAAAGTCCACGCCGCGCAAACGCATGGCCTCGTCGCCGCCGATGCGAACGACACCGCAGCCTATGGCGCGGCGATCGAAGCACTCGTGCGCCGCAAGCCGGCGCAGATTCTCGTCAACAACAGCGGCGGCCCGCCGGGCGGCCCGGCACATGGCGCAAAAGTGGAAGAATATACAAACGCGTTTCGCCAACACCTGCTCGCCAACCAGACTGCGCTGCAAGCCTTGCTTCCGGGAATGCGCGCCGCCGGATTCGGTCGCGTGGTGAACGTGATCTCGACCTCGGTCAAGGAGCCGATCGACAACCTCGGCGTATCCAACACCGTGCGTGCGGCCGTCGCCGGCTGGGCCAAGACTTGTTCGCGGGAACTGGCGCCCTTGGGCATCACCGTCAACAATGTGTTGCCGGGATTCACGCAAACGCAGCGCCTGACCAGCCTGATCGCGGCGAAGGCGAAGGCATCGGGCAAGTCCGAAGAAGTCGTCGCGCGCGAGATGCTCGATGCCGTTCCCGCGAGCCGCTTCGGCGAAGCGCAGGAAATCGCCGCAATGATCGCATTCCTGTGCACACCCGCCGCCGCTTATGTCAACGGCGTCAGCATCGCCGTGGACGGCGGACGCACGCACAGCTTGAGTTGAGTGCGTCAAGTCTTGCCCGCTTGGTGAGTGGCGGCTAACCTCCACGGCTAGTCTCATGACTCCCACTTTCATCCATCTTCGCGTCCACAGCGAATATTCGCTCGTCGATTCGACCCTGCGCCTGCCGGACAAGCCCGAATATGGCGATCCGGCCAAGGCCAAGCGGCCGAACCTGATCAGCCGCGCCGTGCAGATGCAGGCACCCGCACTCGCGCTCACCGACGAAAGCAATCTGTTTGCCCTGGTCAAGTTTTATCGCGCGGCCGAAGCGAACGGCATCAAACCCATTGCCGGCGCGGATTTGTGGATCGCCGGTGGCGACGCGAACACGCCGTCGCGCTTGACCGTGCTGTGCCAAAGCCGCGAAGGCTATCTGCATCTGTCGCAACTGATTTCGCTCAGCTACACGCAAGGTCGCCGCGGCGATCGCGCCATCGTCGATCCGGCCTGGTTCGACGGGCACAGCATGGGGCTTATCGCACTGGCGGGCCGCGACAGCGACATCGGCCGGCAGTCGTTGGCGCACAAGCACGATGCGGCGCTCGCCAGCGCGCGCGCGTGGCTGCGCCACTTCGACGACCGGCTGTATCTTGAAATCACGCGTTGCGGCCATGCCGACGAGAGCGCGTTCAACACCGCCGCGTTGCGACTGGCCGCCGACGCGGACATTCCGGTCGTGGCGACGAACGACGTGCGTTTCGCCGCGCGCGAGGATTTCGATGCGCACGAGGCGCGCGTGTGCATCCATCAGGGCCGCCTGCTCAACGATCCCAAGCGCCCGCGCGACTACACGCCCGAGCAGTATCTGAAATCGGCAGATGAGATGGCGGCCTTGTTCGCCGATGTTCCGCAGGCGCTGGAAAACAGCGTGGAGATCGCCAAGCGCTGCAATCTGGAAATGTCGTTTGGCCAGTACTACCTGCCGGCATTCCCGGTGCCGGAAAAAGACGACGAAGCATCGTTCATTCGCAATCGCGCGCATGCTGGCCTCGATGCGCATCTGCGCAAACATGGCCAAGCGCCAGGGTTCACCGCCGACGATTACACGCAACGACTGGATCGCGAACTCGACACCATCGTCAAGATGGGTTTTGCAGGCTACTTCCTCATCGTCGCCGACTTCATCGGCTGGGCCAAGCAGCACGATATTCCGGTAGGCCCCGGACGCGGTTCCGGCGCCGGTTCCGTCGTCGCCTGGGCGCTGGGCATCACCGATCTCGATCCCTTGCGCTACGGCTTGCTGTTCGAGCGATTCCTCAATCCCGAACGCGTGTCCATGCCCGACTTCGACGTCGACTTCTGCATGGATCGCCGCGACGAAGTCATCGCCTACGTCGCCGACAAATACGGCCACGACAAGGTCAGCCAGATCATCACCTACGGCACCATGGCGGCCAAGGCCGTGCTGCGCGACGCCGGCCGTGTACTCGGCATGGGCTATGGCCAGGTCGATCAGATCGCCAAGCTCATTCCGCTCAAGCCGGCCGATCCGCTGAGCCTGGACGACGCACTCGGCGCGAGCGAGCGTTCGCGCAAGGAACCCGATCGCATCGTTGCCGAGTTCAAGTCGCGCTACGAATCCGAAGACGAGGTGCGCGAGCTGGTGGATCTCGCGCGCAGCATCGAGGATCTGGTGCGCAACGCCGGCAAGCACGCCGGCGGCGTGGTGATCGCGCCGAGTGCGCTCACCGATTTCGCGCCGCTGTATTGCGAAGACGGCGGCGACGGCGTCGTCACCCAGTTCGACAAGGACGATGTCGAATCCGTGGGCCTGGTCAAGTTCGACTTTCTCGGCCTGCGTACACTCACCATCATCGACTGGGCGGTGAAGGCGATAAACGCCCGCCCCGCAGCAAGCGGCGAACCGCCACTCGACATTGCCACCATCCCGCTCGACGATCCGCGTGTGTTCGCGCTGTTCCAGAACGCGCAGACCACGGCCGTGTTCCAGTTCGAAGGCGGCGGCATGCAGCGCCTGCTCAAGGAAGCCAAACCCGATCGCTTCGAGGACCTGATCGCGCTGAACGCCTTGTATCGACCGGGGCCGATGGACCTCATCCCGAGCTATGTCGCGCGCAAGCACGGGCGCGAACAAGTCACGTATCCGGATCCGCGCGTCGAACCGATCCTGAAAGAGACCTACGGCATCATGGTCTATCAGGAACAGGTCATGCAGATGGCGCAGATCGTCGGCGGCTACACGCTCGGCGGCGCCGACCTGCTGCGCCGCGCGATGGGCAAGAAGATCGCCGCGGAGATGGCCAAGCAGCGCGTCGTCTTCGGCGAAGGCGCGGCCAAGAACGGCGTGCCCGAGCACAAGGCCGACGCCATTTTCGACCTGATGGAAAAGTTCGCCGGCTACGGCTTCAACAAGTCGCACGCCGCCGCGTATTCGCTGGTCGCCTACCAGACCGCGTGGTTGAAGGTGCATCACCCGGCGCACTTCATGGCGGCGGTGCTGTCGGCGGACATGGACAATACCGACAAGGTCGTCGCCTTCCTCACCGAGGCGCGTGCGCTCGGCCTCACCCTCCTGCCGCCCGACGTCAACGCGTCCACGTACATGTTCGAAGCGACCGACGCCAGCACCATCCGTTACGGGATTGGTGCGATCAAAGGCGTGGGTCGCAACGCGGTCGAAAACCTCGTGCAGGCGCGCGAACGCGGTGGTGCATTCGCCGACCTGGCCGATTTCTGCCAGCGCGTGGACGGCCAGAAGGTCAACAAGCGCGTGCTCGAAGCATTGATCCTGTCCGGTGCGATGGATGCACTCGGCGCCAATCGCGCCAGCCTGATGCTGCAATTGCCCGAGTGTCTGCGCGCCGCCGAACAGGCCGCGCGCGATGCCGAAGCCGGACAGAACGACATGTTCGGCGCGATGAGCGCAACGCCCGCGCCGCGCGTGAGTTTGGCGAACGTTGCCGAATGGCCACCCGAGCAACGCCTGGCCGGCGAACGCGACACGCTCGGGCACTATCTTTCCGGCCACCCGACCCTGCTCTGGCGCGATACGCTGGCGCAACTGGCCAACTGCCCGATCGGCGAAATCGGCCAGCGTTACCAGCCGCCGAAACCGCGCGCGGACGACGACGGCAATCGTTTCCGGCGCCCGCCGGAAACGCCGTGGATCATCGCCGGCCAGCTCGTGGACTTGCGCAAGCGCGGCAACGACCAGGCCTTCGTGCAGATCGAGGATTGGAGCGGGCGCATCGAGATCAGCCTGTTCCGCGAGGCCTTCGTCGAATTCGCGCCCCTGCTCACGCGCGACGCCATCCTCGTCGTCGAAGGCGGCTTGGCCTGGGACGACTTCGCCGGCGCGCTGCGCCTGCGCGCACGCCGCGTGCTCACCTTGAACGAGGCCTGCGAGCGCCAGGCGAAATTGCTGCGCATCCGCTTGAACGGCATCGGCGCGGATTTCCTCGACCGCCTGCGCGATACGCTGGCCGGCTATCGCGGCGGCCAGACGCCGCTGCGCGTTGCCTATGCCAACCACAGCGGCAGCGCGGAGATCGAACTCGGCAACGATTGGCGCGTGCGCGCCACGGCCGATCTCAAGCGCAGCCTGGAGGCAATGGTGGGCGTCAAATCCACGGAATGGGTGCTGGCGCGCGCCGGCGGCAATTGAACGATCGGCTTTTCGCGCGGCCTGTGGCTATAATCGGCGGCTTCGCGTCTTTGTGTCCGGCATGAACCCCAACTTCCTCGACTTCGAACAGCCCATCGCCGACCTGGAGGGCAAGATCCAGGAGCTGCGCCATGCCAGCCACGGCCAGGCGTTCAACATCGACGACGAAGTACGCAAGCTGCGCGACAAGCTCAAGCGCAAGACTGCGGAAATCTTCAAGGACCTGACGCCCTGGCAGATCGCACAACTTGCGCGGCATCCGGCGCGGCCGTACACGCTCGACTACGTGCACACGATGTGCGACGAGTTCCACGAGCTCGCCGGCGACCGCGCCTATGCCAACGACGCGGCCATTGTCGGCGGCCTCGCGCGCATCGATGGGCGCGCGATCGTGGTGATCGGCCAGCAGAAGGGCCGCGATACCAAGTCGAAAATCAAACGCAACTTCGGCATGCCGCGCCCGGAAGGCTATCGCAAAGCGCTGCGCCTGATGCAGATGGCCGAACGCTTCAACCTGCCGATCCTGACCTTCATCGACACGCCCGGCGCGTATCCCGGCGTCGGCGCCGAGGAACGCGGCCAGTCCGAGGCGATCGCGCGCAACCTGCTGGAAATGTCGCAACTGCGCGTGCCGATCGTGTGCACCGTGATCGGCGAAGGCGGCTCCGGCGGTGCACTCGCCATCGGCGTCGGCGACCGCACGATCATGTTGCAGTACTCAACCTACTCGGTGATCTCTCCCGAAGGCTGCGCCTCGATCCTGTGGAAAACCGCGGACAAGGCCAAGGACGCCGCCGAGGCCCTGGGCATCACCGCGCAGCGCCTGCTCGAATTGGGACTCATCGACAAGGTCGTGCGCGAACCGCTCGGCGGCGCGCACCGCGATCCGCACGCCATGGCGATCCGCCTCAAGGCCGTGCTGCGCAACCAGCTCGACGAGCTCGAACGCAGCGACCGCGCGGGCCTCGTCGGCGAACGCTACAAGCGCCTGCGCAAGTACGGCGCGATCAAGGCGTAGCCGCGTCGACTTCGATCTCGATACCGCCAACCATGCTGGCGACGAGGTTGTACAGCGCCCCGCCGATCGCTCCGGCGATGAAGCCGACGACCCCGTACATGATCGGCAGGATGACCAGCATGGCAATGCCCGCCACACCCATGGCGCCGGCGGCCTGACTGCCTACAAGGTTCCCCAGCATCGATCCGAACAACATGAACAGCAGGGCGATCAGCACGCCGAAGATGGCCATCAGCACCATCTGGAAAACGGCGAGCTTCATGACTGCAACACGCTTGATGACCATGGCATTCCCCATTCGTTGGCCCCCGCCGCAACCGCGGGTGACATGACGCTAACCGAGGTTCATGCCTTGTGCAACCGGTTCTGGCATCCTGCGCGCATGCCGACCCCGTTGACCGAACAATTGCGTTCCCGGCTCGAAGCCTTGCCGCCCGGCGCGCTCGCCGTCGCTTTCAGCGGCGGCCTGGATTCATCCGTGTTGCTGCATGCGCTCGCTCAGGTACCGCAGGCGCGTGCGCGCGGCTTGCGCGCGATCCATGTCGATCATGGCCTGCATGCCGACAGCGCGGGTTGGGCGGCGCACTGCCGCGATTTTGCCGCGCATCTCCATGTGTGTTTGCATGTCGTCGCGGCGCGAGTGGATCGCACTGCCGGAACGGGGCTGGAAGACGCGGCGCGACGCGCACGCTACAGCGCGTTCACCGACGCACTGCAACCCGGCGAGATCCTCGTTCTTGCCCAGCATCGCGGCGACCAGGCCGAGACCGTGTTGCTGAAATTGTTGCGCGGCGCCGGCCCGGAAGGACTCGGCGCAATGCGCGCGTTGCGAAGATTCGCGGATGGATGCCTGTGGCGCCCCTTGTTGGATGTGCCGCGGATGGCGCTGGCCGATTACGCCAACACGCACGGGCTGCGCTGGGTGGATGATCCGAGCAATGCGCAAACGCACCTGTCGCGCAATTTCCTGCGCCATGAAATCCTGCCCCGCCTGACGGAGCACTGGCCGCAGGCCGAGGCTGCGCTGGCGCACAGTGCGACCTGGCTGCGCGCCACGGCAGACTACATCGACGCGCAGTCCGCCGCGGCGCTCGACGCGTTGCGCGGTAGCGAACCAGCATCGCTCGACTGGCGCGGCTGGCTGGCCCTGCCGGATGCGCTGCGCGATCCGGTGCTGCGGCGCTGGCTGCGCGAATGCGGGCTGGACGAACCCACGCATTTCCACGTTGCCGAGCTTGAACGGCAATTGCTCGCCGCGAATGATCGCCACCCGTGCGTGACGTTCGAGCAGACGCAACTGCGCCGTGTCCGCGATCGTCTGCTGGCTTGCCGCCGTACTGACGCGCGCGCCGATTGATTCCGCGCCGCCTCTGCGGTAGCGTGCGCGCCATGCGCAAGACCGATGTCAAACCCGCCGATCCCAAGTCTGCCGAGTCCACCGAACCCGATCGCATCGCCGATTTCGAAAAATCGCTCGATGAGCTCGAGAAGCTGGTGGGCAAGATGGAACAGGGCGAACAGAGCCTGGACGATTCGCTCAAGTCCTACGAACGCGGCATCGCCTTGTATCGCAACTGCCAGAATGCGCTCGAACAAGCCGAATTGCGCGTGAAACTGTTGTCCGATCCGGAACAGCCCGACGAAGCCGAAGACTTTGAGCCGGAAGCGCCTTGAACCGCCCGCAGCGCTGATCGCGGGCAGCGCGCGCGCCGACGTCGCGCTCGCGCGCGCGTTGCCGCCGGAAACCCAGGAACCTGCGCCGCTGCATCGCGCGATGCGCTATGCCGTACTGGGCGGCGGCAAGCGCCTGCGTCCGGTACTGGTCTACGCAACCGGCAGCGCACTCGGCGCACCGCTCGAAGCACTCGATGCCGCTGCCTGCGCGGTGGAAGTCATCCACGCCTATTCGCTGGTCCACGACGACCTGCCGGCAATGGACGATGACGACCTGCGCCGCGGCCGCCCGACCTGCCACGTTGCCTTTGGCGAAGCGATGGCAATTCTGGCGGGCGATGCCTTGCAGGCACTCGCGTTCGAGATTCTGGCGGCCGACAAGGCACATTTGGATGCGACTCATGTGGACATGCTGCGCACGCTCGCCGCGGCCTGCGGCGCGCAGGGCATGGCGGGCGGACAGGCGCTGGATCTTGCTGCCGTTGGCAAATCACTGACTGTCGACGCGCTGGACCGCATGCACGAACACAAGACCGGCGCACTGATCCGCGCATCGGTGCGCCTGGGCGCGCTCGCCGCCGGGTGCGCCGACGCCACCACGTTGGCTGCGCTGGACGCCTACGGTCACGCGATCGGTCTCGCCTTCCAGATCCGCGATGACATCCTCGACGTGGAAGGCGACAGCGCGACCATCGGCAAGACTCCCGGCAAGGATGCGGCCAACGCCAAGCCGACCTATCCCGCCATCCTCGGCATGGATGCCTCGCGCGCGCGGCTGGCGCAACTTACGCACGAGGCGATCGATGCGTTGGCGCCACTGGGTGAATGCACGGATGGACTCGCCGAGCTGGCGCATTACGTCGCCGAGCGCGAAAGCTAGCCTCCCGCCACCGTCATCCGCTCGATCAATATCGACCCGGTGAGTATCGACGAGCGCCGGTCCACGTCGGTGCCGATCGCGGCGATGCCGGCGAACATCTCGCGCAGGTTCGAGGCGATGGTGATCTCCTCGACCGGATAGGCGATGGCGCCGTTCTCCACCCAGAAGCCCGAGGCACCGCGCGAATAGTCGCCGGTGATGATGGAAACGCCCTGCCCCATCACCTCGGTGACAAGCAGGCCGGTGCCCAGGCGCTTGAGCATGTCGGCGAAATCGCCGGAGTTGGAGGCGACCACCAGATTGTGCACGCCGCCGGCATTGCCGGTGCTGTGCAATCCCAGCCGGCGCGCCGAATAGCTTCCCAGCACGTAGCGTTGCAACACGCCACCACGCACCAAGTCGCTGTCCACGGTCGCTACGCCTTCACCATCGAAATTGGCCGAACCTTGTCCACGCGCAACGTGCGGGCGCTCGACGATTTCCACGAAATCGGGAAACAGTTTCGTGCCGGCGCTGTCGACCAGGAAGCTGGCCTTGCGATAAAGCGCGCCGCCGCTGACCGCGGAAAGCAGGTGCCCGACCAGGCTGCGCGCGACTTCCGGCGCGAACAACACCGGGCATGTCCGCGTGTCGAGCTTGCGCGCATCGCGTCGGGCGAGTGCGCGCTGCGCGGCCTTGCCGCCGATCGACGCCGCATCCGGAAAATCCGTTGCCGCGCGCACGCTTTCGTACCAGTAGTCGCGTTGCATGCCGTTGGCATCGGGCGCAATCAGCGAGCACGACAGCGAATGGCGCGTGCCGCGTTCCTTGCCGACGAAGCCGTGCGAGGTCGCGTACACGGCAAGCGATTCGCCGGACTGCACGCTGGCGCCTTCGGAATTGGTGATGCCATCGTATGCACGACCGGCATCCTCGATCGCGAGGCCCAGCGCGATGGCAGCGGGCGCATCCAGGTTCCACGGATGCCACACATCCAGATCCGGAAACACGCGCGCCAGTCGCGCCGGATCGGCGAGTCCCGCGAACGGGTCTTCTTCCGTGAATTTGGCGATCGCGCAGGCCTGCTCGATGGTCTTGGCGATGGAATCGGGCGCGAGGTCCGCCGTGCTCGCCGAACCCTTGCGCTGGCCGAAGTATACGGTCACACCGAAGGCGCGGTCGCGGTTGTGCTCGATGGTCTCGACCTCGCCCATGCGCACGTTCACCGACAAACCGGTGTCGATGCTGGCGCCGACCTCGGCGGCGCTCGCGCCGGCGGCACTGCAGCGACGGATGACGTCCTGCGCGAGATTGGCAAGCTGGTCGAGTTGGGCGAGGGAATCGTCGTCTTGTGCGATGATGGCGTTCATTGAAGATTTCCGTTTTGTCGATGATGCACGATCACGAATCCGAATACGACGAAAACCGCTGCGCCGGGCCGAGCCGCAGCCAGTTGCGCCGCGAGGCGCTGGACGTGCTGCGGCTGGCACACACGCTCGCTGCACTGTCCGACGCCCAGCTCGCGCCGTTGCCGCTCGACGCCGAGTTGCTCGACGAAGTGCGGCGCACCCGCGCGGTCAAGCAACAGATCGCGCGCAAGCGCGCCGAGCAATTCCTCGCCAAGCAATTGCGCAAACGCGACGATACCGAACTCGAACCGCTGCGCGCAGCGCTCGAACACAACCGCGAACATGCCCGCCGCGAGGCGGCCGCACTGCACCGTATCGAACAATGGCGCGAACGCCTGGTCGCCGAGGGCGATGCCGCACTGGATGACCTCATGCAGCAATTTCCATCCGCCGATCGCCAACACCTGCGCCAGCTCGCGCGGCGCGCGCGCGCCGAGCGCGATGCACAAAAACCTTTACACGCATTCCACGAGCTCTTCCGCGCGCTGCGCGAGATATTCGACACCGCCACTTCCTAGCTCGTCATTCCGGCATGGAGTGCCGGAATCCAGAAGCCATGGACGGCATACCCGCTAATGCAACGATCCTGGCATCCTTGCAGCCTGGATCCCGGCATTCCCTGCCGGGATGACAAGAATGTTCACGCCGCCGTCCCGCCCACCGTCATCGCATCGATGCGCAGCGTCGGCTGTCCCACGCCCACCGGCACGCTCTGCCCGTCCTTGCCGCACACGCCGACGCCTTCGTCAAGCTTGAGATCGTTGCCGACCATCGACACGCGCGTGAGCACGTCCGGTCCCGAACCGATCAGGGTCGCGCCCTTCACCGGGCGCGTTACCTTGCCGTTCTCGATCAGGTACGCCTCGCTCGCCGAGAACGTGAATTTGCCGCTGGTGATGTCGACCTGGCCGCCGCCGAAATTCACCGCGTACAGGCCGCGCTCGACCGAGGCGAGGATCTCGCCCGGGTCGCTCTGGCCCGGCAGCATGTAGGTATTGGTCATGCGCGGCATGGGCAGGTGCGCGAAGGATTCACGCCGGCCATTGCCGGTCGAGCGCATGCCCATCAGGCGCGCGTTGAGCTTGTCCTGCATATAGCCCTTGAGAACGCCGTTTTCGACCAAGACCGTGCATTCACCGGGCACGCCTTCATCGTCGATGGACAAGGATCCGCGCCGATTCGGCAGCGTGCCGTCGTCGACCACCGTGCAAAGTGCGGATGCGACTTTGTCGCCCATGCGGCCGGCGAATGCCGAGGTGCCCTTGCGATTGAAGTCGCCTTCGAAGCCATGGCCGATCGCCTCGTGCAGCAGCACGCCGGGCCAGCCGGGACCGAGCACCACGGTCATGGTGCCGGCCGGCGCCGGCACGGAATCGAGGTTCACCAGCGCCATGCGCACCGCTTCGCGCGCAAAGGCGTGCGCGCGACCATTGGCAATCAGGTCACGATAGCCGTAGCGTCCGCCGCCGCCGGACGATCCGGATTCGCGCCGACCATTGCGCTCGGCGATCACGCTCACGTTCAGGCGCACCAGCGGACGCACGTCGGCGGCGAGCGTGCCGTCGGCCGCCGCCACCAACACCGTGTCCAGCGTCGCGGCAAGGTTCACGATCACCTGCGTGATGCACGGATCCAGCGAACGCGCGAACGTGTCCACGTCGCGCAACAACGCGATCTTGTCTTCGTTGGCCAGCGATTCGACCGGATCGATCGGCGCGTACAGCGATTTCGCCTCGCGTGCCGCGAGCGCGTGGCCGGCGCCGGGATTGCCCGACTGGGCGATCGCGCGTGCCGACTGCGCCGCAGCGAGCAACTGCGGCAGCACGATTTCGTCGGAATAGGCGAATCCGGTTTTCTCGCCGCTCATCGCGCGCACGCCCACACCCTGCTCGATGGCGTGGCTGCCTTCGCGCACGATGCCGTCCTCGAGCATCCACGATTCGCTGCGCGAATGCTGGAAATACAGGTCCGCCGCGTCGATGGACGGACCCATCAACTGCGCGAACACGCGATCCAGGTCACGGCTGGAGAATCCGCCGGGTTGCAGCAATTGCAACTCGGCCTTGGCAAGTATCGTCATGGTGAATCCGCTGGCGTGGTGGGAGGCTCGGTAGCCGGTTTGGTGGTGGGCGCGGCCGGCGCCTGCCCGGTTTTTGGGGACGTCGATTTTTTTGGCGCGGGCTCGCCCTTCACGGTTTCCTTGGCGATTTCCGTGATCACCGGTTTTTCCCAACTGCCGGTGACGCTGTAGCGCACGCGGGTGACATCGTTGAGCGCCTTCTTGAGCACGCCCTGCAACACCGCGCCCGCCGCCGCGCCGACCGGCCCGCCGACGACCGCGCCGCCGATCATCAGCGCGCCGCCGACATGCGGGGTGACTTCCATGGTTTGGTCGTAGTCCTTGGCTTTCAAGCCGGCACGGCCGCTGACGACGATGTCCGCGGCCGGACCTTTGACTTTCAGGCCGGTAGTAAAGGCATTGCCGTCCTTGAGCGTGAAGGTGCCGTCGATGGAATCGAAGCTGAAACCGGACTTGAAGAAATCGCCGAAATCCAGCGACAGGCGCCGCGGAATCGCACCGAGATTGAACAGCCCGAAAATACGCCCGGCACCGGGATCCGCATCGGGAATGCGGCCTTCCTGCACGGAGACCTTGAGCGTGCCGTTGAGCCGCGCCAGCGCGAACATCGACGGCGAACCGGCCCAACTGCCCTGGATGTGGGCGACGGTCGCGCCGCCGTCGACCACGCCGGCATAGCCGAAGGTGTCGAGCATGCGGCCCAGGTTCTGCGCGGAAAAATCGATGGAGAATGCGGAAACATCGCTGCCGGGACGACCGGTCCAGTCGCCGCGCGCGCGCATCTCGACATTCTTGGAGTGCGTGGTGACCTGCTCGAAGTGCGTGCCGTTGGCGATCGGATAACTCTCCACGACCGTGGCGCCGAAGCGCGAATCGCCCAGGCGGAAATCGCCGATGCGGATGTGCAGCGGCGGCACGTTCGCCGGATTCTCGCCCGCCATCGCGCTGGTCTCGGTGTCGCCCACGTCCGGCCAGAAGATGCGATCGAATTGCGCGGTCACGCCACGCTGGCTGAAGTCGAGCAGCGGAATCTTCAGGCTGCCGGCGATGTTGGCGCCATTGAAGCCAAGGTCGAGTTCGGTCGGCGATGGCTTGAGCGTGAATTGCGCGGGGCCGAAATCGCGATCCCATGCGCGCAAGTCCTGTGTCGCCAGATCGACGCCGGAAACCAGTCCGTCGCCGCCCTTGCCGGCGTTGCCAACGGCGAAGTCCATCCAGCCGGACAGATCCAGCAGCGGTGCGGTGCCCTCGATGGCGAATCCGGATGGCGGCAGCGCACCCGCGGCATCGCCGCCGAAATCCACGCGCGCGGCAAATGGGGACTGGGCCGACGCCAGTCGTCCATGCAGGCGCATCAGGCCGCCCAGTTGCAGATCGAGGCTGCCGCCGGCAACCGGCAGGCCGACCGTCAGTACCAACGGCACTGTCGCCGGGGCGGATTTGGTCAGCGGCGCGGGCAAGGCGATGGCGACGCCGGCAAGATCCGATTGCACGCTGATGCGCTGGCCGGGAGTCTTGGCGTCGTCGTGGTCGGCGGAAAAACCCACGTTCCACTCGGCCTCGCCACTGATGCGATCCGCCCACGGCGCCAGCATCGGCGCGTATGCGAGCAGGTCAGCGACCGGGAACTTGCCGCGCAGGCTGGCTTCGACGGCGTGATCCTTGTCTTGCGCAAAGCCGCCGACGGCAAGGCGAAACGTCGCCGGTTTGCCATTGCGCGTGACCGGCAACTGGCCGGTGTCGAAACCGTGCTGCGAAAATGCCAGCGTGCCGGTGGCCTGCTTGAGTTGCAACGCGTACTGGGCATCGGTCAGGTCGGCCTGGTCGAGGCTGGCCGTGCCGGCCAGATCCAGTTGTTCGGCCTGCTTGACCGGAAGGTGCAGATGGAACTTGACCTTGCTGTTGCCGCCCACGCTCACGCCGAGCAGGTGCGCGGCGTATTGCGTGCCGATCGGCGTGGCCCTGAGGAAATCGAGCAGGTTCTTGCCGCTGCCCGAGCCGGACACATCCAGTTCCAGCACGGCTTCGCCCAGATCGGCAATGCTCGCGCTCGCGCTGTCGATGGCATTGCCCATGGCCTTGGCGGCATCCGCATCCACGCGCAGGCCGTTGTCGACGAAATCCGCAATCGCATGCACGTGCTCGGCGGCAGGCCAGTCGGGAAGATAGGCCAGTTTCGTATCATCGATGACAGCGCGCGCTTCGAAACGCCCGGCATGGTTGACGAAGGGCCAGTCGGCGAGATCGCCGTGGAACACCGCGCGGCCGCCGTCGATTTGTCCCGACACCAGGGCGCGATCGAGCCATTTCACCGCGTCCGGCGGCATGACATTGATGGGCCAGAACAGTTTCGCCGCCGGCACCTGCGCGTGGTCGATCACGGCATAGGCATCCAGCGCCGGGCGCGTGCCGTCGTCGTGCAGCTGCACGCTGCCACGCAGTTGCCCGCCGTAGCCGGCGCCTTCGAAATCCAGTGCGTCCGTGCCGATGCGCCAACCGCCGTCGCCATGCCAGGCGGCGATGTCGCCGGTGAATTGCGCGAACTCCAGCGGTTGCCGGAACACGTGCGCGACGTCCACGCCAAAGGCGACGTTGCCCGGCAGGTGCAGGTCGACGCCGTCGGCATCGCCGAGCAGGTGGCCGCTCAGGCTGGTAACGCCCGGCAACGCATCCACGGCATGCCAGGCGAGCGCGTCGAAGTCCGCATCGAGGTCGAAATCGCCGGCGCCGGTGAAGCGCAATTGTGCATGGCGCACCGTGCCAACCGGATCGGCGACATACAGCCAGCGCCGCCACGCCGGCGGCACCGCCGCGCTGAGCATGGCCACGCTGGCCGGCGCCGATATGTTTGCGGCGTCCAGGCGCAACGTCCATTGCGCATCGGTTGCTGACGCATCGCGGGATTTTTCCAGGTGCAAACTGGCTGGCGCCGCGGCAACGCCTTGCCGCGCGAGGACCAGGTCCGCCACGTCGGCGCTCCAGCCCTGCGCGCCACGCTGCCAACGCGCACCGAACGCGATGCGGTCGAAACCCACGCGCGGCGCGATGTTGCGGCCGGCATCGAGTGCGATCGGCGCATGCGTGGCCAACACGACATTGGCGAGGTCGGTTTCGATGCGCACGCGTTCGAGCCGATCGCGCTGCCACCAACCCCAGAACTGCAAGCGGCCGGTTCCGCGGTCGATCTGCACGCCTTGCCAGGCATAGCCATGCGCGAGCGCGGCCAGGTCGAGCGCCGTGCCGCCAAGGTACATTTGTCCGTCGCGCGTGGCGCTGTTGTAATCGATCACCGCATCGATCGCCGAGGACGTGTCGGCGCAGCGCACGCGCGCGAGCACGCGGTGCGAACTGCCGGAATTGACCAGTCGCACCTCATCGGCAAGCAGCGCCACGGGTTTGCCATCGGGTGCGGCCTGGATGGTGACGCGCAGGTCACGCAGGACCAGCGCGCCGAGGGCGAACAGCGGCGAATCCCTTGGATTGCCGGCCGCTTGATCGCCCGCGTCGATGCCGCTCAACTGCCATTGGCCCTGCGCATCGCGCGCCAGGCGCAGGTTCAGTCCGACCAGGCGAAACTCGTTCCAGGCCTGGTTGCGATGCAGGGCCGCGAAGAAATTGATCTTCAGCTCGGCCTGCTGGATCGTGCTGCCGGGCGATGCCAGATCCGCGCCGGCGATGTGCACGCCATGCAGCACGAGCAGCGGCCCGTCGCGTTCCCACACGCCGGTCACGCCATCCAGGGTGACCGCGCGATGCAGGCGATCACTCAGGAAGGCACTGATGCGTTGCGGGTGGCTGGCGAGCCACGGCAGGGCGATCTGCGCGAGGCCGACGCCAAGCGCGAGCAGGATCGCGACGGTGGCGAACAGGCCCTGCAGCCACAAGCGCACGCGCCGGATGTGACGTTTCCAGATCATGCCGCGCTACAACAGCACCACATCGTACTGCTCCTGCGCGTAGTGTTCTTCCGGCTGAAAGCGGATGGTCTTGCCGATGAACTGTTCGAGTTCCGCCACCGCCGCCGATTCCTCGTCAAGGATGCGCGCGACGACTTTCGGCGCCGCCAGCACCAGCAGCTTGCGCGCCTCGAACTGGCGCACCGCGCGCGTGATCTCGCGGAAGATTTCGTAGGTGACGGTCTCGGCGGTCTTGATGCTGCCGCGTCCTTCGCAGCCCGGGCAGGGTTCGCACAATTGCCGTTCCAGGCTCTCCACGGTGCGCTTGCGCGTCAACTGCACCAGGCCGAGCTCGGTCATCGGATACACGGTGGTCTTGGCGTGATCGTGCGCGAGCGTCTTCTCCAGCGTGCGCAGCACCTGGCGCTTGTGCTCCTCATCGGCCATGTCGATGAAGTCGATGATGATGATGCCGCCGAGATTCCTCAGGCGCAGCTGGCGCGCGGCCGCCTGCGCCGCTTCCAGATTGGTGCGGTAGACGGTTTCCTCGAGGTTGCGATGGCCGAGGAAGGCGCCGGTGTTGACGTCGATGGTGGTCATGGCCTCGGTCTGGTCGACGACGAGATAGCCGCCCGACTTCAATGGCACCTGCTTCTTGAGCGCGCGCTGGATTTCATCCTCGACGCCGTACAGGTCGAAGATCGGGCGCTCGCCCGGATAGTGCTCGATGCGTTCGGCGAGTTCGGGCATGAACTGGCTGGCGAAGTGCTGCATGCGCTCGAGCGTTTCGCGCGAATCCACGCGCACTTTTTCCACGTCGCGGCGCATCAGGTCGCGCAGTGCGCGCAGCGGCAACGACAAATCCTCGTACACGCGCTCGCCAGCGCGTGCGTTCGCCATCGCCTCCTGCAGCGATTGCCACAGTCGCGTCAGGTAGGCGACGTCGTCGGCCAGGGCGTCGGCGGTTTGTCCCTCGGCGTTCGTGCGCACGATGTAGCCGTGACCGGTCTCCAGCGCCCGCGCCTGCAACGCCTCCTTCAGGCGCGCACGCTCGGTTTCGTCCTCGATGCGCACCGACACGCCGATCGCGCGGGCCAACGGCAGGAGCACGAGATAGCGCGAGGGCACCGACAAATTGGTCGTCAGGCGCGCACCCTTGCTGCCGATCGGGTCCTTGATCACCTGCACGATGAGTTCCTGGCCATCACGAACCAGTTCGCCGATGGGTTGCGCAGGTGGCGCGCTCGGCGCCTCCTGCGCCTCGCCGGCCAGCGGCGGCACGCTGCGCAGGATGTCCGAGGCGTGCAGGAAGGCCGCGCGCTCCAGGCCGATCTCCACGAATGCCGCCTGCATCCCCGGCATGACCCGGCTGACGCGGCCCTTGTAGATGTTGCCGACGTAACCGCGGCGCAGCGCGCGTTCGAGCAGCACTTCCTGCAGCACGCCGTTTTCGACCACCGCAGCGCGGGTTTCGCGCGGGGTGACGTTGATGAGGATTTCTTCGGACACCTGTCGTCGCTCGCTTTCAGTGACCAATGATTTCGTTCAGCCCATCGACGACCTGCGCCAGGTCCTCTGGCGCGACGCGCCCCAGGCGCGCGCCGATACGTTCGACCGCCAGCGTGCGAATCTGGCTGACCTTGACCCACGAGCGTTTCGGCAGTTTCGCGGCGATCAATTCGTACGTCAGTGGAAAACCGGCGCGCGGCATCTGGCTCGTCAGCGCCATGGCGATGACCGTACCGGAACGCTCGTTGAACACGTCGTGACTCAATACCAGCACCGGCCTCACGCCGGATTGTTCGTGTCCGCGCACCGGATTCAACTGTGCCCAGCGCACTTCGCCCCTCAGTATGCGGGCCATGCGCGCAAGTCCGTGTCCAGGCCTTCTTCGGCCAGATCGCGTTCGGCGACAGGGTCGAGCTTGGCACACTCCGCTGCAAGGCGGCCGTGTTCGATGCGCGCAAGCTTTTCCGCTACCGCCTCGCCGATGGCGCGACTGCGATTCGGAAAAACGCCGCGGGAAACCAGCCGATCGACCCGAATCAGATTTTCCTCGGCGATGGTGATGGCTACCTTCACATTGCTCATGCAGGACTCCGGTTCTTCGGTATGACGATTTATCATACCACGCGACTCGCGCGGTCGTTTACGCGGGCGCGATGCCAAAACGTCGCAGCAATTGCACTGTTTCATGCAACGGCAAGCCCATCACGCCCGAATAGCTGCCGGAAAGATGCGTGATGAAGGCACCGGCCCGGCCCTGGATCGCATAGGCGCCGGCCTTGCCCTGCCATTCGCCGCTTGCCACATAGGCCGTCATTTCGCCAGCCGACAATGGCGCGAAGGATACGTCGCTCACGCTGAACGCCGGCTCTTCGCGCCCGGCGCCGATGCACCACACGCCCGACAACACCTGGTGGGTGCGCCCGGACAGTCTGCGCAACATCATCGCGGCATGCTCGGCGTCGCGCGGCTTGCCGAAGACTTCGCCGTCCAGCACGACCTCGGTGTCGGCACCGAGCACCACGGCGCCGGCGACGCCCGCCAGCTTGCACGCGCCGGCACCGGCCTTGTCGTGCGCCACGCGACGCACGTAGGCCGCAGGCGCCTCGCCCGAGGCCCGCACCTCAGGAACATCCACGTCCACGACGCAAAATTCAATGCCCAGGCAGGCAAGCAGTTCGCGACGGCGCGGCGATTGCGAGGCGAGATACAGCACGGGTGTGTCCCCTGACGGAAGACGCGATGATAACGCCCCGATCCGGCAAGGATCCCTACCCCGCCATGCGCCAGACATTGCGCCCGGCGCGCTTGGCCTCGTACAGCGCGGCGTCGGCCTTCTGCAGCAGGGTTTCCGGATCGTCCACCGGATGCGTGGCGAAGGCGATGCCCACGCTGGCGCTCACCGTCGTGTTTGCGTCCTGACCCAGGGCAAAGGGTTCGCGCATGCATTCGAGCAATTTGTCGGCGATGGCCTGTGCGTCAGCGACCGATTCGATCTGTTCGAGCACGATCACGAATTCGTCGCCGCCCAGTCGCGCCACCAGGTCGACGTCGCGCACATGCGCGGACAGCCGGCGGGCGAACTCGCGCAGCACCGCATCCCCGGCGGCATGGCCGAACGTATCGTTGACCTGCTTGAAGTGATCGATGTCCAGGTACAGCAATGCCACCGGCCGGTGGCTGCGCCGGCTGCGCGCGACCGCGAGCTCCAGGCGTTCGACGAAGCGCAGGCGATTGGCGACGCCGGTGAGCGAATCGTGGCGCACCAGACGCAGCAGTTCGCGTTGCGCCTTCTTCAACTCGGTGATGTCGAAACTCACGGCGTAGAAGCCATTGACCGCGCCGTCCTCGTCCACGTCCGGCACGTAGGTCGATTGGTAATGGCGCGTGTGTCCGCGCAATACGCGTTCGATCTCGAACGAGACCTGTCGCCCGCCCAGGGCCGCCTGCACGTAGGGCCGGATTTCAAGGTAGTCGGTGGCGTCGACCACCTCGGCAATATGCTTGCCGAGCATGGCCGACTCCTCCAGGCCCAGGTCGCGCACGGCATATGCATTGCAAAACGTGTACCGCTCATCCTTGTCCACGTGCAGGACGATCGCCGGCACGTTGGCGGTGATCGCGCGCAGCCGGCGCTCGTTGTTGCGCAGCGCCTTCTCGGCAATCACGCGCGTGGTGACATCGCGGCCCGAATACACCACGTCGGGTGCGAACCGGGCATCCGCACCGGGTATGAGCGAGGCGTTCGCCTCGATCCACACGTAGCGGCCATCTTTGCGCAACACGCGGTACAAGACCGTGGTCGAGCCGCCACGCGCGTGCAATTGCGCCAGTTCCTGCTGCAGGCGCGGGCGATCGTCCGCGTGCACGAGATCCCAGCGTTCCATCGCCAGGTCATCCCGGCTCCAGCCCAGCATTTCATGCGCCGACGGCGAAATGTACCGGCGCATGCCATTGGCGTCGAAACGGATCACCAGATCGCGCGAATAGTCGGCGAGCATGCGGTATTCGCGTTCGCTGGTTGCCAAGCGCTTCACCAATGCGGCGCGTCCGGTCAGGACAATGGCCACGGGCAGCGTGAACAGACATGTGCTGGCGACGAAGACCTGCATTGCCAGGGCGCGCCATGCTTCGCCGAAATGCGCCAGGTTGGCGATCGGGCCATAGCCGGAAGCGTGCGCGGTCATCGCAAACACGGCGACCAGGCTCGTACCCAGCGCAAAACCGGCGAACTTGCGCCGGAACGTCACCAGCAGCAGCGGCAGGAAGACGATGTACGGAAACGGGAAAAGTCCGGTGCGGAACACCAGCCAGCAGGTGGCCGCGAGCAACACGAGTTCGGCGAAAAACGCCAGCCGCTGCCCCGGCACGCCGAAAAGGTTGCGTCCCAGCAGCCCGGCGACGACCGTGAGCGTGGCAAAGATCACGATGCCCAGCACGTGCGAGGCGAACCACGCCGCGAACCGGTCCGTGTCGGCGAAGCCCGGCAGGCCATGCAATGCGACCACGGCCACCGCCGCCGACAGCGCGCAGGCGGCCAATGTCGCTGCGCTGGCGCGCACGCTGATGGAGGGAACCCGCGACAGATCCGCGAAATCGTTGACCTTGCCCGCCACTGCCCAGGCCACGATGGTCGGTTCGATGACGTCGGCAAGGCTGAGCAGCACGCTCGCGCCGCCCAGGCCGTTGTGCAGCGCATTGACCCCGGCAAAGGCCACGAAAGCGCCCGTCAGATACCAGATCCAGCGCGCACGCGCGGACACCAGCATCACCCCGCAGACGATGCCACTGCCCGGCCACAACATGCTCAATCCGGCGGGACCGCGCGCATAGCGCATCGCCCACCACGACGCGGCGGCCACCGCCAAGGCCAGGACCGCGGCCCTGCCAACATTCTCGATCAAGCCACCGGTGCGGGAATCTGCGCGCTGCATGGTGGCGCAAGTTTCTCACAACCGCCCGTGAACGCGGCGTATTTTGGATGGATCCCGCTTCCGGCGTTCAGCCGCGGTGATAGGGGTGATTCGCCAGCAGGCTCGCCGCCCGGTAAAGCTGTTCGGCGACGACGATCCGCACCAGCATGTGCGGCAAGGTCGCCGGGCCCAGCGACCAGCGTTGATCGGCACGTGCCAGGATTTCCGGCGCGAGGCCATCCGCGCCGCCGATGAGAAATGCCAAATCCTTGCCCTGCATCCGCCAACGCGCGAGATGTGAGGCAAGTTCTTCGCTCGACCACGCCTTGCCGCGACCATCCAGCGCCACGACGTGCGCGCCTTTGGGAATCGCCGCGAGCATGCAGGCGCCTTCTTCGGCATTCACGCGCGCCGGATCGCGCGACTTCGCGGAAACCTCGACCAGATCCAGCGGCAACTCGCGCGACAGACGCTTCGCATATTCCGCGTAACCGTCGGCGACCCACGCTGGCATCCGTTCACCGACGGCAATCAACGATGCGCGCATTTCGGCGCCCGGGATTCAATCCGCGTTGGCGGCGTCGGGCATGTCATCGCCCACCGTCCACAACCGCTCCAGTCCGTAGAACTCGCGGATGCGCGGCAACATCACGTGCACGATGATGTCGCCCAGGTCCACCAGCACCCATTCGGCTTCGCGCTGGCCTTCCACACCCAACGGCATCATGCCGGCCTTTTTCACGAACTTGACCACTTCGTCAGCCAGCGATTTCACGTGCCGCGTCGAAGTGCCGCTGGCGATGAACAGGATGTCGGCGATGGAGGTCTTTCCGCGCACGTCGATCTCGTGCACGTCCTTGGCCTTCAATTCGTCGAGTGCGGCGATGACCTGCTTGCGCAGGATCTCGACCGGATCGGATTTCGCCGATACGGATTTGACGGGTTTTGCGGGTTTGGCCTTTTTCGGCGGAGATTTCGCCGAGGCCGATGTCGTCGATTTCGATCTGGCCGAACTTGATTTGGCCGGAGCGGCCTTGGGAGACGAACGGGGTTTGCGTGCGGTTTTCGATGCGGTGGCCAAGCGGCGATGTCCTGATGGGATGAATGGCTCCGTGCGGGCGCCCCGGCACGGAACGATTTTCAGTATAGGCCGCTTTGCGACAAACAACTACCGCGTACGCAGGCACCGGCGCGCTACAATGGAACTCCCTTCCTGCGGCTTCCGCCCATGTCCGATGCCGCTGCCGCGCCCGCAACCCTTGCCTTTCACGATCTTGGCCTGAACGACGCCCTGCTGCGTGCACTGGCCGAGGTCAGCTACGAGACGCCCTCGCCGATCCAGGCCGCTACCATCCCGCCCTTGCTCGCCGGGCGCGATGTACTCGGACAGGCGCAGACCGGCACCGGCAAGACCGCCGCGTTCGCGCTGCCGATCCTCTCGCGCCTTGACCTTGCGAAAACGAAACCGCAGGCGCTGGTGCTGGCGCCCACGCGCGAACTGGCGATCCAGGTCGCCGAGGCATTCCAGCGCTACGCCGCGAAAATGCCCGGCTTCCATGTATTGCCGATCTACGGCGGCCAGAGTTACGGCCCGCAACTGTCAGGATTGAAACGCGGGGCACACGTCGTCGTCGGCACACCGGGCCGGGTGATCGATCATCTCGAACGCGGCTCCCTCGACCTGTCGCAGCTCACTACACTCGTCCTCGACGAAGCCGACGAAATGTTGCGCATGGGCTACATCGACGATGTCGAAGCGGTGCTGAAGAAGACCCCGCCGTCGCGGCAGATCGCCTTGTTTTCGGCGACCATGCCCAGCCAGATCAAGCGCATTGCGCAAACCTACCTGCGCGATCCGAGCGAAATTTCGATCAAGGCCAAGACCACCACTGCCGCGAACATCCGCCAGCGCTACTGGTATGTCAGCGGCGTGCACAAACTCGACGCATTGACGCGCATTCTCGAAGCGGAATCCTTCGAGGCCATGCTGGTGTTCATGCGCACCAAGCAGGCCACCGAGGAGATCGCGCAGAAACTGCAAGCGCGCGGATTCGCCGCCGCCGCGATCAACGGCGATGTCATCCAGGCGCAGCGCGAACGCACGATCCAGCAGTTGAAGGATGGCCAGATCGACATTCTCGTCGCCACCGACGTCGCCGCGCGCGGACTCGACGTCGAACGCATCAGCCATGTGCTCAACTACGACATCCCGACCGACACCGAAGCCTACGTGCACCGCATCGGGCGCACCGGTCGCGCCGGCCGCAGCGGCGAGGCGATCCTGTTCGTGGCACCGCGCGAAAAGCGCCTGCTGCAGGCGATCGAGCGCGCCACGCGCCAGCCGATCACCGAAATGCAGTTGCCCAGCGTCGAAGCAGTCAACGACCGGCGCGTCGCGAAGTTCACGCAACGCATCACCGACACGCTGGCCGGTGATGACCTGGCGCCGTTTCGACAATTGATCGAACAATACGAACGCGAACGCAATGTGCCGGCCATCGAAATCGCCGCCGCGCTCGCGCGCCTCGTGCAAGGCAAGCAACCATTGCTGCTCAAGCCGGCCGAGCGCGAACCGCGTCAGTCGCACAAACCCGTGTTCGAAAAATCATCGCGACACGAACGCACCCCATCGCACGCACACGAGGGTTCCGCGGGTTCGCGCCCCACGCGCACGCACGATGCGCCATCACGCCAACATCGCGACGAACGTCCGCGCCAGGCCGAGGCGGGATTCGAAACCTTTCGCATCAACGTCGGCAATGCACACGGCGTGCGTCCGGGCAATATCGTCGGCGCGATTGCCAACGAGGCGGGCCTGGATGCCAAGCACATCGGCCGCATCGACATCCGCGACCGCTACACCCTGCTCGATCTTCCCGAAGGCATGCCCGAGGAAACGTTTCGGCTGCTCAAGACCGTGCGCGTAGCCGGTCAACGCTTGCTCATCAGCCGCATGGGCGATGCGACCGAACCGGCGCCGACGCACGGCAAGCCGCGCAAACCAGCTTTCAGGCCCGCTGCAAGCGAACGCGTTGCGCACAAATCCAAAGCGTTCAAGCCCGGCGGTTTCGACAAGCCCAAGCGCACGCCGCACAAGCGCGTTAAATAGCCAAACCCAGGCCCCCTCATCGCGGCGCCCTACTTCGCCGGCCGCGCCAAGCTCAACTTGCCGTCAGCGCCAACAGTTCGCGTTGGCATGTTCTGGCTCTCAATGCCGATGATCGTTTGCAGCACATCGCGAGCGAAGACAAGGTTACCGAAATACCAGGAGTGGCTTTGCACATCGGGAATTCCACCCGGCTCGTCCTGCTGCTGGACCGATGGATCGCTTTCTAGCTGCGCGTAGTAAACCGAACAATCCACGTTCACCGCCGCGGGCGACGCGTCGACTGGCAAGCCGACCCGCCCAACGCGCGGTGCGACGCCAATGCGCTTGACGTTGGAAATGTCCAGCACGATGTCGTGACTGCTGCAATAGTTCGTCAGCCTTACGCAATGATTGAATAGCGACTGCGAACTGGGGTTGCCCGAACTCATTGAAGCGGACGATATGTCGCCCGCCGCAAACAGAATCTGGCTTACCATCCACGATTGTTGCGGGAGCAAGGTATCGTCCGCGTGATCGAACGCTTCGCGGATAACGAACGCGCCGGTCGAATGGCCGAGCACATGGATATTAGTCATGCAATCGGGTGTCTGCCGCGCACTTAATTGGCGGATGGCGTCGTTGACCAGCATCGTGGCGCACGCGCGCGCACGCTCGCGGTCGGCCAGATAGGCCAGCGCGTTGTCCCCGCTCGGCCAGTCGAAGGAAACGACCACGCCCTTGAAGCCCACCGTCGCCAGACTCGACTTGATCCGGCGGTGCCGGTCCATGACATCGTGTTGCGATTCGTTGTAGCCGTGAACGATGAACAGGATGTCACCTCGCTCCTCTTCCATTGGATTCGTCCACCGCCCCGCCGCCTGCACTGCGTCGTACCACTTGACGCTCGGGATTGCCTGATCTGGTAATGGATCGGCGTTGAGCGGCACTTGCAGGAAACGCGCTGTCTTTGCAACGTCCGCGACAAAGGCACCGTTCTTGACTGCACGGGCCGACATGACGAAATCGACGTTGATGTTGGCTGACATGGGTGGATGCTCTGAATCGCCCAGGCTTCTGTAGACAGTCAGGAGCCGCTCTCCGCAAACCGCTTCTCGAACTGTACCGGTGACAGATCGCCAATGGAACCATGCCGTCGCTTCGAGTTGTAGAACATTTCGATGTAGTCGAACACGTCTGCACGCGCATCGGCATGCGTCGCGTAGATCTTGCGCTTGATGCGTTCGCGTTTGAGCAACTGGAAGAAGCTCTCGGCCACGGCGTTGTCGTGGCAGTTACCGCGGCGGCTCATACTGCATACGATGCCATGCGCTTTCAAGAACGCCTGCCACTGCTC
>JAFEFO010000017.1 GCA_018240565.1 Pseudomonadota bacterium | reverse complement strand
TTCTATGCAGACAAACTCTCGCAGCTGAGCATCGGTCTGATGTACGCCCACGGCGAAGGCGTGCCGCGGGATGAAGCAACTGCTTATGCGTGGCTCGTCGTGGCGGCGGAACGCGGCTATCCCAAATTCGTGGAAGCGGTCGACCGTCAGAAGGCTTTGATGACGCCGGAGCAGATGCAGCAGGCGCAGCCAATCCTCGCCGACATCCGTGCCCGCTATGGCGATGCGGTCGCCAAGCCGCGCATCATTGCGCAACTGCGCGATGGCAAGTCGGCGATGACCGGCTCCCACATCGGCAACGACGTCGGCGTACAGGTCAAGGCAGACCATCCTTGCACCGGCGGTGGCACCGTGGTGATCAATGGCTTGGAGTTGCCAAAGACCGGCTGTCCCGGGTCGAACCTCTATGCACCCGAACGCTGGGACCCGAAGGAGTACTTCGTGCTGCGTGATGCGCAATGGAACGCGACGGTCACCGTCGGCGAGGTCAAGGATGCCAATGCCGGCAGCAAGCAGACATCGCGGCCGGATGGCAAACCATGACGCGTTAGCGGGTCGGCGCAACGGCGCGTGATCTGCCTGCAGTCAGGTTCCGCCAGATCCCGGCAAGCAAACGGAACAGCTTCGGGATCAGCCAGATCAACAGCAGCACAAACACCGCGAGCAGCACCAGGAACACGAGCGGATGGTGGAACACCAGCCACAGTCCGCCGAGCAGGATGCCGTCTTCGGAAAAGCTCATGGTCCAGTTGCTGAAGGGTTCCGGCGAGGTATTGATCGCCGCGCGCGTGCTCATCTTGGCCAGGTGCGTGCCGCCGGCGATGGTGCCGCCGAGCAGCGCTGCTGCCATTTGTATGTCCGGCGGCGCATTGCCCATCGCGCCCCAGGCGAGCATCGCGCCGATCGGAATGCGGATGAAGGTGTGGATCGCATCCCACGCCGAATCGATGGCGGGAACCTTGTCGGCCACGAACTCGATGATCAGCAGGAGGCCGGATACGCCAAGCACCCAGTTGTGCTCAAGCAGCTGCAGATGCTCGGGCAACTGCACCCAGCCCATACGCCCGATCAGGCCAACAATGAAAATCGCCGCGTACAGGCGGATGCCGCTGGCCCAGGCCAGGCCGGCCGCAAGCGCCAGCGATTGCAGGTTTTCCATCGCTCGTTCCCCGCCTTGGTGCGTAGCATGGCCATACTACGCGCGGCGCCTGAATGCCGTCTATCGGCAAGCCGTGTCATCCGGGCGGCGACGGCTCGCCTGCGCCGGGCACCTGTGGCAGGATGCGCGCGACCAACCGGGGAACGACGATGCGCTGGATTTTTCTGCTACTCGCGGTGTTGGGATTCGCCCTAGGCTTTTCCGCAAAGGCGCCCGGATTGATGGGCGCTGGCCTGCTTCTCGGTTTCGTGTTCCTGATCGGTGCGTTTTTCGCCTTCGCCGCCGCGCGCGTGGCCGAAACCTCGCGCCCGGACTCGACCCTGCTCACCGACAAGGACATCAGCGCCTTGCGCGCGAGCATGCGCAAGCCTGCGCCGCCATCGCCTCCGCCGAGTTCCTGAGCACACGCGCAATGATGCATAGCGCCATGACGCTTGCCATGGCGTGGCGCACAATGCCCTTGCGGTCGCGCTGGCCGCGCATGCAAGGAGACGCAAGATGGGCATTGAATCGATTATCGTATTCCTGATCGTGGGCGCGATCGCTGGCTGGTTGGCCGGTCAGATCGTGCGGGGCATGGGCTTTGGCCTGGTTGGCAACATCGTGGTCGGTATCGTCGGCGCCTTCATCGCCGGCTGGCTGTTGCCGCAGGTCGGCATTGCCATTGGTGGCGGCATGATCGCCGCGATCATCAATGCCGTGATCGGCGCCGTGATCCTGCTGGTCATCATCGGCCTGATAAAACGCGCCTGAGTTACCGCGCGGACGGGCCGCGTGCGCGGCCTGTCCCGCCCTTGCCGTGGCGGCAGGGCCGTCGCACTATCGACACCTGATCGGATTCATCGAGGAGGCCGCCATGTCCGTCTTGCATCCCGTTCCGGCCGAGTTCGCTGCGCGCGCGCGCATCGGCGCAATGGATTACGAAAAACTCTACGCCGAATCCGTGCGCGATCCGGACGGTTTCTGGCGCCGCATCGGCAAACGCCTGGACTGGATCGTCCCGTATACAAAAGTGCGCGACGTTTCCTTCGACGCCAAGGATCTGCACGTGCGCTGGTATGCCGACGGCAAGCTGAACCTTGCCGCCAATTGCCTGGATCGACATTTGAAGACGCGCGGCGACAAGACCGCGATCCTGTGGGAAGGCGACGATCCGAAGGAATCGAAGGCGATCACCTACCAGCAGTTGCACGAGCAGGTGTGCCGCGCCGCCAACCTGCTCAAGAACCTGGGCATCCGCAAGGGCGATCGCGTTTGCATCTACCTGCCGATGATTCCGGAAGCGGCCGTGGCCATGCTCGCCTGCGCGCGCATCGGTGCGGTGCATACCGTGGTGTTCGGCGGCTTTTCGCCGGATTCGCTGGCCGGCCGCATCGCCGATTCGCAATCCAAGGTGGTGATCACCGCCGACGAAGGACTGCGCGGCGGCAAGCACGTGCCGCTGAAGGTCAACGTCGACGAGGCGCTCACGCGACCTGGAACCACCAGTGTGGAAACCGTGCTGGTGGTCAAGCGCACCGGCGCGCCGGTGGCGATGCAGGCGCCGCGCGACCGTTCCTGGGATGCGCTCGTCGCCGCGCAGGATCCGGTTTGCCCGGCCGAGGCCGTCGGTGCGGAAGATCCGCTGTTCATCCTTTATACCTCCGGCTCCACCGGCAAGCCCAAGGGCGTGCTGCACACCACCGGCGGCTACGGCGTGTTCTGCGCCTACACCCACGAATGCGTGTTCGACCTGCGCGAGGACGATGTCTACTGGTGCACCGCGGACGTGGGCTGGGTCACCGGCCACAGCTATATCGTCTATGGTCCGCTCGCCAACGGCGCCACTTCGCTGATGTTCGAAGGCGTACCGAATTACCCGGATTCGGGCCGCTTCTGGCAGGTGATCGACAAGCACAAAGTGACGTTGTTCTATACCGCGCCTACCGCGATCCGCGCACTGATGCGCGAGGGCGAAGCGCCCGTGAAGAAATGGCAGCGCTCGTCGCTGCGCCTGCTTGGCTCCGTCGGCGAACCGATCAATCCGGAAGCCTGGGAATGGTACTGGCGCGTGGTCGGTGATGGCCGCTGCCCGGTCGTGGACACCTGGTGGCAGACCGAAACCGGCGGTATTTTGATTTCGCCGCTGCCTGGCGCGATCGACCAGAAACCGGGCTCGGCGACCAAGCCGTTTTTCGGCGTGCAGCCCGCCATCGTCGACGCGAACGGCACGATCCTCGACGGCGC
>JAFEFO010000016.1 GCA_018240565.1 Pseudomonadota bacterium | reverse complement strand
TCGTCCATTTCCTCGGACGCCAGCGCAGCCAGGTGCCCGCCCCATTCATTCGCTTCGAGCAGGATCTCGTTCGACAGCACGTCGAGCTTTTTCTGCACCTCGCCCTGTACGTTTTCGGTGCCCGCGCTGCCGAGCACGCCGCCGAGCGCGCCGCGGCCGACGGAAATCGCGATGCGCTTGCAAGCGCGCGCGACGACCTCGATGAGCAGGCGCAGGTCGGAATTGATGTGTCCCTTGTCGCGCTGCTCCTCGATCAGGAAGCGGGTCAGCGAGACGCTCTTGATTGACTCGGGCTTGTTCGAGCTGGTTGAGGTCATGGCGCGAACCGGGTTGTGCAGTTCGCGCATTGTCGCATGCGCCCTTCAGCGCAGCACGCGCATCGGCTTCACCGGAACACCGTCGCTCCAGGTGCCCATGTCGATTTGCGCGGGACCGCCGCCGAGGGCGGTCGCGCATTCACGGCCGTGGAAGGCGCAGTCGCTGAGCGCATCGAACAACTTCCAATCGCCGTACCAGTCCAATGCGTCGACCACGCCGGCGTGCTCGAACTCGTGAATGAGCGCGCGCCGCGGCGGACGGGCGTCGAGCGACGCGCCGGGCGCGGCGTGGTTGGCCAGCAGCGGCGGGGAACCGTGATCGTCGCTTTCCAGTTCGATCACGTTCTTGTTCGCGGCGGGCACGCGTATCGTGTCGGCGTAGAAGCTTAGGCCCAGCGATTCGTAAGCGCGATGATCGTCTGCGCCGACGACGACGAGCAATTTGGTCGAGGCGGGCATGGGCGCAAGGTCGGCGTGCGGCACGGTCACGCGCTTGCGCCCGTCCTGGCTGCCGTCGCCGGGCTCGACCGGCATCACCGCGCGGAACACGGGCAAGCCGTTGCGCGCCGCGGCGGCGGCGATTTGCGCGCTGAGCACGCCGCCGGCCGAGTGGCCGACGATGGCGACATGGTCCAGTTCCGGGCGGATTCCCGCCGAGCCATTTCCCAGATCGGCCAGCGCGGCGCGAATGCCGGCGATGGCGTTGGGCAGGAAATCACCGCCCGGCGTGAGCAGGCTCGCCTGGTAATTCGGCCAGATCACGATGTTGCCGCGGCGCACGATGTGGTCGATCCAGGCGCGATAGCCCTCGGGATCGAGCGCGCCCCAGCCGTGGCAGAAGACAACGATCGGCGCGCTCGCTGGCCTTGGCGAGGATGGCACGAACAGCCACCAGCCCTGCGCGCCGCTTTTCATTTCGTGCGCGATGACTCGCGCGTGCGCATAGTCGGCCCCGCCGGGGCCGTGCGCGGGTTGCACGGGCGGCGTGGGCGCGGCGGCATGCGCGAGTGCAGTGGCGGCAAGCAGGACGACGAAAAGAATCGAGCGCAATGGCGAAATCATGGGAACTTCCTGTCGATGGAACGTTTCCTTGCATCAACGCACCAGCGGCGATTGCGTGGACATGCCGGCAGCAATGGCCGGTGCATGGCGAAGCCCAAGATGCGATGATCTTGGATGGCCCGCACGGAGATCGTCATGAAATTCCACGCAATCGTGTCGCTCGCGCTCGGTCTTGCGCTGGCGATTCCCGCCTGGGCGGATGCGCCCGGCTGCGCCTGCGCGAAAACCGCCGCGGCCGCGCCGGGATCCGCCGACGCGAAGTTCGAGGCGATCTACGGCGACGAATGGAAATGGCGGCAGGCGCAGTTTCCCGGCGGCGACGACGACAGCGCGACGGCAGCGGTACCCGACCGCCTGCCGCGCGTGGATGCGGCCGCGCAGGATGCGCGCCTGAAATACTGGAACGACGTGCTGGCGAAGCTCGCAACGATTCCCGTCGACAAGCTCACGCCCGCGAACCGCATCAATTTCCAAGTCTACAAGCCACAGATCGAAGACCTCGCGGCGGACGTGCGCTTTCGCCAGTACGAAATGCCGTTCAACGCCGATTCGCAGTTCTGGTCGGACCTGGGTTTCCTGTCCGGCCGGCACCTGCGCACGGTCAAGGACGCTGAAAACTACGTCGCGCTTTTGAACGATGTTCCGCGCTGGTTCGACGAAAATATCGTCAACATGCGCGCCGGACTCAAGCGTGGTTTTTCCGTGCCGCGCGCCGTGTTGGCCGGCCGCGACGTATCCATCACCACGTACATCGTCAAATCGCCGCAGGACAGCGATTTCTACAAGCCGTTCAAATCCCTGCCGGCAACGATTCCCGCCGACGCGCAGGCGAAATTGCAGGCGGCGTGCGCGGCAGCGATCCGCGACAAGGTGATTCCGTCCTACGCGAAGCTGCTTACGTTCTTCCGCAACGAATACGTGCCGGGCGCGCGGTCGACACTGGCCGCCGAAGCGCTGCCCGACGGCCGCGCGTATTACCGCCAGCAGATCCGCGAATACACCACGCTCGACCTTGACCCCGATGCGATCCACGCCATCGGCCTGAAGGAAGTCGACCGCATCCAGAAGGAAATGGACGCGACGATGAAAGCGACGGGATTCAACGGCGACATGCCGGCCTTCCTGCATTTCCTGCGCACCGATCCGCGCTTCTACGCGAAGACGCCGGATGAACTGCTGATGCAGGCGTCGTGGATCGCCAAGCGCGTCGATGCGAAGCTGCCGCAGTACTTCGGGCTGCTGCCGCGCGGCCGCTTCGGCATCGAGCCGGTGCCGGCGGCGATCGCGCCGTTCTGGACCGCCGGTCGCGGCGGCGCGCACACGTACTGGGTCAACACGTACGATCTGCCGTCGCGCCCGCTGTACAACCTCACGGCCCTGACCCTGCACGAATCCGCGCCCGGCCACGCCCTGCAAGGCGAACTGGTCGAGGAAATGCAGGGTGTGCCGGCGTTCCGTCGCGAATACATTTCCGC
>JAFEFO010000015.1 GCA_018240565.1 Pseudomonadota bacterium | reverse complement strand
GCAGGAAGCGCTCCTTGACGCTCTCGTCGTTGGACAGCGACTCGGCGAGCACCTTGATGGCGACGTAGCGGTTGAGCGAGGTTTCGTGGCCCTTGTAGACCACGCCCATGCCGCCGCGGCCGAGCGTGCCCAACAGTCGATAGTGTCCGATCATATTCATGTTGCGACCCCTGCATCTGCCATGGATGGCGCCCGGGAATCCTATGGATTTCGGGCTTTCGGGAGGCTTAACGCAACATGGCAAGAACGGATGACACAACAAAAAGGCCGCCCGTGGGCGGCCTTTTTGTTCGAAGGTGAATTGCACATCAAATGTGGAAGCCGGTCACCTGGATGATCCACAACAAGATGATCGCGCCGATGATGGACATGATGAATCCAGCCGGGTGGAACACCTGTCCCGGTGCGGGCTTCTTGATCAAGCCTCCGATGAAACCGCCGATGAGCGAACCGACGATGCCGACGATCGCCGTCATCCAGAAGCCGCTGACCGCGTGAAAGAACATGTTCGCGATCCAGCCGACGATGAAGCCGACGATGACCGACCAAATCAGATGAAGCATGGGAGTCTCCTTGCGTTTGGTTGCCGATGGTGCCGGCCCCAGCCCTCCCGGCGCGGCGAAGCTTAGCAAATTCCGCGAACAGCGCGCAGGCACGGCTGTGTTAGAATTTGCGGCTCCGCAGCAAAGTCGGGAAACGTCGATGCCAAAGCTCGCGCAACGCATGAGCCGCGCCAAACCCAGCGCCATCATGGTGATCGCCGACAAGGCGAAAAAGCTCAAGGCGGAAGGGCGCAGCGTCGTCAATTTTTCCATCGGCGTGCCGAATTTCCTGCCCGGCGAACACGTGTACGAGGCAGTGCGTGCGGCTCTGAATACCGACACCGGCGCCTACGGTTCAAACCGCGGACGCGACGACCTGCTCGATGCATTCCTCGCGCACCTGAAGGAAGGCGGATTCACCGGCTACACGCGCGCGAACCTCGCCACCGGCATCGGCGCCAAGCAGGTGCTCTACAACCTGTGCGAGGCCTTGCTCGATCCGGGCGACGAGATCGTGTTCCCGACGCCGTATTGGACCAGCTACGTAGACATCGCCGAAATCCTCGATGCGAAGATCACCCTGCTGCCGTGTCCGCCTGAACAAAATTACAAGCTGACGCCGGCGCAGCTCGACAAGGCGCTGGCGAGCAAGCCGAAAGTCTTCCTGTTCAACAATCCGTCGAATCCGACCGGCATGGTCTATACGCGCGATGAAATCGCCGCCATTGCCGACGTGCTGGTCCGGCATCCGGATACCTGGATCATCACCGACGACATCTACAACCGCATGGTGTTCGACGGCGTGGGTTACCACAATGTTGTGAACGCGCGGCCCGAATTGCGCGAGCGCACCGCGATCATGGATTCGCTGTCCAAGACCTACGGCATGCCGGGCTGGCGCGTGGGTTTCGTCGCCGCGCCGGAAGCGCTGGCCACGGCCCTGGTCACGCTCAATTCCAACCACATCACCAACCTGCCGGAAGTCGTCACCGCCGCGGGCGTGGCGGCGTTGTCCGGCCCGCAGGACATCCCGCGCGAAAAATGCGCCGACTTCGCGCGTCGCCGCGATGAAGTGATGGCGGCGCTGCTGTCGATTCCTGGCGTGAAGTGCCCGCGACCGCAGGGCGCGTTCTATGTGTTTCCGGATATTTCCGTCGCCTTCGGCAAGTCGCACGGCGGCAAGAAGATCGCCAATGATGTGGATTTCTGCGCCGCGCTGCTCGATGCCAAGGGTGTGGCCTGCGTGCCGGGTTCCGCGTTTGGCGAGCCGCGGGCGCTGCGCATTTCCTACACCTGCAAGGCGGCGGAGCTGACCGAAGGCCTGAAGCGCATCGCCGAGTTTTTTGCCGAATTGAAATAAAGGAACCGCCCATGAAAGCTCCCGTTCGCGTTCTCGTCACCGGCGCCGCCGGCCAGATCGGCTATGCCCTGCTGTTCCGCATCGCCTCCGGCGACATGCTCGGCAAGGATCAACCCGTCATTTTGCATCTGCTGGAAATCACGCCCGCGCTGCCCGCGTTGAATGGCGTGGCGATGGAATTGAACGACTGTGCGTTCCCGCTGCTCGCCGGCATCGTCTGCACCGACGACGTCAACGTCGCGGCGAAAGATGTCGATTACGCGCTGCTGGTCGGTGCGCGTCCGCGCGGCCCCGGCATGGAGCGCAAGGATCTGCTCGAAGCGAACGGCGCGATCTTCGCGCCGCAGGGCAAGGCGCTGAACGCGCACGCCAAGCGCAGCGTCAAGGTGCTGGTGGTTGGCAATCCGGCGAACACGAATTCGCTGATCGCGCAGCAGAATGCACCGGACCTGGATCCAAACTGCTTCACCGCGATGGTGCGCCTGGATCACAACCGCGCCAAGTCGCAGCTCGCCGAGAAAACCGGCGCGCACAATACCGACGTCGCCAAGATGATCATCTGGGGCAACCATTCCTCGACCCAGTATCCGGACATCCACCACGCCACGGTGAAAGGCAAGCCGGCGTTGTCGCTGGTCGATCAGGCTTGGTACGAGAAGGACTTCATCCCGACCGTGCAGCAGCGCGGCGCGGCGATCATCAAGGCGCGCGGCGCGTCATCCGCGGCGTCCGCGGCGGCCGCGGCGGTCGATCACATGCGCTCATGGGCACTCGGTACAGCCGAGGGCGATTGGGTGTCGATGGGCATTCCGTCGGATGGCAGCTACGGCATCGCGCCGGGCGTGATCTATGGTTATCCGGTCACCTGCAAGAATGGCAAATTCGCCATCGTGCAAGGACTCGAGATCAATGCGTTTTCGCGCTCACGGATGGACGCCACCGACAAGGAATTGCGCGAGGAGCGCGCCGGCGTCGAGCATCTTTTCGCGAAAAAATGATTCGCCGCGCTGCGGCGCGACGTGACCAATGGTACAGGCCGCCCCGCAACGGGCGGCCTTATTCTTTGGTGCCTTGCCGGGGAGAAATCATCATGTTCCGAAACCGTTCGGTTTACGCGGTCGCCGTCGCCATTGCTGGCTTGTTCGTCGCCGTCGGCGCGCAGGCGGCATACGATCAGCCGTCCAAACCCATTCTCGACGCACTGCACGCGCCGTTGCCGCCAACGCCGTCGGTCAGTCCGACGCACGCGGACATCCTGCTCGTCTCGCGCCTGGCGTATCCGCCGATCGCGCGCGTGGCCGAGCCGTACCTGCGCCTTGCCGGCGTGCGCGTGGAACCGCGCAATCACTCCAGGCACGACACGCCGGGAGGCTACGGCGTCACGCCGTGCATGATCGGCTACGAGCTGGTCCATGTCGCCGACGGCAAACGCACGCCGGTCGCGTTGCCCGAGCGTGCCTGCGCCGGCATGCCGCTGTGGTCCGCCGACGGCAAGCGATTCGCCTTCGTCAATCTGGCCGCCGACGCAGTCCAGCTTTGGATCGGCGATGCCCGCACCGGCGCGGTGAAACAGGTGCCGGGAGCGCGACTCAACCCGATGTTCAATGACGAAATGCAGTGGATGCCGGACCAGGCATCGCTGCTGGTCAAGCTCGTGCCGGATGCACTCGGCGCGCCGCCGCCGGAACCCGCGGTGCCGCCGGGGCCGAGCATCCAGGAAAGCGACGGCAAGGCGGGTCGCAGCAGCACCTACGAGGTGCGCGACACGCTCAAGAACTCGCATGACGAGGATTTGTTCGACTACTACGCAGCATCGCAGCTTGCGCTCGTCGATGCGGCGACGCGCGCGATCGTGCCACTGGGCAAGCCCGCCAATTTCCTTTCGCTGCAACCGGCGCCGGACGGCAAACACCTGCTCGTCGAGGCGATCCACAAGCCGTATTCGTACATCGTCACCTACAGCCGCTTTCCGAAATCCGTCGAGGTGTGGGACGTGGGCGATCACACGCACATCACGACCCAGCGTATTGCCGACCTGCCGCTTGCCGATCGCGTGCCGATCGCCGGCGTGCCGACCGGGCCGCGCGACTTCGACTGGCGCGCGACCGATCCGGCGACACTGACCTGGGCCGAGGCGCTGGACGACGGCGATTGGAACGTGACCGTGCCCAAGCGCGACAAGGTCATGCTGCAAAAGGCGCCATTCGACGCGCCGCCGGTCGAGATCGCGCGCACGGACCAGCGCTACACCGGCATCGAATGGACGCAGCGTCCCGATATCGCACTGCTCGGCGAATTCGACCGGAACCGGCATTGGACGCGCACTTTCATCGTCGACGTCGACGATCCGGCCAGCGCGCCGCGCGTGTTGTGGGACATGTCCAGCGACGAGAAGTACGCCAACCCGGGCATGCCGGTGACGCGCGAACTGGCGAACGGTGTGCGCGTGGCGCGGATCGATGGTGATGCGATGTATCTCGATGGCGCCGGCGCTTCCACCGATGGCATCCGTCCGTTTCTCGACCGACTCGATCTGAAAACGCTGAAAACCGAACGCCTGTTTCGCAGCGACAAATCCGCGCTGGAATCCTTTATCGCGTTTTCCAACGACGACGCGCAGCGATTGTTGACCTGGCATCAATCGCCGACCGAGGTACCCAACGTCTGGGTGCGCACTCTCGGCAAGCCCGTAGCGGCGCCGGCAGGCGAAGCGGTGTTCACCTCGACGGCGTCCGCGCTCACGCACAGCCCCGATCCGTTGCCGGCCGTGCGCGGCATCAAGAAACGCCTGGTCAAGTACAAGCGCGCCGACGGGCTGGATCTTTCCTTCACCCTGATGACGCCGCCGGGCTACAAGAAAGGCACGCGCATTCCGGCGATCCTGTACGCCTATCCGCTCGACTATGCCAATGCCGCGCAGGCCGGGCAGGTGGACGGCACGCAGTACAGCTTCACCCGGCTGCGCCAGCATCAATTGCTGCTGCTGGCGGGCTACGCGATCATCGACAACGCCTCGTTCCCCATCGTCGGCGATCCCAAGTCCGCCTACGACACCTACTTGCCGCAGTTGCTCGCCGATGCGCAAGCCGCGGTGGACAAGGCGGTCGAACTCGGTGTCGTCGATCGCGATCGCATCGGCGTAACCGGCCACAGCCACGGCGCGCTGATGACCGCCAACCTGGTCGCGCATTCGGATCTGTTCCGCGCCGGCGTCGCGACCAGCGGCGCATACGACAAGGTGTTGACGCCATTCGGATTCCAGAATGAGCGCCGTTCGGTGTGGCAAGCCACGGACGTGTACCTGAAGGTGTCTCCGTTCTTCTCCGCCGACAAGATCAAGATACCGTTGCTGCTCGTGCACGGCGCCGACGACGCGAATCCCGGCACGACGCCGATACAATCGGAAACGTTCTACGAGGCGATTCGCGGCAATGGCGGCACCACGCGCCTGGTCATGTTGCCGCACGAGCCGCACTGGTATTCGGCGATGGAATCGCAGGAACAGCTCGCCTACGAAATGCAGCGCTGGTTCGACACCTACGTGAAGGACGCGAAACCCCGCACAGGCAAGTGACGCTGATTTGCGTCACATGAAACGGCGCGTGGCCCAGGCCACGCGCTATTTTTGCATCAGCGCCAGTGGCCGCGGATCCACACATTCGCATAGGGGCCACCCCAATAGCCGGGCACCCATACCGCGGCGCGATACGGACGCGCGGGATAGTAGACGCAACCCGTGGCGAACAGCGGGGCCATGGCAACGGCAATCAGGAGCAGTGTTTTGGCGTAGCGTTGCATCGTCGTTCTCCGGTGGCGTGGGACAGCGTTTGCTGCGGTAGAACGGACCGTGGCCGGGACTGTTGACTCGCCGTCGTGACGCATCCAGCCGCCATTCAGCGTTTTGTTATGCTTGAACGCGTCCGCAGGAACCGGAGTGATCCAATGAAAATCTCGCTGCGACTTTTTGCGATGGTCGTTGCCGCTGTCGTCGTGACTGCATTCACCGCACCCGTTTGGGCGGAACGCGGTACCGCCGCGCAGACCATCGAAGGCCTGGGCACGGCGACATTTCCGACCTCCGCCAAATCCGATGCGGCACAGACCGCATTCATGCGCGGCTTGCTGCTGCTGCACCTGTTCGAGTACCCGACGGCGGCCAAGGCGTTCGAACAGGCCGAAAAGCTGCAACCGGATTTCGCCATGGCCTACTGGGGCGAGGCGATGACATACAACCACGGTATCTGGAACCAGCTCGATGCCGGGGCCGGTCGTGCCGCGCTCGCAAGGCTCGCTGCGACGCCGGCCGCGCGTGCGGCCAAGGCGCCGACGGCGCGCGAGAAGGCTTATCTTGCCGCAGTGGAAATCCTGTATTCCGAAAGGGGCACGAAGAAGCAACGCGACGCGGACTACTGCGAAGCGATGCGCAAACTGGCCGCCGCGTATCCGCAGGACAATGATGCGCAGTTGTTTTTTGCGCTGGCCTTGATGGCGCGCAACGAAGGCGTGCGCAACGAGGCCGATTACCTGCAGGCGGCGGCGATTGCCGAGCGCGTCTTTCGCGCAGAACCGCGCAATCCCGGCGCGGCGCACTACTGGATCCACGGCATGGACGATCCGGTGCATGCCAGCGGTGCGCTGGAAGCCGCGCGCGCCCTGGCGAAAATCGCGCCTGACGCCGGCCATGCCCAGCACATGACCTCGCACATCTTCATCGCGCTCGGGATGTGGGATGACCTGGTCGCGGCCAATATCAATGCGATGCGCGTGGTCAATGTGCAGGCGCGCGCCGCCGGCAAACCCGAGGTCGAATGCGGGCATTACAGCGAGTGGCTGGAATACGGCTACTTCCAGCAAGGCCGCTATCGCGATGCTCGGCAGGTGCTGGCGTCATGCGCCAAATCCTTGCCGCCCGCGATCGCGTGGGGCAAGGAGCACGCGCAGGCGCTGCATGCCGAACATGTCTCGCCCGAACAAGTTTCCAAACACTTGCGTGGCTCGCTGGCGACGATGCGTGGCATTGCGTTGATCGAATCGCGCGACGGGAACGGTGCCGCGGCGAAACTCGAGGTGGACGTGGCCGATCTCGGCGCGCAGGCTGCATGGAACGATTTCGCCGTGGGTTTCGCCGCCGCCGGGCAGGGCGACATCGCGCAGGCACAGCGCGCAGCGGCGGACCTGCACGCATGGCGCGAGAAGACGACGGTTTCGGAATCCGATCCGCAACTGCCGGGATACCTCGCGGTCATGGACGACGATTTGCGCGGCCTCGTGCTGATTCGGCAGCAACACGCAGACGACGGCCTTGCGGCGATCCGCGCGGCCGCGCAGCGCTACGATTCGATGGCCTTCGATTTCGGGCCGCCGGTCCCGCTCAAACCGCCGCACGAATTGCTTGGCGAGCAGTTGCTGCGGGCAGGCAAACCCGTGCAGGCGGTCGCCGAGTTCGAAGCCGCGTTGAAAACGGCGCCGAATCGCAGCCTTTCCTTGCTCGGCCTGGCACGCGCGCAGGCCGCTGCGCACGATGCCGCAAGTGCGGCGACGTATCGCAAATTGCTGGCGAATTGGCATGCGGCGGATGCCGACGTGCCCGACATGGCGGAGGTGAAGGCAGGGGCCGAAGCCGCGACGAACTGAAGTCGGGCGCAGGTGACGCCCCCGAAGACCCGGCTCCGATAGTTCACTCCATGCCCGGATCGGCTGGCGCCGCGGGTACTTGATCGATGAGCCCGGCGCGGCGCATCTGGTGATCGACCACGACCGCGGTGGCGACATCGCTGCCGACGTTCACCGCGGTACGCATCATGTCGAGGATCCGATCCACGCCGATGATGATGCCGATGCCTTCGGGCGGCACGCCGAAGGTGGCGAGCAGCCCGGCGATCAGCGGCAACGAGCCGCCGGGGATGCCGGCCACGGCCACTGCGCTCAACACCGCCATCAGCATCAGCACGACCTGCTGGCCAAGATCGAGATTCACGCCGAAAATCTGTGCGATGAACAGCACCACGCAGCCTTCGAACAGCGCCGTGCCGCTCATGTTCATCGTGGTGCCGAGCGAGAGCACGAAGCTGGATGTGCTTTCGGAGAGTTTCAGATCCTCGCGCGCGGCCGCGAGCGCGGTCGGCAGCGTCGCGTTGCTCGAGCTGGTCGCAAAGGCCGTGACCAGCACCGGGCGAATGCGGCGGAAGAAATCCAGCGGCGAACGCTTGGCCAGAAACCGCATCCACAGCGACATCGTCCCGAACAGGTGCAACACGAAGGCAACCGTGCAGCCGATCACGAACCACGACAGCGCCGCGAGCACGCTCAGGCCCACCTTGACGATGACGCTGTAGATCATCGCCGGCACGGCATAGGGCGCCAGGCGCAGTGCGAAATCGACGATCTTCGTCATGATTTCGGCGAGCGTTTCCAGCGCCGCCAGCACCTGTTGGCGACGCGCATCGGCCAATTGGGTGGATGCAGCGCCGAACAGGATGGCGAACAGGATCAGCGGCAGCACTTCGCCGATCGCGCCGCGCTCATGGCCGGCGATGGCGCCCAACAGGTTGCGCGGCATGAACATGTCCACGATCAACGCAAAACTCATCCCCGGCTGCGCGGCGCCGCGATCGGTCACGCTCTTGGCCGCGCCGCCGAAATCGGCGAGCAACTTTTGCGTCGCCTCCGGCGGCAGATGCCGGCCGGGTTCGAGCAGGTTCATCATGACGAGGCCGATCGTTACGCCGATGGCCATGTTGGCGAAGAACACCGCGAACGTGCGCAGCGCGAGCGGCCCGATGCGCCCGGGCCGGCCCAGTTGCACCACGCCGGCAGTGAGCGAGGCGAACACCAGCGGCATCACCACGAAGAACAGCATGCGCAGGAAAACCTGGCCGACCGGGTCGAACACGGCGGTGGAGACCCGGCGCATGAAGTCCAGCGCAGGCGGCTGGAAATGGCCGAGGCCGAGCGTGGCCAGCGCGGCGGCTATACCGATCGCCATGCCGATGAGAATGCGGTTGGCGAGGGACATGGAATGGTGCATGGGTGCGAATGTACCTGCTCGCCGGGTGGCAGTCACGCATCTCAAGGCAGCGTGATCGGTCCCGCTACAGGGTCTTCTTGAAGTAGGCGACGCCCGGCAAATTCTTGATGTGCGAATCGCACGTGAGCAGGTCGGCGTCGTGCTCCAGCGCGGTCGCATAAACAATGGCATCGGCAGTTGCGAGCCGGTATTGACGATGCAATTTGTGGCGTCGCAGCGTCTGGGCCGGTCGGGTCGGCCAAATACGCCACCAGCAGCACCGGAAGGGGGGGCGCGAACATAATGGTCGGCATCCCGACCTATCCGGGCTGCTGGATTTCCTGCACGATAGGGATCCGCAACCAGCGGTTGACGCTGACCTCGAACGGAAACCTACCCATGGCCGCTTCGCTTCCCGCTTCGGTCGTGCCGAACACGACCCTGCCTGCCGATTCCACGGTTGCTGGCGATGACCAGAGCACGGGATACCGCCAGGAACTGAAACGCGCGCTGGGCCTGCGGCACCTGCTGGTGTACGGCATGATCACAATGGTGCCGATTGCGCCGATGTCGGTGTACGGCTTCGTGGCGAAGCAGAGCCACGGCATGGTGCCGTTGGTGTATGTGGTCGGCATCGTGGCGATGTTGTTCACGGCGCTGAGCTACAAACATTTGAGCGGCGTGTTCCCGATCGCCGGCTCGGTGTATTCCTACGTGCAGCGTGGATGGCATCCGTATCTCGGTTTTCTCGCCGGCTGGATGATCCTCGCCGACTATCTGCTGGTCCCGGCCTTGCTGTATGCCTTCAGCGCTTCATGGCTGCACGGTCTGTTGCCGGCGGTGCCGATCGGGGTCTGGGTTCTGGCGTTTGTGATCTTCAACGCCGGGGTCAACATTCTCGGTATCGAGCTGCAGGCCAAGGCGCATTTCGCGCTGCTGATCCTGGAGTTGATCGCGCTGCTCATCTTCGTCGCCTTCGCGATCGAGTTCGTGTTTGTCCTGAAACATGGGGCCGGCGGCTGGTCGGCGGCACCGTTTTTCCAGTCCGGGCATGTGAACAGCGGCTTCATCGCTACCGCAACGTCCATCGCGGTGTTGAGCTTCCTCGGCTTCGACGCCATCAGCACCTTGTCCGAAGAAGTGGACAACCCGCGCAAGACCGTCGGCAATGCCACGGTGCTGTCGCTGTTGCTGCTCGGCGCGATCTTCATCGCGCAGACCTACCTTGCCGCCCTGGTCCACCCGGACTATTCGACGCTGGATCCCGAACTCGGCTTTTTCCAGATCGGGCGCGAACTCGGCGGCCCCTGGCTGTACACCCTGCTGCTCGTCGTCAACATCATCGCGGCGGGAATCGCCAGTGCGCTGGCAGCGCAGTTGGCGATCGCCCGGATTCTGTATTCCATGGGACGCGATCGCGTATTGCCCGCGGCCGGATTCCTTTCGCATGTACACCCGGGGTGGAGAACCCCGGTCAACGCGATCCTGCTCGTGGCGTCGTCGTCGATCGTACTAGCGTCGTTCGTGCCCGAGGAAGTAATCCTGAAGCTGGTCAACTTCGGCGCACTGACCGCATTCATGCTGCTCAACATCACGGTGTTCGTGTATTTCTACCTCAAGGAAAAGCAATACCTGCATGTTTTCAGCTATCTCGTGTTCCCCGCGCTGGGCCTGCTCATCGTTGCCTTCGTCTGGTCGGGGTTCGATCGCACGACCTTTCTGTTCGGTTGCTCGTGGCTGTTGGTCGGGGCGATCCTGGGCGCATTCAAGTACAAAAATTTCAAATCGTTCGAATCCCCGACCTGAGACTCGGAAAACAGTCAGTCTGCGCACGTTCTGTGGGGGATTGTGCAAACTCGTGGCTGCGATCGGCTAAAATTGCCGCTTTGCCGGAGTCCGCATGAATCCGAATCCTTCCGCAGGTACACGCCTTCGCGCCGCGCTCACCGCCGAATCGCCGTTGCAGGTGGTCGGCACCATCACCGCCTATGCGGGCCTGATGGCCAAGCGCGTCGGTTATCGCGCGCTGTACCTGTCCGGCGGCGGCGTGGCGGCCAATTCGCTGGGCATGCCGGACCTTGGCATCTCGACGATGGAAGACGTGCTGACCGATGCGCGGCGCATTGTCGAGGCGACGCAACTGCCGCTGCTCGTCGACATCGACACCGGTTGGGGCGGCGCATTCAACATCGCGCGCACGATCCGCAATTTCGAGCGCATCGGCGTTGCCGCCGTGCATATGGAAGACCAGGTGGGCGCCAAGCGTTGCGGCCATCGCCCCGGCAAGGAAGTGGTGCCGATGCAGGAAATGGTCGATCGTGTGAAAGCGGCGGTGGATGCGAAGACGGATCGCGATTTCGTGCTGATGGCACGCACCGATGCGGCCGCCGTGGAAGGCATCGACAGCGCGATCGAGCGCGCCGTGGCCTATGTCGAGGCCGGTGCCGACATGATCTTCCCCGAGGCGATGAAATCGCTCGATGATTACCGCAAGTTCAAGGCAGCAGTGCGTGTGCCGATCCTGGCGAACCTCACTGAATTCGGCTCGACGCCGTTCTTCACCACCGCGGAACTCAAATCCGCGAACGTCGATATCGCACTGTACTGCTGCGGCGCCTATCGCGCCATGAACAAGGCCGCGCTGAATTTCTACGAGGTCACGCGCCGCGATGGCACGCAAAAATCCGTCGTGCCGACGATGCAGACGCGCGAGGAGTTGTACGACTTCCTCGGCTACCACGCCTACGAAGACAAGCTCGACGAATTGTTTGCCGGAAAGAAGTGAAACAGGAGCACGACATGACCGAAGCCGCCATCCCCTTCAAGCCGAAGAAATCCGTCGCCCTGTCCGGCGTCGCTGCGGGCAACACCGCGCTGTGCACGGTCGGACGCAGCGGCAATGATCTGCACTATCGCGGCTACGATATCCTGGATTTCGCCACCACCAGCGAGTTCGAGGAAATCGCGCACCTGCTGGTGCACGGCAAACTGCCGACCAAGGCGGAACTTGCCGCGTACAAGACGAAACTCAAGTCCCTGCGCGGGATTCCGGCGTCGGTCAAGGCCGTCTTGGAACAGATTCCTGCGTCCGCGCATCCGATGGACGTGATGCGCACCGGTGTTTCGGCGCTGGGTTGTGCCTTGCCAGAGAAGGACGACCACAATCATCCGGGTGCGCGCGATATCGCCGATCGGCTGATGGCATCGCTCGGCTCGCTCCTGCTGTACTGGTATCACTTCGCGGTCAATGGCAAGCGCGTTGACGTGGAAACCGACGACGATTCCATCGGCGGGCATTTCCTGCACCTGCTGCACGGCGAAAAGCCGAGCGCGTTGTGGGTGCGTGCGATGCACACCAGCCTGATCCTGTACGCGGAACACGAATTCAACGCCAGCACGTTCGCCGCGCGCGTGATTGCGGGCACTGGATCGGACATGTATTCGGCCATCGCCGGCGCGATCGGCGCGCTGCGCGGGCCCAAGCACGGCGGCGCCAACGAAGTCGCATTCGAAATCCAGAAACGCTACGACACGCCGGACGAAGCCGAGGCCGATATCCGCCGTCGCGTCGAAGCCAAGGAAGTCGTGATCGGCTTCGGCCATCCGGTCTACACAACGGGCGATCCGCGCAACAAGGTGATCAAGGAAGTCGCGCGCGAGCTGTCGGTGGCGCAGAACAACATGAAGATGTTCGACATCGCCGCGCGCCTGGAATCGACGATGTGGGACATCAAGAAGATGTTCCCGAACCTGGACTGGTTCAGCGCGGTCAGCTACCACATGATGGGCGTTCCGACCGCGATGTTCACGCCGTTGTTCGTGATCTCGCGCACCTCGGGTTGGTCGGCGCACGTGATCGAGCAGCGCGTCGACGGCAAGATCATCCGCCCGAGCGCGAACTACACGGGACCTGAAAACCTGAAATTCGTGCCGCTGGACAAGCGCTGATGGCGTTCAATGCAATTGTGCGAACAGCGTGATCACGTAGGCGCAGAACACACCGGCTCCGAAAACCGCCAGGAATTCGTGAAATCGAGGTCGCCGCGTCAGCAGTGCGGTCACTGACAGCGCGATGAAGACGCCGTGGAAGGCGAGGTCCCCGCGATCGGGCAGCTTGCCGTAGACAATCACGGACTTGGCGAGGCTGATCAGCAGCACGGCCACGAATAGCCCGAAGAACCAGTGACTGTGCGACCAATAGTGTTCACGCAGGTCGACGTTGGCATCGCTGGAAAAATCCGGCAGCACTATCCCCGCCAGCAGGTATTGCGCAATGGACTGCGCCAATACCACCGCAAAGGCGGCGAACGTCCATTTGGTCACTTCGCGCAGGTCGAACATCGCCCACCAACTCTGCACATTGAGCAGCAGCAGGGTCGCTGCCCACAGTGGAACCGGCCAATACATTTTTACGCGCGAACGCCATAGCACGATACCGCGCAGGCCGGTCAGGATCTGCGTGATCGCCAGGCCGATGATGATCGACAGCAGCACGGAGAGATAACTGAAGGCATCCATGACGCGTACTCAGGGCGAGGATTCGATTTCGAGCTGGCGCAGGTGTTCGCCTTCCAGATGCCCGACGCGCACGGACGCGTCGTAGAGCACGACAGCGAACACAGCGGCGGCGATCAGAATGACGACGAACGCGATCTTGTGGCGTGACGTGAACACGCGGATCGAACGCGCGAACGCGAAGAAGGCGAGCACGGCCGCCACCACCACGACTGCATCGATGCTGGCGCGCTGCCAGTAGCTGCCGCCCAGATGCAACCACATGCCGAATTCGTCGAAGGTCAGCGCCATCGCCACGCCATACACCGCTGCCGCAAGGCGCATCGAGCGCGGACTTTGATGCCACAGCAGCAGCCACGCACCGACCGCGGCGAGCAGGAAGATGCCGTAGTTCAGGTGATGGACGTGCGTATTGCCGAGAAAGAAATAAAGGTTCGGAATGCGCCGCGACATGATCAGCAGCACCAGCACGCGCGCGGCGACGAAAGTGATGATGAACGCGAACAGCGCGATGCGCGCCAGTTCGTCGGAGCGCCAGCCTTCAGGGCGCGATTCGGGCGTTGCGTTCATGCGTGCATGATAGCCAATCCGGCTGCGCGCGTTACAGCATCGCCCCCAGCCGCGTACCTTGCTCGATCGCGCGCTTGGCGTCGAGTTCCGCGGCCACATCCGCACCGCCGATCAAATGCGCGTCGATATTGGCGGCCTTGAGTCCGTCGTACAACTCGCGTTGCGGTTCTTGTCCGGCGCAAACGATAACGTTGTCCACATCGAGCACCTGCGCCTTGCCGTCGATGGTGACGTGCAAGCCGGCGTCGTTGATGCGCTCGTAGGCGACCCCGCCAAGCATCTTCACGCCTTTCATCTTCAGTGCGGCGCGATGCACCCAACCGGTCGTCTTGTGCAGGCGCTTACCGGGTGTGCCGGGCGTGCGCTGCAAAAGCCACACTTCGCGCTCGGATGCTTCCGGCGCAGGCTTCGTGAGCCCGCCGCGATTCGCATACGTTTTATCCACGCCCCATTCGTGCGACCAGCGCGCAATGTCGGTGGTGGGCGAGGGCGCGGATTGCGTGAGGAATTCCGCGACATCGAAACCGATGCCGCCTGCGCCGATGATGGCCACGCGCCTGCCGACCGGCTTGCCATGCAACACGACGTCGAGATAGCTCAAGGCCTTCGGATGATCCGCGCCGGGGATCGACAAGGTGCGCGGCGTAACGCCGGTGGCGAGAATCACGCTGTCGTATCCGCGCAGTGAATCGACCGTGGCGCGCGTGTCCAGGCGCACATCGACGGCACGTTCGGCGAGCAGATTGCCCCAGTAGCGCATCGGTTCGACAAATTCTTCCTTGCCGGGAATGCGTTTGGCCAGATTGAATTGCCCGCCGATTTCATGTGACTGCTCGAACAGCGTGACCGCATGTCCGCGTTGCGCCAACGTCGTCGCGCAGGCCAGCCCCGCAGGGCCCGCGCCCACGACGGCGAAATGCTTCTTGCGTGCGAGCGGAGCATCGACCAGTTCGGTCTCGAAGCAGGCGCGCGGATTCATCAGGCATGAGGCGCGGCGATTCTCGAACACGTGATCAAGGCACGCCTGGTTGCAAGCGATGCAGGGATTGATCAGGCGCGTACGGCCGGCGCTGGCCTTGTTCACCCAGTCCGGATCGGCGAGCAGCGGCCGCGCCATCGACACCATGTCGGCATCGCCGTCGGCGAGGATTTTCTCGGCGACGTCCGGCAAATTGATGCGGTTGGTCGTGATCAGCGGAATCGAAATTTCGGATTTGAGTTTCTTCGTGACCCAGGTGAATGCCGCGCGCGGCACGCTGGTGACGATGGTCGGTACACGCGCCTCGTGCCAGCCGATGCCGGTGTTGATCAGCGTGGCGCCCGCCGCTTCGATCTGTTTCGCCAATGCGACGATTTCATCCCAGCGCTGCGCGTTGTCGACGAGGTCGAGCATCGACAGGCGGTAGATGATGATGAAATCGCGACCGACGGCTTCGCGCGTACGCCGCACGATTTCGATAGGTAGGCGTTGGCGGTTTTCCAGATTGCCTCCCCAGGCATCGCTGCGCTGGTTCGTGCGTTCGGCGAGAAACTGGTTGATCAGGTAGCCCTCGCTGCCCATGATCTCGACGCCGTCGTAGCCGGCTTCGCGCGCGAGTTGCGCGCAGCGCACGAAATCGCGGATGGTGCGTTCGACGCCGCCACTCGACAACGCACGTGGAGTAAATGGCGTGATCGGCGCTTTGATCCGCGACGGCGCCACCGACAGCGGGTGGTAGCCGTAGCGTCCTGCATGCAGTATCTGCAGGCAGATGCGTCCACCGCCGGCGTGCACGGCGCGGGCGATCTGCTTGTGCGGCGCGACGTGCCAAGGCATCGACAGTCGGCTGGAAAGCGGTTTCAACCAACCGGCGATATTCGGCGAGAATCCGCCAGTGACCATGAGTCCGACGCCGCCGCGCGCGCGCGCGGCGAAATACGCGGCGAGTTTGCCGAAGTCGCGTTTGTGGTCTTCTAGCCCCGTGTGCATCGAACCCATCAGCACGCGATTGGGCAGGGTGACGAACCCCAGATCGAGCGGCGCCAGCAAGTGCGGGTAAGGGTTGCTCATGATCGAACGCGCGTTTGAAAGGGCGAACGATGCCCGGATTCACGCGCGTCGGCAAGTACACAACACCGGCTGAACCCGCGATGCGTCGGCGTCAACGTCTGCGCCGAAGCGGCGTTCTTCCGGACAACCGCCGCAATCGTGCGGCATGTTGCAAACGGAGAACGATCATGTGGATGCGCAAGCTGGTGTTGGCCACGGCATTGGGTATCGCCGGACTCGGGACAATGGTTTCCACGCCGGCATCGGCGGGTGTCGTCGTCGGCGTCGGATTCGCACCACCGCCATTGCGCGTGGAGCGCGTCGGCGTGCGCCCGGGTTATGTGTGGATTCCGGGCTATTGGCGCTGGAGTCGCGCAAACTACGTTTGGGTTGGTGGCTACTGGACGCATCCGCGCGTGGGCTATCGTTGGTATCCGCCGCGCTGGGTAGGCTGCGGGCCGCGCTGGTGTTACCACCGGGGTTACTGGGGGCGGTAAGGAACCTGTTCAGCGGTTCCTAGGAATTCGCAGCGGTGAACTCGCGTTCGCCGCTGCGCAGCAGCAACGACTTCGCTTTCCATTCGGCCACGGCACCCATGGGTTCCAAAGTGCTGAAATTTCCGGAAACGAGCGACGCCACAGGCAGGCCGTCGCGATAGAGGATGCGCGATCCGGTCAGGGCGGGAACATTGGCGCCGGCCACGATGCTGCCGACCAGGTTCAACGGATCGGCGCCGCAAACCGCGACGAGGGTGCCATCGTGCGGATGCTGGCGCACCGCGCGCAAGGGCGCGATCGCTTCCGGCAGCGCGAATTGTTCGCCCGACAAGCCGGCGATGAAGCGTCCGCCGCGGATTTCGCCGCGCGCTTCCAGACGCTGATACACGCGCAACAACTCGCGCCACGGTGGCAGCCAGTCGGCCTCGCGCGCGAGCAGGCGCCAGCAGATGACGCCGTAGCGGCGCAGCAGGGTGCGGGCAATGTGCTCCATCGCATTCGCATCGCGTTCGGTCGTTGCCGGGCGTCGCAGCAACGACCAACGTCCCGCATCGGCGATGCCAAGCAAAGCGGTACGCCGTCCACGTCGGCGCGACGGCGAAGGCCGTTTCGAAGTGGGTACAAGCAACGCGCGCAGTCCGGCGAAACTGTCGCAATTGACCAGGCCGGATGCAACGAGTTCGGCGAGCGATTGCTCCAGTTCCACATGCAGCAGGCGGGTGCCTTCGAGCAATTCGTCGAAGAACGACGCGCCGTGCTGGTGCAGGAAATCGGCGACGGTTTGCGCCCGCGAGGATAGCGTCGGCCTTGAATCGTCCGCGGCCGTTATGCACGAAATCCACAGCGCCAGACTGCGCCGTTGCAACAGCACGATGGGCGTCGCGCGGACCGGTCCGCTGCCGTGTTCGGCACCATTCGCGGGTCGCGGACGCAAGCGCGACCAGACTACGCGACCCGCGGTGCACAGATCGTCGAGCCAGGAAATCTCGTAACCGGCGATGCGCGCGGGCAGGATTTCGGTTTCCCAGGCTGCTGCCGGCGCTTCGAATCCTTCCAGTTGCGCGAGCACGGCGGCGAGCGCGTCCGGGCCTTCGCCGCGTGCGCCGGGTACGACTTTCTGCCAATCGATGAGAAAACGCATGAAGTCGCGCGGCTCGACCGGCTCGATCTCGCGGCGCAAACGACTGATCGTGTAGCGGTGGATGCGGGCGAGCAGGTGCCTGTCCGACCATTCGATCACGCCGGCGCCTGGCGTGAAATGGCCTTGCATCGCGGTGCCTTCGCGTTCGAGCGCGAGCAGGGCCACGTCGATTTCCGTTTGTGGAAGATGCAGCATGTGCGCAAGCTGGTCGGCGCGCACCGGGCCGAGTCCGCTCAGGCGTGCACGCAGGATATCGGCAAGCGCGGCTTCGCGCGTCCATTCGCGTTCGGCAAATTCGGCGGGAGCGGCAATGGGCGGATCGAATTTCGCATCGACGAAAATCGCCTCGAATTGCGGCAGGCGTTCGGCGGGAATACTCAGGCAATTCCTCTCCCCCATCGCTGGCGATGGGGGAGAGGGTAGGGTGAGGGGGATGCGCTCGCCCTGTCGAAGCGTTGCAGCAAACGGATTGTCCGCCCCCTCACCCCAGCCCTCTCCCCCAAACGGAGCTTGGGGGAGAGGGGGGTAAAGGCGTGTCGCGCGCCGCTGCGACATCAGTATTTCGAACAGTGCCAGCCACGTTGGATTGCGCGCCAAATCGTCTCGGGTCAGGAATCCCAATCCCATCAGCGCCTCGTGCAGTTCGTCCGACGTATTCGCTTCGGGCCAGGCTTGTTCGCGTACCGCGGCGATAGCGCCGGGATCAAGCTGGCCGAAGTCGTCGGTCGATTCGATGTCGCCCCAGCGCCGCGACATCACCGCCTGCGTGCGGCGCTCCTCCAGCGGCGCATCGTCGAGGAAGGCGTATGGTCGCGCGGTCAGCACTTCGGCCGCGAGCGGCGAGGGTGCCGTCAGGTCGCGGCAGACGAATTTCACGTCGCCGGATTCCGCGCGCCGAAGCAGCGCTTCGAGGCCTTGTATATCCATCGCCTCGTTGAGGCAATCGTGCAGGGTCTGCGCGACCAGCGGATGATCCGGAATCTGGCGCTCGCCGACGATGTTCTCCAGGCACGCGACCTGGTCGGGAAAAACCGCGGCAAGCAGGTCCTCGGATTTCATCCGCTGCAACTGCGGCGGCACTTTCGCACCACTTTGGAAACGCGGCAGCGCCAGCGACGTGGTTGCATTCCAGCGCCAGCGCACGCCGAACATCGGTGCGTCGAGCAAAGCTTGGATCAATACATGACGCACACTGTTGGAATGCAGGAAACGCGTGACGTCTTCGAGCGGGAAACTGTGGCTGGTCGACAGCGACAGGATGATCGCGTCCTCGGTCGCCGCGGCCTGCAATTCGAAATTGAAGCTGCGGCAGAAACGCTTGCGCAGGGCCAGGCCCCAGGCGCGATTAAGGCGGCTGCCGAACGGCGAGTGGATGATGAGCTGGGTGCCGCCGGATTCGTCGAAGAAACGTTCCATGGCGAGGGTTTCTTGCGTCGGCAGCATGCCGAATGCGGCTTGCGCCCCGCCGAGGTAGTCGACGATCTGGCGGGCGCCGGAGTCGTCGAGCCCGACGTCATCGCGCAACCACGCCAGAGCGGTGGGCGATCCGCCATCGAGCAGTTTCGAGATCGTCTCGCGCAGCCGCGCCACCGCAAACGACAGTTCGTCGGTACGCCCCGGCGCTTCTCCCAACCAGAACGGCAGTGTCGGCGGCGCACCCTGCGCATCCTCCACGCGCACCTTGCCGCGTTCCACGCGAAGGATGCGATAACTCGTGTTGCCGAGTTGGAAGATGTCACCGGCCATGGACTCGACGGCAAAATCCTCGTGCACCGTGCCGACGCGCTGGGATTGTGGTTCGAGTACGACCTCGTAGTCGGCGGTGTCGGGGATCGCGCCGCCGGACGTGAGCGCGGTCAGGCGCGCGCCACGGCGCGCACGCACCAGGCCATTGACCGCATCGCGATGGATGTACGCCGCGCGCGGTCCGCGCCGCGTGCTGAAACCGTCGGCCAGCATGCGCACGATCGCGGTGAACGCGCCGCGCGGCAGTTGCGCGAACGGATAGGCGCGCGTGACGAGCGCGTAGAGTTCGTCCTCGCTGCATTCGCGGCAGGCGACTTCGGCGACGATCTGTTGGGCGAGCACATCGAGCGCGTTTTGCTCGACGTGCAAGGTATCCAGTTCGCCGCGGCGCACCGCATCGAGCAGTGCGGCGCATTCGATCAAATCATCGCGCGAGGTCGGGAACAGTCGCGCTTTGGGTTTGCCATCGACGCTGTGGTTGGCGCGACCGGCGCGTTGCAGGAATGTGGCGATCGAACGCGGCGAGGAAATCTGGCAGACGAGGTCCACGTCGCCGATATCGATGCCGAGTTCGAGAGATGCGGTCGCGACCAGCGCGCGCAATTGGCCGCGCTTCAAGCGTTGTTCGGCGGCGAGGCGTTGCTCGCGCGCGAGGCTGCCGTGGTGCGAGGTGACGGCGTCCTTGCCGAGGCGGTCGCTCAGGTTCTTGGCGACGCGCTCGGCCATGCGCCGCGTGTTGACGAAGATGAGGGTGGTGCGGTGCGACTGGATCAGTTGCGTGAGGCGGTCGTAAACGAGCATCCACACATCGCCCGACATCACGGCTTGCAATGGCGCCGAGGGCACTTCGATGGCGAGGTCGCGCGCGCGGGTGTGGCCGATGTCGATGATCTGGCAAGCATGCTTTTGCTCGTCATTCCAGCGAAAGCTGGAATCCAGTTCTGGCTCTTTGGCGGAATGCTCAAAAGCTGGATTCCAGCTTTCGCTGGAATGACGAGCGGAAGAGCCCACTAGGAATTTCGCCACCTCCTCGATCGGCTTCTGCGTCGCCGACAGCCCGATGCGCGTCAGCGGTCGACCGCACAAGGCTTCGAGCCGTTCCAGCGACAGCGCCAGATGCGTGCCGCGCTTGCTCGGTGCCAGTGCGTGGATTTCATCCACGATCACGCTGCGCGTGGAAGCGAGCATCGCGCGACCGGATTCGGAGCCGAGCAGGATATACAGCGATTCCGGCGTCGTCACCACGATATGCGGCGGGCGCCGCTTCATCGCCTCGCGTTCGGATGGCGGCGTGTCGCCGGTACGTACGCTGGAGCGGATTTCCACATCCGGCAAGCCCAGTTCAAAGAGTTTGTCGCGGATGCCGGCGAGCGGCGCTTCAAGGTTGATGCGCACATCGTTCGACAGTGCCTTGAGCGGCGACACATAGACGATGTGCGTTTCGTCGTCGAGCTTGCCGGTCACGCCTTCGCGCACCAGCGCATCGATCGCGGCGAGAAAGGCTGCCAGGGTCTTGCCCGATCCGGTTGGCGCGGCGATCAGAACATGACGCCCCGATTGAATCGCAGGCCATGCCTGCTTCTGCGCGGGTGTCGGTGCGGAGAAAACACCGGCGAACCACGCCGCGACGGCGGGGTGGAAGTTTTCGAGCGGCATGGCGGGATTGTCCTCCGATACAGCTGACGACGCTATGCCAGTAGTGTCTCGCCGCTTGCGACGAGGTTTTCTGGCAAAATGCGCCACCTTTTTTCATCGGAATTCGCCATGAGCCACCACGACATCCGCTCCGCCGTCCGCCCGCAACCGGACCAACCGATGGTGGATATCGCCAATTACGTGGCCGATTACGCGATCGAATCGAAAGAGGCCTACGACACCGCGCGCTACATGTTGATGGATTCGCTCGGCTGCTCCATGCTGGCGATGAAGTTTCCCGAATGCGTCAAGCATCTCGGACCCTTGGTGCCGGGCGCGACCTTGCCGGGCGGCGCACGCGTACCCGGCACGAGCTGGGAACTGGATCCCGTGCAGGCCGCGTACAACATCGGCGTGCAGGTGCGTTGGCTGGATTTCAATGACACCTGGCTCGCCGCCGAATGGGGCCATCCGTCGGACAACCTCGGTGCCATCCTCGCCGTGGCCGATTACGTGTCACGCAAGAACATCCGTGAAGGCAGGGCGCCGTTGACGATCAAGGATGTACTCACTGCTGCGATCAAGGCGCATGAAATCCAGGGTTGCTACGCGCTGAAGAATTCGTTCAACCGCGTCGGCATGGACCATGTGATCCTGGTGCGACTGGCCTCCACCGCCGTGGTCACGCGGATGCTCGGCGGTGGCAAGGAAGAAATCGTCAACGCGATCTCGCACAGCTGGATCGACAACGGCGTGCTGCGCACGTATCGCCATGCGCCGAACACCGGCCCGCGCAAGAGCTGGGCGGCGGGCGACGCCTGCCGGCGCGCGGTGACGCACGCTTTGAATGCGCTGAAGGGCTGCGTCGGCTACCCATCTGCACTGACGGCCAAGACCTGGGGGTTCTACGACGTGGCGTTCAAGGGCAAGCCGTTCGAGTTCGAGCGTCCGTTCGGTTCCTACGTGATGGAAAACGTCCTGTTCAAGATTTCCTTCCCGGCGGAGTTCCACGCGCAGACGGCTGTCGAGTGCGCGATGAAGTTGCATGGGCAAGTCGCTGGCAAGCTGGACAAGATCGAACGCATCGAAATTGAAACGCAAGAAGCTGGTGTGCGCATCATCGACAAGACCGGTCCGCTGGCCAATTACGCCGACCGCGACCATTGCATCCAGTACATGGTCGCCGTACCGCTGATCTTCGGGCGCCTGATGGCGGACGACTACAACGACGCCATCGCTGCCGATCCGCGCATCGACGCCTTGCGCGCGAAGATGACGGTGAAGGAAAATCCGCAATTCACCAAGGACTATTTCGACCCGGACAAGCGCTATATCGGCAATTCGGTGCAGGTCTTCTTCGCCGACGGCAGCAAGACCGAGAAGGTGTCGATCGACTATCCGATCGGCCACCGCAAACGCCGCGCCGAGGGCATCCCGGTGTTGCTGAAGAAGTTCGAGGCGGCGCTGGCGGGCCATCTGCCCGCGCATGGGGTCCGGCAAATCCTGGCAACGTGCGCCGATGCGTCGTCCCTGGACGCCATGCCGGTACCGAAATTCATGGATTTGTTCGCATTTTGACAGTGAAAACGGCGCAATCGGGCCAATTCCCGGATGGCTTTTGGCGCAGCGCAGCCTGACTGCATCCTGAACCGGGCAGGCTGGAGCAAGGCACGCGGATTTGCTACACTGCCGCCGCTCGCGTTGCCAATGTGCTAACGTATAATTAACGCGACGCAAACGCCGCAGGTTTTAGCGACGAAGTCGCGTGCCGCACGAGCGGAGCGGACGCCAAAAAATCTAGCATGAGGAGACTCTCCGATGAAACGTAATACCTTGTTTGTCCTGATCGCCCTGGGATTGGGCGGCGTGGGCGTCGCCAACGCCCAGGATGCCAGCAGCTGGTACTTGGCTCCGCGCTTGGGCGTAGTCGCGCCGGATAGCGCCCGTACGACCAAGAACTCGGCTTTCGCGGGCATTGGCGCCGGCGTTTGGGTCAACCCGAACCTGGCCGTGGATTTCGAATACGGCATCAACAACGCCGAGTTCAAGAACAATTCCCCACGCTTCGGCCACCAGTGGGAAAGCGTGCAGCTTGACGTTGCCGCGCGCTGGTTCTTCGGCGAGATCGGTTCCGGCTGGCGCCCGTACCTGATGGGCGGTATTGGCGCGCTGCGCCACAAGGCCTACTCCGGTTCGCTCCTTGAAGATGCAGGCTATGCGTCTGGCGGCGGCTGGGACCCGATGGTCACGGCTGGCGTCGGCATGCAGTACAACCTGTCCGATCGCGTCGCGTTCCGTGGCGAAATCGCGGCGCGTTATGACCGCGACAACAATTCGCTCAATTCGCCGGTGGCCCAGTCGCAAGGTTTCAATCGTCACAGCGGCTTTACCGATGGCATTGCCACGATCGGCCTGACCTACAGCTTTGGCGGCGCGGCTCCGGCCCCGACGCCGAAGCACGAAGAGGCTGCTCCGCCGCCGGCCCCGCCGCCAGCGCGTGAAGAAGCCACTCCGCCGCCGGCAGTGGCGATCGACTTGCGTGGCGTCGAGTTCAAGTTCGACCATCCGCGCGTTGGCGAGAAGCTGGTGCCGTCGCTCAAGGCTCCGACTGCCGATTCCGTGCAGATCCTCGACGAGGCCGTGGACACGCTCAAGCGTTATCCGAACGTGCACGTTTCGGTTGATGGTTACACCGACTCCGTCGGTTCCGACGCCTACAACGAGAAGCTGTCCGAGCGCCGCGCCAAGGGCGTGTACGAGTACCTGACCGAGCATGGCGTCGACGCCAGCCGTCTGGATGGTCCGAAGGGCTTCGGCAAGTCGAACCCGATCGACACCAACAAGACTGCTGCCGGTCGTCAGCGCAATCGCCGCGTCGAGTTGAAGGTGGAAAGCCAGTAAGGTTTCCGCTCACTGCAATGCGAAAAAGCCCGGCTATGCCGGGCTTTTTCTTTTCGGCCTGCCCCTTTTAGTGTTTTGAAAACAGGTAGTGGGTGACGAGCCATTCGTTGCCGCCGCGATAGCCGAACAGTTCCGCGCAGGCCATCCAGAACATGCGCCAGCGCTGTTGCCAGACGCGTGCATGGGCGCCGTAGGCCGATTCAAGCACATGCAGCACCTCGTCGTGGTGTCTATCCTGGTTCGCGAGCCAGGCATTGGCGGTTTTCGCGTAGTGCGTACCCGATAGTCGCCATTGCCGTTCGATCTGCAGATCCTGCTGGAACCACAACAAGGTATCGGCAGACGGCATCAGCCCGCCAGTGAAGAAATACCGGCCCATCCAGTTGTCTTCGCCATCGGTGTGGAACGGATACATGAGTTCGCGGTGGCAGAAGATGTGCACGAACAGTTTGCCGGTCGGGCGCAGCCAGGCAGCGATCCGCCCAAGCAGCACCGCGTAGTTGCGCATGTGCTCGAACATCTCGATCGACACGCAGCGGTCGAAGCTGTCTGCGGCAAGTTCGAGCCGGTTCGCGTCTTGGGTAATCACTGCGACATTGACCAAGCCCAGCGAGCGGCAACGCGCGAGGATGAACTCGCGTTGCGGCTTCGAGTTGGACACGGCAGTGATGTGGCTGTGTGGGTAATTCTGCGCCATCCACAAGGTCAGCGAACCCCAACCGCAGCCCAGTTCCAGGATGTCCTGGCCATCGGCAAGTTCGGCGCGTTCACCGTAGAGCGCGAGCATCGCGTCTTCGGCATGGTCGAGCGATTCGTCGCCGCTCTTGAAGAAGCAGCTCGAGTATTTCAGGCGCTTGCCAAGGCATAGTTCGAAAAAACGCGGCGGCAATTCGTAGTGTTGGGTATTGGCTGCGTCGGTGTGAATGGCGACCGGGCTCGTGCGCAAGTCGTGCAGGCAACGTTCAAAGCGCGACCATGCGGCGACCGTATCCACCGCGCCTTCCTCGCGCAGGCGCTGTGCGCACAGGCGGCGGATGCCGGCGCGAATCAGCCAGTCCGGCAGCAGGCCACGCTCGGCCAGTCCAATCAGGCCGCGCGGCTCGTCGCCGGTGGCCGCCGTTGCCTGGATGGCAGCAGGTTCGCTCATGGGGAGTTCTTCGGAAACCAGGGGATGAGCATCGACGTCGTGCGTTGGTAATCGCGGTAATCGTCGCCGCGCGTGCGCAGGGCTTGTGCCTCGGTGAACGGAATGCCGCTCACCCAGACCAGCGAAGCGAGCATCAGCACCGGGCCGACCAGACTGAGCAGCCAGGCTGGGAACGGCGCACCGATAACCAGGAACACGTAGGCGAACCAATGCAGCCACTCGAAGAAATAGTTCGGGTGGCGCGAGTAGCGCCACAAACCGGCGCGGCAGGTTTTGCCGTGATTTTGTGGATTTTTCCTGAATGTGGACAATTGCGCGTCGGCGATCGATTCGCCGGCGAGGCTGATGATCCAGATCGCCACTCCGATGCCGCACCAGGGCGAAAACGACTCGCGCGGATTCTCGGCCACGACGTAGAACGGCAGCGAGAACAAAGCGATTAACAAGGCCTGACCCATGAAGAATGCGAAAAATTTGCCTTGGTCGTCGCGCCAGTACCCACGCAAGTAGCGATAACGTCCGTCTTCACTTTCGTGCAGAACACGCGCGAGGATGTGCAGGCAAAGCCGGAATCCCCACAGGCTGCCGAGCAGCGCGACGGCCAGGCGCGAAGCAAGGCCGCCACTGCCGACCGCCGCATAGAACAGCGCGCTCGCGCCCATGCCCGCCGCCCAGATCGCATCGACGATGCCGGCATTGCGCGTGCGGCGCTGGATCAGCCAGCCAATGAACATCGCCAGACTCGCCACGATCCAGACGTACAGGATAGTCAGCGGGTTCATGGCCGGGCCTCGCGCAAGCCTGGCGTCGGCCGCGGCGGCGATGACAGGCGTGCGGCCAGCCAGAACAGGGCAGGCGAGAGGATCGACCAGGCGATCGCCAGTGCGCCAAGTGCAACGGCTGGCCGCGTCGAAATCGCCAGTGCACCCCAGCCACGTGCCGCGGCGAGGTAGGCGAGTGGCGCACCGATCGCGCCGAGCACCGCCGCCAACGGCAGATTCCGCCGCAGGTAGGCCAGCGAGTGATTGAGGGTCAGCGCAAAGCTCATCCACAACGCCACGATCCACACGGGCGCGAAGCCCGCCGCAGGCACCGGCGTCGCATACACGAACAGGCCGCTGCGCACGCAGGCACTGTCGACGACGAAACCGGCCAGTGCCGCGCACAGCATCAATTCGATGTCGGCAAGGCGCTGCCGGGAAACCGCCAACTGCCACGTCGCGAACACCACGAGCATGGCCGGCCCGGCCCACCACCAGCCACGCGACGCGCCGACGATGGCGGCCAGCCACGTTGCCTGGTAGAAGGCGATGTTGATCCAGTTGTTCACGCCGTGACGCCAGCTTCCGGAATGAATTGCGCGCGCCGGCAGCCGGGCTTGACCAGCAGCATCTGCACGTCGCCGGTGGAACGCTCGCGGAAACCCGCTTCACAGTAGGCGAGATAGAAATCCCACATGCGCAGGAAGCGCTCGTCGTAACCGAGCGCGCGCACTTGCGAGCTGTGTGCGTGGAAGCGCTCGCGCCAGGCGGCGAGCGTGCGCGCATAGCTCGGGCCGATGTCCTCCAGGTGGAACAGCTTCAGGTCGCTCGCGCGCGCGGCGGCGCCGAGTATGGCACTGACCGAAGGAATAAAGCTGCCGGGAAAGATGTAGCGCTTGATGAAATCCACCGCGCGCAATGCCTGCGTGTAGCGATGGTCCTCGATGGTGATCGCCTGGATCAGGGCCATGCCGTCGGGTTCGAGCAGGCTTCCGACTTTCCCGAAGTAGGAATCCAGATACTGATGGCCGATCGCTTCGATCATCTCGATCGACACCAGTTTGTTGAAACGTCCATCCAGATCGCGGTAGTCGCGCAGCAGCACCTCGACGCGGTCGGCGAGTCCGGCCGCCTGCACGCGCTCGCGCGCCAGGTCGAACTGCTCGCGCGAAATGGTCGTGGTGGTGACATGACAGCCGTGGCGCCTTGCGGCGTGGATGGCGAGGCCGCCCCAGCCGCTGCCGATTTCGACCACGCGATCGCCTTCGCACAACTGAAGTTTTTCGCAGATGCGTTCGAGCTTGCGTGTCGAGGCGGTTTCCAGCGTGTCGTCCGCGCGCGTGTAGAGCGCCGACGAATACATCAGGTTGTCATCGAGGAACAGGCGGAAGAAATCGTTGCCGAGGTCGTAATGCGCGGCGATATTGCGCCGGCTGCCATGGCGTGTGTTGCGCTGAAGCGCGTGCCATGCGCGCATCGCCCAGCCGCCGAGGCGCGCCAATCCGGTTTCCATCGCATCGAGCAGGTCGCGGTTGCGCACCAGCATGCGCATCAACGCCACCGGGTCGTCGCAGCGCCAGTGGCCATCCATGTAGGCCTCGCCCGCGCCGACGCTGCCGTTCGCGGCGACCTGACGGTAGAACGCCGCATCGAATACGTGCACGGTCGCATGCAGCGTCGCATCATCGTGCGCGGCCGCGATGCCGAGCACGACTTCGCCGAGCGCATCGACGAGACGCAACCGGCAGTCGCGCAATGCCGACATCTGCTGCAGCAAGCGCGTGCGCAGCGCGCGGTCCAATGGGCCATAGGCAGTACCGGACGGCGCGCGTTCGATCGCGCCGGTGAGTTCGTCATTCATGGGCGGGCCGCCTTGCCGGGGTGGTCGTAAACGGGATTGCGCCGCAGAAAGATCAACAGCGCCTGCCAGTGGATCGCGGCGACGACTTTCAGCGTCATCACCGGATAGCGCAGCAGCACGCGTGCCAGGTTCGCGCCGGTCAGTGGCCGGCGTTCGAGCACCAGGGTGGCGTCGAAGTCGCGCGCGGCGCCTTTGAGGACGTCCATATGCACGCGCAACGCCACGTCCGGCGCGGTGAAGCGCCAGGCGTAGTCGCGTTGCATCGGCAGGAACGGCGAGACGTGGAAAGCCTTGGCGAAATCCCAGCGCAACGCGCTGCCGTGGCGCTGTGCGCCGGCCACATCCAGTACATAGCTGTGGCGTTCCTTCCACGGTGTGTTGGTGATCTCGGCGACGATGGTGTCGAGCGTCACGCCGTCTTCGGCGTAGCAAAAGTAGAAACTCACCGGATTGAAGCAATGGCCAAAGTAGCGCAGGTGCGTGAGCAGGCGGATCGGGCCGCCCGGCATGTGTCCGGTGGCCTCGCGCACGCGCGCGCGCACGGCGTCGACCAGCGGCACGCTCGGATCGCCCAGGTAATCGCTGCGCCGGAACTGCGCGAGATTGCGCCGCTGCGTCGACCACAGCCAGCGCCCGGCGAAGACGCGGTCGATTTCGTCCAGATCCAGGTACAGCATGTACATGCGGTAACGGAATTCATGCGGGTGCGGTGCGTGGCGGCGATGCCGCACCCAGCCTTCGTAGATGCAACTGGCCATCGGCGTGCTCATGGCCAGCGCACCCCCAGCGCGTTGGCGACTTCCACCGCGCTGCGCATGCCGTCCTCGTGGAAGCCCCAGCCCCAATAGGCGCCGGCAAACCAGGTGCGATGTTTTCCCTGGATTGCTGGCTTGCGCTGTTGTGCGGCGACGCTGGCGTGCGTGTAGAGCGGATGACGATAGCGCATCCGCTTGATGGTTTTCTGCGGCGCGATCTGCTCGGTGCGATTGAGCGTGACCACGATCGGTTCGGCACAGTCGAGCGACTGCAGGATGTTCATGCAATAGCTGACAGTGCAGCTATCGCTGCGGTCGCATGGCACCAGCGCATTCCATGCCGCCCAGGCACGGCGTCGGCGCGGCAACTGGCTGGCGTCGGTGTGCAGGACGACGTCATTGTCTTGATAGGTCATCGCGCCGAGTATGTCGCGCTCGTGCGTATTGGCATCGCCGAGCAGTTGCAGCGCGTCGTCGCCATGGCAGGCGAGTACGGCGTGATCGAATGTTTCGATGCCAGCAGCGCTTTGCACAGTCACGCCATCGGCGGTGCGTGTCACGCGCGTGGCCGCGCAACCGATTCGTTCCCGTACTTGCCAATTTTTTCGCAGCGCGCGCACGTAACTCTGCGAGCCGCCCTTGACCACGCGCCATGGCGGCCGGCCGGTCATTTGCAGCATCTGGTGGTTGGCCATGAATCGCACGAGGTATTTCGCGGGAAACTGCAGAATCTGCCCGGATGGCGAGGACCACAGCGCGGACGCCATGGGCAGCAGGTGATCATCGGCGAAGGCATTCGAATAGCCGTTCGCGGACAAATATTCGCCCAGACTCGGACCGTCGCCGGCCACGTCGAGCAGCGCAGGCGCGTCGCGGTAGAAGCGCTTGAGATCGCACAGCATGCGCCAGAAGCGCGGCGCAACGAGATTTCGCTTCTGGCAAAACAGGCCGCGCAAATCGGTCGCGTTGTATTCCAGCCCGCTGCGTTCGTTGCTGACCGCGAAACTCATCGTGGTCGGCTGCGACGCCACGCCGAGTTCACCGAACATCGTGTGCAACAGTGGATAATGCGGCGGATTGAACACGATGAATCCGGTGTCCACCGCGTAGCTCCGGCCCGCCACTTCGACAGCGTGCGTGTGCGTGTGTCCGCCCAGATAGTCGTTGGCTTCGAACAGCGTCACTTCGTGCTCCCGCGACAGCAGCCAGGCGCTTGCCATGCCGGCGATTCCGGAGCCGACGACGGCAATGCGCATGGCTCAGCGCGTCCGCCGCAGGCCCGCCGGCAGCGGTTTCAGGTCCCACACCAGCCCGCAGGCGGCGAGTCCGCGCAGCACGTAGTACGTCACGTCGATCTCCCACCAGCGGAAGCCCTGGCGTGCCGCGCCGGGGAAATGGTGGTGGTTGTTGTGCCAGCCTTCGCCGAACGTGATCAGGGCGAGCAGCCAGTTGTTGCGCGAATTGTCGCGCGTGGCGAAGCGGCGCGTGCCGAAGCGATGGGCGAGGGAATTGATCGTGACCGTGGCATGGAACAGCACAACGGTGGATACGAAAAACCCCCACACCAGCATCTGCGCGCCGCTGGTGCGCAGGGCGGGATGAGTCGTACCGAGCCAATGTCCGAAAAAGTAGAGCGCAACCGCCAGCACGATCGGCACGGCGATGTCGAAGCGGTCGAGCCAGCGCAATTCCGGGAAACGGCGCAGGTCGGGAATCGCATCCCAGTCGGTGCGAAAGCCGCGCGGCGTCAGGAACCAACCCATGTGGCTCCACAGAAATCCGCGATGCAGCGGCGAATGAATATCGCGCTCGGTATCGGCGTGGCGATGATGATTGCGGTGATGTGCCGCCCACCATAATGGGCCGCGCTGCACGCACGCGGCGCCAATCACGGCGAACGCAAACTGCACCGCACGCGACGTCCTGAACGCCTTGTGCGAGAAATAGCGGTGGTAGAAACCGGTCAGTGCAAACATGCGCAGCGCGTACAGCGCAATCGCAACGGCGAAGGCGATCCAGGAAAACCCGACCCAGATCACGCCCAGGCAGGCCAGGTGCATGCCGACGAAAGGAATCACGCGCAACCAGTCGATGCGCTCGGCATCCGCGCCATGTGCGGCCGCAACGGCATTCGTGTCGAACCACTGCGCCAGGGCGCGCGGCCAGCGATTGGGCGATCGGGTTGTGGCGGACGAAGCCTGCACGACGGTTCCTTGCGGTCGCGGGCCAGTCTGCCCGGCAGCGGGTGACGGCGGAGTGAAGGTCCTCTCGTGGCGTTTCAAGCGTCGTTGCGCATGGTCGGGCGCAATTCCACGGTCGACTTGATCGAGTTGGCGATGAAGCACGCGGCGTGCGCGCGTTCGTGCAGTTTCAGATAGTCATCATCGCCCGGGCGCTTGTCGCCGGAAAAGGCTACGTGTGGCGCCAGGATCGCCTTGACCACGGCCATCTTGCCATCCGCATTCTTGCCGAGTTCGGCGCTGGCGTCGTCGTGATAGCTGTCAATGGTGTACCCGCGGTTCGCCGCGACTGCGAGGAAGGTCAGCATGTGGCAGCTCGACAATGCCGAGAGCAGCAATTCTTCCGGATTGCTCGCCTGTGGATTGCCCGCGTACTCGCCCGGTGCGGCGGAATTGCGGATCGTCTGGCCGCCGGAAAAATGCACGTCGTGATCACGGTTGTAGTTGCCGCGTTCGAACGGCCCGCCGCCGCGCGACCAGTCCAGTGTGATGCGATGATCCGACATGATGTCCTCCCCAAGGTTTTGACCTGGCGCGCCGGCTGCGGCATGGTGCGCGCATGAAAGCCAAGCCTAACCCATTGCCGGCGCGGCGTCATCGCAACGCCACGGTTGCCGCAAAACCCGCGCCACGGCACGGCCTGGCGCGTGTGTTGAGCAAGCTCGGCGTATGCTCGCGCACGCAGGCCGAAGCGGCGATCCGGGCCGGCCGCGTGCGCGTGGATGGCCGCATCGAGCGCGATCCCGAAGCACCGACGGATGCGCGCGGCCAGCACATCAGTGTGGATGGCGCGCCGGTCGCCGCCGCCAAACGTGTCTACGTGATGCTGAACAAGCCGCGCGGCTGCGTCACCACGGCCAGCGACGAGCGCGGCCGCGATACGGTGTACACCTTTTTGCAAAGTGGAAATTTCCCGTGGCTCGCGCCGGTCGGTCGCCTGGACAAGGCCAGCGAAGGACTCTTGCTGTTCACCAACGACAGCGCTTGGGCGGCGCGCTTGACCGATCCGGCATCGCATCTGGACAAGACCTACCACGTGCAGGTCGACACACTGCCGGACGCGGCACTGCTCGCGCGTCTGCGCGAAGGCGTGGTCGAAGCGGGCGAGCGGTTGGCGGCGAAATCCGTGCGCGAACTGCGCCGTGGCGAGAAGAACGCGTGGCTGGAAATCGTGCTCGACGAAGGCCGCAATCGGCAAATCCGGCGCTTGTTGGCGGCGTTCGATATTGCCGTGCTGCGCTTGCTGCGTGCCGCAATCGGCACGCTCGCGCTCGGCGACCTGGCGAAAGGGCAGTGGCGGGAATTGTCGAAGGACGAAGTAGCGCAGTTGTCGCCTAAAAACGCAGCGACAGACAACTGAGCGCGCCATCCATCTTGCGGAACTCCGACATGTCGAGCGCAACGATGCGATGGCCGAAATCGCGCACGCGCGCTTCGAATCGGGGAAATCCGGCGGAGACGATCACGCGGTCGTTGATGCGCAGGAAATTCGCGGCGTAGTTTTCCTCGGCGGCGATGCGCACGATCTCGTAGCCGGCGAATTCGGCGCGGCCGGCAAGCGCATCGATCAGCACCAGGCGCTGGTCGCCCAGGTACGAAATGCCGCTTTTCAGGTGCAGGATGCCGTTCACGCCGCGAATATCGATCGCCGTGGAGGTGAAACCTTCCTGTGCGAGGATTGCGGCAAGCTGGCGCGCGCCTTGTTCATTGGTGCGTTCCGAAATCCCGATGAAGAAATGCTCCTCGACCTGGCAGACATCGCCGCCGTCGAGCGTTCCCGGCGCCTGGATCTGATGGATGCGCGAAAAATTGGCGCGTACGGCAGGCTCGATCGCCGCCACTTCGCCAGCGCGGCTGGCCGCGCCTGGACGAGTCAGGATCGCGCAGCGATCGGTGAGGATGGCGGTGTCTTCCACGAAGGTGGAATCGGCAAAGCGCGCGTCGTCGGGCAGTCGCGTGAGCGTCAACCCGCATTGTTCAAGGGCAGCGCAGTAGCGCGCATGCTGCTCCAGCGCAAGGCTGACGTCGGGCGTGCCCAAATCGACGCTGGTCAGGCCTTGTGCAAAATTCGCGGCGGGCGGCCGGACGATGGCGCGTTTGAAGGCGGTCATGCCTTGAGCACGCCCAGTCTTTTCCCGACTTTCGTGAACGCCGCCACCGCACGGTCGATCTGCTCGTGCGTGTGCGCCGCGCTCATCTGCGTGCGGATACGCGCCTGGCCCTGGGCGACGACAGGGAAGAAGAAGCCGATGACGTAGATGCCTTCGTCGAGCAGGTCGTGCGCGAATTGCTGCGCGAGCTTGGCGTCGTAAAGCATGACCGGTGCGATGGGATGCGTACCGGGCTTTATGTCAAAGCCGGCCTTTGTCATCCGCTCACGGAAATACCGCGCATTGTCCATGACCTTGTCGCGCAGCGCGCTGCTCGTCGACAGCATCTCGAACACCTTGATCGAGGCGGCGACCAGCGGCGGCGGCAGGGTGTTGGAAAACAGGTAGGGGCGCGAGCGCTGGCGCAGCAGATCGATGATCTCGCGCCGTCCGGTGGTGAAGCCGCCCGAGCCGCCGCCAAGCGCCTTGCCGAGCGTGGACGTAAACACATCGACCTCGCCCATCACGCCGTGCAATTCCGCCGAGCCGCGTCCGGTCGGGCCGACGAAACCGGTGGCATGCGAGTCGTCGACCATCAGCATGGCATTGTACTTCTTCTTGAGCGCGACGATTTCATCCAATTTGGCAATGTAGCCGTCCATCGAAAACACGCCGTCGGTGGCGATCAGGCGCGTGCGCTTGCCTTGCGTTTCCTGCAGGTGCTTTTCAAGTTCGGCCATGTCGGAGTTGGCATAGCGCCGGCGCTCGGCCTTGCACAGGCGGATGCCGTCGATGATCGATGCGTGGTTGAGCGCATCGGAAATCACCACGTCTTCGTCGCTCAAAATCGTCTCGAACAGACCGCCGTTGGCGTCGAAACACGAGGTGTACAAAATCGCATCATCGGTGCCGAAGAACGTGGATATCGCGGCTTCCAGTTGCTTGTGCAGGTCCTGCGTGCCGCAGATAAAGCGCACGCTGGCGAGTCCGAATCCGTGCGTGTCGAGTGCGTGTTTCGCCGCGGCGATGATCTCGGGATTATCGGCGAGGCCCAAGTAGTTGTTCGCGCAGAAGTTCAGCACTTCGCGGCCATCACTGGTCTTGATCGACGACGATTGCGGCGTGGCGATCACGCGCTCGGTCTTGTACAAGCCTTGCTCGCGGATGGCATCGAGTTCGGCGGCAAGGCGGCTTTGGGCGACATAGGTCATGGCTGTGTCCGGATTGGCGATCGCGCTATTCTAGCGGCTGCGCGCCATGGGGAGACAGCAATGCGCAAGACTCGCGAGACACAGGACACGCCTGCACGAGATGCGGACGTGCCGTTGCCGAGCGGATTGCTCGACAATCTGCGCGCCGCAATCGGGCAGGGCCTGGCAACGGTCATTTCCGCGCCGTTGATCGGTTTGATCGCCGGCTTCATGCTGCTGTTCGGCGGCATCTTCCTGGCGATGGCGTGGTCGCTCGGCCCCAAGCCGCTGTTGGATCAGCGCCAATATGCGCCGTTCACGGCGCATGCCGATGGCCGCATCGTGGAAAGCTGGATCGCACTCGAATTCGATCCCGCCGTGCTGCCGAAAGACAAGTTGTATTGGCAGCCGTGGAGCCAGGTCACGCCTTGCGCGATCGTCGAATACTCCGGCGACTGGGGCGCGCCGCTGCAACGCGCGATATGCGGCAACCGCCTGCAGTTCAGCGATTCCTTCCGCTTCGACGATTGGAAGATGCTGATGCCCGACGTGCCATTCTCGTTCGCACGCGACGCAAACGGTTTTGCCGTGCAGCAAGTGCGCATGAGCAAAGCCGCGCTGGACTGGCTCAAGTCGCACCCGCCGAGTACCTATTCGCGGATCAAACCGTTGCCGGCTACGGCCTATGCCGATCTGCGCGAGGCGCATGACGCGCCGCTGGATGTCGCCTTGTCGAGTTGGACCACGCCGGTCAAGGCCATTCTTCTCGCCTATGATCCGCAGCATCCGGAATCTGCAGTGCCGGCGAAAGTCGTCGCCGATGCGCACGACGGCGTGTGGTGGGGCGGCTGGATTTTCGCACTGGTCTTCGCGGTTCCCGGCGTGATCGTGTGGCGCATGGGCATGAAATTCCTCACCGGCCAATCCAACGCGATCCTGTGGCTGCTGACGCTCGCGCCGCTGCTGGCGCTGCCGTGGTGGAGCGATGCGCTGCCGAAACTGGTGCGCCACGCCAATGCGGATTGGGCTGACATCGGCACCGACATGTTGGCCGACCTGGGTCGCCTGACGCGCTTCACCGCCAGCGCTCCCGCCGATGCCCTTCTGCGCGATGGCGAACAGGTTGTCTGGAACAACAACGAGGGCGTGTATGCCGACAGTTTCGGGCGCCTGCATTTCGCGCTGCCGAACCCGGTGCCGACTTCAGAAGAAGCCGTGCTGGGCGAACTGCGCACGCAGACGGCCGCGCAGGTGCGGAACCTGGATTCGGCAACCAGATCCACCATGTTCCGGCAGCTGCGCGAGCAGTACGAGGCCAATCGCCAGAACGTGCAGCGATTGTTCACCGACGCCGCGCTCGATACCTTGCGCGATGCGAATGCAGATGCCGCCGCGCACAAGGCGGCGCGGAATTTCCTGATCTTCGCTTCGGGCGGAAACTACTACGAGGACCAGCTCGACAAGCTCGAAGTCGCGCCGCAATGACGCCGATCAGAGCGCGTCGTGCGGATCGAATTCGCCCGCGCTCGCATACGCCGGCGCACCCGCGTACGGCGCGCGCGAAGCGATGCCCCAGCCGCGGTCGGTCAGCGCGCGTTGCGCAAGCATCGAGGCCTCGCCGCCGATCAGCACGAGCTTGTCCGCCATGCGCAGATTTGGTTGGTCGAAGAACCGGGCCAGGTTTTCGTTCCAGCTCAGGTAATCCACCGGCAACGGCAGCAGCAGTTTCCCGGCGGGCGTGCGCCAGGTGATGGCGGCGTTCGCCGTGGACAATTCGCCGCCGGTCGCGCCGGGTTGCTGCGCGATGAGCTTGAGCGCATTGACGAGATAGCGCGCCTCGACCTCGCCATGCGTGGTGGCGGCAAGTTCGAGCAGGCCGTTGCATCCGGATTTCGGCGCGAGCTTTTCCAGCGTCAGCGCCAGTTCCGTGCGCAGCGTGTCGGTGAAGCCGCCGCGGCGCAGGAAGCTGCGCACGGCGGTGTCGTCACTGCATAGTGCCAGCAGGCGTTTTTCGTTGATCTCGCGAAGCTGTTCCGGCGTTTTCGACAACACATATTGATTGAGCTTGCCGGTGTCGCCAATGACCGTGGCCGCCGTGCCGCCCACGGCGCCGAGCGCGGTGCCGGCGGAAAAGTTTCCCCACACCGCCGCCCAGGCGAGCGTGTCCAGTTCCTGGTCGAGCACCGGATTGCTCGAATCCGGGTCCACGCCCAGCACCTTGGCCATGGCGCGCCGTTGCGAGTTGAACTGCAGGTAGCGCTTGCCTTCGCGCGCGACTTCGTTGCCGGCGCGCGCGTACCAGGCGCGATTCTTTGCATCGATCGATGGAGGCGGGTGCTCCGGCGGCGCATTGCGCAAGGCGGTCATCGGTCCTTCCGGAGCACGGTACGGATCGCCGCGATTCTCGAATTCGCGTTGCGAGCGGTCGGACAGCGACTGCGCGCGACCGCTCCATTTGTCCCATTGTGCACCGAGGTAACGCGCCACGCCTTCGGGCAATCCGGTGATCGTATCGATGGGATGGGTGACAACGTTGACGATCGCCGAGCCGGTCTTCTTCGCACGTGCGGCGAGCGCGGTGGCAAATGCGCCGGTGCGGCTGGCCTGGTCCAGCGCTTGCATTGCCGGCAATTCGCTGATGCGGATCGACAACATCTCGACGCTGTCCGCATGGATCGGGCCGAATTTGGTGTCGATCAGGAAATTGCCCATGTAGCCGCGAATCGGCACTTCCGGCACCACGCGGAAGTCCGGCCCGGACAACAGCGGCGCCTGCACCAACTGCGGCGCCTTGAGCACGGGTTCGGGTTCGAAGGTCCCGCTCGCGTGCGCGGAGCAGGCGAGCAAGAGCGCGCACGCAAGAATCGAAGTTCGAAAACGCATGCGGCTATTTTGCCGATGGCGTTGGAATTGGGGATGAACAACCGAAGTCGTCATTCCGGCAGGGTCGAGTGTCGGCGACAGCCGACCGAGGGGAATCCAGGTGCCAAGGATGGCGGACTGATCAGGAACGCCCACGTCCATGTGTTCTGGATCCCGGCAGTCCCTGCCGGGATGACGGTTACTATTTCAATTCCAGGAACAGACAACCTTCCCGCAATTGCCCGCTTCCATCAGGTCGAAGCCTTTCTGGAAATCGTCGATGTGCACCTGGTGCGTAAGCACCTTCTGCAGCGGGAAACCGGTGAGCAGCATCTGCGTCATCTTGTACCAGGTCTCGTACATGCGCCGACCGTAGATGCCGTGCAGCACCAATCCCTTGAAGATCACCTTGTCCCAATCGATGCCGGAACCGTTCGGCATGATGCCGAGCAGGGCAACCTTGCCGCCGTGGTACATGCAGTCGAGCATGTCGCCGAACGCGCGCGGATTGCCGGACATTTCCAGGCCCACGTCGAAGCCTTCCATGTGCAGGTCCTTGACGACCTCCTTCAGCGACTGCTTGGACACGTTGACCACGCGCGTGGCGCCCATGTCGGCGGCGAGTTTGAGGCGATAGTCGTTGACATCGGTGACGACGACGTTGCGCGCGCCGACGTGCTTGGCGATGCCGGCGGCGATGATGCCGATCGGCCCGGCGCCGGTGATCAGCACGTCCTCACCGATCAAGTCGAACTCCAGCGCGCAATGCGCGGCATTGCCGTACGGGTCGAAGAACGCGGCCAGCTCGGACGGAATCTGGTCCGGAATCGGCCACAGGTTCGAGGCCGGCATCGCGATGTATTCGGCGAATGCGCCATTGCGATTGACGCCGATGCCGACCGTATTCGGACACAGGTGCTGCTTGCCGGCACGGCAGTTGCGGCACACGCCGCAGACGATGTGGCCTTCCGCCGAGACGCGCTGGCCGAGCGCGTAACCGCGCACGCCCGGGCCCATGTCGACGATGCGGCCGACGAACTCGTGGCCGATGACGAGTCCGGGCTTGATCACGCGCTGCGACCATTCGTCCCACTTGTAGATGTGCAGGTCGGTGCCGCAGATCGCGGTCTTTTCCAGTTTGACCAGCACCTCGTTCGGTCCGATCTCGGGAATCGGCACCTGTTCCATCCAGATGCCCTTGGCGGCTTCGCGCTTGACCAGCGCCTTCATCGTGTTCGACATGGCAGTCTCCTGAACCTGCCAATTATAGGCCCGACGGGCGATTCGAATCACCCGGCCCCTTGGGCGCCGTCGAGTTTCGCGAGCTTGCGGTCGAAGGTGTACAGCGTGGCGCTGTTGCGGGAAGCATGTTCAAGCGCGACTGCATCGGCGAAGTCGATGTTGCCAGCGCCAAAGCGTGCGACCGCTGCTTCGAACAGCGTCGCATCCTGGACACGGTACTTGGGATGTCCGAGCAGCATCGTGGCGACGCGCGCGACATCCTTGCGCGGAAAGCCGAAACTGCGTGACAACGTCCACACGGCCTCGAGAAATACTGCGGCACTGATGGTCACTGCGGTCGCAGCCGCGACGAGCCTGCGCGCGGCGGCGCACTGACTTGTGGCCTCGTCATCGTCGACGAGCGCGCGCAGCAATACATTGGTATCGAGCGCGATCATTTGCGGCGCAATGCAACGGCACGTTTCGCCTTGGCAGCGTCGATGGCAGCATCCATATCTGCAACGCCACAGCCCTTGGGCATCTTGAGCACGCCGAACAGCGAATCCACCGTCGGTTCGTCGACGGCCTCGACAAGCACGCCGTGGCCTTTGCGCGTGAAACGCACCTTGCCGCCGGGGCGGATGCCGAGCGCGCGCCGGATGCCGGACGGCACAGTGATCTGGCCCTTCTGCGTGACATTGGAGGTTTGCATAGGTAGTACCTTGAAAAGTATTACGCCGAGCATAGCTCGGCACCGTGCTGCGAGCAATGCAGTGCCGTGCAGGTAAACTTCGGTGATGACGATCGACACACGCCCGCGCGCAATCTTCCTGATGGGCCCGACCGCATCGGGCAAGACCGCGCTCGCCTGCGAATTGGCACGGTGTTTTCCACTGGATCTGATCAGCGTGGATTCGGCGCTGGTGTATCGCGGGCTCGACATCGGCGCGGCCAAACCCGATGCGCAGACCTTGCGCGACTTTCCGCATCGGCTGCTCGATATCCGCGATCCGATCGAACCTTACTCGGCTGCTGACTTCCGCGCCGACGCGCTGCGCGAAATGGCCGACATTGTGCAAAAGGGCAAGATTCCCCTGCTGGTCGGTGGCACCGGTCTGTATTTCCGCGCGCTGCAATCGGGGTTGTCGGATTTGCCGGAGGCGGACGCAGGCATCCGTGCACGCTTGGCTGAAGAAGCATCGCAACTCGGTTGGCCGGCATTGCATGCGCGCTTGCAACGGCTCGATGCCGCGGCGGCGGAGAAGATCCGCCCGGGCGACGCGCAGCGCATCCAGCGCGCGCTGGAAGTGATCCAGATCACCGGCAAGCCGCTGTCGCAACTACAAGGCGGGACACCGGCGCCATTCGCGTATCGCGTGCTCAAGCTGGCGCTGCTTCCCGATGACCGTGCCGTCTTGCATGACCGCATTGCACAGCGCATGGATGTGATGATCGCGCAGGGCTTTCTGGAGGAAGTGCGGGCCTTGCACGCGCGCGGCGACCTGCACGCGGACCTGCCGGCCGTGCGCGCGGTGGGCTACCGCCAGGCCTGGCAGCACCTGGACGGCCAATTCGATGCAAAACAGTTCCGCGACCGCGCCATTTTTGCCACGCGCCAGCTCGCCAAACGCCAACTCACGTGGCTGCGTGGGGAACTCGACGCGCGTGACCTCGATCCGGCCGCGCCGGCCGCGGCGCAGCGCGCGCTGGAGGATTTCCTCGGGCCAGCGGCGTAGTGCAGCGGAAAGGTGTATACTTTCAACACCTTGAATCGGGGCGTTGATGCCATATCTGTTTTTTGGCCGCGCCGTTTCTCCGGTTCGCATAATTACAAAGTTCGTCGAGGAGAAGAACCATGTCCAAAGGTCAGAGTCTGCAGGATCCGTTTCTCAACGCGCTGCGGCGCGAGCGCGTGCCGGTGGCGATCTATCTGGTGAACGGCATCAAGTTGCAGGGCACGGTGGAGTCCTTCGACCAGTTCGTGGTGCTGTTGCGCAACACCGTCAGCCAGATGGTCTACAAGCACGCGATTTCCACGATCGTGCCCAGCCGCAACGTGCGCGTTGCCGAGCACGAGGGCAATGCCAGCGTTGCGGCCGTCGAGGCCGAAACCGCCGAGGGCTGACTTGGTCCAGACGCTGTTCGAACGATCGCGCAAGGGCGAATGCGCGCTGCTGGTGCAGCCGCATCGCTCCGGTGCAGGCGATGCCGATGCCCTGGCCGAGTTCCGCGAACTGGCGCGCTCGGCCGGTGCCAGCGTGGTGGACACGCTGAGTGCACGCATCGAGCGGCCCAATCCCAAGTTCTTCATCGGCAGCGGCAAGGCCGAGGAATTGAAGGCGCGCAAACTCGCGACCGGCGCGGACCTGATCCTCGTCAACCATGCGCTCTCGCCGGTACAGGAGCGCAACCTCGAGAAGTTCTGCGAGTGCCGCGTGGTCGATCGCACCGGCCTGATCCTTGACATCTTCGCCCAGCGTGCGCGTTCGCACGAAGGCAAGCTGCAAGTCGAACTCGCGCAGCTCAAGCACATGTCCACGCGCCTGGTGCGCGGCTGGACCCACCTGGAGCGCCAGCGCGGCGGCGCAATCGGTCTGCGCGGGCCGGGCGAAACCCAGCTCGAACTCGATCGCCGCCTGCTCGCCGCGCGCGTCAAACAGCTTGATGCGCGGCTGGAAAAAGTGCAGACGCAGCGCAGTACCGCGCGTCGCGCGCGCGAACGCAATGCGCTGCCGCTGGTGTCGCTGGTGGGCTACACCAATGCGGGCAAGTCCACGTTGTTCAACGCGCTCACCGGTGCCGGCGTGTACGCGGCAGACCAGTTGTTCGCCACGCTCGATCCGACCCTGCGCCGCATCGACGGGCTCAACTGCGGGCCGTTCGTGCTCGCCGACACGGTGGGATTCATCCGCGACTTGCCGCACGATCTCGTCGCCGCATTCAAGTCGACGTTGGCCGAAACCCGCGACGCGGATCTGCTGCTGCACGTCGTGGATTGCGCGGACCCCGAGCGCGACCGGCGCATCGCCGAGGTCGAGCGCGTGCTCGCCGAAATCGGCGCGCAGGACGTGCCGCAGATATTGGTGTTCAACAAATTGGATAAATTGGCGAACGGCGAGGGAATGCCGGCGCCACGTGCCGAAATGCTGGATGGCGGCAAGACCCCACGCGTGTGGGTATCGGCCACGCACGCACTCGGACTGGATCTGCTGCGTGACAGCATCGCTCGCGCCTTGCAAGGCGAACGCGTGCAGCGTTGGCTGCGTCTGCCGATGCAGGCGGGACGACTGCGGGCGCGCCTGTTCGCGCAAGGACTGGTGGCGGACGAACGCCATGCCGAAGACGGCTGGGAAGTCCGCATCGACGCGCCACGCGCTTTGATCGAGCCGTTGTTTGGCCTGGCCGATGGCGACGGCGAATGGCTGCGCGACAACCTGCGCCAGCCCAACGCCGTCTGAAAACTCAGGTTGGCGGGGTCAGTCTTTGGTGCCCGACCACGATGCGTCGTCGATGGTCAGGTCCAGTTGCCGTGGCGTCTTGGCAAGATCAAGCAGGAAGACCTCGGTGCCGCTGGCTTGCTGGATGGTGTTCATCGCCCGCGTCAGATGGAATGTCCGTGCCGGTATACGCGCATAGTCGGCGCTGACTTCGACGGTATTCTTGCCGACGCGGGTCACGGTGACATCGACGTCCGAGCGCGATGCGCCGCGCGCATCGGAAATCACCTCGCCGTGATAAGTGCCTTGTGCGGCGTCTGCGAGATCGGGCTTGCGCTGGTGTTGTGCCGGTTCGGCTGCTTGCAGCGCTGCGGCAAACAGCAAGGCGACGGAAATTGCCGCCAGGCGGAATGTTGATTTCATTGGCTTGCTCCCCAGATCGAACCCTACGTTGGCAGTTCGTGGCGCGAGGGTCAAGTCCGCTGCAATGCCGTGATCGAAAAACGTTACAATCCCGAACAGTTTTCAGAAAGGTTTTCCCATGGCCTGGAACGAACCCGGAAGCGGCGGAGGCAAGCGCGATCCCTGGCAGGGCAAGCCGCCGCAGGACATCGACGCATGGCTCAAGCGCCTGCGCGATGGCATCAATCGCCTGTTTCGCGGCGGCGGTAGTGGTGGCGGCGGCTTCGGCGGCGGCTCGCGCGGCATCACGCTGATCGTGCTGGCCTTCGTGCTCGGCTGGCTGGCGCTGGATTCGTGGACCGTGATCGACGCGCGCCAGATCGGCGTGGTGCTGCGCTTCGGCCAATTCAATCGAGTGATGACGAGCGGCCTGAACCTGAAATGGCCGGCGCCGGTCGAGCGCGTGATCCGCGTCGATGCGACCACGGTCAAGCAGGTCTCCGACGAAGTACGCATGCTCACCCGCGACGAAAACATCGTGCTGATCGACTTCAACGTGCAGTACCAGGTCACCGACGCGAAGAAATACCTGTTCGATGCCAACCAGCCCGACGAAACCCTCAAGCAGGCGGCCGAAAGCGCGGTGCGCCAGGTGATAGGGCGCAGTGCGATGGATACCATCCTTTCCGGCCACGGCTCGGAACTGGTCGGCGAAACCAAGAAACTGTTGCAGTCCACACTCGACAGCTATGGCTTGGGCCTGCTCGTCACCGAAATCAATTTCCAGAAGATCCTGCCGCCGCCGGAAGTCAAGGAAGCGTTCGACGACGCCAACAACGCCGGCAACAACCAGCAGCAGTTCGTCAACGAGGCGCAAGGCTACGCGGCAAAAGTTGTGCCGCTGGCGCGCGGCGAAGCGGCGCGCATCCGTGCGGCCGCCGAAGGTTACAAGGCCGCGCAGATCGCCACGGCGACCGGCGAGGCCCAGCGTTTTGCGCTGATCGACGCGCAATATCGTGCGGCGCCGGAAGTCACGCGCAAGCGCCTGTACCTGGAAACCATGCAGGACGTGATGGCGGCCAACCCGAAGGTCATCGACACCAGCGCCGGCAAGAACATGATCTACCTGCCGCTGGACAAGCTCAAATCCGATCTGGATGCGGCCACCGCTGCCGCCGCGGCCAGCGCCGATGATGCGAAAAAGAATGCCAAGGAGAACAGCCAGTGAAGATGCTGCCTCCCGTCATTGCCTTGCTGATGGTTGCGCTCCTCGCCAACAGTGCGTTCGTGGTTCCCGAGGGCCGCAGCGCGCTGGTGCTGCAATTCGGCCGCATCGTCGGCGCCGGCAACGCCGCCGCCGAATACGCCCCGGGCCTGCATTTCAAGCTGCCGCTGATCCAGCAGGTCGTCGGCTATGACCGGCGCATCCTCAACCTGGAAGCGCAACCCGAGCGCTACTTCACGACCGAGAAGAAAGCGGTCAACGTCGATTTCTACGTGAAATGGCGCATCGCCGATCCGGCCGCGTACTACCGTTCGTTCGGCGCGGATCCGAACCAGACGCTTGCCAACCAGCGCCTGGCGCCGATCATCAAGGACGCGTTGCGCTTCGAGTTCACCGCGCGCACGCTCAACGACCTGATCGCCAGCGCGCGTTCGGACATCACCGAACACGTGCGCGAGCAGGCCAACCAGGCGACGCAGGCCAAGCTCGGCATCCATGTCGTGGACGTGCGCATCAAGCGCATCGAGTTCCCCGACGAGGTGCTCGCTTCGGTGTACAAGCGCATGAGCGCCGAGCGCAACCGGCTCGCCAACGAACAGCGCTCCAACGGCCAGGAGGAAGCCGCCAAGATCGAGGCCGATGCCGATCGCCAGGTGCAGGTGATCAAGGCCGAGGCCGGGCGCGACGCGCAGGAAGCGCGCGGCGAGGGCGATGCCAAGGCGGCGGAAATCTATGCCGCGGCCTATTCCAAGGATGCGGATTTCTATGCGTTCTACCGCAGCCTGCAGGCGTATCGCGATGCATTGAAGAACGGCAGCGTGATCGTGGTCGATCCCAAATCCGAATTCATGCGCTATTTCGACGCGAGCAAGGGCGAGGGCGGCAAGTAGCCCGCGATGTCGCACGCCCTGGCCGCGGCGCTGTGCCTGGTACTGGTGCTCGAGGGCCTGTTCCTGTTCGCCGCACCGCAGGCGTGGCAGCGCATGGCCGAGCAGTTGCGCCGGCTCGATCCGCGCCAGTTGCGCCTGATTGGCGGCGTCATGGTCGGCGCGGGCTTGCTGTTGCTCAAGCTCGTTGCCTGAACCGTGGCTGTGGCGTGCCGGCGCGTGTCGTCCCCGTGCGGGGCTTTTCGGGTATCATGGCGCGCCTTCGCGGCGGCCGCTCCCGTGCCGACGCGTCGTTTCCCTTCCGGAGGTTTGCATGATTTTGCGTGGCATTTTCTTGGCGGCAGCGACGCTGGCCGCCGGCGCGGCATTCGCGCAGAGCAGCGGCTCGGCCGCATCGGCCAACCAGGCCCAGGCGCAGCAGCAACAGACGCCGCCGGCACCGATCACCGCGGCGGACAAGCCGAACCTGTCGTACGCGATCGGTTACCAGATCGGCGCGGACTTCGTCGAACGCAAGCTCGACATCGACCTGAACGCGGTCATCCGCGCGATCCAGGACGGCTACGCCAAGCGCACGCCGACGGTGTCCGAGGACAAGATGCACGACCTGCTCGGTCGCATGCAGTACCAGATGTACACCAAGGCCAAGAGCGAATTCGACAAGCTCGCCGCCGAGAACAAGGCCAAGAGCGACAAGTTCCTTGCCGACAACAAGAGCAAGACCGGCATCAAGGTGCTGCCGTCCGGCGTGCAGTACCGCGTGATCGAGGAAGGCAGCGGCAGCCAGCATCCGACGCTCAACAGCGAAGTGACCGTGCACTACCGCGGCTCGCTGATGAACGGACTGGAATTCGACAGCTCCTTCGCGCGTGGCGAACCGGTGCACTTCAAGGTCGGCGACGTGATCAAGGGCTGGCAGGACGTGCTGCCGTTGATGCGCGTGGGCGACCACTGGCAGATTTTCGTGCCGGCGTCGCTGGCCTACGGCGAACGCGGCCAGCCACCGCGCATCGGTCCGAACGAAGCGCTGGTGTTCGAGCTCAAGCTCATCGCCATCAAGTGATCGCAGGAAGCGATCATCCCGTGCAGTGCAGGGATGTGCGCTGACTCGGGATCCGGATTTGAAACAAAACGCCGCCTGCGGGCGGCGTTTTCGTTTTCAGGCTACCGGATTCGCGGACGCCGAGCGCGCATGGTAGCGCGCGATGAAATCCACCGCCGGTTCCGGTCGGCCCAGGTGGTAGCCCTGGCCGAGGTCGCAGCCCATGGCCGTTAGCGCCTGCAAGGTGGCTTCGTCCTCGATGCCTTCGGCGGTCGTTTCCAGGCCGAGGTTGTGGGCGAAGCGGATGATCGAATCGACGAGTTTGGCCATGCGCGGATCGCTGGCGGCGGTCGCCACCAGCGAGCGGTCGATCTTCAGCTCCGAGGCAGGGAACTTGCTCAAGTAGGTGATCGACGCATAGCCGATGCCGAAATCGTCGATCGCCACGCGCACGCCGTGGTCGCGCAGGCGGCGCAGGGCGTGCACCGCCGAATCCATGTCCCTGGCCAGCGCGGTCTCGGTGACCTCGGCAACGACCGTCGTCGCCGGGACGCCCCAGATCTTGAGCGCATCGAGCAACTGCTCGGCGACGCCGCCGCGCGACAGCGCGCGCGGCGACAGGTTGATGGCGAGCAGGAAGTCCGCCTGCGGGCGCAACGCCGCCGCATGCCGCAGCGTGGAATGGATGCTCCAGCGCGTGAGCGTGGAGATGAGCTGGTTCTGCTCGGCGAAGGTCACGAAATTGTCCGGATCGACCGGGCCCAGGGTGGGGCTGGTCCAGCGCGCCAGCGATTCCGCGCCGACGATGCGCTTGCGCGCGAGGTCCCACAACGGCTGGAAATAGGTGACCAGGCGATTGGCCGAGATGCTGTCGCGCAGGTCGTCGTAGTCGATGCGCGAGCGCAGGTTGCCGGCGTCGTGGAACGCGTACTGGTCGCCGCGTCGTTGCGCCTCGTCGGTAGCGGTCTGCGCATGTCGCCACAAGGTATCCGCATCGGCACCGTCGTGCGGAAACAACGCCACGCCGATGACGACGCGGGTCTGCCACGGCGGCGTGTCGTCGGCGACGATGTGGGGCTGTTCGAACACGGCGGCGAGCTTGGCAATGGCCAGCAGCACGTGGTTGCGATTGTGCAGGCCGGGCAGCACGGCGACAAAGGTCTCGTCACCGGACTGCACGACCGTATCGGAGGGTCGCAACGATTCGGCGATCAGCTCGCGCATCCGCGCTTCCGCCGCCGCGCCGCGCGCGCTGCCGAAGCGCAGGGCGATCTGGCGCAGGTCGAGGACGCGGATGGCCATGACCGCGAATCCGCCCGCGTGCGTACACGCCAGCACCTGATGATCGATCGCCGCCTGGATCGCGTCCTGATTCAGCATGGTCGTCGCGCGGGCGTCATGCGGCCGTGAGGAATCCCGACGTGTCGATGTCGTATTCGTCGATTGCCAGCCCGCGCTGGATTTCGACGCGCGCCTCGTCGTCGGTCTGGTTGAGCAGGTCCAGCATGCGGAATTTTTCCAGCGGCTGTTTGTCGGTCGAACTGATCACGAGCACGGTCGGGCGCAGCCGCCGCACCTGGTTCTGTTCCATCACCACGGCGACCTCGCCGCTGCTGAGCTCCACGCGCGAACCGGTCGGATACACGCCCAGGCACACCTGGAACTGTTCGACCAGTTCGCCTTGGTACAAGGTGTCGCGGGCGCGATAGATTTCCTGCAGGGCCTTGTGCCGCGGCAGCGCCTTGCGATGCGGCCGCACGCTGCACATGGCGTCATAGGAATCGATGATTGCGAGCATGCGCCCGGCCATCGGGATGGTGTTGCCGGTCAACCCATCCGGATAGCCGCTGCCGTCGTAGCGCTCGTGATGCGTGCGCACCACATCCAGCACGTCCGGATCGTGGATGCCGCCGGAGGTGACGATTTCCAGGCCCTGCGCGACGTGGGTGCGCACCTGTTCGATTTCCCGCGCCCGCAGCGGTCCGGGCTGGCGCAGGAGCTTTTCCGGCAGCTGCGTCTTGCCGATGTCCATGAGCAGCCCGCCGGTGGCTAGGCTCAGGATGGTGTCCTCGGGCAGGCCCAGGTGCCGGCCGAATGCCGCCGCGAGCGCGCCGCAACTGATTGCGTGGCTGTAGGTGTAGTTGTCGTGCCGGCGCAGGCCTTCGAGAAACAGGAACGCATCGACGCTGCGCAGCACGCTGGCGACGAGTGGGCGCACGACCTGTTCGACGTATTCGACGGAAAGCGGGCGGCCGCTGGCGATGTCCTCGTAGATGCGGTCCAGCAGTTCGGATGTCGCGCGCATCGCCTCGCGCGCCTTGGGGATTTCCTCGCGGACGCCGATCGTGTCGGCGTAGGTCGTGGCGCGCTTGAAGCTCGCTTCGCGGCGATCACTGCGCGCCAGCGTGAGCAGGCGGCGGCGCCCGATCAGCACTTCGCGGCGGCGGTCGATGAACACGAATTTGCACAGCTCGCGCAGCAGGCGCACATCGTCATCCGTGCGCACTTCCAGGCCCTGCAGCGGGAATTGCGTTTCTTCCCAGGGCCGGTCGAGGCCGCACACGAACATGCCGATGGCAAGATCGGCCGTATCGATGCGAATCTGTTCGAGTTCGGTGGTCACAAGGCCCCTGATCGCCACGCGCCTTCCAAGCGACGGAGTCTAGTCCTGTTTTCCCCCTGCGCCAATGCGCAAAGTCATGGCCGCCCCGAACGGACGGCGACGCGTCATTTCGGCAGGGCGTATACGCCCATCGCGCCCAGTTCCTCCAGCGCGCGTTCCATGTCGAGCTTGATGCGGTTCATCAGGCGCATGGCCGGGATGCTGCTGGGCGCGGCCGCCGCGGATTTGTCCAGGATTGCGGCGTCCGCGTCGGGAATGAATTGGGCAAGGTAGACGTACCCACGGGCGAGGCTTTCCTTGACGGCCGTGTGTTCCGGATCCAGATGCTGGAGTAACATGACGATGGCGTCGCGGATCTGCGCTTTCGAATGCGGGAGCAGGGATTCGGGCACGCCGTGCAACCCCGGTTGCACCTGCGCCAGCACGCGGCCGTAGTCGGTCACCACCTTCGTTGCCAGTGCCAGCATCGTCTCGCCGCCATGAAAACAGCGGCGAATCTAGCAAGAATGTCCCGCGATTCCCATAGCGATCCATGTTCCCAACTGCCGCGCCGCCCAAACCCGTGCTCAGTCCCTGTACCGGCGTTTGCCGCCTGGACGACGCCGGCTATTGCGAGGGCTGCCATCGCAGCGGCGCGGAAATCGCGCAATGGTTGCAGTTCACCGACACGCAGCGCCGGCATCTGATGCATGTCGTCTTGCCGCAGCGCGCAACGGCGAAGGGGGAGTCGGCATGAGTGCAACGCTGGATCTCGACGGCCGCGTGCGCCGCGCGGTGCGCACGCTGCACGACCCGCCGTGCGCGCCGGGCTGGAACCATGTCGAAATCGCGGACCTGCTCGGTCCCGGACCGCGCCGTGCGGCCGCCGTGCTGGTTGCGCTGATCGAACGCGATGCCGGCCCGGCGGTGCTGTTCACGCAGCGCACCGAGCACCTGGCCCAGCATGCGGGACAGGTGAGTTTTCCCGGCGGCGGCATGGAAGCGGTCGACGCCGATGCGATCGCCGCCGCGCTGCGCGAAACGCGCGAAGAAGTCGGCATCGATGCCACGCAGGTGCGGCCTTTCGGATTCCTGGACTGCTTCGAGACGATCAGCGGCTATTGCGTCACGCCGGTCGTCGCCGATGTCGATCCGGGGTATCGCCTCGCGCCCGACCCGCGCGAGGTCGCCGATGTGTTCGAGGCGCCGCTGGCATTTTTCCTCGATCCGGCGAATTTGCGCCAGCGCCGTTTCGAGTGGCGCGGGCGTACGCGCGATGTGTGGGAATTCATCTACAACGACCGCATCATCTGGGGCGCCACGGCGGCGATGTTGCTCAGCCTGGTGCGCCGCATCGAGGCCACGCCATGAAACCTGCCACCCTGATCGATGCAAAAACGCTCGCCGCGCGCGCGCGGGACGGTGAATGGCTCATCGTCGATTGCCGTTTCGAGTTGGCCGATCCTCGCGCCGGTGCGCGGGCGTATGCGCAAGGCCATATTCCCGGCGCCATCTACGCGAGCCTCGATGAGGACCTGTCGGATTTGTCCAAGGTCGGGCTCGGTCGCCATCCCTTGCCCGACGCCGCGGCGTTCGCAGCGACGTTGTCGCGCTGGGGCTGGACGTCGGAAACACCAACGCTCGCGTACGATGCCGCCAACGGCGCCCTGGCCGCGGCGCGGTTGTGGTGGATGCTGCGCCTGGTCGGCGCGCGCGAGGCCGCCGTGCTCGACGGTGGCATCGCGGCGTGGACGCAGGCGGGTCTCGCGCTCGATGCAGATGCCGCGCAGCGCAGCCCGACGCGAGTGGATGCGACGTTCGACGCGACGCGGATCGTCTACACCGACGCGCTGGTCCAGGCATTGAAGAATGCACGCACCCTGCTCGTGGATGCGCGCGCCGCGGCGCGTTATCGCGGCGAAAACGAGACCCTCGACAAGGCGGCCGGGCATGTTCCCGGCGCCGTCAATCGGCCGTTCGCGGACAATCTCGATGCCGACGGGCGCTTCAAGCCGGCCGCGCGGTTGCACGCAGAGTTCACGGCCTTGCTCGGAACGCATCGCCCCGCCGACACCATCCATATGTGCGGTTCGGGCGTCACGGCCTGCCACAACCTGCTGGCGATGGAACACGCCGGGCTCGGCGGATCGCGGCTGTACGCGCCGTCGTGGAGCGGGTGGAGCTCGGATCCGGAGCGTCCGGTTGCGAAAAACGCCTGATTCGCCTACAATTCGCACCCCCGAAAAAACCGGGGACCTTGCCTTACCGCCACGCGGAAGGCTGCCGACGCGGAATCCTCCGCCCGGTACCCACAAGGAGACAACATGCGCCACTACGAGATCGTGTTTCTGGTCCACCCTGACCAGAGCGAGCAGGTGCCCGCGATGATCGAGCGCTACAAGGCGCTGATCGAAGGCGGCAAGGGCAAGATCCATCGCCTCGAAGACTGGGCCCGCCGCCAGTTGGCCTATCCCATCCAGAACCTGGCCAAGGCGCACTACGTGTTGATGAACATCGAGTGCGGCCAGGACGTGCTTAGTGAATTGCAGTCCGGCTTCCGCTTCAACGATGCCGTGCTGCGCCACCTGATCATCGTCAAGGACGGTCCGGTCACCGAGCAGTCGTACATCCTCAAGAACAAGGACGACAAGGGCGGCAAGCGCCGCGATGACGAAGGCTTCGGTTTTGGTGACGACGACGATGCGCCGCGCCGCGAACGCGCGCCGCGCGCCGCCGCGCCTGCCGCTGCTGCCGAACCCGCCGCCGAATAAGTATTGGAGAAGACCATGTCGAAATTCTTCCGCCGCAAGAAATACTGCCGCTTCACCGCCGAAGGCGCGACCGAGGTGGATTACAAGGACCTGAACACCCTGCGCCAGTACATCGGCGAGACCGGCAAGATCGTGCCCAGCCGCATCACCGGCACCAAGGCGCGCTGGCAGCGCGAATTGACGCAGGCGATCGGGCGCGCGCGCTTCCTCGCGCTTTTGCCCTACTGCGACAACCACTGATTTTGCTCGTCATTCCGGGGCCGCCGCAGGCGGAACCCGGAATCCAGTTTTTGCTCTGCTGAACGCAAGAACTGGATTCCCGCCTTCGCGGGAATGACGGCCAAATGAACTCCTCGGACACCTGAGGTCAGCTGCGCCGGACCTGCTCCGGCGCTAACGAATCGGAGATAGTCATGGAACTGGTACTGCTGCAAAAAGTGAAAAACCTCGGCAACCTCGGCGACAAGGTCAAGGTCAAGCCGGGCTATGGCCGCAACTTCCTCGTGCCGCATGGCAAGGCCGTTGCCGCAACCGCCGCCAACGTGGCCGAGTTTGAAAAGCGCCGCGCCGAATACGAGGCCAAGGCGAACGAGGTGATGAGTGCGGCCGAAGCGCGCAAGACCGCTCTGGACGGCGCCACGGTCACGATCAAGGCCAACGCCAGTCCCGAAGGCAAGCTGTTCGGTTCGGTCGGACCGCGCGACATCGCCGAGGCCTTTACCGCCGCGGGTCACGCAATGGAAAAGAGCGAAGTGGTCATGGGCGAAGGCCCGATCCGCCATACCGGCGAGTTCGAAATCCACGTGCACCTGCATGCGGACGTGCAGACCACGGTGAAGGTGACGGTCGCGGCGGAAGAATAATCCGCTGTCGATTCCGCGATGATCGACAAGGGCGCCTTCGGGCGCCCTTTGTTTTTTTGCTTGTCATTCCGGCAGACTGCGGGAATCCAGGTACCAAGGATGGCGTCCATGCTGTCTGGATCCCGGCACTCCATGCCGGGATGACGTTGTTTGATTCCAGACGCAATGCCAACCGCTTATCTCTTCACAACTTATCCACACACTTATCGTATCGCGCGGTGAGACGGCGCTGGGTATGATCGTCGGCATTGATTGACGAGGATTCGCATGGCCGCTTCTCCCGACAGGATGTTTTCTTCCGCGCGCGTGGATGCGCTACGCGTGCCGCCGCATTCGCTCGACGCCGAACAGGCCGTGCTCGGCGGCCTGATGCTCGATGAGCATGCCTGGGAGCGCATCGCCGACAAGCTCGGCGAGGAAGACTTTTACCGCAAGGATCATCGCCTGATCTTCCGTGCGATCGGCGACCTCGCCAGCCGCAACCAGCCCTGCGATGCGGTGACGCTGGGCGAATGGTTCGAGTCCAGCGGCCTGGCCGACGAGGTCGGTGGCGTGGCCTACGTCATCCAACTCGCCAACGCGACGCCGAGCGCGGCGAACATCCTCGCCTACGCCGGCATCGTGCGCGAGAAGTCCGTGTTGCGCCAGCTCATCGAGGCCGGTACGCAAATCGTCGGCGACGGCTTCCAGCCGGAAGGACGCAAGTCCGAGGAAATCCTCGCCGAGGCCGAACAGCGCGTGTTCCACATCGCCGAAACCGGCGCGCGTGGCAAGAAGAGCTACGTCGAAATGCGCGCAGCGGTGCACGAGGCGTTCCAGATCCTGTCGCGCCGCTACGAAAGCAAGGACGCGGTCACGGGCCTCGCCACCGGCTTTGCCGACCTGGACGAGATGACCTCGGGCCTGCAGCCGGCCGATCTCATCATCGTCGCCGCGCGCCCGTCGATGGGCAAGACCGCGCTCGCCGTGAACATGGCCGAGCACGCGGCGATCAAGTCGCGCAAGGCGGTGGCGATCTTCTCGATGGAAATGTCGGCCTCGCAGCTCGCGTTCCGACTGATTTCCTCGCTCGGGCGCATCGATCAGCAGCATCTGCGCAACGGCGATCTGGCCGAAGAGGACTGGCCGCGCGTGACCAGTGCGATCACGCTGCTGTCGGAAACAAAAATCCTGATCGACGACACGCCGGCGCTGTCGCCGGCCGAGTTGCGCGCGCGCGCGCGGCGCATGAAGCGCCAGTACGACCTCGGCCTCATCGTCGTGGACTACCTGCAGCTGATGGCCGTGCCCGGGAACAAGGAGAATCGCGCCACGGAAATATCAGAAATATCGCGTGGACTGAAGGCCCTGGCCAAGGAACTGAACATCCCCGTGATCGCGCTTTCGCAGCTCAACCGCTCGCTCGAACAACGCACCGACAAGCGCCCGGTGATGGCGGACCTGCGCGAATCCGGCGCGATCGAGCAGGACGCCGACGTGATCCTGTTCATCTACCGCGACGAGTACTACGACAAGGAATCGGCGGACAAGGGCCTGGCCGAGATCATCATCGGCAAGCAGCGCAACGGCCCGACCGGCACGGTCAAGCTCACGTTTCTCGGCCGCTACACGCGATTTGAAAGCACCGCCGCCGAAGCGCATGGCGCGCATTACGAGTGAGTCGCACCGCGCTTGCCACCATCCACCTTGGCGCGCTGCGCCGCAACCTCGCGCGCGTGCGCGAGCGTGCCGGCACCGCAAACGTGATGGCCGTAGTCAAGGCCGACGGTTACGGTCACGGATTGGAGCGCGTCGCGCGCGCATTGGCCGATGCCGATGCGTTCGGCGTCGCCGCGCTCGGCGACGGCCTGCGCCTGCGCGCGGCCGGCATCGGCAAACGCATCGTCGTGTTGTCGGGACCGGATGAAGCGGCTGACCTTGCCGAATTCCGTCGCCTGAATCTCGGCGCCGTCATCCACCACGAAGCGCAGCTCGCATGGCTCGAAGCAGATCGCGATCCACGATGCTTGCGCGCATGGCTGAAGATCGACACCGGCATGCATCGACTCGGTTTCGCTCCCGCGCAGGCGCACGCGGCGCACGCACGCTTGCGTGCATTGCCGAATGTCGATTCCGACATCGCGCTGATGACGCATTTCGCTGCGTCCGACGAATTCGGCAACGCCCTGACGGCACGCCAGATCGAGGCATTCGATGCGGTCACGCAGGGTCTGGACGGACCGCGTTCGCTAGCCAATTCCGCCGGCCTGCTCGGCTGGCCGCAAGCGCGCAACGATTGGGTCAGGGTGGGCGGCCTGCTCTACGGTCTGTCGGTGGTCGAAGGCAAGACCGGCGCCGACCTCGGCTTCGAGCCGGTGATGACCTTGTCCACGAAACTGATTGCGGTGAACCGCGTGCGCAAAGGCGAATGCATCGGTTACGCCGCCACGTTCGAATGCCCGCAGGACATGGACGTCGGCGTCGCCGCCATCGGCTATGGCGACGGCTACCCGCGCAGCGCACCGTCCGGCACGCCGGTGCTGGTGAACGGCACGCGCGCCGCACTCGCCGGTCGCGTGTCGATGGATTTGATCGCGATCGACTTGCGCAACGTGGCCGATGCGCAAGTCGGTGATCGCGTGACGCTGTGGGGCCCGCAACTGCCCATCGAGGAAATCGCCGCGCGCGCCGGCACGATTTCCTACGACCTGGCCTGCGGCATGACCAAGCGCGTGCTGTTCGTGGAAGACGCGGCTTGATACAGGACTGAAATCGGGCTAAATTAAGTCCTGTCGCAAACCGGAGTCGTGCCATGGGCCTTGCCTCATCGATCAAACCCATTTCCTACGTAAAGGCCAACGCCGCCGAGTTGTTGGAGAAAATCGCTGCCTCCGGCGAGCCGCTGATCATCACCCAGAACGGCGAGGCCAAGGCGGTGCTGCAGGACATCGCATCGTACGAAAAGGCACAGGAAACCCTTGCCCTGCTGAAGCTGCTGGCGATGAGCGATGAGGATATCGCTGCCGGCCGCTGCAAGCCCGCACGCGAAGTCATCGAACGGTTGCGCTCAAAACACAAGGCACGCTGATGCGCTTTGAAGTCGTGATGACCGACAGGGCAGGACGCGATCTTGCCTCGATTCATGAGTACATTTCGACACACGACTCTCCCATCCATGCCGACCTTGTCCTCGATGCCATTTTGCGTGTCGTCGATTCGCTGGAGAGCATGCCGGAACGCGAAAGTCGCCCGCGCGACCTGCTTGCCATTGGCCGCAAGGAATATCGGCAAATCATTCATGGGCCGTGGCATATTTTCTATCGCATCATCGGGCCAGTGGTTTACATCGGCATGATCGCCGACGGCCGCCGCGACCTGCGCGCGCTGCTGGAGCAGCGTTTGCTGGGAGCGTGAGGGTATGCCCAAATCCAGAACCGCCTACGTCTGCAACCAATGCGGCGCCGAGTACACGAAGTGGCAGGGCCAGTGCGAAGCCTGCGGGGCGTGGAACACGCTGAGCGAATTCGTCGTCGAATCCGCCACGAAACCCGGTGCGGTCAAGCGCACCGGTTACGCCGGTGCGGCGCCGGCGCGCATCGTGCCGCTGACGCAGGTCGCGGCGGAAGCCGAGGTGCGCACGCAGATCGGCATCGGCGAGCTCGATCGTGTGCTCGGCGGCGGGCTGGTGCAGGGCTCGGTGGTGCTGGTCGGTGGCGATCCTGGTATCGGCAAGTCCACGCTGTTGTTGCAAGTGCTCGGCGCGCTCGGCGCGCGCTTGTCCACGTTGTATGTGTCTGGCGAAGAATCGCTGGCGCAGATTGCGGCGCGTGCGCAGCGGTTGGGCTTGGCGCTGGACAATCTGCGCTGTCTCGCGGAAACCTGCGTCGAGCGCATTGTGGACAATGCGCAAAAAGATACTCCGCGCGTGCTCGTCATCGATTCCATCCAGACGATCTGGACGGAATTGCTCACCGCGGCGCCGGGATCGGTATCGCAGGTGCGCGAATCCGCCGCGCGCCTGGTGCGCTACGCCAAGGAAACCGGCACCAGCATCTTCCTCGTTGGTCATGTCACGAAAGAAGGCGGCATCGCCGGTCCGCGCGTGCTCGAGCATATGGTCGATGCGGTGCTGTACTTCGAGGGCGAGTCCGGTTCGCGCTTCCGCGTGCTGCGCGCGTTCAAGAACCGCTTCGGCGCGGTGAATGAGCTTGGCGTGTTTGCGATGGGCGACAAGGGCCTGCGCGAGGTGCCGAATCCGTCGGCGATTTTCCTGTCCGCGCATGCGGGGCCGACGCCCGGCAGCGCGGTGATGGTCACGCGCGAGGGCACGCGCCCGCTGCTGGTCGAGGTGCAGGCGCTGGTGGATCAGTCGTCCTTGGGCAATCCGCGCCGCGTCGCGCTTGGCCTGGAACAAAACCGCCTCGCGATGCTGCTCGCCGTGTTGCATCGGCACGGCGGCATGGCGGTCTACGATCAGGATGTGTTCGTCAACGTCGTTGGCGGCATCCGCGTGCAGGAAACCGCGGCCGACTTACCGACGTTGCTCGCCGTGCTGTCGTCGTTCCGCGACAAGCCGCTGCCGGAGAAACTTGTCGCATTCGGCGAGGTCGGGCTTTCCGGCGAAATCCGTCCGGTACCGAATGGCGAGGAGCGGTTGAAGGAAGCCGCGACACACGGATTCCTGAAAGCCATCGTACCGAAGGCGAACGCACCGAAGAAACTGAAAATCGGCGATATGGAGATCGTGCCTGTGGAGCGGCTGAGCGAGGCGATTGGAGCGGTGATCTAGAAACGCGTCATGCCGGCATGGAATGCCGGCATCCAGACTGCATGGATGCCGTTGACGGATTGCCGTCCATGGCTTCTGGATTCCGTCATTCCATGCCGGAATGACGAGCAAAGAATCACCCCAGCGCCGACAGCTCCCGGTTGAGGATTTCCGGATCGCCCAGATTCAGTTCCACCAGCCGCTTCAATTCCGAAAAGCTGTCCAGGTCGATCTTCTGCCACTGGAAACCGATGCGATGCGGCATGATGTGCGCGGCGGTGACGCCCATGCTGATGATCACCGAGTTGTTGATGCGCAGGTCCATGCGATAGCTCGAACCAACTTTGCCGCTCCAGCCCGGCGGATGCTCGATCAGCACGCCCTTGAGCGAGATGTCGTCGAGCTTGCTCTCCCACATCGCCTTGTCGGAATACAGCTTTACCGTGCCTTCGAAATGAAAGCGCTGGAAGCGGCGGCGTTCTTCGGCCTTCGGTTTGGACTGACTCATGCGTGGATTCTGCACAGCGCGCGCGCGCTGATCAAGGCACGCGCTTCAAGACCAGTTCCAGCACGAAGCGGCTGCCGAAGAAGGCGAGTGCGAGCAGGATCATGCCGGCCAGGGTCAGGCGTACGGCGCGGCGGCCACGCCAGCCATGCCGCCAACGACCGTAGAGCAGGGCGCCGAACACGATCCAGGCCGCGATGCTGAGCACGGTCTTGTGGATCAGGTGCTGGGCGAACACGTTGTCGACGAACAGGAAGCCGACCAGGATCGCCAGGGTCAACAGCACGAAGCCCGCGCCGATCATCTGGAACATGAGCGATTCGGTCAGCGTCAGCGGCGGCAGCGCGGCGGCGATGCCATCGAAGCGGCGCGCGCGCAGGGCATGTTCCTGCAAGGCGAGCAGAATCGCGAGCACGGCGGCGACGCTGAGCACGGAGAAGCCGAGCAGGGAGAGGATCACGTGCAGCTTGATCTGCCAGTCGATCGGCAGCGGCTGCGTATGCGGCGCGAGGAAGACGTCCACGAGCAGCAGGATCGCGGCCAGTGGAAACACGACGACGCCGAGCGTCGCCACCGGCTTGTACAGGTTCACCAGCAGGCACAGCGCGGTCACGCAGCACGCGACCAGGGACAGCGCCGCGAAGAAATGCAGGTCGACGCCGCCGCCGTGCTGACCGACGAGGATCGCCGCGTGCGTGGCGACGGCGGCCATGGCCACCGCGAAAGCGGGCAGCCGCGGCCGGCGCGCGAACAGGATGGCAGCGGCCAGATACAACAGTGCGGCAAAGGCGGCGAGCGGGTGGATCGGCATGCGTCTAGTGTGGCATAGCGCCGGGATCGGCGCGAGGCGCTGGTATACTGCGCGGCCCGCAAACCTTGCTGCATCGCCATGTTCGAATCACTGAGCCAACGCCTGTCCTCCACCATCGAGCGCCTGCGCGGGCGCGCGCGCCTGACCGAGGCGAATATCCGCGAATCGATGCGCGAGGTGCGCATTGCCCTGCTCGAAGCGGACGTCGCGCTGCCGGTGGTGCAGGCGCTGATCCAGCGCATACAAGCCAAGGCACTGGGACAGGAAGTCCTCAAGTCGCTCACGCCGGGGCAGGCGCTGGTCAAGGTCGTGCGCGACGAGCTGACCGTGGTGATGGGCACGGCGAATGCCGACCTGAATCTTGCCGCCGCGCCGCCGGCGATCGTGTTGATGGCCGGCCTGCAGGGTGCGGGCAAGACGACGACGGTCGCCAAGCTGGCGAAGTTCCTCAAGGATCGCAAGAAGAAAAAAGTCATGGTCGTGAGCTGCGACGTGTATCGTCCGGCGGCGATCGAGCAGTTGCGCCTGCTCGCCGAACAGGTGGATGTGCTGTTCCATCCAAGTGCCGGCGACCAGGATCCGGTCGCCATCGCATGGTCCGCTGTCGATGCCGCGAAGAAGAATTTTGCCGATGTGCTGCTGGTCGATACCGCCGGCCGCCTGGCCATCGATCAGCAGATGATGGATGAAATCAAGTCGCTGCACGCGGCGCTCAATCCGATTGAAACGCTGTTTGTCGTCGATGCGATGACCGGCCAGGATGCGGCGAACACAGCCAAGGCCTTCGCCGAAGCGTTGCCGCTGACGGGTGTGGTGCTGACCAAGACCGACGGCGATGCGCGCGGCGGCGCGGCGCTGTCGGTGCGCTATGTCACCGGGCGACCGATCAAGTTCCTCGGCGTTTCGGAAAAACCCGACGGACTGGAAGCCTTCCATCCGGATCGCCTGGCGCAACGCATCCTCGGCATGGGCGACGTGTTGTCGCTGGTCGAGCAGGTCGAGCAGAACGTCGACCGCGAGAAGGCGCAGAAGCTTGCCGAGAAGGTGATCAAGGGCAAGCGCTTCGACATGAACGACATGCGCGACCAGCTTTCGCAGATGCTCAACATGGGCGGCCTTGCCTCGCTGATGGACAAGTTGCCGGGCGTGGGCAACCTGCCGGACAGCGTCAAGTCGAAAGTCAACGACAAGGAAGTGCATCGCATGGTGGCGATCATCAATTCGATGACGAAGAAGGAACGCCGCCATCCGGACCTGCTCAATGGCTCACGCAAGGCGCGCGTGGCGCGTGGATCCGGCACCCAGCCGGCCGACGTCAACCGCCTGCTCAAGCAATACATGCAGATGGAAAAGATGATGTCGAAGATGGCCAACGGCGGCATCAAGGGGCTGATGCGACAGATGGGCGGGGCGCTCAAGGGCATGGGCGGCAGCGGATTGCCGCCCGGTGGTATGCCCGGCCGCTGAGCGTCGGCCTTATCCTCGCTGCGGTTTCAGGCCGCTGCGCGCTGCGTCAACCGATTCGGCACGAGCGCGTTGACTTGTGCGTTGCGTAACAGTCGTGTTCCGCGCCCTGGCGTAGCCTGCCGCCGCAGGATCGCAAGGCGCCGCCTCGCGGCTGGTGCGATCCGCCACATTCGGGAGGCAGCTCATGCGCGCTGGATTGAGACTTTTGGCGTCCGCCCTGGTTTTCGGCTTTGCACCTTTGGCTGGTGCCACCGTTCACGACCAACTCTTCAAGGGTACGTTCGATGTGCCGCCTGACGCGCCGACCAGTACGTCCGACGCGGCGCGATTCCTGACCCAGGCCACCTTCGGCCCGACGGCGGCGGACATCGCCTACCTGATGGCGCAGGGTCGCAGCGAATGGATCGACGAGCAGTTGTCCAAACCGGCGACGCTTGGCGAACCGGTGGTCGAGGCGGTGTCCAATGCACGTACCGCGGGCGGGCAAAACGTCGGCAGCAACCAGCGCCTCAACCGCTGGTTCTGGCAGGCGGTGTATGCGCCGGACCAGTTGCGCCAGCGCATGGCCTATGCGCTGAGCCAGATTTTCGTGGTGTCCGATCAGTCCAGTTCCATCGGCAGCACCTACATGGTGCCGCTGACGCAATACGGCGACATGCTCGCGCAATCGGCGTTCCTGCCTTACGGACAAGTCCTGCTCAATGTGACCTATCACCCGATGATGGGGCGTTATCTGAATGCCTTCCGCAACGTCAAGGCGACGTTTGTCGGCGGTGTGCAGACCACCAGCCCGGACGAGAACTACGCGCGCGAGGTCATGCAGCTGTTCTCGATCGGATTGATCATGCGCAATCCGGATTTTTCGCCGGTCCTGACCAATCCGCTGGATCCGGAAAGCACCGTTCCGACCTACGATCAGAACGTCATCACGCAGACCGCAAAGGCATTCACCGGCTTCACCTGGAGCGATGCGCCAAAGGGCAGCGGGCCGCCGAATTACAGCGGGGCCAATTTTTACACTGGCGGTTCGAATTTCGCCGCGCAATACGCGCCGATGGCCTGCTGGGGCACCGAGCTGTTCCCGGCGACGGGTACCGGCAGCAACAACATGCGCCACGACATCACGGTCAAGACCGTGCTCGGTGATGGCGGCGTGGGCACCAACAACACGATTCCCGCCAACCAGACTTGCGCACAGGATTTGACCGACGAGCTCGCGATCATTGCCACGCATCCGAACGTGGCGCCGTTCATCTCGCGCCAGTTGATCCAGCGCTTCGTCACCAGCAATCCTTCGCCGGCCTATATCGGCCGCATCAGCGCGGTGTTCAACAAACCCGGCAACGATCTGGGCGACGTGCTCAAGGCGATCCTGACCGATCCCGAAGCGGAGAATCCACCGGCATTGTGCAGCGGGACCAACTGCGACAGCTATGGCAAGCTGCGCGAGCCGGTGCTGCGCCTGACAGAGTTGTGGCGCGCCTTCAATGCCAAGGCGCCCGCACCGGACCAATACGGCGAGGTCTGGATGCTCGGCTATGGCAACTTCCTCGGCAACTTCGGGCAGGCGCCGCTCGAGTCGCCGACGGTGTTCAATTTCTATCTGCCCGACTACCAGCAGCCCGGTGTCTTCGCCGATGGCAACCTGTTTTCGCCGGAACTGCAGATCACCAACGAATCGACGACGTACAGCACCGCGAATGTCTACTACCAGTTCACCCAGAACGCGTACCAGGGCATGACCAATCCACGCACCGACCGGCCGCTGATCGACCTGTCATCGCTCACCGTCAACGCAACGAATCCGACGGCGATGGTGGCGACGATCAACGCGGCGCTGTTCTACGGCAGCATGTCCACCACCATGCAGACGACCCTGAAAAACATGCTGTCGTACTTGAATGGTGCTTCGGCGCAGGAAAAAGCCTGGTCGGCGATCTACGTCGCCATGTTGTCCCCCGAATTTGCCGTACAGCGCTGAAGGAGACGGCCATGAACAACTCACGCAATTCCCGTCGCGAGTTCCTGCGCAACATGGGTTGCCTCGCCTGTGGCGGCACCGCCGCCGCGCTGCTGCCGCAATTGCACATGATGGGCACCGCGCTGGCCGATACCGCCGCCGGGTCAGGGTATCAGGCGCTGGTGTGCGTCTACCTGTACGGTGGCAACGACGCCTGGAACATGCTCGTGCCGTTCGACACGGCGCGCTACAACACCTACACGACTTCGCGCAGCGGCGTGTACAACGCGACGACCAACCCGGGTGGCCTTGCGCTGCCGCTGCCCGCCGCCAGCGCAAAGATCATCGACGGCAACGATCCGTCGTCGACCACCAACCAGTATTTCCTGCATCCGTCGATGCCGGAGATGACCACCTTGTTCAATCAGGGCAAGCTGGCCTTCGTGGTCAATGCCGGTTCTCTGGTCAAGCCGATTACGATGAGCGATTACACCACGAGCTCGGCGAACTACCCGCAGCAGCTGTTTTCGCACGCGGACCAGACCAACCAGTGGCAGCAGGCTTACGCGCAACAAGGCATCACACTGGGCTGGGGTGGCCAGTGCGGGGACCTGCTCAGGCCGGACAACGTCAACACGCAATTGTCGCCGTGCATTTCCATCGCCGGCGCGAATCGGTTCCAGGTCGGCACCAGTACGATTCCCTATCAGATGTCATCGGGCGGACTGACCAATTTGTCGGCGATGTGCAATCCCACGCCGTGCAGCGGGGTTTCGACATCGAGTGTGCGTGACAACGCACTCAACGCCATGCTGGCGGAAACCTATGCCAATGATTTCGCCGGCGGCTACTCGGCGATCTTCCAGCGCGGTCGCGATCTGAACAACCTGCTCAGTTCCGGGCTGGCCGGCACCACGCTGAAAACCACGTTCCCGACACAGAATTCGCTGGCCGCGCAACTGCAGATGGTGGCCAAGATGATCAAGCTGTCGATGGCGCAGAACTACGCCACGCGGCAGATCTACTTCGTGACGATGGGCAGTTTCGACCTGCATTCGGGCATGATGAGCGGCACCAACGACCATGCCGCCTTGCTCACGCAGTTGTCGCAGGCGGTCAATGCATTCTGGAACAGCATGGGTCCCACCGACGTCAACGCGCAGAACAACGTCACCCTGTTCACCATGTCCGAATTCGCACGCACCCTGCAATCGAACGGTTCGGGCTCGGACCATGGCTGGGGTACGGTGCAGATGGCGCTCGGTGGCGCGGTCCACGGCGGCAAGCTCTACAGCAATGGCGGCGGGCCGATCACCGGGTTCCCCAACCAGGCGTTGAACGCACCGAACAATTTCGCGCGCGGGCAGATGATCCCGGGCATCGGTGTGGAGCAATACGCGGCGACACTGGCGCAGTGGATGGGCGTTTCCGTGAGCCAGTGCAACACGATCTTCCCGAACCTGACGCATTTCGGCGCGAACAACCTCGGTTTCGTCTGACATGCGTGCCGGAATCTTGCGTGCCGTCGTCCTTGCAGCCGCCGGCACGGGCAGCGCATTGGCCGGCAGTTTTGCGATCTACGCACAGACCACGCCAAGCGGCTGCACTTCGATCGCCGATGTGCCGCCGCAGTACAGCGGCATCCAGTACGGTGCGGGGATCCAGGGCCTGTTCGACAACTTCCTCACCAATGGCGGCATGGCCGGATGCGTGGACTGCCACACCAGCCCGGCGTCTGGCGCCTCGGGCCATCTGGATCTGACCGATGGCGTGTCGTGGGCGCATCTGGTCAACGTGAGCAGCCACGAGGATCCGGCCATCAAATACGTCGTGCCGAACCACCCCGAACAAAGCCTGCTGTTCCAGAAAGTCAATTGCGATGTTCCGGCAACGGGAGTGCGGATGCCGTATCAGTTCCCGCCGGACACCTTGAGTGCCGAACAGCAGGCGATGATCTACGACTGGATCGCCGAAGGCGCGCCCGTCGATGTCACCGACGGCATTTTCCGCGGCACGTTCGACATCCGGGGATTCGCGCAGTAGAGCCAGGCCAGCGGCCCGACGCGGCATTTTCATCTTTCATCACTTTGCCGCCACAATCGCGCGGCTATACTTGCGCGCAATCAATGCTGGGGAAAGCCGATGATCGCGTCGAAGTTCGTATCGAGCCTGCGCGCTGCCGCGCCGGCGGTGTTCGTGTCGGTGCTGCTGCTTGCCGGCTGCGGCAAACCGTCGAATCAACTACCGCAGGTGCAGGGCAAGGCGCCGGTCGCGGCGCAGGCCGCCGCTACGGAAACGCCGCAGGGGTTTGTGCTGGCGTCGGCGCATCCGGATCAGTCCCAAGGCCAACTGGCCATCGTGCTGGAGTTCTCGCAGCACCTGGCCGGTGCGCAGGCATTCGACACCTTGATCGCCGTAACCGATGACAAGGGTGCAGTCGTCAACGGCAGTTGGGCGCTGGATGAGGATGGCGAGATCCTGCGCTTTCCGTACGTGCATGCCGATGCGACCTATCGCGTCGCGATCAAGGGCACGCTGGCCGCGGCCAATGGCAAGACGCTTGGCACGGCGGTCGATCGCGATGTCTACACCGGGCCGATGGAACCGGCCGCCGGTTTCGCCTCGCAGGGCAGCGTGCTGCCGGCGCGCGATTCGCGCGGCCTGCCGGTGGTGTCGGTGAATGTCAAGGATGTCGATGTCGAATTCTTCCGCGTGCGCGACGGCGAATTGTCGAACTTCTTCGCCGCCTACCAGCGCAGCGGCAAGCGCTCGGGCTGGGACCTGGATCCGCAATACGGCTGGTATGGCCGCAAGGGCAAGCCGCTGGCCTCGATCGCCGACTCGGTGTACGCGAACCGCTTTGCGCTCGACGGCAAACGCAACGAGCGCATGCTGTCGTATCTGCCGATCCAGAACATTTCCGAATTGTCCAAACCCGGCTTGTACTTCGCCGCGATGCGCCGCGCCGGATCCTTGCGCGACCAATATGACACCAGTTTCTTCTTCGTCAGCGACATCGGCCTGCACGCGCGTGCCTACAAGGACACCTTGTTCGTGCACACCGCCTCGCTCCAATCCGGCGCGCCGCTGGCGAATGTGGATCTCGCCATCCGCGACGCCAAGGGCCAAACCGTGATCGCCGGCAAGACCGGCGCCGACGGCAATGCGCTGCTCGCCTACACGCTCAAGGCCGACCAGGTATTGACCGCGGCCAGTGGCAAGGACGTGTCGATCCTGCCGTTCAACCAGCCGGCGCTGGACCTGTCCGACTTTGCCGTGGCTGGACGCAAGCAGGAATGGTTCGACGTGTTCGCCTGGTCCGGCCGCGATCTGTACCGGCCTGGCGAAACGATCCGCTTGTCGGCGCTACTGCGCGACTACGACGGCAATCCGATCAAGCCGCAGCCGCTGTTCGTCACGCTCAAGCAACCCGATGGCCGTCTGTACGCGCAGGCCAAACTCGAACCGCAGAACCTGAACTATTTCGACTGGTCGCGGCAGATTCCGGTCGATGCGCCCACCGGCAAGTGGCAGGTCGAGTTCCGCCTGGATCCCGCAAGCAAGGAGGCGACGCAGAGCATCGCGTTTCGGATCGAGGAGTTTTTGCCCGAACGCCTGAAACTGGATTTGACCAGTGCGGCGCCGACGATCACTCCCGGCGCGCCATTGAAGCTCGATGTGCAGTCGGATTATCTGTACGGCGCGCCGGCCGCCGGCAACCGCTTCACCGCGCGGCTGACGCTTGCGCCCGACGTGCATCCCGTCGATGCGCACGCCGATTACTTCTTCGGCGACCCGACCCTGGACCTGCCCAAGGAAGCCAAGGATGTCGTCGACACCACGCTCGACGACCACGGCACGCTGAGCACCGACATCGCCATCCTCGACGGCAAGAAGCCGGCGGCGCCGGTCGCCGCGATCGTGTCCGGCAGCGTGTACGAAACCGGCGGGCGCACGGTGACGCGCACGCTCAAGCGTACAGTCTGGCCAGCCGCTGCCCTGGTCGGCGTGCGTCCGTTGTTCGATCCCAAGGATGGTTCGAATGCGAACGCGCGCGCCGGGTTTGAACTCATCCGCAGCGACGCGAAGGGCGATCTGCTCGCCGCGAGCAAGCTCGTCGTCAAGCTCGTGCGCGAAAACCGCGCCTACCATTGGACCTACGACAACGACAACGGCTGGCATTTCGACTACAACACGAGTTTCGAGGATGTACAGACGCAGACGCTGGATACTCCCGCAGGCGGCGTGACGAAATTCGACGTGCCGGTGGAGTGGGGCAATTACCGAATCGAGGTGACCGATCCCGCGACCGGGCTGACGATGCGTTTTCCGTTTTTCGCCGGCTGGAGCTGGAACGACGACAACCGCGGCAAGGAAGCGCGCCCGGACAAGATCAAGCTCGCGCTCGACAAGACCGGCTACCACGCCGGCGATACGCTCAAGGTCACGGTGACGCCGCCGCATCCCGGGCCGGGCGTGCTGATGGTTGAATCCGATCATCTGCTGTACACGCGCAACATCGATGCGAAACCGGGTGCCACGTTCGAGATTCCGGTGACGAAGGACTGGGAACGCCACGACGTGTACGTGACTGCACTCGTGTTCCGCGGCGGCTCGGCGGCGGACAAGATCACGCCGGCGCGTGCGGTTGGCGAGGCTTTCGTGCCGATGGATCGCGGCGCGCGCAAAGTCGATATTGCCATCGATGCGCCCAAGATGATGAAGCCCGAGATCGACTTGCCGGTGACCGTGAAGGTGCCGGCGCTCGCCGGCAAGAAGGCCTACGTCACGGTTTCTGCCGTGGACGTCGGCATCCTCAACATCACGCGCTTTGCGCGGCCGGATCCCACCGGCTGGTTCTTCGGCCAGCGCAGGTTGGGAGTGGACGCGTACGATCTGTACGGTCGTGTCATCGAGAGTTTCGATGGCGCCACGGCGAAACTGCGCTATGGCGGCGACATGGCGCTGGCCGCGCTACCCCAGGCGCGGCGTCCGACCGCACATGTGCAGACGGTGGATTTGTTCAGCGGCGCGGTCGCGCTGGATGCAAAAGGCAATGCGACGGTCGCGCTGAAGATGCCGGACTTCAACGGCACCGTGCGCGTCACCGCGCTGGTGTTCGGTGAGAGCGATTACGGTGCCAACGACGCGGAAACCATCGTGCGCGCACCGCTGGTCGCGGAAATCTCGACCCCACGCGTGCTCGCCCCCGGCGACAAGGCGCAGGTCACGCTGGACTTGCAGAACTTCTCCGGCGCCGAACACGAGTTCGCGGTGAAGGTCAGCGCAGACAAGCCGCTGTCGGTCGCGCAAGGCGAACGCAAGATCAAGCTCGCCGACCAGGCCAAGGCCACGCTCAATTTCCCCTTGACGGCGTTGCAGGGTTTCGGCGTCGGCAAGATTGCGGTCACCGCGGAAGGTGGCGGCATCAAGATCGACCGCCACTTCGAAATGTCCGTGCGCGCGGCATGGCCGGCGGTATTGCACAGCAACGCGCAAGTGCTCGACAAGCTCGCGCCGGTCACGCTGGGTGCCGAGGCACTGGAAGGCCTGTTGCCGGATTCGGTGACCGCACGGTTGACGGTGTCGAGCCTGCCGCCGCTGCCGTTCGCCAGCGCGCTCGCGGGACTGCTCAAGTATCCCTACGGCTGCATCGAGCAGACCACGAGCAAGGCCTGGGGCAATCTGCTGCTGGATGAGAAGACCGCCGACAAGCTGCATGTCGCCGGCATCACGCCGGACGAGCGCAAGCAGCGCATCGACGCGGCGATCGGGCGCATTGCCTCGATGCAGATTCCCTCCGGCCTGTTCTCGATGTGGGGCGGCGACAGCTACGTGCCGAGTTTCCTCACGCCGTACGTGGTCGATTTCCTGGAGAGCGCGCGCGATGACGGATTCGTCGTGCCCGACGATGTGCTGCAAAAGGCGCTCAAGCGCCTGAACGACGATCTGCTTGCCGGTGGGCATCCGTATTACGACTACGAACACAGCGATGCGATGCGCTTTGCCGACGAAGCGTATTCGGGCTATGTGCTCGCGCGCGTCAACCGCGCGCCGCTCGGCACGCTGCGCGCCTTGTTCGACAACGACCGCGCCAAGGCGATCACGGCATTGCCGCTGGTGCATCTGGGCATCGCACTGAAATTGATGGGTGACGGTCCGCGTGCGGAAAAGGCCATTGCCGAGGCGTTCGCGAAGAAGATCGACCGCCCGTGGTATCTGGGCGACTACGGTTCGGACCTGCGCGACACCGCGCTGATGGTCGCGCTCACGCACAAATACGGCCTGGCCAAGCCCGAATACGATGCGCGCGTGATTGCCTTGTCGCGTTCGCTCACCTCGCAGCAGCGCGACGCCGACGCCGAGCAGAAGCGCAACGGCTTCCACTGGAACTGGTTGAGCACGCAGGAGCAGATCGCCATCGCGCGCCTGGGCAAGGAGCTGATCGGCAACGGCGACACGGTCGTCGCCGGCACGCTCGCCATCGGCGGCAAATCCACGGAATTGTCGCCGGACCGCATCTGGAGCCGCGCCTTCGATGCCGCCGAATTGCGCGACGGCGTGCGACTTGCGCCGAGCGGCGACGTGCCGATGTACGTGAGCCGCGATATCGCCGGCGTGCCGACAGCGGCGCCAGCGCCGGATGACCACTATGCGTCGATCCGCCGCGCGTTCTACACGCTCGATGGCAAAGCGTGGACGCCGGTGCCGCTGAAGGAAGGCGATGCATTGATCGTGGGCCTCACCATCGAGGCGCGCCAGAACATGCCCGACGCCCTGATCACCGACCTGCTGCCCGGTGGACTGGAGATCGAGAACTTCAATCTCACCGACGCCAAGCAATGGGCCGGGGTGGTCATCGACGGCATCACGCTGTCGGATCGTGCATCGGCTGCCGAGGTGCGTCACGAGGAGTTCCGCGACGATCGTTACGTCGCCGCGCTCAAGCTCGAACAAGGCCAGGCCGCGCACGTGTTCTATCTCGTGCGCGCGGTGTCGCCCGGCACCTATCGCGTGCCGCCGCCGCTGGTCGAAGACATGTACCTGGCGCAGGCGCGCGGTGTCGGCAAGAGCGAGCCGGAGACGATCAAGGTGGTGGAGCCTTAATCGAGAAACCGCGCCAATATCCAGGTACGCAGGGGCGCATGGTTTCTCGCCTCTCCCGCTGGCGGGAGAGGCCGACGCGCGTAGCGCGGCGGGTGAGGGTGGAGTGGTTCAATGAAACGCGACGAAACAGCCCAATTGAGCCACCCTCACCCCGACCCTCTCCCGCGAGCGGGAGAGGGGGTAAAACGTGCGCGCTTGTTGCGTTGGGCGAAGCGCACCGGCATCGCATTGGCAGCGATCTTTGTCCTGGCCTTCGTGCTCGACCGCCTGCTCCCCTTGCCGCTGCCGGATGCCAACGGCGGCAGCACGGTGGTGCTGGCGCGCGATGGCACGCCGTTGCGCGCGTTCACCGACGCGGACGGCGCGTGGCGTTATCCGGTGACGCCGGATGAAGTCTCGCCGCTGTACCTGCAAGCCTTGCTCACGTATGAGGATCGCTGGTTCTATTGGCATCCCGGCGTGAATCCGGTCGCGCTCATGCGTGCGACCGCGCAACTCGTGCGCCACGGCCACATTGTTTCCGGCGGTTCGACGCTGACCATGCAGGTCGCGCGCATCATCGATCCACAGCCACGCAGTGTTGGCGGCAAGCTGCGCCAGATCCTGCGCGCTCTGCAACTCGAAGCGCATCTATCCAAGCGCGAAATCCTCACGCTTTACCTCAACCATGCGCCGTTCGGCGGCACCATCGAAGGCGTCGAAGCGGCTTCATGGGCGTACCTTGGCAAACCGGCCTCGCGCCTGTCGCATGCCGAAGCCGCCTTGCTCGCGGTGCTGCCGCAGTCGCCGACGCGGCTGCGGCCGGATCGCAATGCGCGTGCGGCGCGCGTCGCCCGCGACAAGGTACTCGCGCGCATGGCCGCGCTGCATGCATGGACGCTGGCCAGTGTGCGCGATGCCCGCATCGAATCGGTCGCTGCGCGGGAATTGCAGGCGCCATTGCACGCCGCACTGCTCGCCGAACGCCTGCACGAGGCACAGCCGCAGGCGCATCGCATCACCACGACCCTCGACGCGAATTTGCAAAGCGCACTGGAAGCGCGCGTCGCCGATTACCTGGGTCACTTGCCGGCGCGCACCTCGGCGGCACTGCTCGTGGTCGACAATGCGACGCTGGAAGCGCGCGCCTACGTCGGTTCCGGCGCGTTCGGCGACGCGGCGCGCCTGGGACACGTCGACATGGTGCGGGCCTGGCGCTCGCCGGGGTCCACGCTCAAGCCTTTCCTCTACGGCCTCGCGCTCGACGACGGCCTGATCGATTCGCAGAGCCTGCTCATCGACGCGCCGCAATCCTTCGGTACGTATCGCCCGGGCAATTTCGACATGGCCTTCACGGGCCCGGTCGCCGCGGCGGATGCCTTGCGCCAATCGCTCAACGTGCCGGCAGTGGACTTGCTCGATCGCGTCGGCCCCGCGCGCTTCATGGCGCGGCTGAGCAATGCCGGATTGAGCATCCGCTTGCCGCGCGGGGTCGAGCCGAACCTGTCGATCATCCTCGGCGGCGGCGGTGCGCGCCTGGAGGATCTCGCCGGCGCCTACACCGCGCTCAATCGCGGCGGCGTCGCCGGGCGCGTGCGTTTCACGCCTGCCGATCCGGTCGTCGATCGACGCGTGTTGTCCGCTGGCGCGGCGTGGATCGTGCGCACCATGCTCGAAGCCAATCCGCGTCCCGGCTATCGGCTCGATACATTTGATCCCGGCTCGCGCCCGCGCGTGGCGTGGAAAACCGGCACCAGCTACGGCTATCGCGACGCCTGGGCGATCGGCACGACGCGTGGCTACACGGTGGGCGTGTGGATCGGGCGTCCGGATGGCACGCCCTTGCCGGGCCAATATGGCGCGGTCACCGCACTGCCGTTGATGTTCGATGCCATTGACGGCTTGCCGCGCAACGCCTTGGCGCTGACGCCGTCGCCGCCCCCGGCCGGCGTGACGCAGGCCGATGTGTGCTGGCCGCTCGGTCTAGCGTTCGATGCGCAGCATCCGCAACTGTGCCAGCAAAAGCACACGGCGTGGATCCTCAACGGCGTGATTCCGCCGACCCTGCCCGAACGCGATGCCAGCGTGTGGAGCGCGGGCCTGGTGCAGGTGCGCGTGGATGCGCGCAGCGGTCGTCGCTTGAGTCCGGGCTGCGAGACGTCGCAGGCGACGACCCTGGATGTCGCGCGCTGGCCTGCCCTGGCGTATCCGTGGCTGTCGCCGGATTTGCGCCGCGCCAGCAGCGTGCCGCCGTTGCAATCGGGTTGCGCGGCCGATGGAATGGACGCCCTGCAATCGATTCGCATCGACGGCGTTGCCGATGGCGCGGCCATCGCGCGGGCGCCGAACAGCAGTCAACCGGCAGCCTTGCGCCTGCGTGTGCTCGGCGCCGATCGCCAGCGCATCCTGTGGCTGGTCAACGGCAAATTGGAAGGTGAAACCCGCGCCGCGCAGCCCTTCGAGCACGCCTTTGCCCAGACTGGCGAGCAGACCATCACCGCGCTGGCCGCGAGCGGGGCGTATGCGCAGTTGCGGATTCGGGTGTTGCGCTAGGCGCTGACACTCTCGCAAAAGGGTTTTCGGGTTGGCCAATCCAGTTCCGAGCGTGCTAGGCTCCATCCGGATTACTTGTCGGGGGAGGGCGAGCTATGAAGAGGACCATTTGCAGCTGCCTTTTTCTGCTTCTGAATTTCCCGTCGCTCGCGACCGCTGCGCCGGGCTCTAGCCACTACCTTTTCGTCTGGGCGATGCAAGCCAAGCGTCCTCAGGCTACCGTGATGGAGATGACGCCGGCCGATATTCCCGCACGGCGTGCTGGACTCGGATTGGGCAAGGACATTCTCGCTGTATTCGATGTCGCGCCAGGGCCGACGTTCGGCAAACTCGTCGCGATGCTGCCGGTCGGCGATGCGGCGCAAGCCCACCACACGAACTATGTGGAGCCGCCTGACGATCAGCTGTATGCCAACGACTGGCTTGGCAACGAGACCTACGTCTTCGACCTTCACGACCCGATGCATCCGCGGCTCGCGCGCAAATTCGGCAGCATCGGCGCTTTTGGCTACCCGCATTCGTTTGTCCATCTGGCCAACGGCGACACACTGGCCACCTTCCAGTATTCCGGCGGATTCAACAAGGCCGCCGGCGGACTTGTGGAGTTCGATGCGCAGGGCCGTGTGGTGAGAACCGCGTCGGCGGCTGTGACGGGACATCCCAATATTCGCCCGTACAGTCTGGCGGTGGATGCAAAGCTCGACCGCGTCGTCACCGGCAGCGCCGACATGATGGCGGCGCAAGTCAGCCACGTCGCCCAGGTATGGCGGCTTTCCGATCTGAAGCTGCTCAAGACCTTGCAATTGCCGACGTCGCCTGACTGGATTTACGACACCGCCGCCGATTCGTCTGAGCCCCGATTGCTGGCCGACGGCAAGACCGTCGTGGTGCCAACCTTCAATTGTGGCCTTTTCGTTGTGCAGAATCTTGCGGGCGAGGATCCTTCGCTGAAGCACATCTATGACTTCGGATACCGTGTCTGCGAAGTGCCTGTGTTGGCTGGCGACTATCTGGTTGAGGCAATGCAAAGCGGGCATGCGATCGTGAGCTTGGATCTGCACGACCACGAACATCCTCATGAAGTCAGCCGCATCCTGTTGCCACCAGACGAGTATCCGCATTGGCTCGCACTCGAGCCAGGCGGCGATCGCCTCGTCATCACTGGCTACGGCGCGCTCAACACGCGGATTCGCTTTGCCACGATCGATCGTCGCACCGGTAAATTGACGCTCGACCAGACCAGCATCGACATGATGCGATCGTGGCCGGATGGCTGGCAGGGCAGCGCCATTCCGCACGGGGCCGTTTTCAGCAATCCCTGAAGCTTGCAGCCTGAACCGGGGCAGATCATGCGAAGCGTCGCAGCGATCAGGAACCAATGGCAGCGGCGCCGCGAACTGATCAGGGAATTCGTGGTCGAGCTGGTCATCGTCTGAGCTAGATGCGTCGCACCAGCCGACGGTCATCTTCCGGCAGCACCTCAAATCCCAGATGGACGTAAAAGCGTTTCGCCACTTCGTCCTGCGCATCTACCACCATCAGATGGCCAACGATTTCGGATTGTGCCGCGCGTAGCAAGGCATCGGCAACGAGAGCGCCGCCAAGTCCCTTGCCTTGATGGGTTGAGGCGACTGCCAGACGACCCAGGAGAACGGCGGGCACGCTCGGGTAGCGGGGCAACCGCCTGGCCCGTTCGACCGGCAAGCCGTCGAGAGCGATGGAAGTTGCCGCGAGCGTATAGAAACCGGCAACGGTATCGTCCGGTTCGGCGACGGCGACAAAGCACAGCGCAATGCGGCGCTGTTCGTCCTGCGTGGCGCGCTGGCGAAAATAGAGATCGAGGGGTTCCGAGCCGCAGCGGAAAGCCTTCCGGTTGTGATGGTTACTCAGGCGCTCGATGCGGTAACCGCTCATCGGCTACTGCGAATCAACTTTTTGTGCGCCTTGCGCGCTCGCGCCAGCGCCGCGCTGGGCTTGGGCGGATGGGCAAGCAGATCGGCAACGAAGTGCTGGTCGGCCAGCGACAAGCGCAGGATTTGCGCTTCATTGAGTGTGTGCTGTGCGGCACTGCGCACAGCGTTGACCACGAAATCGCTGACGCTGCGGCCCTCGATTTCGGCGGCGCGCTTGACCGTGGCGAGCACGTCGGGAGCAATTCGCGCTTCAAGCCGTGCGGCGCGCAGTGAACTGGCAGGGCTGGACATGACGTTGAACCTCTTGATGCATTGTCCGGCAAATTGCCGTACATTGCAAGCGCCGCGTGCGTTGCTATTCGACAGATAGTCTTTATTTTCCCCGCAGTTAGGCTAGAATACCCGGCTCCCGAATCGTAGTTCGCCCGTTCCTTGGGGCCGATGCGTTCGCATCCGCGATTGGGGACACAACGTACCCGATAAATTCTCGAGAAATAAACATGGTCAAGATTCGTCTATCCCGTGGCGGCGCCAAGGGCCGTCCGTTCTATCACATCATCGTCACCGACGAGCGCAACGCGCGCGACGGCCGCAACATCGAGCGCGTGGGTTTCTACAACCCCGTCGCCGCCGGCAAGGAAGTGCGCCTGCAGCTCGACACCGACAAGGTCAATGCGTGGGTCGCCAAGGGCGCGCAGTTGTCCGACAAGGTGCGCTGGCTGATGAAGGAAGCCGGCAAGCAGCCGAAAGCTGCCTGATTTCGCTGTCGTGATTGCCGATCGGCTATTGACGGTCGGCAAGATCGTCGGCCTGCATGGTGTTGGCGGCTGGCTGAAGATCGAGTCCTACACGCAGCCTCGCCTCGCAATCTTCGCTTATCGGCCGTGGCGCATCGCGTTGGGCGCGGCGCAAGTCGAAGTCGCTTCCGCGCAAGGTCATGAGCAGGGCAAGGGTGTCGTCGCCAAGTTGCCGGATTGCCATGATCGCGATGCGGCAGCACGCTGGATCGGCGCGACGATCGAGGTTCCGCGTTCGGCACTGCCCAAGGCCAAGCGTGGGCAGGTGTACTGGGCGGACCTTGAAGGGCTCGATGTCTTCACGGTCGAAGGCGTTGCGCTCGGCAAGGTCAGTCATCTGTTTTCGACCGGCGCCAACGATGTGCTGGTGGTGCAGGGCGATCGCGAACGCCTGATCCCGTATGTGACCGGGCAGTTCGTGAAGAAGGTCGATCTGGATGCAGGACGCATCACGGTGGACTGGGATGTAGATTTTTAACCATGCGCTTGGATGTGATTACGCTGTTCCCCGACTTCGTCGCGCAATGCGCGGCGATCGGTGTGATCGGCAGGGCGCAAGAACGCGGATTGCTGGCGTTGCACGCGTGGAATCCGCGCGACTACGCCACCGATGCGTATCGCCGCGTGGACGAACGTCCATTCGGCGGCGGGCCGGGCATGGTGATGTTGATCGAGCCGTTGCGCGCGGCCTTGAATGCGGCGCGAGCGGCGGATGCAAAACCAGCGAGGACGATTTACCTCAGTCCGCAAGGAGTGCGCCTGGATCAGGCCAAGGTGGTACAACTCGCGCAGCGGGAGCGAATCATCCTGTTGTGCGGGCGTTACGAAGGCGTGGATGAGCGGTTTTTGCAGCACGAAGTCGACGAGGAAATCTCCATCGGCGACTATGTGCTGTCGGGCGGCGAACTGGCGGCAGCGGTGCTGATCGATGCGATCGGCCGCTTGCAGGATGGCGCGCTCAACGATGCGCAATCGGCGCAGCAGGATTCGTTTTCGGACGGCCTGCTGGACTGCCCGCACTACACGCGGCCGGAGCAACATGCGCTGGGTGCGGTGCCGAAGGTGCTGATGTCGGGCGACCATGCGAAAATCGCAAAATGGCGTAGAAAACAAGCACTTGGACGAACCTGGCAGCGCCGGCCCGATTTGCTGGCAAAGTTAAAGTTGAATCGAGAAGACGAAAAACTTTTATTGGAATATCAACAAGATACGAAATGTTAATCAAATCGGCCGCAAATCGGCCGAAATATCGGCATATAATCCTGCTCAACAAGTGGTGAAGACATGAACATCCTGCAGCAATTCGAATCCCGGCAAATTTCGCGCAAGCTTCCCGAGTTCTCGCCGGGCGACACGGTCGTCGTCAACGTCAAGGTGAAGGAAGGCAATCGCGAGCGTGTACAGGCCTATGAGGGCGTGTGCATCGCCAAGAAAAACTCCGGCCTGAACTCCGCTTTCACGGTGCGCAAGATTTCGCACGGCACGGGCGTCGAGCGCGTGTTCCAGACGCACTCGCCGGCGATCGACTCGGTTGCGGTGAAGCGTCGCGGCAAGGTGCGCGGCGCCAAGTTGTATTACCTGCGCGGATTGGAAGGCAAGGCCGCACGCATTCAGGAAGACTTGTCCAAGCACGCCGCGGCAGAATAAATCGCTACATCCCTCTTGGAGCATTGAGTCGCGTCTGTGCTCCTCGTCCAAGGCGACCGTCAGCAATGACGGTCGCTTTGTCTTTTCTGGATTATCGACGAATCGGGCGTCCTGCCGCGATCGTCGATCAAGCGGTCGCGGCAAAGCCGCGCCACGCTTGTCGCATCGGTTTCAGAGCAAACCGATGCGCAGCACCTCCCTGTGCCGAATGCTGGCTTCGACTCGCACTCGTCGAGCTTGAAATTCTAGCGTTTCGGCCATATTCGTCTGGCATCCGTTTTGTCGAGGAATCCCATGACCGCTGCCACCGAAACCCGCAAGTTTGAAGCCGAAGTCGCCCAGGTGCTGCACCTGGTCACGCATTCGCTGTACTCACACAAGGAAATCTTCCTGCGTGAGCTCGTTTCCAACGCATCCGATGCTTGCGACAAACTGCGCTTCGAGGCCATCGGCAAGCCGGAACTGCTGGCCGGCGACAGCGATCTGCATATCGACGTGTCCATCGACAAGGATGCGCGCACGCTGACCATCCGCGACAACGGCGTCGGCATGTCGCGCGACGAAGTCGTCGCCAACATCGGCACCATCGCCAGTTCCGGCACGCGCAAATTTCTCGAAGCCTTGTCCGCCGACAAGAAGGCCGACGCGAATCTGATTGGTCAATTCGGCGTGGGTTTTTATTCCGCCTTCGTGGTTGCCGACAAGGTGACGCTGACCACGCGTCGCGCGGGTGAGTCCGACGCCGTGCGCTGGGAATCCGCCGGCACTGGCGAATACACGCTCGAATCCGTCGACAAGGCCGAACGCGGCACCGAAGTCGTGCTGCACATCAAACCCGATGAAGACGAGTTCCTGCAGGATTGGCAGGTGCGCAGCCTGATCGCGCGTTATTCCGATCACATCGGCTTCCCGATCCGCATGCCGAAAGAGAAGGATGGCAAGCCAACCGGTGAATGGGACGTCGTCAATCAGGCATCCGCCCTGTGGACGCGCCCCAAGGCCGAGATCAAGGACGAGGAATACCGGGCCTTCTACAAGCATATCGCCCACGATTTCAACGATCCTCTGGCGTGGACGCACAATCGCGTCGAGGGCAACCAGAACTTCACCTCGCTGTTGTACCTGCCCGAGCAGGCGCCCTTCGACCTGATGATGGGTGGTCGCGACGAGCGCCGTGGTTTGAAGCTCTACGTCAAGCGCGTCTTCATCATGGACGCGGCCGAGCAGCTCTTGCCGGCCTACCTGCGCTTCGTGCGCGGCGTGGTCGATTCCGACGATTTGCCGCTCAATGTCAGCCGCGAAATCCTGCAGCAGAATCGCAATCTGGAAAAACTCAAGAGCGCCTGCACGCGGCGCGTGCTCGATCTGCTCGACAAACTGGCGAAAGACGAACCGGAAAAATTCGCCACCTTCTGGAAAACCTTCGGCAACGTGTTCAAGGAAGGTCTCGCCGAGGATTTTGCCAACCGCGAGCGCATTGCCAAGCTGCTGCGTTTTGCTTCCACCAAGTCCGACGGTGCGGCGCAAACCGTGTCGCTGGACGACTACATCGGCCGCATGAAGGCCGGGCAGGATGCGATCTATTTCATCACCGCCGATGGCTATGCCGCGGCGAAGGGCTCGCCGCAACTCGAAGCGCTCAAGGCCAACGATGTCGAAGTGCTGCTGATGGTCGATCGCATCGACGAATGGATGATGGGGTATCTCAGCGAATATGCCGGCAAGAAGTTGCGCAACGTCGCCAAGGGCGATCTGGAACTCGACAAACTCGGCGGCGCGACTGCGGAGCAGCGCAAGGAAACCGAGAAAGCGGCGGAAGGCGTGGTGAAAAGACTGAAAGACTTGCTCGGCGAGCGTGTCCGCGACGTGCGCGTGTCCGCGCGCCTGACCGACTCGCCAGCCTGCATCGTGCTCGACGATCAGGACATGGGTCTGGCCATGCAACGCCTGCTCAAGCAGGCCGGTCAGGACGTGCCGACAACCAAGCCGGTGCTGGAAATCAATCCGGCGCATGCCTTGGTCAAGCGTCTTGAAGGCGAAGCGGACTCCGCACGTGCCACGGATCTGGCTCTGCTGCTGCTCGATCAGGCGCAACTGCTCGAAGGTGTCGCGCTGGAAGATCCGGCCGCTTATGTGCGCCGCGTCAACGCGATGTTGACCGCGTAAGATCGGCATGAGCGCCGTCGATCCGCGCGCGGCGCTCGAACAGTTGCACAAGGGCGCGGCCCTGCATCGCGCCGGGCAATTGGGCTTGGCGCAAAGTCATTACCAGCGCGCCGCCAAGCTCGATCCGCAAAATGCCGACGCCTGGCATCTGCTCGGTGTCGCCGCATCGCAAGGTGGCAAACACGCACTTGCCGTCAAACACCTGCGCACCAGTCTCGGGCTGCGCAATGGCTTCGCCGAGGCATACAACAGTCTCGGTCTGGCCTTGCGTGAACTGGGCAAGGCGGGTGAAGCCATCGTAGCGTTTCGCCAGGCGTTAGCGGTTCGCGGCGGCTACATCGATGCGATGTTCAATCTCGGCACAGCGTTCGAAGCTGCGCAGCAGCCGGGCGAAGCGGATCGCTGTTATCGGCAGGTGCTTGCATGGCGTGCCGATCACGCGGATGCTGCGACAAATCTCGGCAATCTGTTGCGCCGGCATGGACACTTGGGCGAAGCCTTGCCAATCGCCGAACTGGCGCAGCGTCTGGCACCGGATCGTGCGCAGACCAATGGTAATCTGGCGTTGTTGCTTTCCGATCTTGGTCGTCAGTCTGATGCCGTGCGTTACGCGCGCGCGGCGACCACACTGGAACCGGAACAGGCACTCTGGTGGAAAACGCTCGGAGTCGCCCGACGCCTGCTGCACGACATCGATAACGCCATCCCAAACTTGCGTCGCGCTGTCGAACTCGATCGCAACGACGCGGCGACTGCATTGGAACTCGCGCTTGCGCTCAACGAAGGCGGCGAAACCGATGCGGCGAGGCAACTGTTCGCCACGACGAAGCCACCGCAAGGATTCGGCGAGCGTGTGCGTTGGTTGCGCGCACTGACCTTGCCCACGATCTATCGCGACGACGCCGATATCGACGACTCGCAGTGGCAATTTGCCGAAGGTTTGGGCGAACTGGAAAACGGACTACGACTGAATTCGCCGTCCGCCATTGCCGAGGCTGTGAACGCGGCGGCCAGCGTCGCGCCATTTCATTTGCACTACCAACCTCGCGACAACACCGCATTGCAATGCCGTTTTGGCGATCTCATTGCACGCGTGATGTCGACTGCGGCGCCGGATCTGGCTGCGCCCTGCGAGTGGCTTGCGCGCGCGCATGGCGGCCGCGTGCGCGTCGGCATCGTGTCCAGTCACCTGATGCAACACACGGTGTCGCGCTATTTCATGCGCCTGATCGAAGGGCTGGATCGCGAGCGCTTCGACGTCACCATTTGGCACGGTGGCCGCGAAGACGACAGCACGCGCCGAATCGCCGCAGGCGTGTCCACATTCAAGCAGACGCAAGCCGACGCGCTGTCATTGGCGCGTGAGGTGCGTGATGCGCATCTTGATGTATTGCTCTATCCGGAAATCGGCATGGATCCGAAACATCAGGCACTGGCGGGCCTGCGATTGGCGCCCGTGCAATGCGTTTTGTACGGGCATCCTGCGACGAGCGGCGCGCCTGCCATCGATTATTTCTTGAGCGGTGCGGAACTCGAACCCGCCGATGCCGACTCACACTATCGCGAGAGATTGGTGCGGTTGCCGGGACTCGGCACGCAACCCTTGCCACCGCCACCCATCGGCAATGGCGACTGGCCGGATGCATATACGCAAGGCACGCCCTTGCTGCTATGCCTGCAAAATTTCATCAAGCTGATTCCCGCGTTCGACGCCACACTCGCGCGCCTTTGCGCCGAATCCGGCGCACGTATCGGATTCTTCACGCGCAATCCGCCGTTGATGCGGGTGTTTCGCGCACGCATCGAAGCAGCGTTTGCCGCGCGCAAACTCGACCCGGCCAAGCATCTGGTCTTCCTGCCGGTGCAGACGCACGTGAATTATCTTGCCGGCATCGCACGCGCGCCGCTGGTGCTCGATTCGCCGTGGTTTTCCGGCGGCGGCACGAGTCTTGATGCCTTTTCGGTCGGTGCCCCGGTACTGGCCTGGGAAGGCACGATGGCGCGTGGCCGGCAAACGTCGGCGATGTTGCGGATGATGCAGGTCGAGGAATTGATTGCGCTTGATGACGAAGACTACGTAGGCAAGGCCGTCACACTAATACGCGATGACAATCGACGCGAGGCGCTGCGACAGCGCATTGTGCGCCGGCAATCGGCGTTGTTCGACGACGATTCCGCCGTGCGCGCGTTTGCGGACTTTCTCGAAAGCGTTCCGATCAGGGCTTGACGAGGGCGCGCACTGCTGCGACCACTGCATCCGGGCGATCGATCTGCACGTCGTGCGACGAATGCTCGACGTGGACGATCTTGCCGCGCGTGGACGTCGCCGCAATTGCCCGTTGCGTCTTTTGGCGCGCCTGCTCCATCGCCTGACGATACTCTGGAGGCACGTCGTCGAACGGCGTGTCGGGTTGCAAGATCAATAGTGGGATAGCGCCGTGTGCTTCGGACTTGGACACCGGCTGCTTGTACAGGTCGGCGTTGGTTTCCGCGATCGAGACAATCGTGCGCCAGAACGAGGGACGCAACTTGTTCGCATGCATCGCGGCATTGAGCCGGGCGCTGAACTGCGGATTGGGCGGCCGCAGGCAGTCCTTGAATTCCGGCAGGTGTGCGTCGAGTTTTTTGCTTTCCGCCGCTGTTTCGCAATTGCGTACGGCGGCGAGCATCTGTTGGCGTTGTGCGTCGTCGGCCTTTTCGAATTCAGGCGAGAATTCGCCGACATCCTGCGGTGGCGGATCGAGCAGCACCATGGCTGCCACCTCGTTCGCGTGCGTGTCGGCGAAGCGGCGTACGACGTTGGTGCCGTAGGAGTGGCCGACCAGCACCACCGGTGTCGCGATAGGCGCCGCGTGGATCAGCGAAGCCAGATCAGCGGCATTGCTGTCGACGTTGCGCGGCAGCGGGCCGCCATCACTGAATCCGGTGCCGGCGCGATCGCACGAACACACGCGTGTGAACGTCGCGATCTCCGGTTGCACCTTGAACCATGCCATCGAGTCGGCGTTGTTGCCGCTTTCGAGGATGACGGTGGGCGAGCCCTTGCCGCTGCAGCGCAGGTTCAAGTGGCGATTCTCGCCGATCGCAACCCGTTTGCCCGGTTGTGCGTATAGGTCAAGCGCCGGGTCGGGCGACTGTGCGTGCGCGGTGCACGCGATGATGGGCAGAAGACCCAGGATGTAGCGGATGGGCGGTGGCATCGGCGCGTTCCAAGTGTGGATGGAACAGTCTAGTCGCCAATGAAATCGCCGTTGTTGTGTTTTCGTAAATGCGTGCTCATTGCCGCAATTCGTCGAGCGTGCGCCGGGGCGGCCGTACCTGCCACACGTACAACGGGATGCCGACGATCAGCAACACGAAATTCCAGTACACGGCATCTTCGCCCGCTCCGATCACGGCCCACGCGGAGAAAGCAAACGCGGCGCAGGCCATGATCGTGTCGCGCACCGGTACCGGGCGTCCGCTGCGGTACGCCAGCACGACATCGGCCATGGCGCTGAACAAATAGGCCACCAGGCTTCCGAGCGTCGACAGGAGCACCATGAAGGTGAACATCGCGACCATGCCGCGGGTGTAATTGGCGAGCACCATAACGCTGATGAGGACAGCCGAAATCAGCAGCCCGGAGGCGGGAGTCCCTCGCGTGGACTCGCGTGCAAAGACGCGCGGGAACAAGCCGTCCCGGGCCACTGCCTGCGGGAACTGGCCGAGGATCAGGCTCCAGCCATTCAAGGCGCCAAGGCAGGAAATTGCTGCTACCCCGGCGATCAGGTAACCGGCCCATCCGCCCCACAGCAGGCGACCGGCGTCAGCGAACGGCGCTTGTGATTTAGCCAGGTCCGCCGCAGGAATCAGGCCCATGACGACGGTCGTGCACAGGATGTAAAAGACCGCTGCGATTGCCGTGCCGAGCAAGGTGGCGCGCGGAATGGTCTTTTCCGGATCGCGCACATGACCGGCCGGGATCGATGCGCATTCCACGCCGGTAAGGGCAAACAGCGTCGCGGCGACGCACAGGTTAATCGCTTGCATGGGCGCACCCGCATCGGGACCGGGTGCGAGCAGATGCGGATTGAAATGCACGATGCCAAACAGCGCCAACACGAGCAGCGGCGCAACTTTCAGGATGGTGGTCACCACTTGCAGCGTGCCCGCGCTGCGCACACCGGCGATGTTGACCGCAGTCAGTACCCATATCATCGCCAGTGCGGTCAATGCGCCGAACAAGGGAGCGGTTCCGACTCCCGGAATCAGCACGGACAAGTAGCTGGCGGCCGCGACGGCTATCGCCGCGTTGCCGACCAGCAACGAAATCCAGTAACTCCAGGCCACCAGGAATCCGATGCAATCGCCGAACGCTTCGCGGCTGTAGGCGTACGGTCCACCCGCTCGCGGTTCGCGCTTCGCCAATCGATAAAAAACGCCGGCCAGCAATAGTGCACCGGCAGTGCTGATCAGCCAGCCGACCAGGCTGTAGCCGCCATACGGCGCAAGCGAGGCGGGTAGCAGGAACACGCCCGAGCCGATCATGTTGCCCAGCACCAGCGCGGTGGCGGTGACCAGGCCGATCTCGCCTTTCGACACGTTCATGGATTCCCCCGATCCCCTCGATCGGAACGTAGCGCGCGAGTTTACACCGGGTCAGCGCAGGGTTTTCAACCGATACAGCGCTTCCAGCGCGTCCTTCGGCGTCATCGCATCCGGATCGAGGTCGCGCAACGCCTCCTCGGCGGCAGAAGGCGCGGGCGGCGCGAACAGCCCGAGCTGCGGCGTCGTATCCGCTTTTGTCGATGCTATCGTCGCGTTCGCCGCCGCGCTGTGCTGTGCCTCCAGCGTGGCCAGAATCCGGCGCGCCTGCGCGATCACCGGTTTGGGCACGCCGGCGAGGGCGGCCACATGCAGGCCGAAGCTGCGGTTGGCGGGGCCATCCTTGACCGCGTGCATGAAGACGAGGTCCTCGCCATATTCGACCGCGTCCAGATGCACGTTGGCGATGCCGGGATATTGTCCGGCGAGATCGGTCAGCTCGAAATAGTGCGTGGCGAATAACGTGAATGCGCGATTGCGCGTGGCCAGTTCCACCGCGCAGGCCTGCGCGAGGGCGAGGCCATCGTAGGTACTGGTACCGCGGCCGATTTCGTCCATCAGCACCAGAGAATACTTTGTCGCATTGTGCAAAATGTTCGCGGTCTCGCTCATCTCGACCATGAACGTGGATTGCCCACGTGACAAGTCATCCCCGGCGCCGATGCGGGTGAAGATGCGGTCGATGGCGCCGATCGTCGCCGCATCGGCGGGTACGAAACTGCCGATGTGCGCGAGCAATACGATCAACGCGCACTGGCGCATATAGGTGCTCTTGCCGCCCATGTTCGGGCCTGTAATGACGAGCATGCGGCGCGCGTCGTCCAGCGCCAGATCGTTCGGCTCGAACGGCTCGCTGCGCACGCGCTCCACCACCGGATGGCGGCCGCGCTCGATGCGGATTCCATCGGCGTCGGTCAGTGTTGGCGCCTTCCAGTTCAGTGTGTCGGCGCGCTCGGCCAGGTTCGCCAGCACGTCGAGATCGGCCATCGCGGATGCGGCCTGCTTGAGCGGCGCGAGGCGTTCGATCAGATAGTCCAGCAAACCTTCGTACAGCGCGCGTTCGCGCATCAGCGCGCGCTCACGCGCGGACAGCACCTTGTCCTCGAACGTCTTCAATTCCTCGGTGATGTAACGCTCGGCGCCCTTGAGCGTTTGCCGGCGCGTGTAATGCGTCGGCGCCTTGTCCGACTGCCCCTTGCTGATTTCAATGTAGTAACCGTGCACGCTGTTGTAGCCGACCTTCAACGTCGGAATGCCGGTCGCGGCTTTCTCGCGCGCTTCCAGATCGATGAGGAACTGATCCGCGTTCGTCGACAGCGCGCGCAACTCGTCGAGTTCGGCGTCGAAACCGGGACGAATCACGCCGCCATCGCGCAACAATGCAGGCGGTTGTTCGAGCACGGCGGTGGCAAGGTGCGAGGCCGTTTGTGCATGTTCGCCCAAATGGTCCAGCAATTCACGCAAGAGCGGGCTGTCGCAACCTGCAATCGAATTGCGCAGACCCGGCGTGGAAAGCAGCCCGTCGCGCAAGGTGGACAAATCGCGTGGTCGCGCGCTGCGCAGCGCCACGCGCGCAAGGATGCGCTCCAGATCGCCGATGCCGCGAAGTACCTCGCGCAGCGGCTCGAAACGACGCTGCTCGATCAGCGCATCGATGGCCTGATAGCGCCGGCGCAGCGTCGTGCGATCGCGCAGCGGCCGATGCAGCCAGCGTCGCAAGGCACGCGCGCCCATCGGCGTGATCGTCTCGTCGAGCACGCCGAGCAGGGTGTTGCGCGAGTCGCCGGAGGCATGCGTGTCGAGTTCCAGATTGCGTCGCGTGGCGGCATCCAACGCCAGCGTGTCGGCGGAGTTTTCCACCGCGAGGCCCGACAGATGCGGCAGCGCGGATTTCTGTGTTTCCTCGACATAGCCGTGCAGGGCGCCCGCGGCGGCGACGGCCAACGGCAGATCGGCGCAGCCGAATCCGGACAGATCGCGCACCTTGAAGAAAGCGCACAACTGGCGCTGTGCCGTTTGCGCATCGAAATGCCAGGGCGCACGACGGCGCAAGCCGGGCAGGGCGGTAACGCATTCCGGCCACGCGGCGTCTTCTGCGACCAGCGTTTCCACCGGCGCCAGGCGCGCCAGTTCCGATGCCAGCGCCGATGCGCCGGCGACTTCGCCGAGCAGGAATCGCCCGCTGCCCAGATCGACCCAGGCCAATCCGAATGCGTCCTTGTTCGCGGCGATGGCGAGCAACAGATTGTCGCGACGCTCTTCGAGCAAGGCTTCGTCGGTGACCGTGCCGGGCGTAACCACGCGCACCACGCGGCGCTCGACCAGACCTTTCGCCAGCGCCGGATCGCCGATCTGCTCGCAGATCGCCACCGATTCGCCGAGCTTGAGCAGGCGCGCAAGATAGCCTTCCGCCGCGTGATAGGGCACGCCGGCCATCGGAATCGGCGCACCGGCGGACTGACCGCGCTGCGTGAGCGTCAAATCGAGCAGGCGCGCGGCCCTGCGCGCGTCGTCGTAAAACAGTTCGTAGAAATCGCCCATGCGGAAAAACACCAGCGTGTCCGGATACTGCGCCTTGGCGGCGAAGTATTGGCGCATCAGCGGCGTGTGCTGGGCGAGATCGGGTGCGGACATCCGGCGGGTATCGCGAAACGGGCAGGTAGTTTAGCGTGAACCTGATCGAGCCGACTTCTTCGCTATGCCCATGTGGTTCATCAACTCTGAAAGCCGCGGGAAGCGCATCCGCAATATCGCGGATGCGTTGGTTGCTTGCGATGTGATGACAGCGTTGATAGCGTGACGTTGACGAGGAGCGTATTGCGCAAAATCAATGCATGCCGGTACGCGTCATTTGCCTGCGGATTTGCATCTTCTCAACAGGCTGCTGAAAAAATCGTTTCAGCAGCCTGAGAGTGCAGGGAATGAATGTATTGCACCCTGCTAAGGCTCGAAACCGTTCTTGAAAATTTCGTCGGACTCAAGCGTGGCCAGGCGCGCTGCGCTCGGCACGCCGTTCACCCATACACGCACCAGAATCGGCCCGAAGGGAAAACCGTACAGCGCGTTCGCGCTGCTGGCAAAGCTCGTGTCGGTGAAGTCCACGGACGGGTCGTTGGGGATGAAACGCTGTTGTTGGCTGTCTATGCTTTGGATCTGGAACACGGGCAGGTTGCTCGCCGAATCGTTACTCGCGCCGCTGCTGGCACTCGCCATCGGACGCAGGCCGGTTGCGACGAGCGCTCCGCTGCCGGTGTAGCTCGAGGCGGACGAGGTGGCGGTCAATGGACTGGTCGGCAGCACAAATGGACCGACGTTGCCGAGCGAGGGTAGTATCGACGGCCTCACGGCGGTGCCTGGATCCAACTGCTCGATGCCGGCGAGGTATGCGCTGGCGGTGCTTCCACCGGCCACCAGAACTCTGCCCGAAGGCAGCAGGGTCGCCGTGTGCCAGTGCCGTCCGGTCCCGAGTGCGGCGATCGTGCCCCAGGAATTGGAGATTGGATCGTAGAGTTCGACGCTGTCGAGTTGATCGCTGAGGGTGTTGCTGCCGCCCACCAGCAGCACTTTGCCCGAGGGCAACAGCGTTGCGGTGTGATATTCACGCGCGGTCGTGAAAGCACCGGCCAAGCTCCACGTGTACGCCGCAGGATCGTACAGTTCGGCGCTGTTGAGAAAAGTGGTGCTGCCGTAACCGCCCGCCACCAGCACCTTGCCCGAGGGTAACAGCGTCGCGGTGTGGTACGAGCGGCCGACCGCGAGCGAACCTGTCGGGAACCAGGCGTTGGTGTCTGGGTCGTACACCTCGACGCTGGTAAGGCTGCCACCACTTCCATTCCCGCCAGCGACGAGAACCTGGCCCCAATGCAGCAACGTGGCGGTGTGGGAATCGCGAGCAGCAAGGAGCGTGCCCGCGGAGCTCCAAGTGTTCGTGGCCGGATTGTAAAGTTCGGCACTATTGAGTGGCCCACTGCTGCCCGAACCTCCGGCCACGAGCACCTTGCCCGAGGACAATAGCGTGGCGGTGTGATGCGCGCGTGCGTTCGCAAGTGTGCCGGCAGCACTCCACAGGTTCGTGGCTGGATCGTAAAGTTCTGCGCCGGCAACCGGATGGCTGGTGCTGTCGTTACCTCCGGTCACCAGCACTTTGCCCGAGGGCAGCAACGTCGCGGTGTGGAACCAGCGCCCAGTCGCGAGCTGGGCTGTTGCGCTGGACTGGCCCGTGACCGGGTCGTACAGGTCGGCACTGCGAAAGCTGTTGCTGGAACTGCCGCCGTTTCCGTATCCACCGACCATCAATACCTTGCCCGACAGCAGCATGGTTGCGGTATGCCGCGCGCGCGTGGTTGTGAGTGCGCCGGCGTTGGACCACGCGTTGATGCCGGGACTGTACAGTTCGCTGATGGCTGTCGGATGGCCAAGCGTGTCGGTCCCGCCCGTCACCAGCACCTTGCCCGAGGGCAGCAGCGCCGCCGTGTGTTGCGAGCGAGCGACTGCCAGCGGATCAATGGCTTTCCATGAGTCCGTATCCGAATCGTACATCTCGCAGCCGGAAAGTATGTTGTTGTTCGCGCCTGCCACTACCAAAACTTGTCCCGTTGGCATCAACGTGGCGCTCTGAGCATAGCGAGCAGTGGAAAGGCTTTGCGCCGGACTCCAG
>JAFEFO010000014.1 GCA_018240565.1 Pseudomonadota bacterium | reverse complement strand
GCCGGGACATAGGATGCTCATGGGCCACGGTCGCCCTCCTGCTTGATGCCTAGACAACACCAAGCTAGCAGCGGCGACCGTGCGTCCGCTATTTACCCGCAGATCCGTGAAGAACCAAAAAAAAGAGCGCCCGAAGGCGCCCTTACCATCCCCAAGTCTCCCCAGCGGAGTCCGTTGTCAACTCGCAGGCACAACGATACCGGGCTTGGACGTCGATGGTTAGTGTAAGGATTTTATAAACCTGCCGGTTTCGTGCATTCCGCTCGTACGGATGGCCGAAAAAAAGCGGGGCGCCCGCAGGCGCCCCGTTGTCGACTTGCGAAATGCTGCAGGACTTATTCGAATCCGTTCTTGAAGATGACGTCGGACACCTCGATGGCGATCGTCGGGCTGTCGCTGCGCGATTGCGCATCGGTGATCGTCACCGGCAGGCTGTACACACCGGGGGTTGCGTCATCGGCGATTGCGGCCGTGAAGCTGTAGATGCCATCGCCCGCGATCTGGTCGCCGTGCGTGCCGTCGTCGTAGAACGCCTGTGTCGCGCTACCACCGATCGCGCTCAAGTCCGCGGTCACCGCAATGGCGGTGCTTGCCGGATTGGTACCCGGCGTCACCGACACGATCAGCGCCGAGGAACTGCCCTGGCCAACGACGCTCGGCGTGGCCAGCCCGATGCCGCTGAGCGCACCCTGCGCCTGTACCGCAAGCAGGATATTGGTCGCGCCCTGACGGCTCTGCGCATCGGTGATTTGCACCGGCAGGATCTTGGGGCCGGAAGCAGTAGTTTGCGGGACAGTGGCTTCGAACGACCAGATATTGTCGCCGGGCACCGCATCGCCATGCGTACCGTCGTCGTAGAACACCTGCGTCGAGCTGCCACCGATGCTGCTCAGATCGCCGGTGACGGACAGGCCGGAGCTGGCCGGATTGGCTCCGGGCGTGACTGCTACCGTGAGCAGCGTCGTCCCGGTCACGGCTACGGTATCGGGCGTTGCCAGTCCGGTGCCATTCGGCGCTGTCGGGGTTGGCGTTGACTGCACCGTGTAGGTCGCCTGCGCATTGCCGTTACGGCCTTGGGCATCGGTCACCTGCGCGGCGATGAGCTTGCTGCCCGGAGCGACATTGCCAATGGTCGTGGCGTAGGAGAACACGTTGTCGCCGGCCGTAACGTCGCCGTGCGTGCCATCATCGTAAAACGCTTGCGCCGAACTGCCGCCGACGGCGGTCAGGTTGGCGGTTACCGCCAGACCCGTGCTGTTCGGCACAGTGCCCGGAGTGACGTTCACGGTGAACAGGACGCCGTCGCCGACGAGACCGGTCGCCGGCGTCGCCGCCGCCGTGGCCTGCAAGGTTCCGGTTGCGAGCGACGCGTCGATGAAGCCGTAGCCGTCAAGCACGCTGTAGCCCTTGCCGATGTTGTTGCGGATGACGCCGCTGAACGTGCCGCCGCCCGTGGTCGTGCCGCTGAAGGTCATGCCGTCGTTGATGACAATGCCGCTGGGAATCATCACGCCGCCACCGAACATGTCGGCACTGTACTGGGTCGTGATGGTGCCCGGGCCGATGCTCGTGCCGTTGCCGGTGGCGGCCGAATGCGCCACGCCGCGGCCGACCGTGAAGCGCACCACGCCGCCATTGCCGAAGTTGGCGTTCGGGAAACCGATCGTCATCGTGTTGAACTGGCTGGTCTGGTTTGCCGGAGGCGGGGTCAGGTTGCTGAAGCCCGTGTAGGGCGTGGTGCTCGCCGGTGCGGTCACATCCGCCGCCGTCAACCCGGTAAGCGGGCCGAGGGCGAACGCTCGCGTCGCCGGCAGGAAGGTCATGCCGGGGTAGTTGTTTTCGAAATACGTGATCGTCGCCGGGTTCGATCCCACGTCGTTCTGCGGACCGTTGTTGCCGCCGGTGACATTGCCGCCGGTGGCATTCGTGCCGCCCGGATTGAACGTGACGCTGGCCAGCGAACCCGGGCCCGAATAGAAGATCTGGAACGACGAAGTGTCGTTGGCGCCGGTCAAGGCGTTCGACTCGTTGTCGGAACTGATCGTCACCGTGACGTTGGCACCGTCGGAGGAAAATGCCGTGCCCGAGGAGTAGTTCGGATCCAGGTCGTGCGGGAACGCGCTGTCCTGCAGGATCTGTGTCATCTGCGCCGGCGTGACGCTGCCGGAACCACCGCGCGACTGCAATACCAGGGCCGCGATCGCCGCCGCATGCGGCGCCGCCGCACTGGTGCCGGAGAAGTTCGGGTTGGAATCCAGATCGTTGGTGGAATCGCTGCTGAAGAACGAGGTGTTGCCGGCATCCGCCGCCGCGACGCGCGGTTGTTGGCGTACTTCCGGCACCGCCAGGCGTTTGGAGTTCTTGTCGAAGTAGATCGTGGCCGGGCCGGGCGAGGTGAAGGCTTCCGGCACGTTCGGCTTGAACACGGAATACGCCGCCGTGCCATTGCAGCCGGCCGCCGTGGCGTGGCCGCCGGTGGTCACGGTGTTGTACTTGAAGTACTTGGCCGGACCGAGGTTGGCCGCGCCATTGCCCGGGATCATCCAGCGTACATGCGTGGGCAATTGTGATTGCGGCTGCGTTGGGGTGTTGGCGCGCGCGATCACGAACTGGATCTGCTTGGTGCCGCCGAAAGCGAACTGGCCCAGTTCGATCGGGCGATTGGTGGCGATGTTGTTGCTCGTCATCGACTGGCTGGCGATGTAGGCGCCGGTCGTGGCATTGAACACCAACAGGTTCAGGTCGGTGGTGACGCCGGGCGAACCGGCGGCGGTGCTCACGGTGAACGTGAAATTGCCGGCCGTCGTCGAATAGCGGTTGACCACGATCTTGTACTGGCCGGACACCGGTGGGAAGAAGTTCACCGTTTCGTCGGCCCCGGTGTCCTGGTTCAGGATCAGGTTACCGCCGGCATCGTAGATATTGATGATCGCGTCAAGGTCGCCGCTGGTCGCAGCTTCGGCGATGACATACGCCTGCCCGGCCGTGAACGCCGGCAGCGGCGGCGTGCTGTTCTGGTCGAACGTGGCGGACGGATTCGCATTCGAGATCGTGCCGGTGGCCGAGTAAATGGGCGGTTGATCGGGAACCAGATCGTGCTGGTCGTAGGGATCGTCCCATTGCATCGTCACGACCTGCGTACCGCTGACGTTGACCAGCTGCGCCACGTCCTGCTGGCCGGGATTGGGATTGAAATTGTGGAAACCGCCGGCGTACAGGTTCGCCGGCACATTGGCCAGGTTGATGTTGGTGCCAACCAGTGCGCTGTTGGTCGCGGCAATGAGGCCACTGCCATTCGGCACGATGCGCAGTACCGATTCGTAGCCGTTGATGCCGATATCGTTGGCCGCGGACGAGAAGTACGAAACGCCGGCGGCGGCGACGTCGTCGATGCCGTTGCCGATGATGCCGTCCTGATACCAGGGTTCGTCGTAATAGCCGACGTCGTCGGCGATCACGTCGGCCTTGAAACCTTGTTGAGTCGAGGGGCCATACGCGTATCCCGGCAATGCAGCCAGCGCGCGGATGTTGTTGGCGAAGCCGACTTCGCCGGTGTTGGCCGTGGCAAAGGCAAGGCGCGCCTTCGGCGCCATCTTGTAGACGATCTCGGTCATGCCGCGGCCTTCGTCGGTGCCGCCCGGATCATCCTGCAGCACGACCACGGGTTGCGTATTCCACGGATTGTTCGCTGCACCCGGAAGATCGAAATTGGTCACTGCCGTGCTTGCGTGCGGCGAAGCCGAGCGTGTGTCGTAACTGTCGGACAGGATGCCGACCGAGATGCCGCTGCCGTCGTAGTTGACCGGCGCGCTGGGGTTGTAAAGCTGGTTGACGCGATCGACGCGATGCTGGATCACGCCCTGGTCGAACGCGGTGCCGATCTTGAGCAGGTGGTCGCCGGACTGCACGCTGGGCATCTGCACCGGCTGATTCATCCGGCGCGTGTAGGGCTTGAGCGCGAGGAACACGGCGCGCACGTCGCGGCTGGTGGCGATGGCCGCAGCGTCGTCGACGGCGACATACGCCTCGATCACGCCGGTACCGCGATAGGCCTTGTCGACCGCCTTGACCTCGAAGGTGGGAATGGCGCTTTGCAGCGTGTGCGCAAGCGCATCCAGGCTGCCGCCATGGCGCGGGACGATGTCCACCAGCACGCGCGCGTTGGCTTCGTCGGTGATCGCCAGGGTCGAGAAGTTCTGCGCTTCTTCCGTCGCGTAGCCGCCGTAGATGGCGCGCTTGGGATCCTTTGCGACGATCGCGTGGCTCTCGACGAGCTTGTCCAGGCCCGGACCCAGGTTCTGCGGAATCGGTGCGGCAGCCAATGCCGAGGTTGCGAACAATGCCAACGCGGTCGCAGCGGCGAGCCGGCGTGAGCGGAATGCGAATACCATGGATTTCCCCAATGAAGAAGTTTCGACGACTCTCACAACCGGCGTCGGCGACGCTTCGTCCCTGGGGCTGCAAAAGCTGCTGCGCGATGCTTGCGCGCTTCCTGTACGTCGTTTCCCGCGACGCGGCGGAAGGCGCGCGGAACTTTAGGCAGCTTTGGGCCTTAACGTGAGCGTAGGATTTTTATAAGGCGCAGCGGCTCAATCCGCCGCCAGCCGGTAGCCGATGCCGGCCTCGGTGAGGATCAGGTCCGGATTGCTCGGATCGCGTTCGATCTTCTGCCGCAACTGGCCGATGTACACCCGCACGAATTGCGTGTCGGTGACGGTGCCGCGCCAGGCCGCGGCGAGCAGTTGCTTGTGCGTGACCACTTGCCCGGCATGCCGTGCCAGCGTGCACAGCAGGTCGTATTCCTTGCGCGTCAGGCGCACGCCGCGGCCGCCGACGGCCACGCGGCGCAGCTCGAAATCGATCTCCAGGCCCTTGCCGGAATAGCCGGTCGACTCGGTGCGGCTTTGCCGATGGCGCAGCGCCGCGCGCACGCGCGCGAGCAGCTCGCCGGTATGGAACGGCTTGACCACGTAGTCGTCCGCGCCGGTGTCGAGCGCGGCGATGCGCTCGTTTTCGGCTTCGCGCGCGGACAAGACGATGATCGGCACCTGCGTCCACTTGCGCAGGGCCTGGATCACTTCCTTGCCGTCCATGTCGGGAAGGCCGAGATCGAGCACGATCGCATCCGGCGTCTGCTGCGCGACCTGGGCCAGGGCCTCGCGCCCGTCGCCGGCTTCGGCCACTTCGTAGCCGGCGGCCACGAGCGAGGGCTTGAGCACGCGCACGATCGGCGCCTCGTCATCGACAATCATCACGCGCGCGGTGGTCGGGCTCATTCGCTGGTCTCCAGGATGCCGTGTGCGGGCAGGTCGATCTCGAAGCGCGCGCCGTGGCCGTCGCGTGCCGGACTGATCGCGCGGATGCCGCCGCCAAAGGCTTCGACCAGGCCGCGCGTCACGGCCAGTCCAAGGCCGATGCCGGAGCCGCGCCGGCGATCGCCGCCGCCACGGAAGAACTTGTCGAACACATGCGGAAGGTCGGCCGGTGCAATGCCCTTGCCGTCGTCTTCCACGGCCAGGCGCACGCGACCGGCGACGTTTTCCACCCGCGCCAGGATGCGCGCATCGTCCGCGGTGTGCGCAACGGTATTTTCGATGACATTCACCAGGGCCTGCTCCAGCAATACCGGATCCACATTGACCTGCTCGCATTCCGCGGGAAACTCGCGGACCACCTGGCGCCGCGCCAGCCGACGTTGCAGGCGCCGCAACGCGGCCGACACCGATTCACGCGGGTCGGTCAAGTAACGGTTGACCTGCAGTGCACCGGACTCCAGCCGCGTCATCTCCAGCAGGTTCGCCAGGTACCGGTTCAGGCGTTCGGATTCGTCCTGGATCGCGCTGAGCAGATCGCGGCGCGTGGCGCTGTCGAATTTTTCGTCGTATTCGAGCAGCGATGTCGCCGAGGCGAGGATCGTCGACAACGGCGTGCGCAGGTCGTGCGACAGCGACGACAGCAACGCCGTGCGCAGGCCTTCCTTTTCCGCGACGATCCGCGCGTCGGCGATTTCGGCGATCAGGCGCGCGCGATCGATCGCCACGGCGGCCGAATCGAGCAGGGCGCGCATCCAGCGCGCGTCCGGCAACGCCGTCTTGCGCCGCGGCCACACCACGGCAATGCCGACGTTGCGCCCGCCGCTGGCCAGATGCAGCACGCCACGTTCGCCGGTGATCTCGTCGCTCGTGTCATGGGATGCTTCCTGCGCATCGATGCCGGCCTCCGCCGTCGGCGCCCGTGCCGATGCGGCGCGCAGCGCATACACGCCATTTTCGACCAGCCAGATCGCGGCGCGGCAGCCATTGGCCTCCAGGCACGTCACCACGCGTTCGGCCGCGCTTTTCGGGTCAACCGTGGTTGCCAGATCGCGGCTCGCCTCGAACAGCAGGGTCGTGGCCGCCAACGCGCGCTTGAGTTGGCGGGCATGGTCGCTCAGTCGCCCGGTCAATCCGCCGACCAGCAACGCGCCGACAAGGAACGTGGCCAGCGCGAACAGGTCCTCGGCTTCGAAGGTCAGGGTAAAACGCGGCTCTTCGAAAAAGAAGTTGAACGAGAGAAAGGCCAGGATCGCGGCGAAAATCGCCGGCCACATGCCGAGGCGATAGCCGGAAATGAGCACGGCCGCGAAGAACATCAGCGGCAACTTGCTCGGCCACAAGGGCAGCACGACATAGAAACCGAACGTCGATGCCAGCACGATGATCAGTGCGGCGTAGGCGAAATCGCGCCAGCGCAATGGGGTCTCGCCACGCAGCCACTGCGTCATGTCCGTGCGTCCGTCTCGCGTTGTTGTGTTGCTCCCCATGCTCAGCCCGGTCCCGTCACGACGCCGGTGGAAAAGGCACGACCGCTGCACCCGCAGGCGCAACGGTCTCCCGGCAATGTGTTTGCATCCCCGATGGAAAGTGTACCCGCTTGCGCGGCAAACGATACGGCCGCAACCCAAGTGATGAACTGATGCGCCGCGTAGTCGCCGGCGTCAGGGCGTGCCCGGCTGCAAGTCCTTGAGCTGCTGGTAGGTCGGCGGCGGCGGCGGCGGATCCACGCCTTGCCGCAGCAGCTTGCCTTGCAGGTTCCACAGGATGCGCAGGTCGGTCGCATCCAGTTGCGCGGCATCGTTGGCGCGGAAATGCCGGTGCCAGGCGACGATCGCCGCGGTCGGATCGGTCACCGCGTAGCCGATCAGGCGCAGGGCAAGCATCGGATCGAACCCCGCCGGCGGGTCGGGCAGGGGATCCGCATCGGGCCACAATCCGAAACCGTGGGCGGCAAGTTCGCCCCAAGGAAACCACACGCCCGGATCGGCGCGGCGCGTCACCGCGACATCGGCATGGCCGATGATGTTGAAGCGGCGGATGGGGTAACGCGTGGTCAGGTCGGCCAGCAGTTTCAACAAGGCATCGATCTGCGGCTGGGCGAAGGCTTCGTTGCCGCGGTTGTCGATTTCGATGCCGATGGAGCGCGAATTGACGTCGCCCGCCCCGGCCCAGAACGACGGACCCGCCTGCCAGGCGCGCTCGCCGTCGGCGACGAGCTGGTAGATCGTGCCGTCTTTCGCCACCAGGTAGTGCGCACTGACCGGGCCGCCGGAGTTCTTCGTGCGCAAGGTGTTCAACGCCGTTTGCGCGTTGGCTTCCTGGGTGAAATGCAGCACGATCAGGGTGGGTTCACGCGCGTCGAAGTTGGGCGACGGCACCCACTGCGCGATCGGATTGCGCGGTGGCGCGGACGCGCAACCGCCCAGCAGCAGCGCGAGCGCAATGCAACACCTCCAAACCGGCCCGGACGCGCGCGCCATCATCGCTTGCCCGCCGGCGACAGGATCTTCCATTTGAAGTCGGAATCCCATTTGTCGTAGTACAGGTTGCCACCGTCCCATTCGACTTCGCCGCGTTGCGAATCCACGGTGTCGGAGCGGAAGTGTTGCTTGGGCGGATCGAATTCCTGCGAAAAATCATCATTGAAGGCAATGCGGAAGTCATCGATGCCGCCGAGATAGAACCAGTGCAGCGCGGGGTCGTCGGATGCAATGCGGCCATACGTGACGTCGACCGGTACCCAGCCATACGGCGCCAGGTAAATCTGCGCCCAGTCGTGGATGTCCTCGTGGTCGCCATCGCTGAACGTCCAGCCGGACTGCCAACGCGCCGGGATGCCGTTCATGCGCATCAAGGCGATCAGCAGCAGGGTCTGTTCGCCGCAATCACCGTGACCGGCGCGCAACGTGTAGTCGCTCAGGTCGGGAATGGTGGAATACTCGCGCGCGGAAGCCCACGGAATTTCATCCACCGCGGCATAGATCTTCTGCGCGATGCGATACGGATTGGTTTCCTCGCCCACGACTTGCCGCGAAAACACGCGCAGCGGCTGGGTGAACACGATGTGCGGCGCGCGCTCGGCCACGAACGGCGCCAGCTCGGGTGTGATCTGTGCCGGCGTCACCTTGTCCGCATCGATCGCGTGGTACTGCGCGTAAAGCGTGACTTCATAGGTGACGGAAAAAATCGTCGGTTTACCCGCGCGCGCCGGTTGTTCGAGGAACACCGTGCGTTGCATTGTCGATTCCGGCGCGAGGCGATGCGCGCTCGGCACGCTGGCAATATAGCGGATATCCTGCTGCCGATCGCGGATCGCGCGCGGATACGGAATCCACGCGTGAATCAGCTTGCCCGCGGGCACGGCATCGGCAGCAACGGTCACGCTCTGCGTCACCCGCACGCGTTGCGGCAACACGTTGGCATGGCCCGTCGCCCGCGCCGCCTCGATCACCTTGCGATCAAACTCGAAATAACGTTCGGCTCCTGACTCGGGCAAGCCACTGTCCAGATAGGTCGCCTTCTTCGTGCTTCGCGCACGCGCCTGCGCGCTCAGGCGGAACACCGTGGCGGGTGCGCTTTGCAAATACACGCGCTCGCCGTCGATAGCCATGTGTTCGAACAGGCCCTGCGCGTCCCATTGGGCGAACTCGACGTCGGTGAGATCGGGAATCTGCTTGCGCAACTGCGCTTGCGCCGCGTCCGCATCGAGGCTGAAGTCACGGCGCATGCGCCGCATGCGCTCGCGCTGGAACTCGAATGCGGCGCGTTCGTCCGCAGGCAATCCTTGCTGTTTCAGTGCGACATCGATGCGCGCAGCGGCGGCCTGGAACTGCCCGGCGCTCACCAGATCCACGACCGCGGCCACGGCGCCATTGCCTTCGACCGCAGGCGGTATGCCCGCGGCTACGACGCCCGCCGACAGCGCGATGGAAAGCACCGCCGCCGTGGCCAGGCGCGCCAGGTTCATGGGCGATGCTCCGGCGCCATGGGTGCGAGGATGCGTTCCTGGTAGTCGCGCTTGTCCTGCACGCGGACCAGGTGCGGGTAACGCAGCCCGTCAAAATAGGAAACGGCATGCGTGGCGGTGACACCATCGCCTTGCGCACTGACCTGCAGCGGCTTCCTGCTGTGTTGCGCTTTTACGATTTCCTCGCGGAGCACTACGGTGCTGTAGGTGCGGCCATTGACCGAGACCAGTTTCATGCCCGGCGCGAGTCCGGCCTTGAATGCCGGGCCCTCCCACAGGACATCTTCGATCTTGCCGGCCTTGTCCAAGAACAGGCCGAGCGAGAACATCTCGTTGACGCCCTTGCCCTCGAGCTCGCCCATGCCGACGTTCTCCAGCGCGTTCTGGTAACTGTTGAGCTTGTCGGTGTAGACCAGGCGCCAGCCGCTGGCATCGATGCCGGACAGCAATGGCACCTCATCGCCGACGCCCTCGAGCCATTGATCGAAGAAGGCCTTCCAGTCGTAGGCTTGCACTGCATCCAGGCCCTTGATGACATCGTCGTCAGTGTAGGTGCGGGTGACGAAGCTGCCGTCGTCGACGCTGAAGAAGCGGCGTGCGAAATCGTCGACGCTGCGTTTGTCGCCGCTCAACTCGCGGATCTTCATGTCGACCGCGAACCACAACAGTTGTCCTTCGCGATAGAAATCCGTCTGCCGGCGCCAGTTCGACCAGGCCTCGCTCGAACCATAGACGATCTGTGCGGCGCGCGTGGTGTCGATCAACGGCCGCCACGCGCGGCCGGTGCGATGCGTCATCGCCGCCGCGCGATAGGCGACGACGTCGCGCCAGGTCTGCGGCGACCACAAGCCGCTGCGCACCGTCAGCATGTCGCCGAGGTAGACGGTGAGCCCCTCGTACACCCACAGCAGTTCGCCGCGTTGGGGATGTTCGAAGTCGGGTTGCCATAGCCCGGCCGGGCGCATGAACTTGCCGTTCCACGAATGCGTGTATTCGTGCGGCAACAGCGAGCCGTCGAGCATGAAATGGTCGGCATCGGCGAAAAGTTTGGCGCCGCTGCGTGCGCGATCGTCGCTCGACTGGTGGTGTTCCAGGCCGCCGACCGAGGTGTGGTCGCTCATCGTCAACAGCAGGTGGTAGTCCTCGTAGTGGTGCGAGGCGAACAGCGCCTGTGCCTGCTCGATCAGGTGGCGGAAGCCGGCGGTTTGCGCAGCGGAAATCTTCAGGCTGTCCGCCGTGTCGCCGACCATGTCCAGGTAGCGATGCACGGACGATCCCGCGGGCGTGAGGTCGATCTCGCGGAAGAATTTGCCGGCGATCACCGGCGAATCGACGAGCGTGTTGAACGGCACCGGCGCGAATGTGATGCGCCCGCCGTCGCGCTTTTGCGTCTTCAGGGCGCTGGCATGTTGCCAATCCGCGGGAATGACCAGCGCCGGCTCGAACATTTGATCCTTGGTCGGATAGCCCGCGCGATACAGCGCGACGTGGTCCCAGGTCAGATCGAGCAGATTCACCGTGGCGCGGTCGCGGGCCGGGAACTGGAAGCGGATGTCGATGCGATCCACGCCCGCGGGCACCGTGAGGTGGAACGCGAACATGTCATCGTCGTCGCGCCGCCACGCGATGCGCTTGCCGCCCGCCGAGACCTGCAGGCCCATCATCGCGTCGATCGGACCATCCGGCGAGTGATCGCCGGGAATCCACTTCGGGTAGAGCAAGGTCAGGGGTCCGGGCGTGACCGGCATGACTTCGTCCACGAACAGCAGCTTCTGGCCCGGGTTCGGCAGGCTGACGGTCAATGCGACCGTCCCGGGTTTCACCGGCGCGGATTCGTCCGCCATCACGGGCGCCGCAAGCGCCAATGCAAGGATGCCAAGCAGCAGTGCCAGTCGATTCATGTTTTCCTCCGGGCGATGCGCGCGCCGACCGGCGCAGAATTCCGACCATCCCATCATGCAACAGGTGGCGCGTGGCGTTGCCAGCGCATCCACAGGTAGTACAGCGGCAGGCCGGCCAGCGTGATCAGGATGCTGGCAATGGTGGACCAGAACTGCGCGTACAGCGCATTGGCGACCACGACAAAGGTGGCGAGCGCGAACAGCGCCGGAACCACCGGGTAACCGAAAGTGCGGTACGCGCGCGGAAAATCGGGGCGTTTGCGGCGCAGGATGAAAACGCCGATCGCGCACAGCGCGAGGAACGGCCACACGCCGAGCACATAGCCTTCGGCCAGCTGCATGAAGTCGCGCAGCAACACGTAGACCACCGCGATCACGACGATGAAGCCGATCGCGACATAGGGCGTTTCGAACTTCGGATGCACACGGCCGACGGTGCGGAAGAACAGGCCATCCTCGGCCATGGCGAAGAACACGCGTGGGCTGGACAGGATGCTGCCGTTCAGGGTGCCGAACACCGACAACATCACCAGCGCCCCGATCAGCGAAGCGCCGGCACGCCCCATCACCACGGTCGCCGCGTCGGTGGCGACGGATTTCGATGCGGCCAGGTCCGGCACCGGCAGCGCACGCACGTAGGCGGCATTGATGAGCAGGTACACCGCCATCACCACCAGCACGCCGCCGACCAGGGCCAGTGGCAGGTTGCGCTGCGGATTCTTCACTTCGCCGGAAATGGTGGTCAGGTTCTGCCAGCCGTCGTAGGCCCACAACGCCGCGATCAGTCCTATGCCGATGCCCGACCAGTTGGCCACGCCCATGGATTCGGCATTGAGCGGGTTGTGCTCGCCGCCGGGCGCGAGGAAAAAGATCGCGGCCGACAGGCCCACGATCGCCAGCACTTTCGCACTGGCGGAGATGTTCTGGATCGCGGCGCCCAGTTTCACCGAACGCACGTTGGCGAACGCGACCACGATGATCAGCACCGCGGCGATCGCATGCTGGACGGGCACCGGGATCGGTACGAAGAAGCCCAGGTATTCGGCGAACATCAGGCTCTGCGCCGCCCACGAAATGGGCGTGGTCAACAACCACATCCAGCCGAACAGGAAGGCGAGCGGCCGGCCGTAGGCTTCGCGCAAATAGACATACGGCCCGCCGGCCGCGGGATACATGGTGGCAAGTTCGGCGATCGACAGCGCGCCGAACAGGGCAACGATGCCGCCCAATATCCACACCAGCGCGATGCCGGTCAGGTTGCCGGTATCCGCGGCGATGCCCGATGGCACGCGGAAAATGCCGCTGCCGATCATGATGCCCACGACCACGGCGATGCCGGTGACAAGGCCCAGTTTGCGCGGCAGTTCGCGCGGTGCGTTTGTGGATTCTTGATTCATGCCTTCATCGTACATGTTCGCCGCGAGCCTGCGCAGAAGGCCGGGTCGCGCCACGCCGGTGAGCAACGCACACTGGCAATTCCGCACGATTACGCGGCAGATGGCGGTTTTGCAGGCACCGCGCGAGGCGATCGGGCGGCGCAAGCCATAACCCGCAGCTATGCCGGATGTCGGTCTTTTCATTAGTGATGGGCGCGGGCCGCTGAGTATGCTCGGCGGCGTGCTGCGCGTGTGACATGTTGCGGTCGCAATCGCGGAGCCAAGGCAATTCCTGCGCGATCAAACGGGCGCCCGCTGCGCCTGATCCGATTTACCGACATCCAGGCATTGGGGGTAGGCACCATGAAGAGCACGGCACGGCGCACGTCGCACCGCAATAACGTATTTCGCCGCAAGGCCTTGGCGCTGGCCATCGGCGCGGCCGCCATGGGCATGAGTGGAATCGCTTTCGGCCAGGCGACCACCGGCACGATCTACGGCACGGTTCCGGCCGGGCCGGGCGAGACCATCCAGATCACCGGCGGCGCGGGCTTCAACCGCACCATCTCGGTCGATGCCTCAGGAAAATATTCGATCACGCTGCCCGTCGGCACCTACACCGTGTCGCTGATGCGCGACGGCAAAGTCGTGCAGTCGCGAACCGGGATCAGCCCCGTGGCCGCCGGCGCCGTCGCCGTGGATTTCGCCACCACCGCGGCGAACGCGACCGCACTGACGGAAGTCAAGGTCACCGCCAACGCGCCGGCGATCGACGTGACCACCACCAACCAGGTGACCACGATCACGGCCAAACAGTTGCAGCAACTGCCGCTGCAGCGCACGGCAGAAAACATCGCCATGCTGGCGCCGGGCGTCAACATGGGTTCGCCGGAACTCGTCGGTGGTCCGCTCGGCACCCCGATCAATGTATTCGGCGGCGCCTCGACGGCGGAAAATGGCTACTACCTCGACGGCATGAACACCACCGAGCTGCTCAACAACCAGGGCGGCATCACGCTGCCGTACGGCGCGATCGAACAACAGCAGACCTTCATCAGCGGCTACGGCGCCGAATATGGCCGCTCCATCGGTGGCGTGATCAACCAGATCGGCAAGAGTGGCTCCAACGATTGGCACTTCGGTGCGCGCGTCCTGTGGCAGCCCGCGAGCCTGCGTTCGGACCCCGTCAACTACTATTTTGCCAATCCATTGGCCACCGACCCCGGCGAGATGCCCGGCGACATCCAGCACTACCGCAAGCTCAACCGTTCCGCAGAAACGATCTATGACGCCTACGTCAGCGGACCGATCATCAAGGACGAGTTGTTCTTCTTCCTCGCCGTCGAGCAGGACAACTCGCACGGCACCAGCCTTGGCGCCATCGACACCCCGCTGGTGAACCACTACACGGTGCACCAGCCCAAGATCTACGCCAAGGTGAACTGGAACATCAACGACAGCAATGTGCTGAGCATTACCGGCCTGCAAAGCCAGAACAAGGTCTGGTCGTCCAACAACAATTTCGACTACGACACCCTGCAGACCGGCGATTTCGCCGGGTTGGGCCAGACGTCCAAGACCAGCTTCCGCACCTGGGTGGCGAACTACGCTTCCTACCTCACCGACAACCTGACCCTGAACGCCATGCTCGGCAAGATGCATGGCGAGTATTTCACCAACCAGCCCGCGTTTCCCGGCTACGATCCATCGCTGCCGCATATCTCCAGTTGTTCGTACCAGGATCCGGCGTTCCTGCCGCCGGGAAACAGCTGCGTTTCCAACGCGCAGGGCAATTCGTCCATTTCCAATCCCGCGCACCGCGAATCGATCACGAACTATCGCCTGAGCTTCGACTACAAGTGGCGCACGCACGATTTCCAGATCGGCATCGACAACATCAATTCGTACGACCTCAACGACGGCAGCAAGAATCCCGGGCCTGGCTATCAGTGGATCTACGGCCAGGTCGACAACGGCCAACCGATCTTTGCCGGCAACCCGAATGTGCCGCCCTACGTGGGTCCGTCCACGCAGTGCGACGGCGATACCTGCTACTACGTGCAAAAGCATACCGATTTGAGCGTCGCCAGCGTGCGCGTCGCCCAGCGCGCCGCGTACGTGGTCGACAACTGGCAACTGACGCCCAACATGGTGCTGAACCTGGGCCTGCGCGACGACCGTTTCGTCAACTATGACGGTTCGGGCGTGCCGTACATCAGCGAAACCAAACCACAATGGGCACCGCGCCTGGGCTTCAGCTGGGATGTGCACGGCGATTCCAGCCTGAAGGTATTCGGCAATGCCGGCCGCTACTACCTCGCGTTGCCCTTGCAGCTGGCGCTGTCCATCGCCTCACCGGTGACGAATGCCGGCATCTACGGCACCTACACCGGCATCGACCCGGTTACCGGCGAGCCGATCGGGTTCACGCCGCTGCCGCAAAATCCGGCAACAGGCGTATCCATCGACAGCGAATACGGCCAGCCCAAGGATCCGCGCATCTCGGCCGCGCAGAACATCAAGGCCCAGTTCTCCGACAACTACGTCGTCGGCATGCAGCAACAGTTCCATATGCTCAATACCGACTGGGTGTTCGGCGCCACCGGCACGTTCCAGCGCATGCGCCGCATCATCGACGACTACGATGCGATCCAGAACGAATGCGCCGCCGGCCGCGCGCAAGGCTATGCCTGGATGACGGAGGAAACCTGCACCGATTGGGCGCAAAGCCTGATCATGATCAACCCGGGCGAAACCAACAAGATCCTGATGAGGAAGCCCGATGGCACGCTGGTACCGGTCAATTTCACGATGCAGGACCAGGGTTTCACGATGGGTCCGAAGCGCCGTTACCTCTCGCTGGATCTGTCGCTGGAACACGCCTGGGACGGCAAATGGTTCGCCAAGGTCGACTACGTGATTTCCAAGACCTGGGGCAATTCCGAAGGTCCGGTCAGCACCTACTCGCAGCAAAGCGGTTCCTACGAGTCGCTCACCACCGCGTGGGATTTCCCGGAGCGCATGGAGTTTTCCAACGGCATCCTGCCGAACGACCGCCGTCACCAGATCAAGCTGTTTGGCGCCTATGCCCTCACTCACGAATGGACGCTCGGCGCCAACATGTACATCGCGTCGGGTACGCCGCGCCTGTGCCGCGGCGCCTACGGCCCGGACCAGATCCGCCTGCACGGTTCGCGTACCTATTACTGGTGCGGCGGCGTACCCGCTCCGCCGGGATCGCTGGGCCGCCTGCCGTGGACCCATCAGGTGGACGTCAACGTCGACTACAAACCCGATTGGGCCGACAAGAAGCTCGACTTCAACTTGGCGGTGTTCAACATATTCAACCAGCAGACGCCGCTTTTCTACAACGACTTTTTCGGTTCGACCAGCAGCCCGAACCCCAACTTCGGCCAAGTGCAGGACACCCTGCCGCCGCGCAGCGTGCGTCTGTCGGTGTCCTACGATTTTTGAACGATTCGGAGTCGAGTCTCCCGCCGGGTGCGAGCCCGGCGGTTTTTTTTGCGACGGGCGTGCCGGTTGTGTAGCCTGCCGCAGGATCGACCACGACGCGTAACGACATGACTTCACCGACCCCTGCGCCACCTGCGCAACATTCGAAACGACCGACACTTTCTCCGTTGGCGGCGCGCATGCTCGCACGTGCGCGCAAGGAATGGACGCAACGTCAGTTCGATGCCGTGGAACATTCGCTTGCCAACGTGCTGGCACTGGCACCGGACGAACCGGATGCACTGCGTCTGCTCGGCATGGCAAGGCAACGCAACGGCAAGCATGCCCAAGCCATCGATTGCTTTCGCCGCGTGCTCGCGGTATGGCCTGCGGATGCGGACATGCACGTGTGCCTGGGCATCGCACTTTTCGAACAGGACGACACGGACGCAGCGGTGCAGCATTTGCGCCGCGCGTGCGAACTCGCGCCCGACTCCGCTTCGGCCTGGTTCAACCTCGGAGAGGCGCTGGGTCGACAGGCGCACTCCCCGCAAGCGGTCAACGCATTGCAGCGCGCCATTGCGATCGACGCCACGCATGTTTCCGCACGCCTGTCGTTGGCGCGAATCCTCGCCAGCATGGGCCGGATCGACGACGCCATCGCCGGCTACCGCGACGTGCTGCGCCGCGATCCCGGCAACGCCGAAGGCTGGTTCGGCCTGTCCAATCTCAACACCGTGCGCTTCGATGCGACGGACGCGGCGAACCTTGCGCACGCCTTGCAGCGCACCGACCTGCCCGCACGCGATTTCGAGCTGCTCAGCTTCAGTCGTGCCAAGGCACTGGAAGACGCAGGGGAACACGCGCAGGCATTCGAGATGTTTCGCGCGGCGAACGCCTCACGGCGCAAGCGCGTGCGCTGGGATGCCGCCGGCGAACACCGCCGCGTCGAAGCGATCGAACACGTCTTCGCCGACGCGCTGCCGACACCACTGGATGCGCAACTGGGTCGCGAAGCGATCCTGATCGTCAGCATCCCGCGCTCCGGATCGACCCTGGTCGAGCACATTCTGGCGTCGCACCCGCTCGTGGAAGGCGCCAACGAGATCAAGGACATGACCGAGGTGATCGATGCGGAAACCCAGCGTCGCCAGTCGGCGTTTCCGCTGTGGGTGCCGCAGGCAAGCGCGCAGGACTGGCAGCGCCTGGGCCGCGAATACCTCGCGCGCACCGCGCGCTGGCGCCAAAGCAAGCCGCGCTTCACCGATAAAAGTCTTGTGAGCTGGTACCTCGTCGGCGCGGCGCTGACCATGCTGCCGGCGGCGCGCGCGATCATCGTGCGCCGCGATCCGGTGGAGACGTGCCTGGCGTGCTTCCGCCAGCTTTTCAGCGAGCGCAGCGGTTTCGCCTGCGACCTGGACGAGATGGCGCAGTACTGCATCGACTTCCTGCACCTGACGCGCTTCTGGCAGAACCAGTACCCGGATCGCGTGTTCGATCTGCGCTACGAGGCGCTGGTTGCCGATCCGGAATTTGCGATTCGCGGCCTGCTCGATTTCTGCGACCTGCCCTTCGACCCGGCATGCCTGGATTTCCACAAGACCGCGCGCACGGTGCAGAGCCTGCCGAGTGCCGCGCAGGTACGCCAACCGATTCGCCGCGACACCGCGCGCAGCGCGCGCTACGGCGACAAACTCGACGGCTTGCGCCAGCGCCTGCGCGATGCCGGCGTGCTGGCGGACGACTGAACGCCATGGCCGACGCGCTGCCCATCTGCCTGCTCGACGGCGCCTTCCTGCCCACGGAAGCGGCGCGTGTTTCGCCCTTCGATCGTGGCTTCCTGTTCGGCGACGGCATCTACGAAGTCGTGCCGTGCTGCAACGGCCGGCCGTTGCGCCTGCCGGCGCACTTGCAGCGCCTGCAGGACGGACTGGGCGCGCTGGGAATCGCCAATCCGCATTCGGTTTCGCGCTGGACCGAGCTCGTGCACGAGCTCATCGCAGCCAATGGCGGCGGCGACCTGGGCCTGTACCTGCAAGTCACGCGCGGCCCTGGCCGCGGCCGCGATTTCCTGCCGCAAGCAGACCTGCAACAAACCGTATTCGGATTCTGCTGGCGGCTCGCGCCCGCAGCGCGCGAACAGCTCGAACGCGGCCTGGCCGCCGTCACCCTCGATGACATCCGCTGGCTGCGTTGCGACATCAAATCCATCGCCCTGCTCGGCCCGGTGATGCTGCGCATGCAGGCACGCGACCAGGGCGCGGACGAGGCGATCCTGATCCGCGACGGGCGCCTGGCCGAGGGCAGTTCGAGCGCGGTGTTCGTGGCCGTGGGCGGTCGCATCATCACGCCACCGGCAAGCCACGAACGCTTGCCGAGCGTCACGCGCCTCATCATCATCGAGGTGCTCGCCGCGCTCGGGCTGCCGTTGGACGTGCGCGAAGTGGCCCGCGATGAACTGGCGGGTGCCGACGAGATCTGGATCGCGAGTTCGACGCGCGACGCGATGCCGATCGCGCAACTCGACGGGCACGCCATTGGCACGGGCAAACCCGGTCCGCTCTGGCACCGCGTCTACGACGCCATGCAGGAACTCAAGCAGCGCGAAACTGCGGGCTAGGCTGCCGGTTTGCATTCGGCCCGGTTCCATTCGGCCCGATTCTATTCGGCGTGATCGAACTCCGGCATCGCATCGAACAGGTCGCCGCGTCGCCAGTTGCCCGCGCCCTCACGCGCGTAGACGATCTTGCCGCCGATGATCGTGTACAGCACGCGCGTGCGCAGAATGTCCGGCGCCGGCAAGGTCAGCAGGTCGCCGGAAAACACCACGATGTCGGCGAGCTTGCCCGGCGTGAGCGAGCCGATTTCGTTTTCCTGGTAGATCGCATAGGCATTGTTCCAGGTGTAGGAGCGCAGTTCCTGCATGCGCGTCTTCGCCTGCGTCGGGAAGAACGTCTTTTTGCCGTGGTCGTAGGCGCGGGTGACGCCGCAGTAGAAACCCGGGATCGGATTGGTGTCTTCCACCGGCGTGTCGGTGCCGTCGAGCACGATCGCGCCGCTGTCGATCAGCGTTTTCCACACGTAGGCGCCGGCTTGCGCGCGCGCCTCGCCCAGGCGCGGAACGACCATCGGCGCGTCGGAACAGGCGTGGATGGATTGCATCGAGGCAATCACGCCGAGCTGCGCAAAGCGCGGGATGTCGGCGGGATCCAGATGCTGCGCGTGTTCGATGCGCCAGCGCAGCGCGCGGGCGGCCGGATCGGCGCTGAAGATGCGCTGGTACAGATCCAGCACCTCGCGGTTGGCGCGATCGCCGATCGCGTGGACGGACATCTGGAAACCTTCGCGCGCGGCGATCTTCGCCATTTTTTCCAGGTCGCCCATCGGCGTGACGTTTTTGCCGGTGATGTCCGGCGCATCGGCGTAGGGCTTGAGGAACCACGCGCTGCGCGTGCCCAGCGCGCCATCGGAAACGGTCTCGCCGATGCCGCGCACGGTGAAGTGGTTGTCCGCATAGCCGATCGTGCGATATTGCGCCAGGCGTTTGTCGATGGAATCGACCGACTCGCCATCCACGTTCACGTACAGCCGCAGCGCGATGTCTTGCGTGGCTTGCTGCTTCAACCAGTCGATGGTGGCGAAGTCCGCGCCCTGATCGACGAACGTGGTGATGCCCTTGCTGATTTCATTGTGCACCGCGCGTTGCAGTTCCTGCGCGCGCCGCGCCGCCTGCTCGGCCGCCGGCAAGCCGGCAAGGTATTTCGCGTACGCGGCATACACCGGGTCGGCTGCGGTGTCCTTGAGCATGCCGATGGCATGGCCCTGCGCATCGCGCACGATGGTGCCGCCCGCGGGATCCGCCGTGGCGTCGGTGATGCCTGCCAGCTTGAGCGCCAGCGCGTTGGCGTAGAGACCGTGGAAACTGGCCGTCGTCAACAACACCGGATTGCGCGGTGAAGCGGCATCGAGCGTCGCCGGCAGCGGCAGGCCTTGCAGGTTCGGCTGCGGCACGCGGTCCCATTTGCTCTCCAGCCAGCCGAAACCGACGATCCATTCGCCGGGCCGGGCTTTGGCAGCGGCCGCCTTGACCATCGCCACCACGCCGTCCCAGTTCGCGGCCGTGCCGACGTTGATCTGCATCAGCGACTCGCCGGTCTGCATCAGATGCCCGTGGCCTTCGATGAAGCCGGGCGTGACGAAGGCGCCATGCAGGTCGAGCACTTTCGTGCGCTGGCCGATGTAGTGCGCGATGGCATCATCGCTGCCGAGCGCGAGGATCCGGCCGTCGCCGATGGCGATGGCCTGCGCCTGCGGTTGCAGCGGATCGAGCGTGGCGATGACGCCGTCGCGCAACACCAGGTCGGCCGGTTGCAACGCAGGCGGGAAGCCGGCGATCGACATCTCATCAGCCAGCGCCGCCGTGGTGGCGGCAAGCGCGAAACCGGCAAGCAGGATGCGCAACGACTTCATGGGTTACTCCCTCGATCACGTCCACATGGATGAAAAATCCGCGCCGGCCGACCCGATGCCCGCGTCATTCGTTCGTCAACATCCGCTGCGCCAGTTGCCGCACCAGGTCCAGGAAACGCTTTTGCACCGGATTCAACGGACTGTCCGGTCGATACATCGCGTACAGCACGACATCCAGATGCGGTTTCAGCGGACGCGTCTGCACGCTCATCGCATCGCCGCAGCGCGCGGTGAACGGATCGACCAGCGCCAGGCCTTCGCCCTTGGCCACGAGCGCATGGGCCAGTTGATAGGTCTGCACCGCAACCATGGTGCGCGGCGGCGGTTCGACTTGCGCCAGATGGCCGTGCAACTGATTGCCCAGCGCATCGCGCACCATGATGCCGATCAGCGGCTGGTTGGCCAGCGCGCCCACCGGCAGCGGCTGCGCCAGATCGGATTCCGGCCACCATCGGGGCGGCGCGATCACCATCACCCGCCCGCGGCACAACACCTTCTGGCGCAGTGTCTGGTGGCCGGTGTCCTGCAGCGTCAGGCCGATGTCGGTTTCGCGCAGCGCCAGCGATTCGCACATCACCGCCGAGTGCTGCGTCGCCAATTCCACCGTCACCCCCGGGAACGCACGGCGCAACAGTACGATGGCTGACGGCAGCAGCACCTGTGCCAGCGTCGGCGTGCACGTCACCCGCAGGGGATAGCTCGCCGGCTGACTCATGTTCGTGGTCAGCCGCTTCAGATCATGCATGTCGTGGATGATTTTCTCGACGCGGTCGCGCATCGACAATGCCTGCTGCGTCGGCTGCAGGCGTCCGCGCACGCGACTGAACAGGGCGAAGCCGAGCTGGCTTTCCGCGTGTTGCAGCGCCTTGCTCGCCGCCGGCTGCGAGATGTTCAGCTGCTTCGCCGCCCCGGTCAGGCTGCCGGTGGTCAGCACGGCGTGGAAGAGTTCGATGTAGCGCAGGTGCATGCTGGATTCTTGTCCCCTTTGCGTCAGCGTAACATTGCCGGAAGCGCACGCATGTTGCGGCGCACGAGTCGCGTGTGTCGCTGGACGCAAGCGCTTTCGCCACACTGACCACATTTCCCACAACCGCCAGTTATGCCAGCTATCGGTCTTTTCATTGGTCGCTCGCGCGTGCCGATGGGTATGCTCGATTCGTGCTTTGACGGCCGCCCGGCTGTGCGAGGAGCAATCAGTTGAACTTCAACAACGGCGATCTGGCCAACACCGGCCACTGGGGACCGCCTTATCTGTTGTACCTGGGCAGGCCCGCCGATGCCCTGGCGATCAAGACGGCACGCGGACTGGCCTACTGGCGACCGGACTGGTGCGTGGGCCAGCATCGGCATCCGGATTGCCGCCTGACGCTGGGTTTCCCGGACATGGATTTCGCGCAGGCCCGCGCCAAGGGCGCCGACTCCATGGTCGTCGGCACCGCGAATGCGGGCGGCGTGATGGCGCCGGAAACCATCACCGACATCATCGCCGCGCTCGACGCCGGCCTCAACGTGGTGTCGGGCCTGCACCAGAAGTTGCGTGACAATGCGCAGATCGTTGCCGCTGCGCGGCGCAACGGCCGCACCCTCTTCGACGCGCGTGAACCCAACCGGCGCCTCGCCGTCGGCAATGGCCGCAAGCGCGCCGGATTGCGCCTTTTGACCGTCGGCACCGATTGCTCGGTCGGCAAGATGTACACGACGCTCGCGCTCGAGCGCAGCATTCGTGCGCGTGGCCTCAAGGCGGATTTCCGTGCCACCGGGCAAACCGGCATTCTCGTTGCCGGCGACGGCATCCCCGTCGATGCGGTGATCGCCGATTTCATTTCCGGCGCGGTCGAGGCGATCTCGCCGGCGCGCGAGGACGGCGGCTGGGATCTGATCGAAGGCCAGGGTTCGCTGTTCCACCCCTCGTATGCCGGCGTGTCGCTGGGCCTGCTGCACGGCGCGCAGGCCGACGCGCTGGTGCTGTGCCATGAACCGACGCGCCAGCATATGCGCGGCCTGCCGCACTATCCGCTGCCCGATCTCGTGCAATGCCTCGAGGCGAATCTCGTCGCCGCGCGCCTGACCAACCCGAACGTCAAGATGGTGGGTGTCGCCCTCAACACCGCTGAACTTGCGCAAGCCGACGCGCTGGCGGCGTGCCGCGACATCGGCGATCGCCTTGGCCTGCCGTGCACGGATCCGGTCGCCATGGGTGTCGAGGCCATCGTGGACAACCTGCTGGCATGTTGCGCGAACTGACGGTCCGGCATCGCAGCCTGCCGTTGCACACGCCGTTCCGCATCGCGCGCGGCGTCAAGCACGCGGCGGACGTGGCGAGTGTCGAATTGCGCCAGGGCGAATTCGTCGGGCGCGGCGAATCCGTGCCTTATGCTCGCTACGGCGAATCGGTGGCCAGCGTGCTCGATGAAATCCAGTCGCAGTGCAGGGACTTGTGCGCAGGCATGGGCCGCGATGAGTTGCAGGCGCGGCTGCCGCCCGGCGCGGCGCGCAATGCGCTGGATGCGGCCTTGTGGGACCTGGAGTCGCGCATCGATGCGATCCCGGTGTACACGCGCCTGGCGCAAGCGCCGCTCGCGCCGCTGGTCACCGCGTTGACGGTCGTCATCGACAGCGTGCGGGAAATGGAAACTGCTGCCACGCGCATCGCCGACGCCAACCTCATCAAGGTCAAGGTCGACGCGAACGAACCGGCAGCACAAATCGAAGCGGTGCGCCGCGCCGCGCCGCGCGCGCGCCTGATCGTCGATCCGAACGAAAGCTGGACCATCGACATCCTGCGCGACATGCAGCCGGTGCTGAAGGCCTGCGCCGTGAGCCTGCTCGAACAACCGCTGCCGGCCGATGCGGACGATGCCTTGCACGGATTCTCCAGCGCGGTGCCGATCTGCGCCGACGAATCCTGCCACGTCGTCGCCGACCTGCCGCGCCTGCGCGATCGCTACCAGGCCATCAACATCAAGCTCGACAAGACCGGCGGACTGACCGAGGCGTGGCGATTGTTGCGCGCCGCGCGCGCGCAGGGCTTCCGCATCATGGTCGGCTGCATGGTCGGCTCCTCGATCGGCATCGCGCCCGCGCTGGAAGTCGCGCGCGCCGCCGAGTTCGTCGATCTGGACGGACCGCTGTGGCTGGAAAACGATTACCCCGGCGGCGTGCGCCTGCACGACGGCTTGCTCATGCCACCCGCGCCCGGATTCTGGGGCGGTTGAGCAAGAGGCGATGACGATGTCCGCACGATACCTGCCGCAATCGTTTTTTCCGCGCTACGCGCTGGCCATGGCGCTCGGCGCTGCTGGCGGATTGTCCGGCGCGAAGGATGTCCCGCTGCCGCAGCCGCTCAAGGCCAGCCATGTGCCCGCCATCACGCGCGAGGCGCTGGACAAGGCGCGGCCGGTGATCGCCACGCATGCAATGGTGGTCAGCGCCCAGCACTATGCGACTCAGGCCGGCGTCGAAATATTGAAGCAAGGCGGCAACGCGATCGACGCCGCGGTTGCGGTCGGGTTTGCCGAAGCCGTGGTGCATCCGTGCTGCGGCAATATCGGCGGCGGCGGCTTCATGACGATCCACCTCGCCAGTGGCGAAAACCTGTTTTTGAATTTCCGCGAGAAGGCCCCAGCGAAAGCCACGCCGGGGATGTTCCTCGACGCGCACGGCGAGGTGGTGCCCAACCGCAGCACCGATTCCTACCTTGGCGTTGGCGTGCCCGGCACCGTGATGGGCCTGAACACGGCATTGGCAAAGTACGGCAAGCTGACCCTGAAGCAGGTCATCGCGCCGGCGATCAAGCTGGCGAGCGAGGGCTACGTGTTGCAGCAGGGCGACGTTAACATCCTCAACGACAGCGTGGAGGATTTCGCCAAGCATCCGAATGTCGCCGCGATCTTCCTCAACCACGGCAAGCCATTTGTCGCCGGCGAACGCCTGGTGCAGAAGAACCTGGCGCATACGCTGGAGCAGATCGCCAACGGTGGCAGCGATGCGTTCTACAAGGGTGCGATTGCACGCGCCGTGGTCGCTGCCAGCAATGCCAATGGCGGCATCCTGTCGCTGCGCGATTTCGCCGACTACACCGCGCAGTGGGAAGAACCCATACGCTGCGAGTACCACGGCCATACGATCATTTCCGCGCCGCCACCGAGCTCCGGCGGCACGACCTTGTGCGAGATCGCGCAGATCATCGCGCCGTATCCGTTCGCCCAATGGGGATACGGCTCGGTCGAAGCCGTGCACACTTTCGCCGAAGCCGAGCGCCGCGCGTTCGCCGATCGCAACACCTACCTGGGCGATCCGGCGTTCGTGCGCAATCCGATCGAACAACTGCTCTCGAGCGCGCACGCAGCGAAACTGCGCGCGACGATCCTGCCGGACAAGGCCACGCCGTCGGCACAAATCACCGGCAATCTTGGCGCGACCGAAGGCGACCACACCACGCATTACTCCGTCATCGACAGTCACGGCAATGCAGTCGCCGTGACCTACACGATCAATTTCCTGTTCGGCACGCGCCAGATCGCCGGCGACACCGGGTTTTTCCTCAACGATGAAATGGACGATTTCACCTCCAAGCCCGGCGTGGCGAATGCCGCGGGCCTGGTGCAGGGCAAGGTCAACCAGGTCGAGCCGGGCAAGCGCCCCTTGAGTTCGATGACGCCGACGATCGTGCTGCGCGACGGCAAGCCATTCCTGCTCACCGGCAGCCCCGGCGATGCGACGATCATCTCCACCACCCTGCAAAGCATCATCAATATCATTGATTTCGGCATGAACGTGCAGCAGGCCGTGAACGCGCCGCGCATGCACCAGCAGTGGTATCCGGACGAGGTCTGGATCGAGGATGGAATGCTCACGCCGGACGCGCGACGCCGGCTCGAGGCGATGGGTTACAAATTCACGAAGGTGCATGCGATGGGCGCGGACGAGGCGATCCTGATCGATCCGAAAACCGGCCGCCGCGAAGGTGCCAACGACCGCCGGCGTCCTGCCGGACTCGCTGCAGGTTATTGATGCGTATCGATGACGCCCTGTTTGACGGCGTGGATTTGCACGCGCTGGCGTTGCGCGTGGGCACGCCGTGCTATGCCTATTCGGCCACGGCGATACGCCAGCGCATTCGCTCCCTGATCGGCGCATTGGGCGAACTCGATGCGCTGGTGTGCTATGCGGTCAAGGCCAACGCCAATCTGGCGATCCTGCAATGGATGGCGCATGCCGGATTCGGCGCGGATATCGTCTCCGCCGGCGAGATGCAACGTGCGCTGCGCGCCGGCATTCCGGCCTCGCGCATCGTGTTCTCCGGCGTCGGCAAGAGTGAAGACGAAATCGCGCAAGCGCTCGCTGCCGGCATCGCGCGTTTCAATGTGGAGTCGGTCGACGAATTGCACGCGCTGCAACGCCTCGCCGCGGCGCGCGACGTGATCGTGAATGCGGCCGTACGCATCAATCCGGATGTCGATGCCAACACGCACGCGAAGATTTCCACCGGCAAATCCGAAAACAAGTTCGGCGTCGCCATCGACGAAGCGCGCCAGTGGTTTGCCGACAGCGCGCGACTCACGCACGTGCGCCTGGACGGCCTGCACGTGCACATCGGCTCGCAGATGCTCAGTCTCAACCCGATCCGCGCGGCGCTGCAACGCACGGCCGCGTTCTGGCGCGAGCTCGTCGCGGCCGGACATGCGATCCGCAGCATCGATGTCGGCGGCGGCCTCGGCGTGTGCTATCGCGCGGGACACGATCATCCGGTCGCAATCGCGGACTATGTCGGCGTCATCCGCCGCGAACTCGCCGGATTCGAAGGCCGCATCCTGCTCGAACCCGGTCGCTGGCTGGTCGCCGAAGCCGGCGTGCTGCTGACGCGCGTGATCCGCATCAAGCAGGGGCAGGAACGGCGCTTTCTCATCGTCGACGCGGCGATGAACGACCTCGCGCGACCGAGCCTGTACGACGCCTGGCACGACATCGTGCCGCTGACGCGCGAACAGCGCCCCACGCAGGCGTACGATGTCGTCGGGCCGGTGTGCGAGAGCAGCGATATCTTCGCCCGTGCACGCGAGTTGCCGACGTGCGAAGCAGGCGATTTGCTCAAGATCATGACCACCGGTGCGTATGGCACGTCGATGGCATCGACCTTCAACTCGCGACCGCTCGCTGCCGAGGTAGTGCTCGATTGCGGACGCTATGCCGTGGTGCGGCGGCGCCAGAGCCTGGATGACCTGCTCATGGACGAGCGACCCGCGCGTGATTGGGAGAACGTATGAAACATCCGGCCAGATCCGTCTTCGTCACCATCGCGCTGGCGACTTCCGCCGCCGTTATCGGCGCACCCGCCGACTATGATCGCCTCGTCGACGCCGTGGTCGCGCGCTACCATCTGCCGGGCATCGCCGTCGGCGTGATCGACGATGGCAAGGTCGTCTACACGCGCGTGCACGGCAATCTCGCATCGGGCAAGCCGATGGATGCCGACACGCTGTTCCAGATCGCGTCCAATTCCAAGGCGATGACCTCGAGCCTGCTCGCGCGCCTGGTGCAGCAAGGCAAATTGCGCTGGGACGATCCGGTCACGAAATACCTGCCGGCGTTTCGCATGCACGATCCCTGGGTCACGGCGAATATGCAGGTGGGCGATCTGCTCGTGCATCACAGCGGCCTGCCCGAAGGTGGCGGCGACTTGATGCTGTGGCCGACACCGAACGCGTTCACGCCTGCCGACGTGGTCAAGGGTTTGCAGTACCTCAAGCCGGCCTACAGTTTCCGCGCCGGTTACGGCTACGACAACACGCTGTACATCGTGGCCGGCGAACTCGCCGCTGCCGCGGGCGGCGCGCCATATCCGGAACTGATGCGCCGCGAAGTGTTCGATCCGATGCAAATGAATCGCTGCCAGATCGGCACCTGGAATCGCGAGGCCGTCGGCAATGTCGCTGATCCGAACGTGTGGCGCAATGGCAAGTACGCGCTCGAAGCCGCCAGTGGTCCCATCGTGCAGGCCACGACCATGGACGCCGCCGGCGGCGTGCGCTGCAGCGTGAACGACATGCTGAAATGGGCGCTGAACTGGCTGACGCCGACGCCGCAGCAACTGCAATGGTTGTCGCCCGAACAGCGCCGCCGCGAATGGACAAGCTACACGCCGATGCCGATCTCCAAACGTCGCCGCGAATGGGATGGCACGCTGTTCTACGGTTACGGCTACGGTTGGCGCATCGCCGATGTGGACGGCCAGATGACGGTGTCGCACACCGGCACGCTGTCGGGCATGTATTCGGCCTTCATCCTGTTGCCGTTCCGCAAGAGCGGTTTCGTGTTCCTGATCAATGCCGATGCCGACAATGCACGCAGCGTGCTGATCGAAGTGCTGACCAAGCAGTTCACCGCGCCGGCCAAGGCGCGCAGCGTGGACAGTTACGCCGATGAACTCGAGCAGGCAGACAAGCAGCAACACGCGGCGCACGTTCCGGATACGTCCTCGCGCAAACCGGCAACGCCGGCGGAACTCAAAGCGCAGCTCGGCATGTGGCGCGATCCGTGGTTTGGCGACGTGGGCATCTGCGCAAAGGGCGCTACCGTGCGTTTCGTGTCGGTGAAATCGCCGCGTGTGGCCGGACAGGTCATGCGCGTCGGCGATCGTTACCTGGTGCAATGGGACACCGATGCGGTGGATGTCGATGCGTGGCTGCGCCTGCCGGAAAAACGCGGCGGAGTCCTGCACCTGGCCAAGGTCGATCCCGATGCCGACTTCAGCACCGACTTCGAGGATCTTGCCTTCACCCGCAGCGGAGATTGTCCATGAACGTTCCCGGATCCGCGCTAGCATGGGCCGGCGCGCTGATGCTCGCCGTCGCAGGCATTGACGCAAAGGCAGGCCCCGTCATGACCAACACGCAACGCGACAACTACGTGGATTCCCTGATGAGCCGTTACGCCGGCGACGTGCCCGGCGCCGCGCTGCTCGTCATCAAGGATGGCAAGGCGGTGATCCGGCGCGGTTACGGATTCGCGGACATGGAAAAACACACCAAGGCCACGCCAGCGACGAACTATCGACTGGCGTCGGTGACCAAGCAATTCACGGCGGCAAGCGTGCTGCTGCTCGAGCAGGACGGCAAGCTGCACCTGGATGATTCGATCCGCAAGTTCCTGCCGGAACTGCCAACCAGCGATGCCGCGATCACCATCCGTGATCTGCTGTGCCACCGCAGCGGCCTGATCGATTACGAGGACCTGGTGCCGGACGATGCCACGGCGCAGATCGACGACAACGACGTGTTGCACATGATCGCCAGCCAGCGCGGGCTGTACTTCACTCCCGGCAATGCGCATCGCTACAGCAACGGCGGCTTCGTCCTGCTCGGACTGATCGCGCAACGCGTGTCCGGCATGGATCTCGCCGACTTCATGCAGCAGCGCATCTTCGCGCCGCTGCACATGGACCACACGCTGATGTACGAGCACACGCGTGGTCCGCAAATCAGCGATCGCGCCTACGGCTACAGCGAAGTCGGCGGCAAATGGACGCGCACCGACCAGAGCGTCACCAGCGCCACCCGCGGCGACGGCGGCATCTATTCGAACATCGACGACTTCGCGCGTTGGGATGCGGCGCTGTACGACAACCGCCTGCTCAACGACGCCTCGCGCAAACTACTGTTCGGATCGCACGAGCCGCTCGACGACCCGGACACCGACTACGGCTTCGGCTGGCGCATCAGCGGCGACACGGTGTGGCATTCCGGCGAAAGCATGGGCTTTCGCAACGTCATCATCCGCTGGCCGCGGCAACACGTCAGCGTGGTCATCCTCTCCAACCGCAACCACTTCCAGCCGTATCCGCTGGCGCTGGCGATCGGGGAGCTGTTTCTGGCGCGTTGATCGTGCGTCCAGACGGCAAAGGCTGATTTGGCGCGCCCGGAGGGATTCGAACCCCCGACCACCAGCGTCGGAGGCTGGTGCTCTATCCAGCTGAGCTACGGGCGCGTTTGGCGATTTTCGCATGGAATGGCATCGTCCCGCGATATACTCGCCCATCCGGCAGGGTGCGGGCATGACGCAGGCAGACGAGTTTCCCTTGGGATCGGCGCAGCACACCGCGCTGCTGGCGCGCCTGCTGACCGCCAATCTGCGCGACCTGGTGGTGTGGTTGCGCGCCGATGGCCAACGCCTGTTCATGTCCGACGCGGTCACCGAGATCCTGGGGTGGACGCGCGAGGAAGCCGCGGCGATGCCGCCGCTGGCCATGGTCGATCCCGCCGACCGGCCGCAGATCCAGCAAGCGTTGGCGCGTCTGTTCGTCGAAGGTGGCGAGGCGGTGGCGACGTTCCGCGGCTGTCACAAGGATGGCCGCGAAGTGTGGCTCGAAGCCCTCGGTCGGCGCGTGCACGAGGACGCGATCACCGGCCAGCCGAGCATCATCTACACCGCGCGCGATGTCACCGCGCGCCTCACGGCCGAGCGCGCGCTCGCCGAAAGCCGCTTGCAATTGCAGATCATCGCCGACAGCGTGCCGGCCCTGATCGTGCAGTTGGACGAGAACGAGCGCATCGTGTTCGCCAACGCGCTGGCCAGCGCGCATTCCGAAATCACACCTGCGCAGATGCTGCGCATCAGCCTGCGCGAGGCGATGGGCGAGGAAGGCCATCGCGTCGCGCAACCGCATATTGCCGCGGCGCTGCGCGGCGAGCGCGGCCGTTACGAGCGCGAGATCGAAGTCGGCGGCGAGCGCCGTGTCTACGAATTCATCTGCCTGCCGGCATCGGGAACCGACGCGGTCACGCACGGCGTGTACCTGTTCGGCTACGACATCACCCACCGCAAGCTGGTCGAAATGCGTCTGAACGAACTGGCGCGGTCGGACATGCTCACCGGTCTTTCCAACCGCCGTGATTTCGACGAGAAGCTCGAGCGTGCGCTGTCACGGCGCAACGGCGCACCGCATCCGCTCGCGCTGATGATGATCGACCTGGATCGTTTCAAGGAAATCAATGACACGCTCGGACACCTGGCCGGCGACACCGTGCTCAAGGTCATCGCCACGCGCCTGCGCGAAGCCGCGTACGACATCGATGTGCTGGCGCGACTGGGCGGTGACGAATTCGCGATCCTCATCGGCGACGCCAGTGTGGCGCAAGCGGCGGAATTGCTCGCCGCGCGCCTGAAGGTCGCGATGGCACGGCCGATTCCGATCACCGGCAGCACGGTCAACGTCACGCTGAGCATCGGCATCGCGTATTGCAATGGCGAATTGTCGGCGCGCGATTTGACCCATCTCGCCGATCGCGCGCTTTACACGGCCAAGGAATCCGGACGCAACACCTTCCACGCGCTGCGCGCGGACGGTGCCGCCTGACGCTCAGATCATCCCGCCATTGACGCCGATGATCTGGCCGTTGACGTAGGCTGCCGCATCCGAGCACAGGAAGGCGACCAGTGCGGCGACTTCGTCCGGCGTACCGGCGCGGCCGGCGGGAACGAGTTCGCGGATCTTTTGCGCGTCGAACGCGGCGTCGGCGAGCCTGCCGGCGATCACGCCGGGCGCCACCGCATTGGCGGTGATCCCGCGCGAGGCCATCTCGCGCGCCAGGGACTTGACCGCACCGTGTAGCGCAGACTTCGCCGCCGCATAGTTGACCTGGCCGCGATTGCCCAGCTGCGCGGCCACCGACGACACGCACACGATGCGCCCGAATTTGCCTCGCGCCATCGACAGCAGCAGTGGCTGAGCGACATGGAAAAAGCCGTGCAGCGACACGTCGATCACGCGATGCCATTGCGCATCGCTCATGCCGGCCAGTGGTGCGTCGTCATGGATGCCGGCGTTGTGCACGAGGATATCGATCGCACCCGCTTGCAGGATTGCATCCAGTGCCGTGCGCGTGGCGTTCGCGTCGGTCAGGTCGAATTCGGTCGCTTGCGCGGCTCCACCGGCACGCTTGATTTCGTCGACAAGCGTTTGCGCGCGTACGGCGTTGGCATGCGCATGCACGTGCACGATGCAACCTTGCGCGGCAAGCGCACGGCAGATCGCGCCGCCGATATCGCCGCTGCCGCCGGTCACCAGCGCGCGACGCAATTGCGAACTCGCGTCCACTCAATTCTCCTTCATCATCACCGCCGCACGGCCTTGCGCGAGCACGACACCGGCATGTTCGACGCGAAAGCCGTATTGCATCGCATCTGCACCAGCCATGAGCCGCTGTGCATGCACGTCAAGATCACCGGGCAAATCGTCGATGCGCGTGACGTGCAGTTTCACCTCGCGCAGGGACACGAGCAATCCCGGCGCGGCCGTCTTGCCATCGCGTCGGGCAAGCAGGCCGCCGTGCACGGCCATCGCCTGCGCAGCGTACTCGCACAGGTTCACGGCGTGCAGCCGGCCATCCGCGCGCAAGGGATTTTCCGGATCGCGATGTGAGCGGCTGCGCGCAAAAATGCCCTCGTCGTTCCAATCCACCACCGCATCGAGCAGGCACATCGCGCCGCGGTGCGGGATCAGATCCTGCCAGTACGATCTATCGAGCATGGTCATTGCTTGCCCGCGAATCCGGACGCATCGCCATTTGCGTGGAAAGAACAAAATGGAAGGCCACGCCGAGCGCGACGGTTGCGCCGATCGCGCGCAGCACCGGCACCGTGGACGTGGCCAGCAGGCCGAACACGAGCACGGCGGCAATGACACACACCAGCGTGGCGTGCAGGGTGCGGCGCGCTTCCGCGGCGTCGGCGACGGGACGCTCGAAGAACAATGCGTAATGCAATCCGAGTCCGGCGGCGAGGGTGATGGCAACCAGGTGAAAGAGGCTCAAGGGCACGCCGCAGGCGCGCAACACGGCGATCGCGAGCAAGGTGGCGAGGGACATCGGCGCGAGCACATGCCAGGCGCGGCGGACGTCGCGGAATGCACCGCCGACCGCGAGCACAAGCAGGACGAAGGCGACGCCCAGTGCCTGCAGGATGCGTGTGCGGTATTGCGCGACGAGGTCTTCGGAAGCGGTCTTCAAGTCCAGCAACTTTGCCGCGCCATCGGTGTGTTCGGCGATTTGCGCAAGGCCGGCCGCATCGTGCACGCCATCGAGCGTTGCCAGTCCATACCATGCTCCGTCGCGCTCGACGAGCATCGCGGCAAGCCGCGCGCCGAACGGCGATTGTTCGAAGGCGTGCGGGGTGAGCAACGGCAGCGTGCGTGCCGCTTGCACGTCGTCGACGAAGGGCGCGAACAGCCCGGGCTGGAACGGCAAATCGTGCAACGCGACGTCGAGCGCGCTGTTCAATGTCGCGCGGTCGGGCAGCCTGGCCTGCCGCGCACGCTGGGTTTCGCTGCTCGGCAGATAGCGGCTGGGCAATTCCACGTCGTCGACGGCATGCGTGGCAATCCACTTTTCCACGAGTGGAGCCATGCGCTCCGACAGGCGCAACACGCCGTCGGCGCTGTCCGCATGCAGCACGAGCAGGTAGCGCACCTCCGGCGCGCCAAGCGCATTGCGCAATTCGCCTTCGCGCGCGAGCGCGGCCGGCGGCGCCGGCGCGAGTGCGGCCAGATCGTTCTGCCACAGCGGCGCGGGCGCCAGCCACAACGCAAGCAGTCCGAACGCCAGCGCAATCCACGGCAATGCCCGTGGTCGCGGCATGGCAGCCAGTCGTGCCTGCATGCGCGCCAGCAACGGCGAGTCGGCAACGTCGCGGAATTGCGGCGGCAGCAGTGATGGCAGCAGCCAGCGCGTGGCGGCGCCGGCGACGAGCAATCCGGCGATGGTGAACACCGCGAGTTGTTGCAAGCCGGGCACGCCCGAAGCGAGGAATGCCAGGTACGCGATGCAGGCCGACACGATCGCCAGGCGCAGCAGCGGCCACACCGCGCGCACGCTGGTCGCCGCATCGACGCCGGCGCGGCGATGGCTGAATACGCGCACCGGATATTCCTGGGCGACGCCGAGCAGGGTGAAGCCGAATGCCAGCGTGATGCCGTGCGCACCGCCGAACACCAGGATGATCGCCGCCAATCCCGCCAGCGCGCCGCTCAGCAACGGCAGTGCGACCAGGGCGAGGATGCTCGCGCTGCGATAGGCGATCAACAGCAACACGGCGAATCCCGCTGCGCCGGCAATGCTCAGGCGCTCGGCTTCGGCACGCGTGCTGGCCGCCACCTGCGCGCCGATATAGCCGGGTCCGCTGATCTCGAGCTTTGCCTTGCCCGCACCCGGCAAGGCGGCGAACGCCGCGCGCACGGCGGCGATGGCATCGGCCTGCGCCGCCGCATCGAGCCCGGGTGCGCGCGTCGCCGCGATGAGCAGCGCTTCGCCGCGCGGCGAGAACCAGACGCCGTCGCGCAAGGCCGGCGCGTGGCGCGGCGCCCAGCGCTGTGCGATGGCGAGGGTTTCCAGGGTCGGATCGCGCGGCAGCAGATCCTCGAGCGCGGCCGCAGCGGGCGAGCCCAGGTCCTGCAGGCGTTCGTCGAGTTGTTCGCGCAGGAATGCCGCGTCCAATTGCGCATGGTCGAGCGTCGGCGACAACAGATAGCGATAGGGCAACAAGGCCGGATCGAGCGACGTTGTGGATTGCTCGCCAGCGTAGGCCTGCGTGAAGCGGGGATCGCTGCGCAATTCGCGCACGAGGCCGCGGCTGAGCGCAGCGAGCTCGTCCGGCGGCGCGCCGGAAATCGCCAGCAGCAACAGGCGCGATGCCGCACCGTTGCCGATTTCGTCCATCAGCACTTTCTGATCCGCGTTTTGCGGCGGCGGCATGAAGCTGCGCAGGTCGTTGCCAACGACCAACGTGCGTTGCACACCGATTGCCGCCAGCGCCAGCAGCAGCCACCACAGCACGATTCCAGCGAGGCGGCCGCGCGTGCTCATGGCGCGGCGTGGCACAGCGCCGCGAGCGCGGCGGGCGTGGGCGGGTTCGGCAGCGCCGCACCAGCCAATGCACCGAGCAGCATCACGCTGGCATCGCCATTGGCCTGGCGCAGGCTGAAGCAGCGCGGCTCGTCGCCGGCGCCATCGATGACGAATTCACGCAGCGGCTTCGCCAGCGCCGCCGCGCGCGGCGCCAGGCTAAGGGTCCACCCATTCGCATTATCCACAAGTGAAATCGTATACAACGCCTGCAGCGTCGCCGCGTCGCCGCCAAGCAGGGCCGAGAAACCGCCCATCAAGGTCTTGAGTTCCGGCGCGCGGTCCAGGTCGAAATGCCGCGGCTCGCCATTGCCGCGGGTCAGCGTGACGCTGCCACCTTCTATTTGCGTCGTTTCCCGATATGGCGTATCGACGCGCTTGCCGAGCCGGTCGGCGCCGCCGTATTCGAGTTCGCCGCGCAGGACCAGCGGACGCGTGAGCTGGCGCAGGAAGCGCACCTCGGTGTACGCCGTAGTCGCCGGCACCGGACGTTTCAGGCGCGCGATCAATTGCGCCGCGTCAGGCGGCGGCGCCGTCGCGGACAGTGCCGCCAGGATCAGCATGAAGCTGCCAGAAATCATAGAAGTTGAACCAGTTGTAGGGATCCAGCCGCGTGTAGTATTCCAGACGCGCGGCATAGCGTTGCGTCAGCTCGCCCAGGCGCGCGTTGCGTTCGTTGCGCGCAATCGCCGCGCCGGCGCTGAAGTCTTCGAAATGGACAGCGTAGCGGTTACCGCCACGATACAGGCCAAAGGCCAGTACCACGGGCAGTTCGAGGATGGCGGCGATCAGGTGCGGTGCGCTCGGAAACTCCGCGGGCGCACCGAAGAAATCCACTGCCCGCGTCGCCTCGCCCGAACGCGCACGGTCGCCGAGCAGGCCGACCAGGGCGCCTTGTGCGGTCGCCTCGCGGATGGCGAGCACGACGTCGTTGCCGTCGCCGCCGGCATCGATGACCATTGCCGCCACGGCCGGATTGAGCGCATGCAGCAGTTGCGTCATCGCCGGCGTCTGGCCGCGATCCATGAGCATGCGCACGCGCAATTCGGGCCGCGCTTCGGCGAGTACGCGCAAGGCTTCGAAACTGCCGACATGCGCGCCGAGCAGGATCACGCCGCGACCCTGCGCGATCCGCGCCTCGAGTTGCTCCAGGCCATGCACGTCGATGGCGAAATCGCGCGTGCCGCGTGCGAGCAGGAACACGCGATCCAGGATCGTTGCCGCATAACAATGAATGTGGCGCAACACGTCGCGCATGCGCGCGGGACGACCGAACGCGCGCGTCAGGTAGGCGCGCGAGGCGCGCCGTTCCGGGCCGCGCCGGAAATAGAAGTACAGCGTGATCGGATACAGCAGCGCGCGTGCGACGCGACGCCCAAGGTGCAGGCCGATGCCACGGATCAGCCATACCGCAAACCAGCCGCCGCCTTCGCGCCGCTCGCTCCAGTGCGCGCTCATGGCAGCAACTCCAGGGCGCCGGTGGCGATGCTTTCGCCGGCGTGGCGGAGGGTGAAGCGCGCGCCCGCGCCATCGCGCTCGATGTGCAGGTCGGCGACGTCGTCCGGGCGCAGTGGACGCAAGAACTTCACCTGCGGCAAACCGGCCATGCGCGCGCCGAAGGCACGCTCAACGGCGGCGGCGACGCGTTCCAGCATGACGACGCCGGGCACCACGGGATTGCCCGGAAAATGCCCGGGCAAGGCCGGATGCGTCGCGTCGATGCACAAGCGCTCGTCGATCGCGGTGGCCGGCGCGACTTCACGATCGACCAGCAAGGCCGGCCAATGCCGGACCAGCGCAAGCGTGAATTCGACGAATCCGCGGCGCGGCGCCTGCGGCAGCAACCAGCGCCGCAGCATGAACTCGCCGATGAACAACGCGGCGACGGCCAGCGGCACGCCCAGCGCACCGATGCGCGTCGCGCCCGCCCAGGCAACGGCATCACGTGGAACACCAAGCGCCAGCACGGCAACGACCAGCGCCAGCAACGCAAGATACGCGGCCCAGACTTGCGTCAAGCGGCGTGCATATCGCGCAACCGCGGGATCGTCCAGCCAGTGCGGCCCGTCGATGGCCGCGATCGCGCGTGCGATCAGGGGCCGGCGTCCGCTGCGCAGTGTGTACGCGAACACGCCGGCGATGAGCGCGGTGATTGCAGCCGGCAGCGCCCCGCGAAGCCAGGCACTGCCGCTGAAAAAAGCGGCCGCCGACAGCGCCGCCACGCCAAGCCAGATCAGCAGGCGCGCCACTAGGCCACGCGCGCCTTCTCGATGTGCGCGCTCAATTCGCGCAGGCTGGAGAAGATGCGCTTGTTGTCGGGATTGTCCGAGCGCAAGGCAAAGCCGTAGCGTTTGGAAATCGCCAATGCCAGTTCGAGCGCGTCGATGGAATCCAGGCCCAGTCCGCCGCCGAACAGCGGAGCTTCGGGCGCGATTGCCGCCGCGCTGGTGTGTTCCAGGTTCAGGCTGGACACGATCAATTCGGCCAGTTCGTGTTCGACAGGTGATTGCGTAGACATGCGTTGTGAAGTTCCCCAGAACCGGTCATCCCCGACCGCATCATGTAAGTGTCCCGATCAAAGATACTTTGGAAAGTGCGGTCATGGACGGCCACGTCGTGACTGTCGCGATCAGGAACGATCGCATGGGCATAGTATCATTGCCGCAATGACCGTCCGCCCCAGCCACGCCCTGGAATCCGCTGCATCCGTGCCGCTTGCGCCGCTGCGCGTGGAGTATTCCGGCGCGCGCACCACCGATGCGCTGGCGCAAGCCGGCACGTTGGCCGTCATCGGTTTTGGCGACGTGCCGCAGGCGCATGCCGATCCACGCTGGCTGCGCGTGCGCTTGCACGGATCGGCGCCGGTACCGCTGGAAATTTGGCGCACATCGGGCCATGTTACGCATGGCCGCGACGGCGAACTGGCCTGGTCCAGCGACGGTGAATACGCGTTCGTTGCACTGGAAGTGGACGAGGCCGCGCATGGCGGCATCGCCGGTGCGGCGCGGCACGCCTACGCCAGCTTGGCGCGCTGGTCGCATGCCAGCCCGACGCCGCATTTTCTGCGCATCTGGAACTATCTGGACGCAATCAATGACGGCGAGGGTGACACCGAACGCTACCGTCAGTTCTGCGCCGGCCGCGCGGCCGGCATGAACGGCATGTTCGGTTCAGCGTATCCGGCCGCCACCGCGATCGGCGTACGCGACGGGCAACGCGTGCTTCAGGTCTACGCACTGGCCGCGCGTGTAGCCGGATGCGCCATCGAGAATCCGCGCCAGGTGAATGCCTGGCGCTATCCGCGCCAATATGGTCCGGCCGCGCCGGGCTTTGCGCGCGCGATGCGTGCACCGACGGCATCGCCACAACTGTACATTTCCGGCACCGCGGCCATCGTCGGCCACGCCTCGCACCATCCGGATGACCTGCTCGCGCAAATCGACGAAACGCTCGCCAATATCGATACGTTGCTTTCCGTGTCCGGCAGCACCGCACCCCTGTACACGGCCAGCCTGTTGAAAGTCTACGTGCGCCACGCCCAGGATGTCCCCATCGTCCGCGACCGCTTGCACACCCGCCTGGGCGAGGGCGTGCCCTTGCTCCTGCTTGAAGGCGACATCTGCCGGCGTGAACTGCTGCTCGAGATCGAAGGCGTCCACGGCGGCTGAAACCGGGACAAACCGGCAAAGTGTGATGCAATTGGCACATTCGTTGCCAACTGCGCACCCTGCCGCCCGCCAAGTCCTGCACGGGGCCGGTTCAGCCGGCAGTGATAGTATTTTCCCACCTAGCAATCGGCCCTGGGGGCCGTGGAGCCAGCCATGAAAGAACGCCTGGGACACTATGACATCATCGCCGAGCTCGGCCGCGGCGGCATGGGCGTGGTCTACAAGGGCCACGAAACCTCGCTCAACCGCTACGTCGCCATCAAGGTGCTCGCCGAGTCGCTGTCCAACGACGAGAGCGTCAAGGAGCGCTTCCTGC
>JAFEFO010000013.1 GCA_018240565.1 Pseudomonadota bacterium | reverse complement strand
CCGGCCACGTTCGACTGAAGCGTCATCGGCTCGTGAGATCGAAACGCCGCCCAGCAGGAGAATCCGACGGACGCGGACATTCACCTGATCGAAGTGCAGTGCGGCGATCATTTTGGCGAGGACGATATCGTGCGGCTGGAGGACGTCTACGGACGCGTGTTGGAAAAGCAGGGCTAGTCCCGATGTTCCTGCCTTGGTATCGTCCTGGCTTTCCAGTCGTTGGAGTACCGGAATGCGCCTGCTCCTGGTCGCAAGTTTTTTGATTTGGGGAATGGCATGGGCCGCGCCGGCGCCGCTGGCGGATTTTGGCCGTCACGAACAATACGGACAGGTGAAAATCTCCCCGGACGGTGGCTACCTCGCGGCGTCTGCGGTAGTGCATGGCCGAACGGTGCTGGCGCTGATCCATCTGGCCGACATGAAGGGAGTCAACGTCACGCCGCGCGACGGCGCGGACATCACGGACTTCTGGTGGGTCGCACCACAACGCGTGATGTACACGATCGGCGAACGCATCGGTGGGCTGGAGGCGCCGCAATCGACCGGCGAACTGTATGCCGTGAATGGCGACGGCTCGGACGGCAAGATCCTGTTCGGCTATCGCGCAGGTGACTCGCACGGTGCCACGCACATCGAACACGCCGGACGCGACTACGCCATTGGCGCCTTGATCGCACCGCTCGACGGCGACGAACGTCACGCCTTGATCGAAAGCTATCCGCTCAACGATCCGGGCCTGACCGGACCGGCGGGCGACAGCGCACTCGGTGCCTATCCCAAGGCGTACAAGATCGACTTGTACAGCGGCGTGAAGACGCCAGTGGCGATTTCGCCGTTGCGCAACGCCCAATTTCTGGCCGATCACGCCGGGCGCATCCGGTTTGCGTTCGGGGAAGATGCAGACCAGATGCAAAAAGTATACTACCGTGCCGGCGACAACGGCGGCTGGGAAAAGATCTTCGACGAAAGCACGGATGGAAAACACCTGACCCCATTGCTGTTTGCCCACGACGACAAGCACGTCTATTTTTCATGCGGCGGCATTTGCAGCTGGGACCTGGCGACCCGCAAGCTGACGACGTTGTGGAGCGTTGCCGGCGTGACGCCGACCGGACTCGAATACACGTTCGACGACCAGGACATTTTCGCGGTGCGCAGCGAGCCGAGCCGTCCGGCAGTGACCTTGCTCGACCGCAACGTGCCGGAAGCCAGGTTGCTGGCTGCATTGATGCAGCAGTTTCCCGGCGAGGATGCGAGTTTCACTTCAAGCACACGCGATGGACGCAAGGCGGTCGTGCTTGTGCAGGGCGATACCGACCCTGGCGCTTTCTATCTTTACGATGCGCAGACGAAAAAGCTCGGCTTCCTGCTTGCGCGCCGGCCGTGGATCAAGGCCGCCCAGATGGCGCCGATGCAACCGGTCGAGTTGCCCGCACGCGACGGTCTGCCGTTGCACGGTTACCTGACGCGGCCTCCCGGCATGAACAAGGCGCAGAAGTTACCGCTGGTCGTGTACGTTCACGGCGGCCCCTACGGCATCCGCGATCATTGGGACTTCGATCCCGTCGTGCAGGCGTTGGCCAGCCGCGGCTACGCGGTGCTGCAAATCAATTACCGCGGTTCGGGCGGTTATGGCGACGCGTTCTATCGCGCCGGACTGCGCGAATGGGGCGGCACGATGCAGGACGACATCACCGATGCCACGCGTTGGGCCGTGGCGCAAGGCATCGCCGATCCGGCGCGTCTTTGCATTTTCGGCGCCAGCTACGGTGGTTACGCCGCGCTGGAAGGCGCAGTCAAGGAGCCGGGCCTGTACAAGTGCGCGATCGGCTACGCGGGTGTCTACGATTTGCGCCTGATGTATACGCGCGGCGACATTCCGCAATCCGAGTTTGGTGAGAATTACCTGAAGATGGCACTGGGAAAAGATCAGGGCGAACTATGGGATCGTTCGCCGATCGCGCACCTGGACCGGCTCAAGGCCAAAGTCATGCTGATCGTCGGCGGCGCGGATCGTCGCGTGCCGCCAGTGCAGGGCGAAAACCTGCATGCGGCCCTGCTCAAGCGCAACATCGCGCATGAATGGCTGTATCGGCGTACCGAAGGCCACGGGTTCTATGACGAGGCCAATCGTACCGACCTCCTGCAGCGAGTGGTGGCGTTCCTGGACGCGCAGATCGGCTCGAAACCCTGACGTGGGCTCCGGACTTTGCCATACTTCGGAAAATTTCCGGGAGGGGGTTCCATGAGCAGCATCGATTCTGCGGCCGCGCGCGCCGAATTCACCATTCGCGGTTTGATGATCGGCATCGTCATCACGATCGTGTTCACCGCGGCGAACGTGTACTTCGGCTTGAAGGCGGGGCTGACCTTCTCGACCTCGATCCCCGCGGCCGTGATCTCGATGGCGATCCTCAAGGCCATGCGCGACGCGACGATCCAGGAAAACAACATCGTGCAGACGGTGGCGTCGGCGGCCGGCACGCTGTCGTCGATCATCTTCGTGCTGCCGGGCCTGATCATCGTTGGCTGGTGGACGGGGTTTCCGTTCTGGGTGACGTTCGGCATCTGCGCGACCGGCGGCATCCTGGGCGTGATGTACACGATCCCGCTGCGCCGGGCACTCGTCACCGATTCGGACCTGCCGTATCCGGAAGGCGTGGCCTGCGCCGAGGTGCTCAAGGTCGGCGCGGGACAAGCGCATGGCGACGCCGCCGAGTCGGTGGATTCGAGCAGTGCGGGCCTGAAGGCGGTGGTCTGGGGTTCGATCGTGTCAGCGGTGTTCTACATCGTGGTGCAGACGAAAGTTTTTGCCAGTGATGTCGTGCAGTATTTCCGCCTTGGCAGCGGCGACAAAGCGAGCGCCACCGGCTACGACTTCAACCTTTCATTCGCATTGTTCGCGGTCGGTCATCTGGTCGGCTTGTGGGTGGGCGTGGCCATGCTGGTCGGTGCGTTGATCGGCTGGGGCTGGGCGGTGCCGCATTTCACCGCATTGCATCCGGCGGCGGGGGATGCGGCGGACGTGGCGCAGGCGGCGTGGAGCCACTACGTGCGATTCGTCGGCGCCGGCACGATTGGCGTGGCGGCGATCTGGACGCTGGCCAAGCTGGTCAAACCCGTCGTCAGCGGCTTGAGCGGTGCGATGCGCGCCTCGCGCGCGCGCAAGGCCGGCACACTCGATACGCTGCCGCGCACCGAGCACGACATGCCGATCGGCACGGTCGGCTTGATCACGCTGGCCTGCCTCGTGCCGGTCGGCTACCTGCTGTGGCACTTCGCCGGCGTCGCGGGGCTCGGCGACCACGCCGGCCTGCTGGTCTTCGGTGGCGTCGTGTTCGTGATCGTGCTGAGCTTCCTCGTTTCCGCGGTGTGCGGCTACATGGCGGGATTGATCGGATCGAGCAACAGCCCGCTTTCGGGCATCGGCATCCTCGTTGTCATCATCGCCGCGCTGTTGCTCGTGCTCTTCGTCAAGTCGCTGGTGCCGGCGGAAGCGGGCAAGGCGCTGGTCGCGTTCGCGCTGTTCATCACCTCGATCGTGTTTGCGGTCGCGTCGATCGCCAACAACAACCTGCAGGATCTGAAAACCGGCCAGCTGGTGGACGCCACGCCGTCGCTGCAGCAGTGGGCGCTGGTGATCGGCGTCATCGCCGGCGCGGTGGTGATTCCGCCGGTGCTCGACCTGTTGCAGCACGCCTACGGTTTCGTTGGCGCGCCGGGCGCCGATCCCGCGCATGCGCTGCCGGCGCCGCAGGCCGGATTGATCTCGGCGCTGGCACAGGGCGTGATCACCAACAACATCGACTGGAGCCTGATCGCCATTGGCGCCGGCATCGGCGCTGCCCTCATCGTGCTCGACGAAGTCCTGGGCATGACCGGAAAGTCGATGCGCCTGCCGCCGCTGGCGGTGGGCCTGGGCATCTACCTGCCGACCTCGACCACGTTGATGGTCGTCGTCGGCGCGCTGGTCGGTGCGTGGTTCGACCGCCGCGCCGAACGCGGGCCGAAGGCGGAAGCGACCAAGCAGCTCGGCGTGCTGCTGGCATCCGGGTTGATCGTCGGCGAGAGCCTGCTCGGCGTTATCATCGCCGCCGTCGTCGCGTTTTCCGGCAATGCTGCGCCGCTGGCCGTGGTCGGCGAGGCGTTCGCCACGCCGTCGATCTGGATCGGCGGCATTGCCTTCATTGCCGTCACCGTTGTGTTGTATCGCTGGATAGCGCGCATGGGACGCGCGGCCTGATTGGAGCAAACATCATGAAAACCGTATTCGTACTCTCCGCGCTGGCGATTGCCGCGAGTGCATCCGCCGCCTCGCATCCGTTCAACGCGAAGGACCTGGCGATGATGCAGCGCGTATCCGACCCGCAACTGTCCGCCGACGGCGCGCATGCGGCGTTTTCCGTGCGCCGCACCGACTGGGAGGCGAACAAGGGCGTGTCCAGCGTGTGGCTGCTCGATCTCGCGCGCAAGGGTGCGCAATCCCAACGCGTGACCGACGAGGCGCTGGGCGCCAATTCGCCGCAGTTTTCGCCGGATGGCAAGACGCTGTACTTCCTCGCCACGGCGAAGGATTCCACGCAGCTTTGGTCGCTGCCTGTCGCCGGCGGCGCGCCGGCGCAGGTCACGCACTTGCCGCTCGACGTGGACAACTTCCGCATCTCCCCGGACGGCACGACCGTGCTGTTTTCCGCGCAAATGTACGAGGACTGCAAGGACCTGCAATGCACGCGTGACAAGCTCGACGCGCGCGCCAGGGACAAGGCCACGGGCGAGGTGTACACGCGCCTGTTCGTGCGCCATTGGGATACCTGGTCGGATCACCGCCGCGGGCAATTGTTCATCATGCCCTTGAATGGCGCATCCAAGCCGGTGCTGCTCACGCAAGGCATCGATGGCGACGTGCCGAGCAAGCCGTTCGGCGACAACAGCGAGTACGTTTTTTCGCCCGATGGCAAAACCGTGTATTTCGACGTGCGCATCGCCGGCAAGACCGAAGCCTGGTCGACGAATTTCGATGTGTACGCGGTTCCTGCCGACGGTTCCGCCGCGCCGAAGAACCTGACCGCCGAGAACCCGGCGTGGGACGGCTATCCGTTGCCGTCGCACGATGGCAAGACGCTGTATTACCTGGCGATGAAGGTGCCGGGTTTCGAAGCCGACCGCTTCGGTATCATGGCGCTGGACCTTGCGAGTGGAAAGACCCGCGAGATCGATCCGCAGTGGGATCGTTCCGCCGGCCCGATGCAGCTCTCGCGCGATGGCAAGACCTTGTTCACGACCACCGACGACAACGGCAACCACGCGCTGTTCGCCGTGGATATCGCCTCCGGCCGTGCGACGCCCTTGCTCGGCGACGGCACGGTGTACGGGTTCGGCGTGCAGGGCGATCACATCCTCGCCGCGCGCGCGGATTTTTCGCACCCGGCCGATTTGTATACGCTGACGACGCGCGGCAAGCAATTGGCGCAAGTGACGCATTTCAACGCGGCGCAGCTGGCCGACATCCGCTTCAGCAAGGCGACGTGGTATTCGTTCAAGGGTTGGAATGGCGACACCGTGCACGGCTACGTCATGCCGCCGGTGGATGCGCAGCCGGGGCACAAGTATCCGGTCGTGTTCCTGATCCACGGCGGGCCGCAGGGCGCGTGGACCAACGAGTTCCACTACCGCTGGAATCCGCAGACCTACGCGGGAGCTGGCTTTGCCGTGGTGACCGTCAACTTCCACGGCTCGACCGGCTACGGCCAGGCTTTTACCGACGCGATCAGCCAGCATTGGGGCGATCGCCCGCTGGAAGACCTGCAAAAAGGCTGGACGGCGGCGCTGGAACAATTCAAGTTTCTGGATGGCAACAACGCTTGCGCGGCGGGCGCGAGCTACGGCGGCTACATGACGTATTGGATCGCCGGCGTCTGGAACCAGCCGTGGAAATGCCTCGTCGATCACGACGGCGTGTTCGACTCACGCATGATGGGGTATGCCACCGAGGAGCTGTGGTTCGACGAGCACGAACACGGCGGCACGCAGTACGAACATCCGCAAAATTACGAGAAGTTCAACCCGATCGACCATGTCAAGGATTGGCGCGTACCGATGCTGGTGATCCATTCCGATCGCGATTACCGCATCCCGTTGTCGCAGGGCCTGGGTGCATTCACGGCCTTGCAGCGCCGCGGGATTCCGAGCGAATTCCTGCGCTTCCCCGACGAAAGCCACTGGGTGCAGAAGCCGCACAACAGCGTGTTGTGGCATGACACTGTGAATGCGTGGCTGAAGAAATGGACGGCGCCGTGAACGCACCGGGAGCGTGATCGCGCGCCGGGCGCCGATGTGGAAGTTGGCGCCGTTCCGTCTTCGCCTGCGCCTCACATGCGCCCGTGTTCCAGCGGCCGCTGGCGGTGCATCATGGCCCACTCGGCATGCTCGGCGAGCGCCGTCTCGCCGAGCGCGCGCAGGATGTCGCGCCGCTCCGCGTCGTCGCGCGCCTCTTGCAGCGCGGCGCGCGCATCGGCGAACAGGCGGCGCATGAAGCGGTACTGCTTGATCAGTTCCTTGTCGGCCTTGCGGTAGGCATACGCCTCGCGCACCGCGCCGAACACCGAGAATATCGCCATCAGCACGATCAGATCATTTTTCGCGTCGGCGGAGAGTCGGAACGCCAATGCGGCAAGCACGATGCTGATGCCGACGCCGGCATACAGGCTGATCCGTCCGATCAACTCGGTAGTGCGGTAGTTGCGTTCACGCTGCTCGGCCTTGTGCGTGTAGTAGCCCAGTTGCCCGGTCGTGTCGCTGCCGATCCATTCGTCGATGACAGCCTGCAATTGCGCCGGGCGCTGACCCGGTGCGCCGGGCTGGCGAATCAGGTCGGCACCACGCATCGCATCGCGCACCCAGTCCAGGGCGATGTCCTGCTTCTGCTGCAGGCTGTCCTGGGCGAATTCCGGGTCGCCGGTCAGCGAAATGCCGGCGCGGCGCCAGTAGCCTTGCACGCGCAAGCCTTCGGCAAGGGCACGGTAGTCCAGGTATTTGCGGTGCCATTCGCGGCGCCGCGCGATCGTGCTGATGGCGACGCCGCTGGCGAACAGCAGCAGGAAGACATAGATGAACCCATCGGCATCGGTGAGGTTGTCGTAGACGGCAAAGGCAATGCCCATCAGCGCCGCCACGCTGTACGACACGCGCATCGCGAGCAGCACGCGCTGCTGGAAGTGCATCGCCAGCCAGTCCGCGCGACGGAACATCGCTGCCAGCGCCGGTGGCGCGCCGCGCTCGACCGGATCGGCGGCCGCGGCGTCGATGGCGCGGCGATATTTGTCGGCATCGGCGTTGAACTCGCCGGCTTGCGCAAACGCATCGCGAAAGCGCAATGGCATGGCGGCATCCGCCGCAGTTGCAGAACCCGCCGTGCGCCAGATGACCTGCAAGGGTTGCAACGGCGCCTTCGGTGCGCCATCGGGTGCATCGCGCGAACACACCAGATGGCAGGCCAGGCGTTCGTCGCCATAGCCGAACAGCCAGCGCCGCGCACCGCGGCGACGTTCGATCAGTCCGGGCATGACGCCGTGCAGGTAGTAGTCGACGACTTGGGCGGTGCCGCCGAGGCGGTCGGATTGCTTGCCGTCCCAGATCGCCAGCAACAGGTGGCAATGGCGCGCGATGAACACGCCCACGCGCGCGTACTGGCGATCGCGTTCGACGCTGCCGTGCTCGACATGCGCCGCGGTGTGCCCATGTTGCAGCGGCAGTTCGATGACATGCGCCTGCGCGCACAAGGCATCGAACGCCATGCGCGCACCATCGTCCTGGAAGTCGTGCGCGTAGATGGCGCGCGGGAATGGCAGCGGCGCAACGAGATGCACCCCGAGCGCAAGGGCTTCTTCGGCCACCAGTTGGTCGCCGCCTTCTGCCAGTGCCGACAATGCGATCAGGGGCGTATGCGGGAAGTCGCGCTGCAATTGCTCGAGCAGCTCGCGCACGCGCTGCCGAATCGGCTCGATCTGCGCGGCGGGAATGTTGCGATGGCTGGTGACGCCGATGACGAGCGGGGCGATGGCGCCGTTCATTTCTGCATTCCTTGTCCAGGTTGCGTCGCTGCGCGATTTGAAGTTGGGCCAGCGGCCGAGTCTATCCGGGGCGGGCCCAACCGATTGCCACTACGTCATTTGTTGCGATTCGTAGATTGATTCGGGGTGCTGATAGCAAGGCCTGTCACACCCAATCATGTGTTCGGCTGTTTGTTGGTGATGGGTGGGTCGCAAGGGATCATGGCGTCGCCGTTGCCGGTATCCTTGACCCTGATCTTGTATTTCGCGTTGATGACCTTCGTGTTTGTATTGTGGATCTCGTGTTCGAGGTCGTGTTTCGGATGCCCGCTGAGCTGGGGCTCATCGCTCCTGTCGTCGACGAAACTGACGGACGCGATCCGGTAACGCGGGTCGGCGTTGAGGGTCACGGTAATTTTCGCATTGCCTTCGCCAATCGTGTGGGTCACGCCGCCGGCGCCGTCATCGCCACCGGTGTATTTGTAGCAATAGTTTCTGCCGTTGATGACGCCGACATCGATGAATCCGTCGCCCGGCTCGGCCCGTACGTAACGGATGTCGAGGGAAATGCGTTTGTCTGTCATGGTCGTACTCCAGTTGGCAAGCGGCCATTCCGGCCGGGTATGGCGGCCTCGCGAGGCTCGCCGGTCCTGTTGCCGCGCCGTCGATGGCTGACGATGCGACCGTTTTGCGACCTCATTGTCGTGTAGTGATGCCGCCTGCCTTTTGCGCAGGCGTGGCGGCGAGGATGCCTGGCGCATCGGGCCAGGGATACAGCGGCACATAGCCTGCTGCCGCAAGGCGATGCAAGTACGGCGCGGCTTCCGCACCATGACCGAGTCGTTGCAGTACACGCACCAGCAGATCGAGGCGAGCGAAGGGAATCTCCGGCTGCGAATCGGCGATCAGCAATTCGCGTGCTTTGGTCCAGGCTTCTTTGGCTTCATCGGCTTGCCGCTTGCGCTGTGCGATTTCGCCTTGCAGCAATAGGGTTTGTGCAAATTCCACGCGCAAATCCTCATCTTGCTTACCCCTCCATGCTGGCTCGAGCATTGATAGTGAGCTCGTTATGTCCTTGGTGGCTTTATCCGCATCGCCATGCGACAAAGCCAGTCGCGCAAGCTGGTTTTGCGAATGCGCCACGTCTTCCGTTACGGACAGGCTCTTTGGGTCTTTGGCGTGGGCGGCGAGCAAAAGCGACTCGGCGAACTCGGCCTCCTCGTTTGCCTTGCGCGGTTCATTTGCGGCGTCGAGTCGTGACTGCCTCACACGACAAAGGGCTAGTGCAAAACGCCAGTCGTTGTTCTCGGGGTCGCGGGCGTAAAGGTCCGCGGCGAGTGCGGCGGATGACGCGGCGCTGGCATGCGCTGGCCCAAGCTCGCCACGCTGCTCCTGTACATCCGCAAGCCAAGCCAGCGCATCGACGCTTTTGTCTTTCCAGACAGCGTTGGCGGGTTCGGCGGCCATGTTCTGCTCGAGATCCTGGACGTTCTCGGAGAAATAGCTCTCCGCGCGCGCAAGCTGGCCTTGTTCGAGTGCCAGGCTGCCGAGCCAGGACACGACATTGCCAGCCTCGTCGCGGAGTTGCAGGTCCCCGGGATGTTGCTTGAGCCAGACGTGGTACATCGCGAGTTGCTCCTGCATGCCACGCTCGGCATCCGCCGTGCGTCCCATTTTCTTTTCCATGACGGAAACGGCCTGCAGACCGTAGGCCACTTCCTTTTGCCATGCGAAGTCGCTGCTATCCATTGCAGACAGTTTGACCGCGCTGGCGTAGTACTTGTGAAACATCTCGTCGGCGGTGGTGTTGTCGCCCTTTTGCATCGCGGCGAAGCCGACCCAGTATTCCGCCTGGGCCCGGTCGAACAAGCGGTTTCCATCCTGCGGGGCACGGGCGAACAACGCACGGGTGCGTTCGAGTGCTTCGCGGAAGCCGGCTGCCGCTTCGGGAAGTTCGCCCTTGGCCAGGCGCACCTGGCCGATATCCATGAACAAGCGCGCCTGCTGCGCCAGCGCCGTGTCGGTGAGGTCGCGCGGGTTGAGCGTGGCGAAATAGGCGGTCGCCTTGTCGTCGACCGCGCGCATCAGGTCGAGACGACCGACCGTGGCGAGTTTCTTGCGCAGGTCGCCGAGCATGAAGCCGAGGATGTCTTGCGCCTGGGTTTGCCGGCGTTGCGCATCATCGCGTGCGACGACGGCGGTGTGTTCTGCGGCGATGGCTTTTTGTTGCGCCAGTACGGCTGCGTGACGCGATACCAGGGCCAGAATCGACAGCACGATCGTCATCGCCATGATCGTGACGGCGGCCACGGTGATGGCGGTCATGCGCCGGATCTGGCGACGCTGTTCACGCTGTTTGAGCGCATCGAAGCCAACGCCGAGCATGCCGGCAATCAGCTTGAGCTTGGCGTTGCCCTTTCCGTCCTTGCCGGGTCGCGCATCGGCGGCAATCGGTTCGGTGCGCTGGCCATCGGTAAAACGCAACGCCGGGCAAAAACATTCTTCCGCCGCACGGCCGGGCAAATCGGTTGCGTTCGGCTCGCCATCCACGATCAGGCAAAAGACGCGGTCACCGCGGCCAAGACGCTTGTAGGCCAGCACCTCGTCGTTGACCCAGTGCGATGTCGCCGAGGCCGTCGAGCAGATCACGATCAGGTTTTGCGATCGCGCCAGTGCTTCGTTGATCTTGCTGCCGAGTTCGGGCGAGCTCGAAAGCTCCTCGCGGTCGCGGAACACCGGATGCAAGCACGGCGGAATTTCGCCGGCACGGGTCGTTGTCCCAACCAGTCGCGATGGCACGCGCCAAGTCTCCAGCGCCCTGTGCAACCATACGGCGAATGCTTCGTCGCGGTGGCTGTAGCTGATGAAGGCGCGGTAGCGGAATTGCTGGACTGGCTGCGAATCTTCCACAAGCGACCTCGCGGAGTGAAAACGCAACGCGTGTCCCAATGTCCGGACACCGGCCAACTCTAGCACAATCCGGGGTTTGGCTTACTCGATGAACTTGCCTGGCGGCCGTGGGCGCGTGGATTTGATCGCGACGAATTGCGGCTCCTCGCCATCCAGACGCAGTGCAATCAGTTCGCCGCCCCATACGCAGCCGCCGTCGATGGCGTAGACGCCAAGGCCGGCGAAGCGGCCGAGCGTCGACCAGTGCCCGCAGACGATGCGAATGTCGCGCGTGGCGTGGCCGGGGACTTCGAACCATGGATACAGCCCCGGTCGTTGCGTGCCGGGAGGCCCCTTTTCGCGGTAGGCGATGCGTCCGCGTACATCGCAGTAGCGCATGCGCGTGAGCACGTTGATCGTGGCGCGCAGGCGCTCCTGGCCCTGCAGGCGCGAGTGCCACAGATCCGGCTTGTTGCCGAACATCGACAACAGCAGGCGGCGCGCGCCATCGCCACGCAGCGCCAGTTCGACTTCGCGCGCCGCGTTTTCGGCGCGATCCACCGTCCAGCGCGGTGCCAGCCCGGCGTGCACGAGCATGAAATCCAGCGCGCGATCCACGTGCAGCAACGGTCGCGCACGCAGCCAGTCGAGCAGTTCGTCGCGATCCGGCGCGAACAGCACTTCGCGCAGTTCCGGATTCACCTTGGCCTGTTCGGCCTCGTTGCGTTCGGCGATGGCGAGCAGCGACAAGTCGTGATTGCCCAATACCGCGATCGTACGCTCGCCCAGGGATTTGATCAGGCGCAACACGGCCAGCGACTGTCCGCCGCGATTGATCAGGTCGCCGCAAAACCACAGGGTGTCGCCGGACGGATCGAAGCGGATCTTTTCCAGCAACCGGACCAGTTCGTCGTGGCAACCTTGCACATCGCCGATGGCCCAGGTCGCCATCAGTGCAGCGTCCGCGGAATCGACAGCGTGAACGGCGCGATCGGCGCATCAAAGCGGCGGCCGTCGTCGGCCAGCATCTGGTAGCTGCCGCGCATGCTGCCGACGGCGGTTTCCAGGATCGCCCCCGAGGTGTACTCGAAGTTTTCTCCGGGTTGCAGGTGCGGCTGCTCGCCCACCACGCCATCGCCGCGCACTTCCTGCACGCGGCCATTGGCATCGGTGATGATCCAGTGCCGGGTCAGCAGTTGCGCCGACACGCTGCCGGTGTTGGCGATACGGATGGTGTAGGCAAACACGTAGCGGTTGTCCGCGGGCGCGGATTCATCGTCGAGAAAGCGCGTACGCACGTCGACGCGGATATCGTAGGGATTGGCGGGTGGCATGCCGGGATTGTCGGGCAGTCGCCGCGGCAGGGCAAGCGTTTCAGATGCACTGCGCTGACCGCGCCAACGCCACGAAACCCGCAGGTTCGATTTGCTCCGCGCGCGCGCGTGGATCGACGCCGGCGGCGGCAATCGCGCTGGCGTCCATCACGCCGGACAAGGCATTCGAAAGCGTCTTGCGGCGCTGGCCGAAAGCGGCACGAACGACGTTGCCGATCGTGCCGAAATCGACGCCTGCGATTTGTCCGGCAGGTAGCGGCGTAAGACGCACCACGGCCGAGTCGACTTTCGGCGGTGGGCGGAATGCGCCGGGCGGCACCTTGAGCAAGGGTTCAACCGTGCAGCGCAATTGCAGCATCACCGACAGCCGCCCGTAGACCTTGCTGCCAGGCGTTGCGGCCATGCGATCCACCACCTCTTTTTGCAACATGAAGTGCATGTCGGCGATCGCGGCAGCGTGGTCGAGGCAGTGGAAAAGTATTGGCGTGGAAATGTTGTACGGCAGGTTGCCGACGAGGCGGATCGGCGCGCCATGCACGAGTTGCGAAAAATCCACGGTCAGTACGTCGGCATTGACGATTTCAAGTTCGCCGATGCCGCGGGATTTCTCGCGCAAGGGTTCAATCAGGTCGCGATCGAGTTCGATGGCCGTGAGTTTGCCGGCGGCGCGCAGCAGCGGCAGCGTCAACGCGCCTTCGCCGGGGCCGATCTCGATGATGCGTTGCCCGGGTTTCGGAGCGATGGCGTCGACAATGCGGCGCAATATCCCTGGATCATGCAGGAAGTGCTGGCCGAAGCGTTTTCTGGGGCGATGCGTCGGCGCATTCATGCGCGTGCGGCCAGTTCCACCGCCAGCATCGCCGCTGCGATCAGGCTTGACGCGTCAGCCTTGCCGGTGCCGGCGAGATCCAGCGCGGTACCGTGATCGACCGAGGTGCGGATGAAGGGCAAACCGAGCGTTACGTTGACCGAGTCGCCGAAGCCCAGCGCCTTGAGCACGGGCAGGCCCTGGTCGTGGTACATCGCGAGGTAGGCATCGAAACGCGCGCGTTGTGCGGGCACGAAAGCGGTGTCCGCGGACAGCGGACCTTCCAGGCGCATGCCGTCGGCGCGCAGCGCGGCGAGCGTCGGCGCGATGATGTCGATTTCCTCGCGGCCAAGGTGCCCGCCTTCGCCCGCGTGCGGATTCAGGCCCAATACGGCGATGCGCGGATCGCCGATGCCGAAGCGTTGGCGCAGGTCGTTGTGCACGGTGCGCAGGACACGGATGAGGTTCGAGGCGGTGATGGCGGCGGGGACTTCGGCCAGTGGCAGGTGCGTGGTTGCCAGCGCGACGCGCAGACCCGGCTCGACCAGCATCATCGCCACGTCGGATCGCGCGCGCGCGGCGAGGAATTCGGTATGCCCGGTGAAGGCGATGCCGCCGTCGTTGATGATCGCCTTGTGCACGGGCGCGGTGACCAGCGCGTCGAATTCGCCTTCGATGCAACCGTCCGCGGCGCGGCCGAGCATGGCGATCACATAGGGCGCATTGCGCGCATCGAGCTTGCCTGGCTTGGCCGGCGCCGGCGCGGGCAGGTGCACATAGCGCAGCGAGCCGGGTGCGCGCTCGCGGCGCCACTGGCCGTCGTCGGCTTCAAGGCCTAGCGCAATGCCGCGCGTTTGCGCGGCGAGCAGGAGCGCGTCCTTGTCGCCGATCGCGATCAGGTCGGCGGCAAGGTCGGACGCCGCGAGCGCAGCAACCAGTTCGGGACCGATCCCGGATGGTTCGCCGGTGGTGACGGCCAGCCGCGGCAGCCAGGGACGATCGCTCATGGCGGCGCTCAGGGCGCCGGCTTTTCCGCCTCGGACTTGGATTCCGCGCCCGGCAGGCGGATTTCGATGTACGCCTCGGAACGCACCTGGCGCAGGAAGTCCTCGTAGGCCTGCTCGGCCTTGCGGTTGCGGATCACCTCGCGCGCCTGGTCGCGTTTCATTTCCTTGCTGCGATCCTGCTGGCGGGTGCCTTCGAGCTGCAGGATGTGCCAGCCAAGGTCGCTTTCGAACGGCTGCGAGATCTCGCCATCCTTGAGCGTGGCGACCACATTGGCGACCGACGAACCGTACTGGTCGATCGGAAACCAGCCCATGTCGCCACCGGCACTGGCGGTGTTCGGATCCTGCGAATCCTTTTTCGCGAGCGCGGCGAAGTCCTCGTGGCCGTCGACGATGCGGTGGCGGATGTCCTCGATGCGCTTCTTCGCATCGGCGCTGTTGGTCAGTTCACTGACCTTGATCAGGATATGGCGTGCGTGGTACTCGGTGACAACCTGCTTGCCTTCGGTGCGCTTGTCGACGAGCTTGACGATGTGGAACCCGCTCGGGCCGCGCAGCGGCTGCGAGACGTCGCCGGGCTTCATGCCCTCGACGAGGTTGGCAAACGCTTCCGGCACCTCGTCGTAGCCGCGCCAGCCCAGGTCGCCGCCCTGCAATGCGTCCTGCGCACTGGAGTACTGGATCGCGGCGGTGGTGAAATCCATGCCGGCGTCGATCTTGGCCTTGACTTCGTCGGCCTTGGCGCGCGCCGCCGCGATCTGCGAGGCATCCGCGCCGTTGGGCAGGCCGATCAGGATGTGTTGCAGGTGCACCTGGCCGGACTTGAGGCTGTTGCTGGCCAGGAAGATGTCGATTTCGGAATCGCTGACGTTGGACTGACCCTGCACGACGCGCTGCTGCAGGCGTTGCACGAGGATCTGGTCGCGAATGTGGTCGCGGAAGTCCTCGTAGCCCATGTGCTGGCTGGCGAGCGAGGCGCGCAACTGATCGACCGTCATCTTGTTGTTCTCGGCCACGCGCTGCACTGCCTGGTCGATGTCCGAATCGCTGACGCGGATGCCGGTATCCTTGGCGCGCTGCACCTGCAGGCGCATCATGACCAGGCTTTCCAGCACCTGGCGTTCGAGCACGTCGCGTGGCGGCAGTTGCTGCGGATTGGCGCGATATTGCTGGAGTACGTTCGCCACCGCGGCGTCGAGCTCGCTTTGCAGGATCACGCTGTCGTCGGCGATGGCGACGATGTGATCCAGCGGTTGCGCCGGGAGCAGGGCTTGCGCCTGCGCACCGGAATGGGCGCCGAGCAGGCAAACGAGGAAACACAGGCAAGGGACGATACGGTTCATCGGCAGGAGTTCGATAGGGGCGCATGGCGCGAAACCGCGCGATTATGCGGTTTCGCGGGTAAGAAATCCGTTAGGCGCCAACGCGCCTATTGGTAGCCAAGGATAGCACGGCGCAGGAAGTTGTCGGTGCGCGTGCCGGTGCTGCCCAGGCCCTTGAACTCCAGCTCGAAATACACGCCATTGCTCGGATGCAACTGGCCGATGACGTTGATGTAGCGCCGCAGCAGCACGCGCATGGCCACGCAGCAGCTGTCGTACTGGGCGCCGGCGAAGGCTTCCAGCAGCTGGTTGTGCATCAGCGAATAGTAGTAGCGACCGACCAGCGACCAGTTGGCGTTGACCGGCAGCAGGGCCGAGGTATCGACCTGTTCGAGCAGGCCGCGGCGGAAGCGGTAGGAGAAGTTCACGGTGCCTTCGGCGCCGAAGCGATGCTGCACACTGACCGCCGACAGATCGGTGTGATGCAGGTTCTCCACCAGCATCAGCGTCTGCGGATCGAGGATTCGCGAGTTCGGGTTGTACTGCTGGTCCCACTTCAGTTCCCAGCGGTCGTTCAGGCGCAGGTCGAGTTCGCCGACGAAGTCCGATCCGGAATAGTCCACCTCCGGCATGCCCGGCAACTGCACGCGCTGCGGCGAGAAATAATGGATCTGCCCGATGCTGGCACTGAGTAATTCATCGCCCGAGGTAGTGTCGATCAGGCGCGAGGTCAGTGCCAGGGTGAGGTTGTTGGCATTGCTCTGGCGGTCGGCGCCAACGAAGGTGTTGCTGCGGAACAGGCTCGGGAAGTCGAAGCTCGGCAATTGCGTATCGAAGATCGGCAGGTCGGCCTGGTTGCGATACGGCACGCGCAGATAGTACAGGCGCGGCTCCAGCGTTTGCGTCAGCGCGCTGCCGAACAGCGTCAGCGGACGCTCGAAGATCAGGCCCGCGTCGAAACTGAATATCGGCGTGCTGCGCGAGGGCGAGTTGGCGGTGAAGGCCGGCGAACCGGGATTGGAGGCGTTGTAGCCGGTCAGGTTGCGCAAGTCGTAGGCCGTGTAACGCAGGCCGAGTTCGGGACGGATGAAGTAGCCGGCCGATTCCACGGGGAAGGCCAGGTACGGATGCAGGTCCACGCGCTGGCCTTCGATCGAGTCGACGCTGCGCACGCTGCCCGGCACGGGACCGACCAGGTCGAAGGGACCGCGGCGGAAATCCACGTATTCCGAATCCACGCCCCAGACCAGTCCGCCGAGCAGCGCATGTTCGCCGGTGAACGTCGCGCGCGGCAGGCGCATGTAGGGCTGCACCGCGTTGGACAGCGTGGTCTGCGTGATCTGCGAGGCATCCGCGCCGAAGCTTGCATTCCACCAGGTGCCGCGGCCGTTCAGGTAGGCGCTGGAGCCAAGCAGGGCGGTGGCGCTGGTGGTGAGCGAATCGCCGTAGTCCTGAAAATACTGTTTGTCGGAAACCCGTTCGATGTTGACCGCCGCGCCCCAATTGGCGGAGAACAGGCTCATGTCCTGGATGCGGAAGCTGTAGCGCCGATCGGGCACGTCCACCGGCGAGGCCGGCCCCTGGAACACCGGCGGCGTGGCGGCGTATTGCGCGCGCTCGTCGGCGGCTTCGTTGTCGTGCGGGACGAAATTGAAATCGACCTGGGTCTTGTCGGCGGCATCCAGGTAACGGAACTGGCCGGCGAGCATCGCGCCGCGGTCGCTGGAAACGCGCGGTTCGAGCGTGGCGTCGTAGTTCGGCGCAAGGTTGAGGTAGTAGGGCGCGCCGAGCACCAGGCCGCGATGGCTGGACCAGCCCACGTGCGGGGCGAGGAATCCGGACTGGCGTTCGTTGCTCAGCGGAAAGCTCAGGTAGGGAAACCAGAAGAACGGCACGTCGCCGTAATACAGGCTCACGCCGTGCGCGTAGCCGGTGTTGGCAGCCTTGTCCATGTCCAGCTCGTTGGCGTGCAGGTGCCAGCGCACGTCGTCCGGATCGCAGGTCGTGTAGGTGCCGTCCAGCAGCTTGCCGTGGTCGGCATCGCTCATGTCGGCGCTGACGGCAACGCCATTGCCGCGTTGCTCGAGCATCTGGTAGCGGATGTTGGCAAGCCGCGTGGTGCGCGGCGTGTCGGTGCCCTGCGCGGAATCGGCCGACATCAGGATGCTGCGATCCTGCATGCGCACGTGGCCCTGCGCCGCATACGCCGTGGAGTCGGTGTCGTAGGTGAGCGTGTCGGCGCGCAGCAACTGGTCCAGGCGCTGCATCTGCACGTCGCCTTCGAGCAGGTAGTGCGAGCTGTCGGTGGACGAAACCTTTTCCGCGCTGACGTCGCTGGCGATGCTCTTGCGATCGCCTTGCGTGGGCAGCCCGGGGGTGTAGAAATCCAGCAAGGCATTGCGCTTGCACAGCGCGAACTGGTTCGTGCGCGCCGGCTTGGGGCAGATCAGCACGCCGACCGGGCAGGCTGGCGGCGCATCCTGGGCGGCCGCCGGTTGGGCCAGGGCCAGCGCCAGCGCAACGGCCAGCCAATTCAAACGCAGGACTTTTGATCGAAGGGCGCCAGACACGGATGATCCGATTGCAATGCGCAAGGCGCGAAGCTTGCCTGATTCGCCGGTTTCCGGCAACGCAGGCGGTTCATTCCATCAGGGCAGCGACATGCGCCACGGTGGATTCGCGCAGCGCCGCCAGGCTGTAGCCGCCTTCGAGGCTGGAGACCACGCGCCCCTGCGCGTGCGCGTTGGCCACGGCCACGAGTTCTCGCGTGATCCAGGCGAAGTCGTCGGCGTCCAGGTTCAGGCTGGCCAGCGGATCGAGCCGGTGCGCGTCGAATCCGGCGGAAATCATCAGCAGTTGCGGCCGGAATTCGGTGAGGCGCGGCAGCACGATTTCCGCCATCGCGGCGCGGAATTGGGCCGAGCCTGCGCCCGGCGGCAGCGGCGCGTTGACGACGTTGCCGACGCCGGTTTCGCCGCTCGCGCCGGTGCCCGGGTACAACGGCGACTGGTGCGTGGACGCGTACAGCACACGTGGCTCGTTCCCGAAAATATCCTGGGTGCCATTGCCATGGTGCACGTCGAAATCGACGATGGCGACGCGTTCGATGCCGCGCGCCAGCGCCTGAGCCGCGCCAACGGCGATATTGTTGAACAGGCAAAACCCCATCGCCGCGTCGTGCGTGGCGTGATGGCCGGGCGGGCGCACGGCGCAGAAGGCGCGCGCGTCGGTGCCGTCAATCAGGGCATCCACCGCCGCACATACCGCGCCGGCAGCATGCAGAGCAGCTTCGAGCGAATCCGGTGACATTGCCGTGTCCGGATCGAGCTGCACATGGCCTGATCGCGGCGCACTGGCGAAAATGCGATCGATCAAGGCCACGTCGTGCACGCGCGCGAGTTGCGCGCGCAAGGCTGGCGGCGCGACAACGCGCGTGATGGATGCGAGGCGCGGATCATCCAGCGCTTGCAGCACCGCACGCAACCGCGCCGGCGATTCCGGATGGCCGGCGCCCGGATCGTGCGCAAGGCAGGCAGGATGCGTATACAACCGCACGGCGTTCAGGCTTTGGGTTTCTTGCGACGCTCGTGCTGCCACAGCACCTCGCCGTGTCCACTCGCTCGGGCCAGCACCCGCGAAACCACGAACAGCAAATCCGAAAGACGATTCAGATAGCGGATCGCCTCGGGCCGCACGGTTTCGCTGCGCGCCAGTGTCACCGTTTCGCGCTCCGCGCGCCGGCACACGGTGCGCGCCAGATGGCAACACGCCGCCGCCATGCCGCCGCCGGGCAGGATGAATTCCTTCAGCATGGGCAGGTCGGCGTTGAAGCCGTCCAGCGTGGATTCCAGGCGCGTGACGTCGACGTCGTGGATCATCGCCATGCCGGGGATGCACAGCTCGCCGCCGAGGTCGAACAGGTCGTGCTGGACCTGCGTCAGCGTCTCGCGCACGGCATCGGGAACTTCCTGCGCCAGCACCATGCCGATCGCGCTGTTGAGCTCGTCGACCGTGCCGTAGGCGTTGACTCGTACCGAATCCTTCGGCGTGCGCGAACCGTCGCCGAGGCCGGTAGTGCCGTCGTCGCCGGTCTTGGTGTAAATCCTGGAAAGGCGGTTGCCCACCGCGAAGATCGAGCCTTGCGAATCAGGCCGTCGTGGCGCTCAATGTGCTCCAGCGCCGGCGCATCAACTCGAATCCACCGAACAGGATTGCGCTCCACAACAAAGTGCCGGCGAGCGTGCCGCGGAAGAACGGAATGCCGGCCACATAGCAGGCGGCGAGGCCTTGCGTGCAGGCGGCGCCCGATCCGGCTTGCGCCGAAAGCCAGGTGGCGAAATTGGTGACGAGGAAGAACATAACCGCGCTGGCAAAGGCATAGCCGGCCACGCGGGTCGCGCTGATGCGGCTGGATAGATGGCGTCCGCCGAGAACGGTGAGCGCGATGCAGCCGTAAACCGCCGGCAAGGTGCCGAGCCAGTCGCCGATCCACTCGCGCGGCAGCGCGGTGGCGATGACGAGGTCCGCGCACAGCATGGCGATGAGCGGCACGGCGAAAGCCATGCGTCGGTTGGCGAAGTACGCGCCGCCGAACAGGGCGACCGCTTCGACCGGCGTGAAGTTGTAGGGCAGCAATCCCGGCACGAAATGGATCACCAGGCGCCAGGCGATGGCAAACGCGATCATGCCGATCAGGAGCCAGGTGCGCGGTGATACGGATTGATTTTGTGGAAATTGCGGCATTGTGTAACTCCGGACGGCGTGCGTGTCACTCGGATTCGAACCGAGTCGAATTGACATAGCATACTTCAAACTGCCCGGCCCGGGTACGGATGCGCGCAGCGTGGGCGTGGTCGATGCACAGCGCATAGGCGCGCTGCGCAGGCAGGCCGAGCGCATGGCAGAGCAGGGCGCGTATCGATCCGGCATGGGCCACCGCGAGCACGGCGTCATCCTCGCGCGTGGAGGCGAGCACCGAGGCCAGCCACGCGCCGGTGCGGCGGATGACGTCGGCGAAACTCTCCCCGCCGGGCGCTTCCTGGATCACCCAGTTCGCCGACCAGTGTTCGTAGCGCGCCGCATCGCTGCGCATCACCTCGTCCCAGCGCTTGCCATCCCAGTCGCCCAGGTTCACTTCGCGCAGGCGCGCGTCGAACAGCGGTTCGATCGCAAAGCGCGCGGCGAAAACCTGGGCGGCCTGTTGCGCGCGCTTGAGGTCGCTGGAAAACAGGAAACGTGGCGCGGATTCCGCCCACGTTGCCGCCAATTGCTGCACGGCGCCGAAGCCGGATGCCGACAACGGTGCATCGGTCTGGCCGAGGCACAGGCCGGGTGCGGCATCGACATCGCCGTGTCGGACGAGGATGAGATCCATGCGAACAGGTTAGCACTCTCGCGCTATCATCGCCGCATGGAAGAGGTCGATGTTCTCATCGTCGGTGGCGGCCTGGTCGGGGCGAGCCTGGCCATCGCGCTGGATGCGTCCGGCCTGCGCGTGGCATTGGCCGAGGCGGCGCCGCCAAAGGTCGATGCGCAGCCGAGCTACGACGAACGCAACCTTGCGCTCGCCCGTGCCAGCGTGAACGCGCTCGACGCGCTCGGCATATGGTCGCACTGCGCCGCGCACGCGACGCCGATCCGCAAGATCCACGTCAGCCGGAAGGGCGAATTCGGCGTGGTGCGGATCGATGCATCCCGACATGGCGTGGATTGTTTTGGCGCGACCCTGCCGGCGCGCGAACTCGGCAATGGCCTGCTCACCCGGCTGGATGCCTGCAAGGGTTTGATCCGACTCGCACCGGCAAGATTGACCGTGATCGCCCAAGCCGATGATGCCGTCGTGACCACGCTCGCGACCGCGGAAGGCGAGCGCGGCTTGCGCACGCGATTGCTGGTGGGCGCGGATGGGACCAATTCATTTGTGCGTGACGCGCTCGGCATCGATGCGGAAACGCGTGACTACGCACAGACCGCGTTTGTCACGACCGTCACTGCGGAACGCACCATCGACAGCGCCTTTGAGCGGTTCACCGCGACCGGACCCGTCGCCTTGTTGCCATTGACGCAAGGCCGTGCTGGCGTGGTGCTGACGGTGCCAACACCGGATGCCGCGCGCGTGACTGCGCTCGACGATGCGGGATTCATCGGCTTGCTGCACGAGCGATTCGGTTGGCGACTGGGCAGATTGAGCAAGCCCGGCAAGCGTGTTTCGTATCCGCTGCGGCGATTGCTCGCGCATCGCATCGTGGCGCCGCGTGCCGTGCTGGTCGGCAATGCCGCGCAGACCCTGCATCCGATCGGCGCGCAGGGTTTCAACCTCGGTTTGCGCGATGCATTGACGCTGGCCGAATTGCTGGTCGAAGCGAAGGGCGATTGCGGCGATCCCGCGCTGCTCGCCGAGTACGCGCAACGCCGCCGCGAAGATCGCGAAGGCACTGCGGCGCAAAGCGATGCGCTCGCACGCTGGACGGCGAACGAATCGCCGCCGCTTAAGTTGCTGCGCAGTTTCGGATTGCTTGCGCTGGATCGCCTCCCGCCGCTGCAGGCTGCGCTGGCGCGGCGCGGCATGGGTTTTCGTGGCCGCGTACCAAAGTTGGCATTGGGTGAATTGCGATGACCTCGTGCGGCAGAGTTTTTCTCCCTCTCCCCCAAGCAGGGCTTGGGGGAGAGGGTTGGGGTGAGGGGGCTGCGTCGCAGATAGCGAGCGCGTCCGGATGAATCGCCAAGGCATTCATGACGTGATTGTTGTAGGCGCCGGCATGGTCGGCGCGGCGCTTGCGCTCGCGTTGGCGCGCGAGGGTTTCGACGTCGCCGTGGTCGAGCCACGTGCGCCCGCGCCGTGGCACGCCGAGGACGAAGTCGATCTGCGCGTCGTCGCTCTGGCACCGTCGTCGGTTGATTTGTTTGTGCGATTGAACGTCTGGAAGCAGATTGCCAGCGCGCGTGCCTGTGGCTACCAGCGCATGCGCGTTTGGGATGCACTCGCGCCCGGTGCGTTGAGCTTCGACGCCGCGGACGAAGGCCGTGCCGTGCTCGGTTACATCGTCGAGAATCGTCTGATTCAATCCACGCTGTGGCTGGCATTGCAAGCCGATGCACGCATCGCATTGCATTGTCCGGCCAAGGTTGCCGCGACCGAAGCGGCGACGGAACGGCGCACGCTCACGCTTGACGATGGCAGCATGATTGCCGCGAAACTCGTGGTCGCAGCGGACGGCGCCGATTCCGCGCTGCGCGACATGGTCGGGATCACCACGAGCGGACGCGACTATGGCCAGCGTGCCATCGTTGCCCACGTCGCTACCGAACGTGCACACGAATCCACGGCGTGGCAGCGATTCCTTCCCGGCGCGACGCTCGCCTTCCTGCCGCTGGCTGATGGGCGTAGCTCCATCGTCTGGTCCGTGCCGGAGTCCGAAGCCGCACGTCTGCTCGCGCTCGACGACGCCGGATTTTGCGCCGAACTCGGCGCCGCATTCGACTTTCGCCTTGGTCGCGTCACCGCGACGACCCAGCGCGCGGCATTTCCGTTGCGCATGAAACTGGCCGAACGTTACGTCGCCCCGCGACTCGCCCTGATCGGCGATGCCGCGCATGCCGTGCATCCGCTGGCCGGGCAGGGCGTGAATCTGGGATTGCGCGATGTCGATGAACTTTGCCATGCTTTGATCGAAGCTCGTGACGCCAAACGCGATTTCGCCGCCGAGTCCGTGCTGCGTCGCTACGAACGCCGGCGTCGCAGCGACAACGCGCTGTCCGCGCACGCCTTCGATGCGATCCAGCGCGTGTTCGGCAGCGACGTGATGCCAGTGGCCGCGTTGCGCGGAGCAAGCCTGGCCATCGTCGACAAGGTCGCACCGCTCAAGCGCGCGTTTGCGCGGCACGCGGCGGGACGATAAAGATTCGTCATTCCGGCAGGGACTGCCGGAATCTAGCTGCCATGGAGGGCGTTCTTCTTGCGGACTCACGTCCCTGTGTTCTGGATTCCGGCACTCCATGCCGGAATGACGAGCAGGAGCCTTAGCCCGCCTTCTCCCCCGCCCGCCACGCCACCCACGCGCCGATCAGCGCCGACAGGTACGGAATCGCCTGAGCGGACAGGATGGCAATCCACAACTTGCCTTCCAGGTAATTGATGCCGACCGCGTGCAGCATGCCGAAGATGCCGAGCGCGATGGCGATGAACATCAGCAGTTCTTCCTGCACGGCGGCGAACGGGCTTGGGCGCTTGCCGATGCGCCGGCTCTTGGCGGTGCGCACGAACTCGCCGTGCTTCTTCCACAGGCCGAGGTAGATGCCTCGCGCGATGGCGTGCGACAAGCCCATGCTGGCGATCGAGGCCATGATGGTGTCCTTCCATGAGCACGGCACGCGCACGCGGTACAGCCAGATGCCAATCACGGCCTTGAACACGAAGAATCCCAGAATGGGATAGATGAACAGGTCCAGCGGCAGGTTGAAATATTCCGGCAGGCCGATCATGCCCGCAGTCCAGGCCAGCGCGAGCAGGGTGAACGCGAGGTGCAGCGCGTCGGCGAACCACGAGAACCAGCCGGTGAGGAAGTGGAAGCGCTGGCCCCAGGTGAGCGGGCCGCGTTCGGTCATCCAGTCCCAGCGCGCTTTCAGGATCTGCATCGCGCCGAACGCCCAGCGGTAGCGCTGCGATTTGTAGGCGGTGAAATCGGCGGGCGTGAGGCCGCGGCCCATGACTTCGTCGACGTAGACGAGGTCATAACCGGAATGCATCAGGCGCAGCCCGAGTTCCGCATCCTCGCAGATCGTCCATTCGCTCCAGCCGCCGGTGGATTCCAGCGCGCCGCGCCGCACCATGGTCATCGTGCCGTGTTGGATGATCGCGTTGCGCTCGTTGCGGTGGTGCATGCCGATGCGGAAGAAGCCGTCGTATTCCCAGTTGGTCATGCGCCGGAACGCGTTGTGCTCCCAGTCGCGATGCGCCTGCGGGCACTGCACGACGGCGACTTTCGGGTCGGTGAAGTAACCGGTCAGCGCGCGCAGCCAGTCGCTGCGCACCACGTAATCGGCGTCGATCACGGCCACGACCTCGGCGCGCACATCGGTTTCCTTGAGTCCGAAATTCAGCGCGCCGGCCTTGAAGCCGGGCCACGGATTCAAATGGAAGAAGCGGAATTTAGGGCCGAGCTTCTTGCAGTATTCCTCAACCGGCTGCCAGACCTCGTCGCGCTTGGTGTTGTTGTCGATCACCAGTACTTCGAAATTCTCGTAATCAAGCGCGGCGAGGGAGTCGAGCGTGAGGATCACCATCTCCGGCGGTTCGTTGCAGCACGCCAGATGTATCGACACGAACGGCTGCGCGTCGCCGGGTTTCGGTTCGAGCAAGTCGAAATGCCGCAGCCACTTGCCGCGCCACAGCACTTCGGTGAACTCGAAGCCGTTGATGAGCAGGATCGCGATGATCGCCACCTGCGCTGGCGCGAGGATGGTCAACATCGTCCAGTCGAACGGATCGAGGTAGAACGCGTAGGGCAGGGTCGCCGACCATACCAACAGCGACACCGACAACTGGATCAGCACGCAATAGAAGAGCAAGCCGATCGCCTTGAAGCGCATGAAATGCCGCGCGAACCAGAACATCGGCAGCAGTGCAAGCAGGCAGGCGATGCCCGCCTTCCACGGCCACGTCGGGTCTTCCACCACCGGGCCGGTGAGCGAGAATTTCGGCGCACGGTCGGCGCCGAACATGCCCCAGTAGGCGCCGACGCGGCCTTCGAACGGCTCCTTCCATGGCTGGTCGAAGGCTTCCATCAGGTTGTAGTCGATATGCCGTTCCGCGGCGACGTTGAGCCACTGGCGGATGAACAGGCTTTCGTTCGCGACGGATGCCAGCGCGCCCTTGATGCGGTCGCCGGACGAGGGCCAGCCGACTTCGCCGATGACGATGTGCTTGCCGGGGAACGCGCTCTGCAATTCGTAGTAGCGCATCAGCACCTGCAGGCCGATGGCGTCCTTGCGCGGATAGCCTTCCCAGTACGGCAGCAGGTGCACGGTGATGAAATCCACGTGCTTGGCGAGCTGCGGATACTTGAGCCAGATGTGCCAGGGTTCGGCGGTGGACACCGGCACCTTGACCTGCGCACGCACACGGTCGATGTAGTTGATCAGCGTATCCACGCCCATGTCGTTGCGCAGCAGGGTTTCGTTGCCGACGATGACGCGCGTGATGTTGGAATTGGCGCGCGCCAGGTCGATCAGCGCGTCGACTTCGTCTTCGTCGTGTTGCCAGCGATGGTCCAGGTAGGCGCCGGCGGTGACGGTCATGCCGTATTTTTTCGCGATCGCCGGTATCGCCGGATTTTCCAGCGCGGCGTAGATGCGAATATTGCTGGTGTATTTCGCCAACAGCTTGAGGTCGGCGTCGACCTGGTCGGTGCTCGGATAAATCAGTTTGTTGGGATTCTGGTAGCGCTGGTAGGGCGTGTAGCTGAAGCTTTCGATCTTGCCGGTCCAGTCGGCCGGATGCGCGGGACGGTTTAGCACGGCCCACAGCGCAATATTGAGCGCCGCGACCAGCAACGTGAGAAACAATGCGCGCCAGAACGACGGCCGTGTGGCGGTGGCAACAGGTGGGTTCAAGACGGGTCCCTGATCGACATGGGCAACGCGCGAGCCGCGGCAGGATAGCCCAATGCCACGGCGCGGCTCAATCGACGCGGCGTGCGCGCGCCTCGCGCCACTTGCCGATGACGACCGGCGCCAGGGCCAGCAGGCCCATCGCCAGCACGGGTCCGATCACGACGGGATCGGAAAACAGGTTCAGGTTCACCGCGTGATTGGCGCCGATGTTCTTGGCCAGGCCCGCGCCGAGCGCGGTCTCGATGCCGACCATCAAGGCGCCGCCGCCGGCGGACGCGGCAGTGAACAACCATAGCGGACAGCGCAGCCAGGCCAGGGCCACGGTCACGCCGCCGAACGGAAAGAACGGCACCAGGCGCAGGAAGAACGTGTAGCTGACCGGGTGCGCCAGATACCCGGCGCGCAACTTCTCCACCAGGGCTGGAGCCGTGCCGCCGGCCGCACCCGCAAACGCGCGGCGACTGGCAAAAAACAGGATCAATGCGCCCAGCGTCAGGCCGATGCTGGACAGGATCGTGCCGCCGACGATGCCGAACAGCATGCCGCCGGCGAGGATGATCACGAGCACGCCGGGCACGCCGGTGGCGATGGCGAGCATGGTCACGCCCACGTGCAACAGCCACGCGCGCACGGGGTGCGCGGCGATGTGCGCCTGCAGCAGCGCCTGTTCGCTTGCCAGCGTCTCCGGGCGGAAGCGGTTGAGCACGCCGGTCGACAGCAGGGCAATGCCGATGGCGATCAGGATGAGCAGAGGCAGGAAGGACTTGAACCGGTTCATTGCAAAAATAAGGGGCCGGTTGCCCGGCCCCTCGTCGACCATGGAATTGCCTAGGATAGCCGCTTTACGGCTGCTGGCCGAAGCCGTCGGCAAAGATGCGGTCAATGGCCATGGTCATCACCTGGCCGTCGTGATCGCCCGCTCGCGCGGCGGTACCGGCGTCGAGGATCACGTTGCTGGCTTCGGCGGTATCGGAATTGCCGTGCGCGTTTTCGACGCGCACGAAATCCTGCCACGCGCGCCGCGACACCACGATGTGATCGATCTCCTGCGCCAGTCCGTCGTAGTTGAACGAGTAGCGCTGGCTCGGATTGGCCTTGATGCCGCTGTCGACGAGTGTCGGGTTCGGCGCGGTGTAGGGGCTTGGCCAGTACTTGTTGTCACTTTGCAGCGCATTGCCGGTGATCAGGCCAGTGACGTCGGCGTAGCCGTCGCTGAACTCGTAGGCGTTGAAGTCGCCGGCCACGACCAGCGGCACGCTGGCATCGCCGACCATGTCGAAGGAACCAGTGGTGATGGTGCCGTCGGCGGCCTGTTGCGCATTGCCGGCGCCAGTCAGGGTCTGGCCGTTCTGCCACGCATCGGCGATCGATGCGATTTGCGCCGCCTGCTGCGCGCGCTTGGGCCCGACGTAGGGCTTGGTGTCGATGCCGCTGAGCGAACGCCCGTAGATGGCGAGCAGGGCGAACTTGTAGCCATTCCAGGTGGCCTGCACCAGCACTGGCGGGCGGTCGTTGAGCAGGCACGACGAGCCGCTGGAGCAATACGAGGTGGTGGTGCCCTTGTACAGTTGCGTGACCGAATCCACCACGACATCGCTGCGCACCAGGATGCCGATGTTGATGCCGCCGACGTCATTGCCGGGAATCACGTACGGCTGGTAGGTGACGCCGCAACCGACGTGGTTGGCCGAGGTGTTGTCGGCGATCATGGTGGCCAGGTCGCGCGCCACGGCGAGGTTCTCGATTTCCTCGACATCCATCACCACGGGTGCCTTGAGGACATCGCAGACCTGCCGCGTCCACTTGGCCAGTCGCGCCTGGTATTGCGCCGTGGTCGGGCACCAGTCCGAGCCGCCGAGCGACGGGTACGACGGGCAGTTGGCCGTCTTGTCGTCGACGCCGGGCGAATCAAACTTGTCGTTGAACATGTGCAGCAGGTTCTGCGTGCCGAAGGTCAGCGTGCCATCGACCGGATCGGAAACGGGCTGCACTTCGTCGGTCGGAGTCGCGCGCATGAGCGTGGTCATGCTCGCCGGGTAGATTTCGTAAACCGGCGAGGTCGCGCCCGAGGCCTGGTAGCCCTGGATCACGCCGGTGACCGAGAACCGCGTGCCGGCGTGGTAGACGAAGTCGGTCGGGTCGTTGTCGTACGGAGCAACATCGCTGCCCGGCGCGAAACTCAGGCCCTTGTAGTAGACCTCGATGACTTCCGGCTCGCCGTTCCATACCGGAATCGTGCCGCCCAGGCCGGGATACAGCGCGCCCGGGCCGTGGAATGGACGCGGCTGGCTGGCGAGCGTGGCATAGAAGCCGTTCGGCAAGCCGGTGTGCACCGCGTCGGCGCCCACCGGATCGGTGGAATTGATCTTGCCGCCGAAGGTCGGACCGGTCACCACCGCATCGTTCATCTGCACGAGCATGCCATCGAGGCAGGCGAAGTTGCTGGCCTGATAACCGTCGACCGGCGGATTGATGGTCGATCCATTGCCCATGCACGGACCGGTGGTCGGATCGTTGGTCGGCGGGTTGGTGTCGAACACATAGGCTTGCGGCAAAACCGGCGCCGTCGGATTGGTCACGGTGACTGCCGGAGCGGTCAATTCGGTCGAACCGCTGTATTCCTGCACCTTGGCGGCGACGAGCACCGCGTTGCCGACGGAAACGCTCGGCGCGCTCGATGTGAAGACGTAGATGCCGTCGGACGTGGTCGGATCGCCATCGCCGGTCGGGTCCTGCATGAAGAAGCCCTTGGGCCCGACCGCGGTGACGACACCGGTGGTGGTCACGTTCTGGCCGTTGAGCAAGGATGCCGCGCCATGGCCCTGGATCGCCATGATCGTGATCGGCGCGCCGGTCACCGTGAGCGCGATGCTCGTCGAGCCATTGCGGTTCTGGTCGTCGGTGATCGTCGCCGGCAGCGATTTGGTGCCAGTGGGCGTGGGCGTGGCGACCGTGGTGCTGTACGAGAACGTGCCATCACCATTGGTCACGTCGCCATGCGTGCCGTCGTCATAAAGCGTCTGGGTGGCCGAGCCGCCAATCGAGGACAAGTCGGCCGTGACGGTGTAACTCGCGCTGTCCGGATTCGTTCCCTTGGTGACGGCGACCGTCAGCAGTGTCGCCGTCGCGCCGTCGTTGGGCACGGAATTGGGACTCGCGCTGCCGCTGCCGCCAGGGTTGGTGGAACCGCCACCGCCGCCGCAGATGTTGGCCGCGGTGCCGGAATAACGCGGATTGGGCGTGTCGGCAGTGAAGTCCGAGACGTTGCTATCGGTGTCCGTACAGCCGTTGCCTGCGCGCAGCAAGGCTTTGGTGAGGGCTGGCGCGGGAGCGTTGTTGGCCGTGGCTGGCACGGACTCCGGCTCGGAGCAATTGGCCGTCGCGCCATAGCCGACGAAATCGACGACGCCGGTAGTGGGACAAGCACCAGACAACGTGGCAGTGCCATTGACCAGCGCCAACTTGCCGGCGGAACCGGACGCGCTGACGGTGCCTGCGCCATCCAGATCGAAATACGGCAGGTCGGCGCCCGGGTTGGTTGCCGAACCGTTGCCGTTGAACTGAATAAGCAAGTACTTTCCGGAACCAATCGACGTGCCGGAGGGGATGGTGTATTTGCCGCTCCAGTTGCCCGTACTTCCTGAAGAGCCGTATTGCACTGTCCAGCCACTGACGTCCTGCGATGAACTGCCGCGATTGAACAGCTCGACGTACTTCTTGTTGTAAGTTGCCCCGGTGCTGCCGCCATTGGCGTAGACCTGACTGATCACAACCTGCGCCTGCGCACCGCCCGCAACGGCCAACAAGGCCAGACTCAGCAAACGACAATTGAATTTTCCAGACATGACACTCCCCGAAACGGATTGACCGGTAAAACGCGCATGTTAGTCCGCGTGTTTGACACTTTCGTGTCGCACGCAACGGCGCGGCGAAGTTCGCCGCATAGCGCCTGATTGAACAACCGGGATCCCCAGCGATAACGAATATCGTCGCGCGGCGCCGTGCCGCGTGCCATGAACCGGTTGCGCGTTGGACTCTACAACGAAATCCGCGGGCGCGCCATGCGCCGGGTCAAGGCCTTTGCCGCACCCCTGTGGAAGCCGCAAAAACCGTGATTTCCTCGCGATCGTGGTAGAGCTGCTTCGCGCGCACAGTGCCCGCGACGGCGCGCACGCGCGCGAGGCATTGTTGCGCCTCGTCGAAGCGCCTTTTCATCGGCAGCTTGAGGTTGAAGATCGCCCGGCGGCACCAGCCCTTTTGCAGCCAGTGCGCGATGAGTTCGGCCACGCGCCGCGGCTGTTCGACCATGTCGCAGACCAGCCAGTCCACGATTTTTTGCGGACGGTAGCGGAAGCCGTCCTCGCGCCGGTGCGTGACGAGTCCAGAATCCATCAGGGCGCGATCCATCGGCCCGTTGTCGATGGCGGCAACGCGGATCGAGCGGCGCACCAGTTGATACGTCCAGCCGCCGGGCGCGGCGCCGAGATCCACCGCGCTCATGCCGGCCGTGAGCCAGCGCGTGCGTTCGTTGTCGTCGAGCAGGGTCAGGAATGCTTCTTCGAGTTTGAGCGTGGAACGGCTCGGCGCCTCGCGCGGGAACTTCAGGCGCGGGATGCCTTGCGGCCACGGCGCGCAGGATTCCGGATCGGCTGCGCACAAGTATACTTCGTCGCCTTGTGGAAAAAACGCATGCAAGCGCCGCGACGCCGCCACATCGAGCAGGCGTGCCTTCTTCATCGCGCCAACCAGCGCGTTGCCCAGGCTCTTGCACAAGGGCGCGAGTGCCTTGCCGGCGTCGCTGTCGGGCGCTTCCGTCCACACCTGCGCGTATGTTTCGCCGCGTTGCGCGAGGGCAGCCATGATGGGCGTGAGGCGGTCGTTGCGCGGCATGGCTTGCGCATGCGCGAAAACCGGCAGGCATTGACGCGCGAAAATGAGGTCGCGCCAAAGTGGCGTGGTTGCGTTTGTCGCGGCGTGGGCGACTACGAAGCCCGAGTCGCGCGTGAAATCGCACGCGCCTGCGCCGAGTGCCGTCACTTCCTGCGCGCACTCGCCCTCGAAACCGGCACGGCAATACAGCAACCGCAATGGCATCACGATTTCTTCAACCCGCTTTTCCAGGCGAATACCGCGGCCTGCGTGCGGTCACCGAGGCCGAGCTTGGCCAGCATGTTGCTGACATGCGTCTTCACGGTCTTCTCGGCAATGCCGAGCTGGTCGGCGATGCGCTGGTTGCTCGCGCCTTCGGCGATCAGCGCAAGCACTTCGCGTTCGCGCTCGCTCAACGCAGCGGATGCCTCTGCGCCCGGGCCCTGCTTGCCCTGCCGCACCGCGCCGACCAGATACCCGGCCACGCGCGGATGCAGCACCGCCTCGCCACGTGCGGTCTTGCGGATCGCCTCGGCGAGGCCGTCGGCGTCGATGTCCTTGAGCAGGCACGACAGCGCGCCGGCCTGCACGGCGGCGATGATGCCGTTCGCATCGTCGAACGAGGTGAGCAGGATCGCCTGCGTCGCCGGGCTTGCTGCGCGGATGGCGCGGATCGCGGCGACGCCGCCGCCGGGCATGGCGAGGTCGACCACGGCGATGTCGGGCTTTTCCTGTGCACACGCGGACGCGGCGGTATCCGCATCGGCGGCTTCGGCAACGATCGCCAGGTCCGGATAGGTATCCAGGAAAGCGCGGATACCCTGTCGCACCAGTACATGGTCGTCGGCAATGACGACGCGGATGGCATTTGCATTCATGCGTGATCGTCCTCGGCAAGGGAAAAATGTACACGAACGCGCGTGCCATTGCCCGACGTACCGTCGAATTCGAAGCGGCCGTGCGGCAGTGCCTGCGCACGCTCGCGCATGTTCGCAATGCCCATGCCGGTGCGCGGCGGTACAGCCGTGCCGCAGCCGTTGTCCGTCACCGCAAGGCTTGCGCCGGATTCATCGCGATCGAGCGTAACCTGTACGCGGCTCGCCGCGCTGTGCCGCAGCACATTGGCGAGTGCCTCGTCGAGGATGCGCAACAGGTGTTCGGCGGTGGCGGGGGGCACGGTGACGTCGTGCAGTTGCAGATCAAGGGCGATGCCGCTGGTCTGCGACCAGGCTTGCGCGCGTGCGCGCAAGCGTTCGGCCAGCGGCAGCTGCGCATCGCCGGCGCGCAGCTCGTCGAGGATCTGCGCGAGCTCGTGCTGGATCTGTCCGCTCAGCGCTTCGGCTTGTGCCAGGCGCGCCGCCTGTGGATGCGTGCCGAGTTGGCGCCGCAGCGTGGCCAGTTGCAGGTTCAGCGCGAACGCCTGCTGCTTGACCGTGTCGTGCAGGTCGCGCGCCAGGCGCTGGCGTTCGGCGAGCGTGGCCAGTTGCGCGCGCGAGCGCAGCAAGTCCTTGAGCTGCAGCGCCATGTCATCGAGCAGGGCCGACAGGCGTCCGAGTTCGTCGCGTGACGGATCGCCGATGCGATCGGAAAAATCCCCGCGGCTCCAGGCCGTGGCCGCGCGTGCCACACGATTGAGCCGGCGCGTGACCCAGGCGACGAGGAAGAATGACGAGGCGATGCCGAAAAGGATCAGGTAACCGAGTACGATCGGCCATTCCAGCGTGGCGTCGAACAACAGGCGATGCCAGGGAACCGGCAAGCGCAATTCCACCAGAAGGTAACCGTCGAGCGGGCTCGCGGCTGCACGAATCGGCATCAAAACCCGCCGCACGCGGTAGGGAGAATCTGCCACGCGAACCAGGTCGCCGGCATGCGCTACCAACTCGCGCCATGTGGCTGCATCAGGCGCGGATGCGGCGGCAGACTTCGGCGCCGCGGCGAGCATGCGACCGTCCGGCGTAAACACCGAGGCGCCAAGGGGATTGGACGACAATTCGGTGAGGATATAGGAGTCCTGCGCGAGCAGATCGCCATGGGGACGTTGCAGGCGCAGCACCAGCGCCTCGCTCCACAGATCGAGGTTGGCCGGCACGCCGGACATCTGCGGCCAGCGTTGTTCCAGATCGTCCGCGGCGGTGCGGGTGGCTTGCACCAGGGAACCGTTCTCGACGCCGGACATGAAGCGGTCGAACTCGAACGTGAGCAAGCCCGTCTCCACCAGCACCAGGCACGGTACCGACAGCAGTACGTAGAAGACGGTGAGTTTGAAGATCAGTCCGCGCAATTGCGGACGCAGGGGTTTCATGCGCAGCCTCGAGAAACCTCAAAGGAACCGTCGCGAGCGAAGGCAGGTCGCGTGTCGCCAGCGCGCAGGAACCGGAGCATACTTTTGCGTATGTGAGGATTCCGAGCACTGCCGGCACGCGAGATGCCGAGCGTAGCAGGTTCCTTCAGAACTCGTAGGCGAATCCCGCGTACACCATCCGCCCCGGCGCCGGATCGATGCCACCGGAGAAGAACACGCGCGAGTAATAGCGCTTGTCGGTGATATTGGAAACGCCGCCGAGCAGGCGCAGCTGCGGCAGCACCCAGTAGTCGGCGGAGAAATCCGCGACCGCATACGACGGGACCTTCGCCGGCGTGAGGAAGGGCGCGCCGGCGGCGACGTTGGCATCCGAATAATACTGGCTGGCGACGGACACCGCCGACAGCGCGAGCTTGAGGTGCTTGTCCTCGCGGTAGGTGATGCCGGCGCGCGCCAGGTACTTCGGCGAAAACGCCGGCGTATTGCCGAGGTTGGCCGGGTTGATCGTCGAGGTGAACTCGGCATTGAGCAAGGTCAGGTTGGCGAACACGGCCAGATGTTGCGAGGTGTGCAGGTCGCGGGCCTGCAGGAAGTCGTAGGACACCTCGCCCTCAAAACCGCGGCTGCGCGTGTCGCCGGTGTTGACATTGATCGTGTTGCCGAGCGGTTGGCCGGTGACCTGCTGCGACTCGATGCGATCCTTCACGTTCACCTGGAACACGCTGACGTCATAAAACAATCCTTGCACCGGCACGCCGTGCACGCCGAGCTCGTAATTGAGCACATGCGTGGGATCCGGATCGTTCAACGGCCCGGAATTGGTAGCGCCGAATGGCGAGCCGATGTCGAAATAGCGCACCGGGCGCCAGCCTTGCGAGACATTGAAGTAGCTCTCGTTCAGATGGCCGAAGTCGTTGCCCACGCCGATGCCGAACAGCGGCACGTTGTGGCTGACGGAGCGATCGACGAGGCCGCGATTGAGGGTCGGCGGCTTGATTGTCTCGTCGATGTTCACCTGTTCGTGTTCCAGGCGCACGGACGGCACCAGGTGCCACTGGTTGGCGAAGCGGAACACGTTTTCCGCGAACACCGCGCCGTAGTTGGTCGAACGCCCCTGGCGCAATTTGGCGCAGTTGGTCGACGCCGGCGACGCGCAGGCCACGCCCGGACGATCGTATTCATCGGCGTCCAGACCGAACACATCCCATTGCCGGAACGGCGCATCGGAGTGGTACAACGTGGTGCCGACGGTGAAGGCATTGCCGCGACCCCAGTGATGCACGAGGCGCGCATCGATTCCGCTGAAGCGGAATTGTTCGTCCTGCAACGTGGTCGTGGTCGGCGCCGCGCCGCGGTCCTGCGCGCGCGAGGCCTGGTCCTGGTAACCCGTCCAGGCCTTCACGAACAATTGCGTGTCGTCGTCCAGGTGGCGTTCGTGCGACAGACTCAACACGTAGCGCTGCGTCCACAGGCGGTCGTAGGGCGTCGCGGTCTGGTCGGCATTGGCCGTGTACTGCGGATAGGTCAGCAGACCCGGGCTGCCGGTATCCAGGTCGTAGGCATGGAAATCCAGCGCCGTGTATGCGGTTTCGTCGGGGCGGTAGCCGATGTGCAGATCCGCGCCGCGCAGCTTGGCGTCGCCGTTGTCGCGCTGGCCATCGGTGGTGCGGTAGTGCGCATCGGCAAGGTAGTCCCAGTTGCCTTGCGTGCCGGAAACCTTGTTGAAGCTGGCGAACAGGCCGTTGTTGCCGATCACGTTTTCGGTGTAGCCGGCCATCGGCGCGGTTGACGGTTTCGCGCTGACCAGGTTGATTGCCGGCGGCGGTTCCGGCCCGTACAGCAGCGAGGAGCCGCCACGGATCATCTGCACTTGCGCGATGGTCTGCGGCAACGGGAACACGTACAACGTCGGGAAGCCGATCCAGTCGCCTTCCAGCGGGATGCCGTCCTGGAACACGCCCACGTACTCGGATTCCTGCGGATTGCCGATGCCGCGATAGGACAGGTTCACCTGTCCGGCGATCTGCTGCTCGGCGACGTACAGGCCCGGTGTCTGCGCGAACACTTCGCGCGGATTGTTGCCGATGATGGTTGGCAGGTTATCGAGCTTGGTGATCGAGGTCTTCTTGGTCACCGTGATCTTCGGCCCGTCCACTTCTTTCATGATGTGGTCGAGCTTGGGCTTGGCGTCGTCGGGCATGACATAGCCCTTGACGTCGACCTTCTTCAGCTGCTGCGGCGATTCGGATTGGCCAGCCGGGTCGGCGGCAATGGCGGGCACGGTGAAAAGCGCGGCGCAGATGGCGAGCGTCAACGCGCGCGTGCAGCGGACGGAAAGGTTCACGAGTGGGTTCCTGCGGATGTGGAGTCGGCGCGGATTATGGACGCAGGTTGCCCAGGTTCAGTAGGTCCGGAAGCCGTAGGTCTCAGGTCGCAGCAGCATTCGCGTCAATGTGGTGAGTCTCGACCCGATTGCGCCCCGCGCGCTTGGCGGCGTAGAGGGCATTGTCGGCATGGGCGAGCAAGGTGGTCAGGTTGTGGCCGCAGGCATCGGTTCCGGCCACGCCGAAGCTGGCGGTGACCAGCACGTTGGCACCGCTGTCGCCGGACGATGTGGCAATGGCCTGGCGCATTTCCTCGGCGCGCTGCGTGGCCATGGCCAGCGGACAATCCGGCAACAGGATCGCGAATTCCTCGCCGCCCAGGCGACCGAACACGTCGATGCTGCGCAGGCGCGACTGGCAGGCGGCGACGGCGGCTTGCAGGGCGGCGTCGCCGGCGGCATGGCCGTGCATGTCGTTGACCGACTTGAAGTGATCCAGATCCAGCGCCAGCAGGCTGGCCGGCCGGCTGTTGCGCGCACAGTAGCGCAGCGCATCCTGCGCCGAATCGAAGAAGTGCTGGCGATTGCAGATGCCGGTGAGGCTGTCCACGCGCGCCAGTTTCTGGAACTTGAGTTGCGAGCGTTTGGTGCGGTACGCCCAGCCGGCGACGATGAGCAGGCCGCACAGCAGGAGCAGGGCGTAGAGCAGGCGCGTTCTTGCCCGTTGCGCATCGACCTGTTGCTGCAAGGACAGTACCTTGTTGGCGTCATTGGCCGCCTGCAACTGGCGCTGGTTGTCGAGTACGCGCTGGTGCACCATCTGGTAGGCGAGCGCGCGTGCGCTGACGTCGGTCAGGTAGCCCTTGTCGGCCGCGGCGAATTTCTCGAGGTTTGCCAATGCGGATTTGTCGTCGCCGTGCTTCTTCGCAATCTGGTAGAGGATGCTGTACGCACTCACGACGGACCGCGCATTGGTCTGCGTGTTGGCGTAGGCGACGGCGCTTTGCGCGGCTCGATCGGCGTTCTCGTAGTCGCCCGTTGCGAAATACGCGCGCGCCAGCGCAGAACGGAATTCCGAAATGGCGGTTGCAGAGCGCAGCGCCAGCGTTTCCGCATCGCGATCCTTGAGCATTTTCAGCGCGTCGGCGGCGTGGCCTTCGTTGATTTGCGCCAAGGCCAGGTCGGTGCGGATGTTGTTGGCGTACAGCAGGTCGTCGGCGCGCTCGCAGGCGTCGATACCGCGTTGGATCAGGGAATCGGTAGAACGCAATTTGCCGCTGGCGGACAAATTGTCGGCCTCGGTGGTCAGCGCGAGGCAGACCGAGCGATCGCTGTTGTCGTAGGCGAGCATCTGGCCGACGTAGTTCTGGGCAAGATCGTACTGGCCCGCATTGCCGTACAGGAAGGCGGCTGTGGCGAGAACCAGGAAATGCGTATTGTGGTCCTGGATTTCCCCGAGCGATCCGAGCAATTCGCTGAGGGTGGTATAGGCGTCCTCGAGGTGCGCCGCGTTGACCTGGTCGTAGATCAGGCTGACCCGCGAACGCGCGCGTATGGTCTGGTCCGGCGTGCGGTCAAGAAGAGTATGGAAAGCGTCCAGCGCCTTCTCGTAGTCACCGCTGTAGCCCAATTGCCAGGCGTGGAAATACGCAAGCCAGTCGCGTTGCGAAGACGAGAGCCTGTCGCCTTGCGCATCGAGTTGCTTGAGCACGGCCAGAAATTCGTCGTTGTGCGTGTACTTGATCTGGTCTGCATGCAACACAAGCTGATCGACGGTTTGCGTCTGCGCGACGGCCAGCGCGCAGACCAGCAAGGCGGCGGCCGCAAGCAGGCGCCCGGCCAGAATGAACGGGCGCACGCGACGAGGAAGACCTGCCATGGCTGGCAACGACTCAAGATGCCGCCGGCATATCACTTGCGCTTGGCTGGGGCTTTCTTGGCGGGCTTCTTGGCTGGGGCTTTCTTGGCCGGCTTCTTCTTGGCAGGGGCTTTCTTCGGCGCTTTTTTCGATTGGTTGAGGCAATACATCGTCTCACGCGCACCGGTCAGATCATTCAGCAACGCACGATCCGGCTGCCGCAGGACATTTTCGATTTCTGCGTCCTGCAGGGTGCGCAGCAAAGCCTCGCGGCTGGCGTGGCGCATGGCGGCGTTGGCGCCGACGTGTTCCAGAAATCCGATGACTTTCGACATGTGGTGTTCCCCTATGTTGGTTTGCATGAATTTTTGCGGTATCCCGACCGGCGCACCAAGCCCACACAACCGCGCGCTGGATTTTGCTTCAACCCAGATTCGAATCCAGCCGCCTGGCAAAGCCGAGCCATCTTCACGTTGGCGCGCCGATATTGCACCCAAACCGCTTTTGCGCGCAATTGGAAAAATGCCACCTCGATCAGCGCGCGCAACGTCTCGCGTGCGTACCCATGCCCGCGTGCGGCGGGCAACAGCATGAGCCCGGCCTCGGCGCCGTGTTCGTCCCATGCGGCAGGCCGCAGTGAGCACAGCCCGACGGCGCAGCGGGATTCGCGCTCGGCGATGACGAAAAACCGCAGCGCGCCGCGCTTGTGCGCGGCCATCGTGGCACGAAGGCTGGCGCGTGCGTCTGTCGGGGATATAGGCTTGCCGATGTGGCGCATGGTTTTCGCATCGCAATACAACGCGCGGAACAAGGCCAGATCGCGCAGGGTGAGCCCGCGCAGGCGCAGGCGCGGAGTGAGGATCACGCTTTGGCCCGGGCCAGCTTTTCCAGCCGGCGCAGCATTCTTGTATCCGGCACAAGCTTGCGCGCTGGCGGAATCACCACCGTATCCGCCACTTCGATGTCGATGCCGGCAAGCTGGCGCAAGGCGATGCGTTCGATCCGCGGCGTGTCGATCGGCAAGGTCGCGGCGCGATAGACGATGATGTGATGCGTGAGCGGATAGTCCCGCGCCAGGCGCCTGATCAGGATTTCGCGATACGCGGCATTCGTTGCGGCCAGCGCGCTGCCGCGCCCGCCATCGCCCAGCGCGCCGACCTGCCACAGGATCAGGTAGGCGCTCGGGTCGATGGCGCGTTTGTAATAGAGCAACTGGTTGGCCTCGTAATGTTGGCAACCCAATGCACCGGGATCGATGCCGAGATCCGCATACAGGCAATCCTCGGCGGAAATCCCCGGTTCCATGTGCGCCTCGAACCCTTCCCTGCGCGCGATGCGGATGGATTGGTGCGGCGTCCGCGCGAACACGCCGGGATGGCCGTAGAACGCGGCGCAGACTTTCTTGCCAGCGCGGACTTGCGTCAGGATCGCGTTCGTCATTTCGCGGTAGGTTTTTAGCCGTGATTTTCCCGCACCGTAGAAGGGCTGCAGGCTGCGCACGTCTGCATTCATGGATTCGATCCACTTCTCGACGATGCCGTCGGAGGCGGCCAGGAACACCACGTCGGCTTGCTCGAGGTAACTGCGCGCCAGCGGCGTCAGGTGCGAGCCCAGCGTGATGCCGATGCCGATGCAGGCAAGCGAGCCGTGGCGCGGGCGAGGCTTGGTTCTGGTGCTGCGTGAGCGCAATTGCCGGGACTCCGTCATACGAATTGGATATAAAAAAAATATAATTTTTGAAACGGTCATGCTAGGCTTACGCCTCAGTCGCATGCGTCCATGGGCGTAGGTCCGAAGTTGTGGCGTATGGGATGAATTGAGCCGGTTTTGTCCGCTGCTTCTTGTGCAACCCAAACGGAGAATTCGCCAAAATGAACCCATTGAGACTGATCGCGGCAATTGCCTTGTCGATCGCCTGGTTGCCCGCTGTTGCCCTGCACGTGCCCAAGGCCGACGACGAGGCGGCGGACACCAACTCCGCGCGTGAGGCGTATTTCGAAATGCGCCGGATCAATCCCTACGACTCGACATTCGATGCCGCAAAGGCACGGCTTGCCGCGTATTCGAAGTTCCGTGCCGATCTCGCCGCCGAACAGGGCAACAAGCCGCTCATGCAACAACTGGCGGCACTGTATCACGCCGAAGTCTGGCAGCCGATCGGCCCGGCGCCGATCCTCGATGGCCAGACCCCGACGGCCGCGACCACGACGAGCCGCTCGGCCGTTTCCGGTCGCACGAATGCCATCGCGATCGATGGCATCGACGGTGTCGTCTACATCGGTGGCGCCCAGGGCGGCGTGTGGAGTTCGAACAATCATGGCTATAGCTGGACCCCGCTGACCGATTACCTGGGCTCGCTGGCGGTTGGCTCCATCGCCATCGCGCCGGGCGCGCATGCGCCCGGCCAGGCCACGATCTACCTCGGTACCGGCGAAGGCAATTTCTCTGGTGATACCTACGCCGGCATCGGCATCTACAAGTCCACCAATTCCGGTCGTACCTGGCAAGGGCCGTTGGGTACCGCGCAGTTTGCCGGCCGTTCGGTGAGCACCATTGCGGTGGACAGCGCCAATCCCCAGGTCGTGCTCGCGGGATCCACGACCGGCTATGCGGGCATTGAAGGCGATATTCCGCCCAATGCGGCCGTGCGCGGAATCTATCGTTCCAGTGACGGCGGCAACACCTGGACGCAGGTCTTGCCGACGCCCTCGGGCACGCTGCGCGTTTCGCGCATCGTGCAGGATCCGAGCCCGTCGTTCCAGACCGCGGGCGCAACGCACTACTGGGCAGCGACCACACCCAGCAGTGGCGGTGGTGCATTGTGGAAATCCTCCGATTCCGGCCAAACCTGGACGCGTGTCGACGGCGTGGCCACGGGCTTGCCGGGCATCGGCAACACGACGTTTACGCGCACCTGGATCACGGCCACCTATGCCGGCAGCAATACCGTCTTGTATTACGGCACCAGCGACGCGAATGGAACCCTGTACAAATCTTTGGACGACGGCGCGACGTGGGCAGCGGTTGCTGCCGCCACCGGCTATTGCCAGGGCCAATGCACCTACGACATGCCGGTGTATGTGGAGCCGGGCAGTGCGACCAATGTCTACACCGGCGGCGCCGGTACTTCCGGATCGCTGCCCAGCTCGTTCATGCTCACGACCGACGGCGGAACCACGTTCTCCGATGAAATGGTTGGGGTCGACGGCAACTCCGCGCTGCATGCCGACATCCACGCCATTACCAGTTGGCCTGGAAGTCCGAACGAGGTCTGGGTCGGCAATGACGGCGGCGTGTTCTATTCCACCGATCGCGGCCAGCACTGGGTGAATGCGAACACCAATCTGTCGTTGACCCAGTTCCAGATCTGCGACCTGCATCCAACCGATCCGAATCAGGCCTACGGCGGCACGCAGGACAACGGCACGGACAGCTTCCTGGGCAACATCCAGACCCTGCCGGGAGCCACCGCCTGGTCGCACAGCGATGATGGCGACGGCGGCTTTGCCTTGATCGATCAGGCCTATCCCAGCAATGTGACGCATACGTACTACAACGAGTCCAACAACATCATCGGCGCCGCGCTGGCATTGAACGGCCCGGCTTCGCAACCGGCCGATTATCGCTACTTCGCGGGCGAGATTCCCGGTTTCCAGACCTCCGGCATGAACGCTGCGGACAACGTGCTGTTCTACGCGCCGATGGCGCTGGATCGCGGCAATCCGACTACGTTGTATTTCGGTACGCAGTCGTTGTACATGGCCAACGACTATTTCAACCAGACGGTGACGCAGGAAAATGCCGCGATCAACTATTTTACGACTGGATCTGGCGCGCCGTACACGTTCACCATCTTCACGAAGATCGGCGGCGCCGCCAACTTCGGCGCGGCAACACCGCCGCTTACCGCGAGCGGCGTGATTAGCGCGATCGAAACAGTCCGCAACGTGGTGCCCAACACCAATGCCACGACGATTTTCGTTGGCACGAGCAACGGCAACGTCTGGCGTTCCACCAATTCCGGCGCGACGTTCTCCAGCGTGGATGGCACGATCGGCACCTATGTCTCGCAGATCGCGGTGTATCCGCGCAATCCGCAGATCGTGGTGCAGGCACGTGCAGGCTTTACGGGCGCCTTGCCGGCGCAGAATGTGCGCATCTCCTTCGATGGCGGCGCGACGTGGACGACCAAGTCCAATGGCTTGCCGGACATCCCGGTCAATACCATCGCCTGGGATCCGGTTTTCCCCGGCCAGTTGTGGGCCGGTACCGATGTCGGCGTCTATCTATCGACCGACGAAGGCAATACCTGGTATCCCTACAACAACGGCATGCCGAACGTCGCCGTGTTCTCGCTGACGGCCAATCGCGACACGCACACCGTGCTGGCCTGCACGCATGGTCGTGGTGCATTCCGCCTGAACCTCGACGCGATCTTCATCGACGGCTTCGACGGAAACTAGGCGACTTCGCATTCCGATTCGCGCCCGCGCCCGCGCCGGCAACGGCGCGGGTTTTTTTTGCCCGGCGCACGCACGTGTGGCGATACGTGCGTTTGCATGCGCAACGCGGTAAGCCGAAAGCGTCGTATAAAGAATCCATAATTGTGCGTCCCGCCGACGCATGATAAATCTTCGCGCGGTTTTTGTTCTGGGATGCTGCATCTGGGGTGCCGTGGACGCTGGAGTCCACGGTACGAATCTCGAAATTCCTCGTCGTTGTCTCTTGCGCGCACCGCTCCGGGTGGGGCGCGTGCGCTCATTTTTCCGTGGAGAGTAGGGCATGAAGGTCAATCGGACGTATCGCAATCACCGTATGCTGACGCTGGCAGGCGCCATTGCTGTCACCTTGTGTTCCGGCGCGTCGGCAAGTCCGCCGAATTCGGCGCTTTCATTGTGGCGAAGTACGCCCGGTGTCGGCGCCGCGGTCGTCACCGAAGGCTCGTCCGGCAAGAACATTGCCCTGAACATGCAGCACGGCGCGCTCGCCCGCTATACGGTGATCCTGAAGGAAGAGCCGGTCGCCACCTATGACGGCCGAACATCCGGCTTCGAAAAAGTCCCGCTGGCCAAAGGCCGGTTGAACATGAAATCCGCGGAAGCGGCCAAATACGTCAGCTACCTGCAGGCCCGCCAGAGCCAGTTCCTCAGCGACGCGGGCGCGCAGTTGAAGCGCCCGCTTGGCGCCATCATGCAGTTCCAGCACGCCGTCAACGGCGTGGTCGTGGAACTCACCAGCGCCGAAGCCGCCGAAATCGCCGCGCGCGACGACGTGTTGCTGGTTGACATCGAAAAAATGTTGCCGCTGATGACGGACCGCAGTCCGATCTTCATCGGCGCGGACAAGATCTGGGACGGCAGCGCCACGGGTGGATTCGCCACGCAGGGCGAAGGCATCGTCATCGGCGACATCGACACCGGCATCAACTACACCAGTCCGTCGTTTGCCGCCGTCGGCCCGCTCGACGGCTACCAGCACATCAACCCGCTTGGCGCGGGAAATTACCTGGGCTTGTGCCAGCCCGGCGGTTTCGACGCAGGCAACTGCAATGACAAACTGATCGGCTTGTACAATTTCGTCTACAGCGTGTGCAGCGGCAGCGGAAATCCCTGCGGTGCCCCCGGCACGTGGCAGGTTGGACAAGGCGCACTTGACTACAACGGACACGGGTCGCACACATCGAGCACTGCGGGCGGCAACCACGCCTCCATTGACTACAGTGGCGGCAACTTCACCATTCAGGGCGTCGCACCGCACGCGTCGCTGATCGAATACACCGTCTGCTACACGGTCGTCAGCACCGGTCAGGGTTCCTGCCCGAGTACGTCGACCACGGCGGCGGCCAATCAGGCGGTCGCCGACGGCATTGTCGACGTCCTCACGTTTTCCATCGGCGGCGGCACCTCGCCGTGGACCGATAGTACTTCCATGGCCTTCCTCGGCGCGCAGAACGCCGGCATTTTCGTCGTCGCCGCCGCTGGCAACGACGGTCCCGCCGCCTCGACGGTAAGCCACGTCGAACCCTGGGTGGCAACGGCCGCTGCGTCTACCGACGATCAGGTGTTCGGCTACACGTTCAGCCTCAACGGTCCCGGCACGCCGCCATCCAATACCGTGGGCCTGCCGGTGCGTCCGGGTGCGAATCCGCAGCCGACCGGCGATCTGGTGAATCTGCCGATCACGCAGAGTCCGGGTTTTGCCAACGGCAACAACGATGGCTGCGCCGCGTTTGCCAGCGCGCATACGTTCGACCGCGACCTGAGCGCGGACCGCATCTTCGCCGACGGCTTCGAAACCACGCCAACTCCGCCGCCCTACGAGAAGGGCATCGCCGTGCTGCACCTGGATGCCAGCAACAGCGGTTGCGGCAGCGTCACGCGGCGCGCCAATGCGCTCAATGCCGGCGCGGCCGGCGTGATCTTCGTCGACAACGCCTACATCAATCTGGGCGCGTCGGGTACCTCGTATTCGATGATCTTCTCCGACTGGAACAACGTCTACGCGCAGATCGTCGGCGATCCGGCCAATGCCCGCGCATCCGTCCTGCTGCCGCTCAAGGCCTATTTCACGGCACAGGGTGATGTGATCGCCAACTTCAGTTCGCGCGGTCCTGCCGCCGGCATCGGTGGCCAGGCGATCGTCAAGCCTGAGATCGCCGCACCCGGCGTCGGTATCCTCGCTGCCTACATGGGCGACCCGGGCGCGGCAGCCGTGGAAGATGGCACGTCGATGGCGACGCCGCACATCGCCGGTTCCGCCGCGTTGTTGCGTGCGTTGCATCCAACCTGGTCGCCGACGCAGATCCGTTCGGCGATGATGATGACGGCCAAGACGGCCGGCGTCGTCAATCAGGACCAGACGCCTGCCGGCATCTGGGACACCGGCTCCGGTCGCATCGATCTGCCGAGCGCGGCCAAGGCCAGCCTGCTGTTCGATGAAACGGGCGCGAATTTCCTGGCTGCCAACCCCGCTACGGGCGGCAAGATTTCGACGCTCAACCTGCCCAGCATCGCCGACAGCAACTGCGTCGGTCCCTGCACGTACACGCGCACGGTGCGTGGCGTCCATGCCGGTGCGCTCACCTACACGTTGAGCATCGATGGATTCCCCGCCGGTGCAGCGAGTGTGGCGCCGGCGAGCCTGCCGGTTTCGACGGGCGGCACCAAGACGTTCACCGTGACGGTTCGTGGCGATATGCTGACCTCCGGTCAGTACACGCTGGGCCAGGTCACGTTCACGCCGAGTGATCCGAGCGTTCCGGTGCAACACATGCCGGTAGCGGTCAAGCCCGGCGGACCGGCGATCCAGGTCGCTCCGTCAGCGGTCTCCGCATCGGCAGCTTTTGGCGGCAGTGCGGTGACGCAATCGCTGGCCGTGACCAACATCGGCAACCCGACGCTCAACTGGACCATCGGCACCGGCAATGCGCCGATCACGGTGATGAACACGGCGACCACGAACAATGGCGAACTGGGTGGCTACTACAGCAAGATTCCCGCCAGCAGCTATCTTGCCCAGAACTTCGACGTCTCCGTACCGACGCAGATCACCAAGTTGACCGCGAACGGCTTCCGTCTGCCGAGCGGCAGCCTGACGACGGCGAACACGCCTGCCATCACGTTCAAGGTCTACGCGGATGCCAGCGGCGTTCCGGCCGGCACCGTGGGCGATCCACCGACGGTCAATATCGGCACTCCGCCGCTGTTCGACTACACGAACTCGATCAGCACCGCCAATGGCATCTCCGCGACCAACGGCGTCATCAATCTCGACCTGACCAAGGCCGGTGTACCCGTCCTCAATCTGGCTCCCGGCCGCTACTGGCTGGTGGTCGCGCCGAATATCACGTCGGACGCGAGCAACAGCGCATCCAATCCGCTGTGGGCCTGGCGCGTGAGTTCCGATCCGGTCATCGGCAACAGCGCCCAGATCATCGGCTCGCTGTGGGGGATAACGGCGTGGGAGGACGTGGAAGCCACGCCGACCATGCTCTCGAGCATCGTGGCCGGTACCGTTGCCTGTACGCAGCCAAGCTGGGTCAGCTATGCGCCGACCAGCGGTGCGCTGGGCTATAACGGCGTGAGCAACGTCGTGGTCACGTTCGATCCGACCGGCTTGTTCGCAGGCAATTACACCGGTTCGCTGTGCATCACCAGCAATGCCACCAATCTGCCCACGGTCATAACCGGTCTTGGCTTCACGGTGACCGGCACGCCGCCCGTGCCGCCCTCGCTGTCTGCGGGCTTCTCGCCGGGCAGCATCGTCACCGGTGGCAGCAGCTCTTTGACCTTGACCTTGAGCAACTCCAACTCGCTGCCTGCCATCCTCAGCGCAAACCTCATCGATGCCATGCCATCCGGTCTGGTTGCCAGCAATGCCGCCACCACCTGCACGGGCGGCGCAGGCGCCAGCCTCGGCGGCAGCGGCAGTTCGCTGATCCTGGGCAATGGCGCTGCCATTCCGGCAGGCGGATCGTGCACGCTGACTGCGGACGTGACTTCCTCCGCAGCCGGCAGCTACACCAACACGATCCCGGCCGGCGCCCTGCAGACCAACGCAGGCAATGCGGCCGCGGCATCGGCATCGCTGACCGTCACTGGCATCAGCGCTCCGACCGTGAGCAAGGCATTCGCCCCGACCAGCATCAACACCGGCGCGGCCAGCACGCTGACCATCACGCTGTCCAACAATAATCCGGCCGCGGCCACGCTGTCGTCCGACCTGACCGATACGTTCCCGAGCGGCATGGTGCTGACCGCCTCACCAGCGGCGGCAACCACCTGCACCGGCGGCAGCGGCGTGTCGACGACCAGTGGTTCGATCACGCTGGGCCAGAACGCCACGATTCCGGCGAACGGTTCGTGCACGGTGAGCGTCAACGTCACTTCCGCAAGTGCAGGCAGCTATGCCAACCAGATCGGTGTCGGCGCATTGGCGACCAACTTCGGCAGCAACACCGCCGCGGCGAACGACACGCTGACTGTAGCGGCGCCGGATCCGTACCGCCTGTACAGCAACCTCGGCACCGATGCGGGCAGCGACCTGCTCAACGGCAGCACGACCGTTCTTGGCTCCAACCGTTACACGCCGATGGTCTGCAGCCGCTTCACTCTGGCCCAGCCCGGCCAGCAGTTGATCACCAGCTTCACCTGGACATCGACGAATCACAATGCAACGGCGTTTGCGACGGCGCCGACCACCAGCATCGCGTTCTACGATGATTCGGGCGCCAGCGGCGGACCGGGCGTGCGCCTGGGCAACACGAACGATGTGTACTATGGCGGCGGCAATTTCGGCACCACGATCAACCCGGGAGTGAACAACACGTTCACCGCCAATCCGCTCGGCTACACGGCAACGTATGTGCCGGCACCGGCCAGCGTCAAGGCGAACGTCTGGGCCTGCCTGTACTACTACGGCGCCTCGGCCACGTTCACGGACGCGCAGTTGTCGAATCTGGGTCAGGAAAAGTATGTCAATGCGCCGACCGCGGGTTCGACCAGTGACCTGGTGTTCGTTTCGACGGGTGGCCCCAATGGCAGCACCACGTGGGTGGACAACCCGCCGGGCAACCTGACCAGTGGCGGCGGCAACGTGTTCGGCTGGGAGCTCACGACCCTGGGCACGAACATCATGCTCGACACCTACCAGATGAAGAACTCGAGCGGCACAGCGGCGACGGGAACCATCGCCCTGAACAGTGCGACGGGCGTTGCGCGCAACTTCTCCGGTTACGCCGCCACCATCACGGCACCGGCAGGCGGCAACAAGTGGAGCGTGACCGGCTTGCAGTTGACGCCACTGTGCAATGCCGCGAAAACCTTCACTGCAGTGCAGGCCAAGATCCAGTTCTGGGATACGTTCGCGGGCTCGGCCGGCGCGCCGGTGTTCTCCAACTCCACGCCGATCGCCGCGGTCACCGCCAATCTGGATGTGGTGACCACCGCTGGTTGTGCCGGCAACACCAGTTACTTCATCCTGCCGGTGCGGCTGGCTACACCGGTCACGGTTGGGGCGGGTGCGACGCTCGGTGTCACCATCGAGTACCTGACCGATACCGGTTCGGGCCTGGGCGCCAATGCCGATCTCGTCTCCCTGACCAATTCAGCGAGCAGCGGCTACGCGCCGGCCGTCGGTGCCAATGCCTCCACGGGTGCGACCGGCTGGTACAAGAGCACGAGCAACGACAGCACGCTCAACTTCACCGGCAGCACCGACTACGTGACGGGCACGCGCGTACACATTCCGGTACGCGTCTACGGCAACCAGGTAACCGCGACCGGCATTGCCGCGCAGACGCCGCGTGAAGTGTCAGCGCAAGGTCCGCAGCAGCAAGCGGAAGTGGAATCGCCGATGCAGAACGGTCCGCTTTCGCTGGAAAAACAGTAAGGCTCCTCGTTCCCCTGCAAAGCCCGGGCCTTGCGCCCGGGCTTTTTTTTGTTCAATACATACGCCGCGCCATCGAGATCGCGCAGGCGCAAAGGCGTTTGCTTGGTGCGACTTGGCATCGAAGGCGATGTACACCGACCGTGCTTGCGCGCAAGCGCTGGTTTGCGCAAGCCGGGAAATCGCTACGCAAGCCAAAGCGGCGTGGCCGCAATTGCAAACTACTGAAGACTGGAATAGTCTTGCGCGCGCCGGAGTTGAACCGGCTGCGCTGTGTACTTGGGGTGCCCTGGGGGGCAGTCGAGATATTCCGTGTGAGCGCGGCTTTTTTTGCCGCGACTGAGATGAATATCCCCCCAGGAGAAGTGCATGACCTCGCAATCTGAGCTCCGTCCGCGTCTGCTCGCGGCGACCATCGCGTCGTTGCTTGCCGCAGCCTGTTTCCCCTTGCAAAGCACGTATGCCGACTCGCCCGGCAATATCGGCAACGGACCGTCGTTTGGCGGCGCCGCTGTCGTGGGTTTATCCGGAACCAATGAACCTGCGCGCTATATCGTGCGCTTTGCCGAGCCGCCGATGGCGCTCTACAACGACGCGGTGGCGGCCAAATCCAGCAATGCCGTAAGCGGGATCGGCATGATTCCCTCCCGGACGTACGCCAGCGGACGCACCCGCCTGGACGTGCACAGCGCGCAGGCCGTGGCCTACGTGCAGTACCTGCAAAAGCAGCAGCAAACGCACCTGGCTTCCATCGCCAAGGCGCTGAACCAACCTGGCCTGACTGCGCTTTTCAGCATGCAGCATGCGTTGAATGCCGTGCTGCTCAAGCTCACGCCGGCGCAGGCGAAGGCCGTCGCCGCGGTATCGGGTGTCGTCGCCGTCGAGCGCGATCGTCCGCAGCCTCTGGCGACCGACATCGGTCCGGGATTCATCGGCGCGTCGTCGCTGTGGTGGGGCACGCCGGCCGGCCAGGATTCGATTTTTGCCAACGGTTTCGACGGTACGCCGGGCTTCCGCGGCGACGGCATGGTGGTCGGTGACATCGATACCGGATACAACAGCGAAAGTCCCTCGTTCGCGGCCGTTGACAACCAGGGCTACCACATCCAGAACCCGTTGGGTACGGGCAACTACATCGGCCAGTGCAGCCTCGGCGGCGGAGCCACCGGCATCAGTCTCGCCGGTTGCAACGACAAGGTGATCGGTGCCTACGACGAGGTCGACCTGACCGGAAGCTGCACGGGCGCTTGCCCGACCCAGTATTCCGTCGAGGACACGCAAGGCCACGGCAGCCATACCGCGAGTACCGCTGCCGGCGACAGCCGCATGGCCACCCTGGACGGCTATACCGCGCCGATTTCAGGTGTCGCCCCGCACGCGAACCTCGTCGTCTACTATGCCTGCTCGCCGGATCCGAACGTGCAGTGTTCGACGGCTGCGACGTCGGGCGCCGTCGACCAGGCGATTGCGGATGGCATCGTCGACGCGCTGAATTTTTCGATCAGCGGCGGCACGACGCCATGGAACGATGCGACATCGCTCGCATTCCTGTCGGCCGAAGATGCCGGCATTTTTGTTGCCGCCGCGGCAGGCAACACCGGTACGAGCGTACCCAACCAGGTTCCGGGCACGGCCAACCATCTGGAACCGTGGGTCACCACGGTGGCGGCCGGAACGCATACGGGAGGCGCGATTGGGCCGAATCTGTCGGTGACCGGTCCCGGCACGCCGCCCGCGAACGTGCAGAATATTCCCCTGACCGAAGGCGCGGGTGATACGCCGCCGACCGCGACGATCACGGCGCCAATGAACCTGAGCCCGACGTTCCATAATTCCGACACCAGCGGCACCGACGGTTGTTCCGCTTTTGCCTCCGGCCAGTTCACGGGTGCGGTTGCGCTGGTCAGTCGCGGCACGTGTTCGTTTTCAACCAAGGTCACCAACGCGGTGTCCGCTGGAGCGATCGCCGTCGTCATTTCCGACAATCGCGTGGAATCGCCACTGACGCCTTCCGTCCCGGGCGCGACCGTTCCGGTGTATTCCGTTACCCAGGCTCAGGGTACCGCGTTGCAAACGTTCCTTGCCGCCAATTCGAATACCGGACCGACGGTCATTCCCTACCCGCCGAGCCGGCAGCCCACGCAGCCGGACGTGCTGGCCAACTTCAGCCTGCTCGGCCCGGCCGACATCAACGTGATCAAGCCGGACGTGCAAGCGCCGGGCGTGAACATCCTGGCGGCAATCGCCAACGATGGCAGCGCCGAAGGCCCGGATCTGGTTGCCTTGTACAACGGCACGTCGATGGCCACGCCACACACGACCGGCTCGGGTGCGCTGCTGATGGGCCTGCATCCGGACTGGACGCCGATGGAAACCAAGTCGGCCCTGATGATGACGGGCAAGGAAGCCGGGCTGACCAAGGCGAATGCAACGACGCCCAGCGACTTCTTCGATCGCGGCTCCGGGCGTCTGCAGGATTACATCGCGAGCCAGGCCGGCCTCGTGTTGAACGAATCGGGCCTGAATTTCGCCAATGCCAACCCGGCCTTGGGTGGTGATCCGTCCACGCTGAACATCGCCAGCATGCAGAATGCGAGTTGCATCGGGACGTGTGCGTTCACGCGCAAGTTCCGCAGCACGCAGGACCATACGGTGACGTGGACGGCGAGTGTTGCGCCAGGACCGAACTCGACCTTCAGCGCGGTGACGGTTTCGCCGTCGTCGTTCCAGATCGTGGCGCATGGCACGCGGCCGATCACGTTCAGCGTCGATACGTCCACATTGCCCTCGAACGGTGTGTTCAACTTCGCTGAGGTGACACTGACGGCCAGCGACCCGGCGCTGCCGCCGCTGCACCTGCCGGTCGCCGTCGCGGTGCCGCCGCCGACCATCGCGGCGCCAAACTCGCTGGCGATATCCGGCGTTGGCACGACTTCGGCGAACGCCGCGCTCAACGTATCCAACATCGGCGGGCCGACACTGACCGTCAATCAGGCGACCACTGGCACGCCAAATTATGTCTGGTCGAACCAGCCGAGCACCGACAGCTACGACTACTCCAGCACCAAGTACACCGGTCTGGGAAATGGCGACACGGACTATTTCGCGGCGGATGATTTCTTTGTCACCGGCAACACGCCCGTGGATATCGGCCAAATCTCGGCGCCGGGATATTTCTCCTCGGCGAGCAGCACTGCGACCCTGGCCAACACTGCGACGCAAATCAGCTTGCGCATCTATTCCAACGCGGGCGGTGTGCCAAGCAGCGATCCGGATAGCGGTGGTGCAGCGGTGTTCTCGGCCGATCTGGCGCCCAATGCGACCGGCGTCAACCTGACCGGTGGAACCTACGGAGCACAGATCAGCGTGAACATGGTGGCGGCGGGCCTGCACACGGCCTTGCCTGCCGGCCACTACTGGCTGGTTGTGTATCCGACCCTGCCGTGCGCCGATACCGGCAACGGTTGCGTCAACGGCTGGGGCTGGCTGACCAGCACCACGGGCGTGGGCAATTCGGCGGTGAACATCGCGCCCCAGGCACCTTCGCCGGCGTGGACGCCGATCGACCCGACCGTCGGTGCCGGCCTGGCCATGCGGTTGACGACGGCGGTATCGTGCGCCGCGCCCACGCCGAACTGGTTGAGTGCGGCGACGTTCCCGCTGAACATCGGTGGTGCGACGACGGTGCCGTTGACGGTCACGGCGACGGCGCCGTTGGGCGGAACCAATGCCACCGCATACCTGTGCCTTGGCAGCAATGATGCCGTCACGCCGGTCTTGCCAATACAGGTGAACGCTGCGCAATAAGCCGGTTTCAACCCGCATCGCGGGACAGGCAATTCTCGGGGGCGCGCAAGCGCCCCCATTTTTTTGTCAATACGCCGTGCCGTCGAGTTCGCGGTAGCGCACGAACACCTGGCGTGCTTGTTCGCGGCGGATGTCGCGGCGCACGGCGATGCCGCGCTTGGCGAGTTCGCCGATCCAGTCGGCAGGCAGCGGGCCTTCGTCGAATTCGGAAAGTTCTTCCACGTCTTCTGCGCGCGCGCCGATCAGCAATTCGTCGATGCCGGCCCACACCGTCGCTCCGTAGCACTGGCAGCAGGGTTGCGCGCTGGTCGCCAGCACGAATCTCGTTCCGTCCTCGTTGAGGCGAAAGCGTTGCAGGCGCTGTTGCGCCAGCATGTAGGCCATCATCTCCGCGTGGGCGACCGAGCAGCTTTGCGGCACCACGCGATTGACGCCGATGGAAACCAGCCGGCCCGCGCCGGTGAACACCGCCGCGCCGAACGGGCCGCCGCCACGATTCTCGACGTTGCCCCGCGCCAGTTCGATCGCCAGCGCGACTTTGGATTCGTCGTCCGCGTACACGCGCGTGTCGTCGAACTTGTCGCGCAGCCAAAGCGGAAGAGTCAGGTGCAGTTGTGCGGGGATCATTTGCCGGCGATCTTTGCGTACGAATCGCGCAGCGTCACCGTGCGGTTGAACACCGGCTTGCCGGCGGCGTGATCGCGCAGATCGGCGACGAAGAATCCGAGGCGTTCGAACTGGACGGCGGTTTCCGGCTTGACCTCGGCGAGCGAGGCTTCGATGTAGCCGCGCACCACCCGCAGCGAACCGGGATTGAGGTGGTCGCGGTAGGTCTTGCCATCCGTGTCGTCGTCCGGATCGGCGACGTTGAACAGGCGATCGTACAAGCGCACTTCGGCGGCGATTGCGTGGCGTGCACTGACCCAGTGGATCGTGCCTTTCACCTTGCGCTCGGCGCCGGGCATGCCGTGGCGCGTGTCCGGATCGAGCGTGCAGCGCACGGCGATCACGTTTCCGGAAGCATCCTTTTCCACGCTTTCGCATTTGACGATGCCGACACCGCGCAAACGTACTTCGCCGCCGGGCACGAGACGATGAAAACCCTTCGGCGGAACTTCCATGAAATCCTCGCGTTCGATCCACAACTCGCGCGAAAACGCGACGCTGCGCGTGCCGAAGGTTTCATTTTTCGGATGATTCGGAAAGCTCAACGTTTCGGCGTGATCTTCCGGCAAGTTGGTGATGACGAGTTTGAGCGGATCGAGCACGGCGAAGCGGCGCGGCGCGCTCGCATCCAGCACTTCGCGCACGCAGCCTTCGAGCACGGAAAATTCGATGGTGGAATTCTGCTTGGTCACGCCGGCACGGTCCCAGAACGTGCGGATCGCGGCGGGCGGGAATCCACGCCGGCGCACGCCGGACAGCGTCGGCATGCGCGGATCGTCCCAGCCTGCAACCAGTCCATCGGTCACCAGCGCCATCAGCTTGCGCTTGCTCATCACCGTGTAGTCGAGGTTGCCGCGCGCGAACTCGATCTGGCGCGGCGTGCTCACGTTCGTTTTCAGTCCCGCATCGATGAGCGATTGCACCAATTCGGGATGGGCCGGCAAATCGATCTGCGCCAGGCACCAGTCGTAGAGCGGGCGGTGATCCTCGAACTCGAGCGTGCACAGCGAATGGGTGATGCCTTCGACCGCATCGGAAATGCAGTGCGCGTAGTCGTACATCGGATAAATGCACCAGGCGTCGCCGGTGTTCTGGTGCGGCACCTTGCGGATGCGGTACAGCGCCGGATCGCGCAGGTTGATGTTGCCACTGGCCATGTCGATCTTCGCGCGCAGGGTCTTGGCGCCATCGGCGAATTCGCCCGCGCGCATCGCTGCGAACAGGTCGAGGTTTTCATCCACGGATCGATCGCGGAACGGCGAGTTGCGGCCGGGCTCGGTCAACGTGCCGCGGTATTCGCGCACCTGGTCGGCGGACAGGTCGCACACGAAAGCCTTGCCGTCGCGGATGAGCTTTTCCGCGCAGGCATAGAACACCTCGAAGTAATCCGAGGCGTGGCGCAATTCGCTCCAGTCGAATCCGAGCCAGCGCACATCGGCCTTGATCGATTCGACGTATTCGACATCTTCCTTGGCCGGATTGGTGTCGTCGAAGCGCAGGTTGCAGGTGCCATCGAACTCGCGCGCGATGCCGAAGTTGAGGCAAATCGACTTGCCGTGGCCCAGGTGCAGGTAACCGTTCGGCTCGGGCGGAAAGCGCGTGGCGACGCGGCCGCCGTGCTTGTTGGCGGAGCGTTCGTCAATGACGATCTGGCGGATGAAGTTGTGGCTGACAGGGCTGGTGTCGGTCATGGCGCAGAACAAGGGATCGGATCGACAAGTTTAGCGTTTTCGCATGGGGTACGCCCGGTTTCACGTCGGTTGCGAGGGAGCTGCCGGCAATTCACTGACCAGGCTCGGGTGTGCCTGGCGTGGGCGGCCAATGCGCAGGAAGGGCCGCTCGATCAGGACGTAGGACAAATGCGCCGCGGCCACCGTCAGGCCAGTGAGCACGGGTACGACCAGCGCCAGACGCGTGCCGGGTGAAGTGATCGACGCAAACATGGGTTCGATCCAGATGAGGATCGGGAAATGCCACAAATAGACGCCAAAGCTGATTTCGCCCAGATAGCGCACGCCGCGATTGCCAAACAGCCATCCGCCGGCACGGCTGCCCAGTGCGCATCCCAACAGGACGCATGCCAGGGCAAGGCTTGCCAGCAGATGCCAGCAAAACAGCAGCGGATGTCCATCCCAGTAGGTTGCACGCACGCCGTATATCGCTGCGCACAAGGCAGCGAAGATGAGAAGGCCAAGCCACAGCAAGCAGTCGGCGCTCCAGCGTGCAGGCATGCCATGCCCGCGCCAGGCGATGTAGAAATAGCTGGCGACCATGCCGACGACGAACTGGTCGATGCGCCCGGGAAAGCGTTCGATGACATTGACCCTGACCGGTATGGGCGCGGCCGCGACACCGAAGTAGGCTTGCCAACGGTAGGCGAAAGCGAGCAATACGCATGCCAGCAGCAGCCATTGCCAGCGCCGCGGAGCGAGCAGCACGGCAAGCAGCGGCAGCACCAGGTAAAACGCAAACTCGATCGGCAGGGTGAACCAGACCCCATTGAGCGGCATGACCGGGTGCTCGCCGATCAGCAGCCATAGTCCGAGATGGGCGAGGAAGTCGTGCAGGTCGAGCATTCGGCCAATGCCGAATGCCGCCGCGAGCGCAAGCAGGATGCCCAATTGTGCGTAGTAGGCCGGGAAAATGCGCAACACGCGCCGCGCGAAGTAGCGTGGCAATGCCGGTCGCGGCGCCAGACCCAGGCGCCATGCGGCGAACGGCATGCCGAGCAGGAAGGCCGACAGCACGAAGAAGACATCCACGCCGGCCCAGCCCAGCGCGAACGGCGCCGCCAGTCCGTAGCCGCCCAGGCTCGGCTCGCCGCAGACAGCCCAGGCATGGAACAGCAGCACCCATATCGCGGCAAGGCCACGCAGGCCGGTGAGTTCGGGCAATTCTCGGATGGCTGGAGCGGTCACTTCGACCACGGCGATTGCGGGCGCGCAAGTATAATCCACGCGGTAGACGACGATGTTGGCAGAATGCGGGGTGTCGATGGCTTTACCGCCGTCGTCGAAAGCGTTAGCGTGATGGTGGACAGGCGAGGGTATGCATGAAGATCGTCTATCGGGCCGAAAACATCATCGACGCGAATCTGGTCAAGAACGCGCTCGAGTCCGAGGACATCCTCGCCTTCGTCGGTGGCCAGTACCTGACCGGCGCGATTGGCGAATTGCCGCCAATGCCGCTGGTCAATGTCATGGTGGCCGACATTGACTGGCCGCGCGCCAGCGCGATCGCGGAAAAACTCGACGCCGAACTCGCCGAACGCCGCGCCGAACCACAATCCGATGCCGGCTGGTTGCCGGAACCCGTTTAGGAGTTCCACATGTCCGCAAAACCGCTTCTCGTCGTCGGCAGCAAGAACTATTCGTCGTGGTCGCTGCGCCCCTGGTTGGTGCTGCGCGTGGGTGGCGTGGATTTCGATGAGGTCGTGCTGCCGCTCGACACGCCCGAATTCTACGCGCGCATCGGTGGTTACTCGCCGACCGGGCGCGTGCCGGTCCTGCACGATGGCGATCTGCGCGTGTGGGATTCGTTGGCCATCGCCGAATACGCCAACGAGCGTTGGCTCGGCGGGCGCGGCTGGCCGGCCGATGTTGGCGCACGCGCGTTCGCGCGCGCGATCAGCGCCGAGATGCACGCAGGGTTTGCAGCCTTGCGCAGCGAGTTGTCGATGAATTGCCGCAAGCGCGTGCACAATCATCCGACCAGCGCGGATGCGCAGCGCGACATCGCGCGGGTCAAGGCGATCTGGCGCGAAGCGCGCACGCGCCATGGCCAGGGCGGGCCGTTCCTGTTCGGTGGATTCGGCATTGCCGATGCGATGTACGCACCGGTGGTGTTGCGCTTTGTCAGCTACGACGTGGCGCTGGATCCTCTCGAACGCGCCTATGCCGATGCGATTCTCGCCTTGCCGGCGCTGCAGGACTGGCTGGCTGCCACGGTGAATGAACCGATTGCGCCGTTGCACGAGCAAGCCAAGTGACACGGGCGCCGTCTCGCGCACGGAATCACGCCAAGCGTGGGCCTGATGTGCAATGGATCGCACGTATGGACGTCTAGACGTCTTGACGGCCGTAATTCGAGACGCTAGGATGCGCGTCAATCCTGCAAGGAGCGACGCATGTCCGCCTGTCAACAAACCGAAGTTCGGCCCGCGCCGGCGCAATGGGGCGGCGGCGTGCTCGCGTTGCCGGATCCGTTCCGGCTCGAGTCCGGCGAAAGCTTGAATCAGGCGCAACTGGCATGGCAGTGCGTTGGTCCTGAACAGGCGCCACTGGTCATCGTGCTCGGCGGGATTTCAGCGCACGCGCGTTGTTGTGCGGCCGATGGCAGCGGCTGGTGGGAGGCACAGTGCGGCACAGGCAAGGCGCTCGACACGTCGCGACTGCGCTTGCTGGGCACCGACTGGCTCGGCGGTGCCGGTGCTTCGAGTCCGGCGAGTGGCGTCACGATCTCCAGCGCCGACCAGGCGCGCGCGCTGCTGCTGCTGATCAACCGGCTCGGCGCGCGCCGTGTGCATTTGCTGGTCGGCGCATCCTACGGCGGCGCCGTCGCTCAGCAGCTGGCGGCCCTGCTCGGCGATCGTCTGCATCGTCTGGTGCTGTTGTGTACCGCGCACCGCAGCTCGCAGTTCGCCATCGCCTTCCGGCATTTACAGCGCGCGTTGCTGGAATTGGGCCAGGACTCACCGACGGCACTCGCATTGGCGCGATCGCTGGCGATCCTGGGTTACGTCACGCCGGAACAGCTGGAGCGCCGCTTTGCCGATGGCGGTGACGTGGTGGCGTGGTTGGCGCGCCATGGCGCGACGTTTGCTCAACATTTTTCCGCGAACGCCTACCGATGCCTGGGGCGTTCGCTCGATACGCACCTGATCGACCCGGCAGTCGTCAACGTGCCGACCACATTGTTCGGCGTGACTGAAGACCTGCTCGTACCCCCCGAGTTGCTGCGCGAGTATGCCGCGCGCGCACCGAATTGCACGTTGGTGGAATCGTCGTCCGTGCACGGGCACGACGCATTCCTGAAGGAGCATGTCGCCGTTGCGGATGTGCTGCACACTGCACTGGGGGGATGCCCATGAGCCTTCATATCGCCACCATCGCCGCGCGCGCCGGTGTGGATTCGGATCCCGCCCACGGCGCGGTGATGCCGCCGCTGTACTTGTCGAGCAACTACAGCTTTGCGCGCTTCGCGCAAAAGCGCCAGTACGATTACACGCGCTCGGGCAATCCCACGCGTGATGGCCTGGCCGGCGCGCTGGCCGAACTCGAAGGCGGTGCGGGCGGCGTGGTCACTGCATCCGGCATGGCCGCGATCGCGTTGTTGACCGCGCAATTGCAGCCGGGCGATGTGCTCGTCGCGCCGCACGACTGCTACGGCGGCAGCTATCGTTTGTTCAAGGCGCAGGCCGAACGCGGCTTGTACGAAGTCGCATTCGTGGATTTCGCGGATGCAAACGCGCTGGCCGCGGCGCTGGCACGCAAACCCAGGCTGGTGTGGATCGAAACGCCGAGCAATCCGCTGTTGCGCATCACCGACATCGCCGCAACGTGCGCGCAAGCGCATGCGGTGGGCGCGCTGGCAGCGGTGGACAACACGTTTTTGTCGCCGGCCCTGCAACGACCGCTCTTGCTCGGCGCGGATATCGTGGTGCATTCGACGACGAAATACCTCAACGGCCATTCCGACGTGGTTGGCGGCGCCGTGATCTGGAAAGATGCGGCGGTCGGCGAGCAACTGGCGTGGTGGTGCAATTGCCTGGGCCTGGCCGGTGCGCCGTTCGACAGTTATCTCACCTTGCGCGGGCTGCGTACGCTCGGGCCGCGCTTGGCCGTGCACCAGGCCAATGCGTCGGCTCTGGCGGAATTGCTGCTAGAAAGCGATGCGGTGGAAAAAGTATATTTTCCGGGCCTGAGCCGTCATCCGGGACACCTGCTCGCGCGCAGGCAGCAGCGCGGCTTCGGCGCGATGCTGAGCTTCGATCTCGCTGGCGGCGAAGCCGCCGCGGCGGCCTTCGTTGAGGGTCTGGAATGCTTCACGCTGGCCGAATCGCTCGGCGGCGTGGAAAGCCTCGTCGCACATCCGGCGACGATGACGCACGCGAGCATGGATGCCGAAGCACGCCGGCGCGCCGGCATCGGCGATGGCTTGCTGCGATTGTCGGTAGGCATTGAGGCGCTCGAAGACCTGCGCGCCGACCTCGAGCGGGGCTTGGCGCGGGCGACGTTGGCGACACAGCGGCGTGCGGCGTAACTACCGGCTTACGGCCGCGGCGCAATCGTGAAGTCTTCCACCCACACCAGTTCGCAGGCGCCGGCACCCGAATCGCTGCGCGTGAGCGAACTGATCCATTTGGATCCATCCGCGCCGTCGGCTTCGACCAGATAGCCTTCGAATGAAACCACGTCACCGGCGCGACTGCGTTCGATGGCCTGTTCGACGCGGCGATCGGCGGGGATGAGGTGCATGTTGGCGCTGGATTCGATGATTTCGCGCTCCGGAATCGGCAGTTTTTCATAGGTATCGACGTGCCAGAAAAAGAAGCGCCCGGATTGCGAAATATCGATGTTTTTCAGTACTTCGCTGTCAGACATGCGGCCCCAGCCCAGTGCCAGGTCCGTGGGTACGAGGGCGGCACCGCGATCGAAGCGGTAGTCGGCGCGCGAGAGCACGCGCGCGGTGATCGAAAAGCGCGCCAACGGCTTGATCGAATAGGAGCCTTCGCGCCAGGGCGTGGCGGGTGCGTCGAGTGCCCGTTGCAGCGGAATGTCCGGTGCGATTTCGCCGGGGCCGTGCGCAACCGGACGGTGCGCGTGCTTCCACATCGCCAGCGCGAGCAGCGCGGCAGCGGCAAGCAGCAGGTTGCGGATGTTCAATCCAGGTCCGCGGCGAGCGCCGCGCGCGTCGCGGCTTCGAGCGTCGTTTTGCCCTGGTACGCGGGATGATCCACCGCCAGTGCGACGCGATCGCCGCGCTTGAAGGTGGCTGCGTGTGCAGGCGCAAGCTCGAAGCGCAGGAAGTGCACGGCCGCGGTCTTGGTGTCGTTGCTGCGCTGCATGTCCTCGTCGGCGATCGCGGTGACCGGCGCGAGGTCGCCGACGAGCAAGGCGATGTCGTGCTCGATGCCGCGCAGTTCGACGAGTTTGCGCGCGCGCACGTCGGGATCGGGATATTCGATCAGCAACGTCGCCTTGAGGTTGGCGCCGTCCGGGATCAGCGGATTGTAGGCGCCGAGTTCCTCGGCGATGCCGGCGGGTTCGAATATGCGTTCGATGCGCAGCATTTCCTGCACCTGGTACTGGATCGTCAGGCGATCCTCGAACAGCAAGGTCAGGTGCGCGCCCAGTGCCACGCGACGCGCCTGCTTGTGCTCGAGCACGCGCGCGCGGAAGGCGGAACGCTCGCGCGCGTAGGCCTCGAGGGTCATCAGGTCTGTGGGTGCGAGTTTTTGCATTGACGATGGTTCCTGTTTGTCGTCATTCCGGCACGGTCGAGCGTCGGCGACAGCCGACCGAGGGGAATCCAGAAGCCAGGGAAGGCAACTGCAGAGGATTTCCCAAGCATTGCGTCCTTGCTGTCTGGATCCCGGCATTCCCTGCCGGGATGACGTTGAATTCAAATCCCGTAGGCTTTGCGCAACAACCCGATCGGACTTTCCGCCGGCGGATTGTCGCCCAGGCCATGCGCGATGTGGCTGGCGGCCATCGGGCAGTCGCTGGCGAAATGCGCCGGCGCGATCTGCTGCACGCGTGTTTCCACCGGCTTGGCGATCTTGCGCGCGAAGGCGTAGGTCTTTGCCTTGACGCCATAGGTGCCGTCGTGTCCGGAGCAACGCTCGATCGACTGGATTTGCGTACCCGGAACCAATGCGAGCACGTCGCGCGTCTTCGGGCCGATGTTCTGCACGCGCTGGTGGCAGGGCGCGTGATAGGCCACCGTGCCGAGCGCATTCGGAAAATCGGTCTTCAGCAATCCGGCCTGGTGGCGCAGCCACAAATACTCGAACGGATCGAAGATGTGGCGCTTGACCAGTTGCACGTCGGCGTCGTCGGGAAACATCAGCGGCAGTTCCTGCTTGAACATCAGCACGCACGACGGGATCGTCGCGCTGATGTCCCAGCCGGCGCGAATGGCAGCGGCGAGCACCGGGATGTTCTGATTCTTGTATTTTTCCACGGATTCCAGGTCGCCGAGTTCGAGCTTGGGCATGCCGCAGCACACCTCGCGCTCGATGAGCTTCACGGCGACGCCATTGTGGCGCAGTACGGCAGCGAGATCCTCGACCGGTTCGGGCTGCGAGAAGTTGCAGTAGCACGTCGCGAAGATCGCCACGCTGCCGCGCGTGCGCCCCGCGACTTGCACGTTGGCCTTGCCGTCGAGATGCTTCAGGCGCTTGCGCGCAGGCTGGCGCGCGTACGTCGGCACGCGAGCATTGCGGTCCACGCCGAGCGTTTTTTCCAGCAGCTTGCGGCCGACGCCACTGTGGTTGACCGCGTTCACCGCCTCGACCACGAGCGGAATCGTCGCCAGTTTGCCCACGGCGGTGGTCGATGAAAGCACTTTGGCAGCAAGTTTCGTCTCGCCGCGCTTGTGCGCCGCCGCCTTGGCGCGCAGCATCACGTGCGGGAAATCCACGTTCCACGGATGCGGCGGCACGTAAGGACACTTGGTCTGGTAGCACAAATCGCACAGATAGCACTGCTCGACGACCTTCGCGTAGTCGGACTTGGCCACGCCGTCCACTTCCATCGTCGCGGATTCATCGACGAGGTCGAACAGGGTCGGGAAGGCCTGGCACAAGCTCACGCAACGGCGGCAACCGTGGCAGATGTGGAACACGCGTTCCAGTTCCGCATCGAGCGCGGCCTGGTCGTAGAACGCGGGGTTCTTCCAGTCCAGCGCATGCCGCGTCGGCGCTTCGAGGTTGCCTTCGCGGGCGGCGGGGGTTGTCTCGTTCATGGCAAGTCCTAAAGAACCCCGTCATCCCGGCATGGACTGCCGGGATCCAGACTGCATGGATGCCGCCATCCGTGGCACCTGGATTCCGGCAGTCCCTGCCGGAATGACAAGCATTGTCACACCAGTTCGTTCAACGCCTTGGTGAAGCGATTGGCGTGCGAACGCTCGGCCTTGGCCAGCGTCTCGAACCAGTCGGCGATTTCGCCGAATTGCTCGTCGCGCGCGGTCTTGGCCATGCCCGGATACATGTCGGTGTATTCGTGCGTCTCGCCGGCGATGGCGGATTTGAGATTCGCTTTCGTCTCGCCGAACGGCAGGCCGGTGGCCGGGTCGCCGCATTGTTCCAGGTATTCCAGATGCCCGTGCGCGTGGCCGGTCTCGCCTTCGGCGGTGGAACGGAACACCGCGGCGACGTCGTTGTAGCCTTCGACATCGGCCTTCTGGGCGAAGTACAGGTAACGGCGGTTCGCCATCGATTCGCCGCCGAACGCGTCTTTCAGGCTTTGTTCGGTCTTGGAGCCTTTCAGGTTGCTCATGACTCACCTCGTGTTGTGGGATGCGGCCGGGCGCAACGCGCCTGACCAGCGCAGCGTAGCGCGCCAGCGGCATAAAACATAATCGAATGTTTCGATGAATTCGATAGATTGTGTCTATCGTGCGACGCGTCGGGCCGCGGGCTTTGGCGTGTTTTCGACGACGGCGGCGCGCGCATCCAGCAAAGCCTGCGGTATCTCGCGCACGGTCGCCGCCAGCTTCTTGAGAAAGCCCGCCATCGCCGAGCTCTTGCGCCAGAACATGGCGATGCGCCGGCTCGGCGATTTGCCGCGGAACGCGATCAGGTGCACGTTGTCCGAATGCGCCACCGGCGGTTGCACGGCGAGCGTCGGCAATAGCGTGATGCCGACATCCGCGGCGACCATCTGGCGCAGGGTTTCCAGGCTGGTGGCGCGGAATCCGGATTTTTCCAGCGCGCCGGACAACTCGCACACCTCCAGCGCCTGGTCGCGCAGGCAATGCCCGTCGTCGAGCAGCAGCAGGCTCTGGTCGGACAAATCGTCGAGCTTGAGCTCGCGGCGCCGGGCCAGTTCGTGGTGTTCCGGCACGGCCAGCAGGAAGGGTTCTTCGAACAGGAATTCGGCATGCAGCTGATCGTCGTGGACGGGCAGGGCCATCACGCCGACATCGAGCCGGCCCTCGCGCAGCTGGCGCAGCAGCACTTCGGTTTTCTCTTCAACCAGCAAGAGTTCGAGGCGCGGGAAGCGCTCGCGGATGCGCGGGACCACGTGCGGCAGCAGGTACGGACCGAGCGTGGGAAAGATGCCCAGTCGCAATGTTCCGGATTCCGGATCGCGCGTGCGCCGGGCGATCGCCTTGATCTGCTCGACTTCGTTGAGCACGTCGCGCGCGCGCTGTGCGATCTCGCGGCCGACTTCGGTGAGCAGCACCTTGCGCGGCGTGCGCTCGACCAGGGCCACGCCGAGTTCATCCTCGAGTTTTTTGATCTGCGTGGACAGGGTCGGCTGGCTGACGAAACTGGCCTGTGCCGCGCGGCCGAAATGCCGGTGCTCGGCGAGGGCTACCAGATAGTGCAGGTCGCGCAGGTTCATGCGGTTTCCTTATAAATAGTTCTAGCCTATCGAAAGTATATCATCAATCGATTTGAATAATCGGTTAGCGACCCCTATCTTGATCGCGTGCCCAGCCGGGCCGCCTATCCAACCACGACCATCAGGAGTCCATCATGCTTACCGTCGGCGACAAGTTCCCCGAATTCAACCTCAAGGCCACCGTGTCCATCGACAACCTGGACAAGGCTTTCACCACCATCGACAACCACACCTACAAGGGCAAGTGGACGCTGGTGTTTTTCTATCCCAAGGACTTCACCTTCGTCTGCCCGACCGAGATCAAGGGCTTCGGCGATCTGGATTCGCAGTTTCGCGATCGCGATTGCCAGGTGTTGGCGGCGAGCACGGACAGCGAATTCGTGCACCTGGCGTGGAGACGCGACCACAAGGACCTGCGCCACCTGCCGTTCCCGATGCTGGCGGACACGGCCAAGCGCCTGACCACGGCGCTGGGCATCCTCGACGCCGACGAAGGCGTGGCCAAGCGCGCGACCTTCCTCGTCGATCCGGAAGGGATCATCCGCTTCGCCTACGTCACCGACGGCAGCGTGGGCCGCAATCCGGCCGAAGTGCTGCGCGTGCTGGACGCCTTGCAGACCGACGAGTTGTGCCCGTGTAACTGGCAGGCGGGCGAACAGACTTTGAAAGCGGCCTGACCCATTGCCTTTCAACACCGTCATCCCGGCAGGGAATGCCGGGATCCAGGTTGCAGGACGCAGCGACCAAAAATGGCGAAGGTTGCCATCCATGGCCTCTGGATTCCCCTCGGTCGGCTGTCGCCGACGCTCGACCATGCCGGAATGACAATTATGGAGAACTCCCAGATGTCCCTTTCCGAAATCAAATCCACGATTCCCGACTACGCCCGCGACCTGCGCCTGAACCTCGAATCCGTGCTCTCCACAGGCGGCGCGCCGGGATTGACGCAGAAGCAGATCGGCCTCGTCGCGCTGGCCAGCGCGATTGCCGCGCGCCATGCACCGCTCGTATCCGCCATCGGAACCGAAGCGGCGCGTTCTGCCAGTGCGCAGGAACTCGACGGCGCACGCACGGCCGCCGCGATCATGGCGATGAACAATGTCTACTACCGATTCACGCACCTGGCGAGCGATCCCGAATACCGCACGCTACGCGCCGGGCTGCGCATGAACGCGATGGCGAATCCCGGGTGCGACAAGCTCGACTTCGAGTTGTGTTCGCTCGCGGTGTCGGCGATCAACGGTTGCGGCACCTGCGTGGACTCGCACGAAAAGACCTTGCGCAAGCACGATGTGTCGGCGCAGGCGATCCAGAGCGCGGCGCGCATCGCCGCCGTGGTGCATGCGGTGGCGGTGACGCTGGAGCAGTCCGCCGCGGCGGACGCCGGGCTCGCGGCAGCGGCATAAGCGGGCGCCTATCGTGTCGATGCCGCCGTGCCGACGGCATCGATGCGCGCGATGAAGGCGAGCGTGTCGGCCAGCGTCGGTGCCTGCGCGTGCCCGCCGCGTGCGAGTGCCAGCAGGATGCCGTTGTGGCCTACGTCCGGATACAACTTCAAGGTCGCCGTGCCGTCCATCGCCTGCGCGCGCTCGGCCATGGCCTGCGCGTTGCTCGGCGGCACCTCGTCGTCGTCCTCGCCCTGCAACAGCAGCATCGGCGGCTCGTCGCCGTCGACGAAGTTGATCGGCTGCGAATCGTAGCGACCCTTGGCGTCGTCACCGAAGATTTCCGGCTCGTCGTCCACGAAGGGCAGGAACGCGTAGGCGCCGGCCACCCCGATCATGCCGGCGAGGTCGCGTGGCCGCATGCCGACCGCGGCGAGGTAGCGCTGGTCGCAGGCGAGCAGGGCGGCGATCTGGCCGCCGGCGGAGTGGCCCATCACGAACAGGTGCTGCGGATCGCCACCGAATTCGGTCGCGTGCTCGCGCACCCAGGCGACCGCACGCGCCGCGTCGCGCATGAACGCGGGGAAGCGCACGTCCGGGTACTTGCGGTAGTCGGGGATGAGCACGACCACGCCGTGGCTGGCCAGTGCGTCGCCGACATAGCGGTACCAGTGGCGTTTGCCTTCGCTCCAGCTGCCGCCGTAGAAAAACACCACGACCGGCGCCGCGTGCGCGCCAATCGGCGAATACGCATCCAGCGCCAGACCGCGCTTGCCATCGAACACGACATGATCGCGTTCATTCACATTGCGTGCGTTTTCGAGCCTGTCCACGACGGCGAAAAACGCGCCGGCACAGCCGCACAGCGCAAGCGCCGCCAGCAGCAGCGCGAAACGATTGCCAAGCCGGCACGCGATTCCTATCATGCGGCTATTGTGTCACTTGCCGATGGGGATGGGAGTGAAGTCGATGGAAGGGCCGCCGTCACAACGCGCCAGCGTGCTGTTCGCCGACATTCCCGAGCGCGGCACCACCGACAACCTGTTGCGCACGGCGCAGCAGCACCATGTGGTGCTGTCGAGCATGGCCGACACCAAGGCCAACATCGTCATCACCATGTCCTCGATCGTGCTGACCTTGGCCATGGGCCGGCTTGGCGATCCGGATTTGCGCGTCGCCGCGCTGATCCTCGCCGCATTCACGCTGATTGCGCTGTTGCTGGCGATCCTGGCGGTATTGCCGAAGTACCGGCCGCCGAAACTGAATGCGGACGGTTCGCTGCCCCCGGGATTCAACCTGCTGTTCTTCGGCCATTTCGGCCAGTTGCCGCGCGAGCGCTACCTGCGCGAAATGGCGCAGGCGCTGGCGCGCGATGGTTCGCCGTACGCGACCTGGTCGACGGACATCTATTCGCTGGGCGTGTACCTTGCGCAGCACAAGTATCCGTATTTGCGCTGGAGCTACCTGTTCTTTCTCGCCGGATTCGTGCTCGCCTGCGCCGAACAGGCAGCACGCCTGCTCATGCATGCCGGCGCGAGCTGACCCCGTCGCCGCGCCAGCCGCGTTTCATTCGCCACGTCCATTGCACGGGAGCATCGCATGCGTTTCGGATCGGTCCTGATCGGCTGCCTTCTTGCATTGTCTACAAGTATACAGGCGCAGGAGCCGGCGCCGGATGCGCAAATCCCCTCCGCGTTGCGCGACTGGCGCGCCTGGGTCATGCACGATCTGGATTACCGCGCGTGTCCGTTCCTGGCCACGCATGCGCCGAACGCGGCCGGCGATTTCGTCTGCGCCTGGCCCGGCACCTTGCACCTGGATGCCAACGCCGGCGGCGCCACGTTTTCGATCGCCTGGCGCACGCAAGCGCCGAGTTGGATTTTCTTGCCCGGCGATGCACAGTACTGGCCGCAACAGGTGACGGTGAACGGACAGGCGCAGCCCGTTCTCGAACACGGCGGCGCGCCCGCTTTATGGCTGGCGCCGGGCAGTTACGCGATCAGGGGCACGATGGCGTGGCGCGAGCGCCCGCAGGCACTGGCGGTGCCGCCCTCCATCGGCTTGATCGCGCTGAGCGTGGATGGCAAGCCGGTCGCGCAAGTGCAACGCGACGGTGGTGAACTCACGCTGGGCCGCGCGGCGGCTGCCGCGCCCCAGGCCGATCACATCGAGGTGCGCGTATTCCGCAGGCTCGCCGACGGCGTGCCCGCGCTGCTGACCACGCAGATCCGGCTTGCGGTTTCCGGACAGGCGCGCGCGGAATCGCTTGGACCGGTGCTGCCGGAAGGTTTTGCGCCGATGTCGATCGAAGGCGACTGGCCGGCGCGTCTGGATGGCGATGGAAAATTGTCGGTGCAGGTGCAGCCCGGCAATGCCACGCTCACCGTGCAGGCGCGTGCGCTGGCGCCCTTGACCGCCGCGACCGCACGCCTGGCTCCTGCGCCCTGGCCGAAGCAGGAAATCTGGAGCTACGCGGCCGATCCGCACCTGCGCGTGACCGCCGCGAGTGGCGCGGTGCAGGTCGATCCGCGCCAGTCCGATGTGCCGGATGACTGGTTGAGCCTGCCCGCATTTGCGCTGGGTGATGGCGCGAAGCTTTCCATCGAACAACGCTCGCGCGGCATCGCGCCGGATGCAGCCAATCGCCTGACCTTGCAGCGCGAAGCGTGGCTGGATTTTTCCGGCGGCGGCTGGTACGCCCGCGATCACATCAACGGCAACATGGTCAACGGCTGGCGCCTGGACGCTGCCGCGCCCTACACGCTCGAGCAGGCCACGGCGCAGAACGCAAAGGCCGAGGACCTGTTGATCACGCGCGGCGCAAATCCCGGCTCGAGCGGCGTGGAATGGCGTACGCCGAATGTGGATCTGTCCGCGAACCTGCGCATTGCGGCCGCTGCGGCGATGCCGGTCGCCGGATGGCAACAAACTTTCGACAGCGTGAGCGCGCGCCTGCATCTGCCGTTCGGCTACAAGCTGCTCGCCGCGCCCGGCGCGGACAGCGCGGCCGGCAGCTGGATCGCCGGCTGGACATTGCTCGACGTGTTCGTCTGCGCCGTCCTCGTCTTGCTCGCGTGGCGCCTGCTTGGGCTGCCCGGCGCCGCAGCGGCGGTTGCCTACCTGGTCCTTGGCTATCAGGAATCCGACGCGCCGTTGTGGAGCCTGATCGCCGTCATCGCGCTGGCGCTGATCGCCAAGGCCTTGCCGGACGGCAAGCTCGCGCACGCCGCATTGCGCCTGCGCGCGCTGGCGTTGTTGATTCTGGTGCTGATCGCATTGCCATTCGTGGCGACGCAGGTGCGCGATGCGTTGTATCCGCAACTGGAAACGGGCGGGTATGTTGTCGCTCCCCAGCAAACGCCGATGTCGATCCCGGCGCCTTCGCCACCGCCACCGCCAATGGCGACGCGCGGCAAGAACCTGGCCGTGCCCGCGCCGATGGTGCGCGCGGCGCCGCAGGCCGCGGCTTCCGAGGCATTGGAATCGATTGTCGTGAGCGGCACGAAGATTTCGCGCATGGACGTGACCGACCACTACAGCCAGACCACCGTCGTGCAAACCGGCGCCGGCATGCCGGATTGGTCGCTGGGCAGCGAAGCAGAATTGAGCTGGAGCGGACCGGTGCTGGCGAACCAGAGCGTGCGCCTGTTGATCGCGCCACCGTGGCTGGTGCGGCCGCTGCGCATCGTGCTGGTGGCCTTGCTCGCCTTCCTGGTCATGCGCCTGTTCCGCGGTGCGGCACCCGGTTTCCGTTTGCCGCGCCGTACCGCGCTGGGCGCAAGCCTGCTCGTGCTCGGTACGCTCGCGCTGGCGCCATCGGCGCAGGCGCAAGGCTATCCGCCGCAGGAACTGCTGCAGCAGTTGCGCGCACGTTTGCTCCAGGCGCCCAAGTGCGCACCGGCGTGTGCGAGCGTGGCGCAGGCGCAGGTGTCCGCGGACGGCGACGCGATCGGCGTGGTGCTGGAAGCGCACGCCGGCGAACGTATCGCGCTGCCGTTGCCGAACACCGGCGACAGCGCGACGCTGAAAAGTGTACAAGTGGATGGCGTCGCCACCGACGCGATCGCGCGCGGAGCGGACAATTCGCGCTGGCTGGAATTGGCGCGCGGCGTGCATCGCGTGCAACTCGCGTATGTGGCCGCTGGTGACAAGGCAACCCTGGCGTTCCCGCTCAAGCCTGCGCGCGTGTTGTTCTCGGGCAAGGGCTGGAACGCCTCGGGTATTGCCGACGACCGCCTGCTCGCCGACAGCCTCACGCTCGCGCGCGTGCGTGCGGACGCTGCCGCAGGCGCGAAGCCCACGTTCGGCGTGCAACAGTTTCCGCCATATGTCGAAGTGACGCGCTTCATCAACCTCGGGCTGGACTGGACGGCGACGACGCATGTCCGACGTCTGGCACCGCAAACGGGCGGATTCACCGTCGCCGTGCCGCTTATCAAGGGCGAGCATGTGTCCTCCGCCGGTATCGAGGTGAAGGACGGCGTGGTCGAAGCTGCGATTGCCGACGGTGCCGCGCAAACATCATGGAACGGCACTCTCGACAAGGGTGGCTCACTGACGCTCACCGCACCTGCGCTGACCGACCATGCCGAAATCTGGCGCGTGGTGGTCAGCCCCACCTGGCACGTGGAGTTTTCCGGCGTGCCGGGCGTGGACATGCCCGCGAACGAAGACGCCAACGACTATCGCAATTTCGAGTTCCATCCGCTGCCCGGCGAAACCTTGACGCTGACGGTGACGCGACCGCAGGCATTGCAGGGTGCGCAACGCGCGATCGACGCGGCCAATCTGGGCAGCGATGTCGGGCAGCATGCAGCGACGCATACGTTGCAGTTGACCGTGCGCACTAGCCAGGGCGGCGACCAGGTCATCGCCGTGCCGGCCGACGCGCAGGTGCTCGGCGTGACGCGTGACGGTGCGCCACTGAACCTGCGTGCGCAAGGTGGCAAATTGACCCTGCCATTGACGCCCGGCACGCATCGATTCGACATTCGTTTCCGCACGGATGCGGCGCTGGGCTTGGCCACGAGCACGCCGCCCGTCGCGCTGGGACTGCCCGCCGCGAACGTGAATCTGGCGTTGAACCTGCCGGCGAATCGCTGGCTGCTCGCGGTCTGGGGCCCGACCGTCGGCCCGGCGGTGCTGTACTGGGGCGAGTTGATCGTGATGATCCTCGTCGCATTCGCGCTGTCGCGCAGCGGCCGCACGCGCCTGAAGTTTCGCGACTGGCTGCTGCTCGGACTGGGCTTCTCCACGTTCTCGTGGGGCGCGCTGGTCCTCGTCGTGGCGTGGTTGTTCGCCTTCGACTGGCGTGGCCGCGAGGCGCAACCGAAAACCGAATCGTTGTTCAACCTCAGCCAGACCGGGTTGGTGGTGCTGACCCTGTTCGCGCTGGCGAGCGTGGTGTCGGCGATTCCGCAGGGTTTGCTCGGTTCGCCCGACATGCACGTCGCCGGCAATGGTTCGACGGCGCAGGCCCTGCAGTGGTTTGCCGACCGCAGCATGGATGCGCTGCCCCAGGCGACGGCAATCACGGTGCCGCTGTGGGTGTACAAGGTGTTGATGCTGGCATGGGCGCTGTGGCTGGCGAATGCGCTGATCGGCTGGCTGCGCGATGCCTTCGCCGCATGGACGAAGGACGGCTACTGGCGCAAGCCGGCGCTCGCCGCCTCGCCGCTTGAAACGACGCCGGAAAAACCAGCGGATGCTTCGTGACGATGGTGACCGTGCGCGATCTTCTTGCGCAAGCGCAGGCCGAATTGACGGGCGACGAAGGCCGCCTTGAAGCCGAATTGCTGCTTGCGCATGCGCTGCGGCGCGATCGCGCCTGGCTGATCGCGCACCGCGATGATGCGGTCGCGCCGGCGCTGGCGGGGCAATTGCGCTGCCATGTCTCGCGCCGTGCAGCGGGCGAGCCATTCGCCCATATCGTCGGCCATCGCGGATTCCATGCGCTGGATCTGGTGGTGACGGCGGATGTGCTGATTCCGCGGCCGGAAACCGAATTGCTGGTGGAGCTTGCCTTGCAGCGTATTCCACAAGATGAAAAAGTGGAAATTGCGGACTTGGGCACAGGCTCCGGCGCCGTCGCGCTGGCGATTGCACACGCGCGTCCGCATTCGCGTGTGCTCGCAACGGATGCGAGCGCGGCAGCCCTGGATGTGGCGCGCGGCAATGCGCAGCGGCTGCGCATCGGCAACGTCGAATTCGCGCACGGCGACTGGTGCGCAGCGCTCGGCCAGCGCCGTTTCGATCTGATCGTGTCGAATCCGCCCTACATCGCCGAAAACGACGCGCATCTCGCACAGGGCGACCTGCGCTTCGAGCCGCGCAGTGCGTTGGCATCCGGAGCGGATGGCCTCGATGCGATTCGCGTCATCGTCCGCGATGCGCCGGCGCATCTTCACGCCGCCGGCTGGTTGCTGCTCGAACACGGTTTCGACCAGGGTGGCGCCGTGCGCGGAATGCTGGGACAACGCGAATTCGCGCAGGTGTTCACCGCGCGCGATCTGGAAGGCCGCGAGCGCGTGAGCGGCGCATGCTTGTCCGGGGCGCGCGCATGACGCCGGCGGTGGCGACGGGTACCGCGCGGCCCGGGTTTGCGCGTTCGTTCGCGGGCATCTTCATCGTGCTGGTTGCCGTGCGGCTGGCGCTCGTCATCGCCTTTGCACCCGAGATGCCTTACTACGACGAGTGGGACGGCGTGATCGCGATGATGGCGCAACCGATGCTCGCGCATTCGCTCACCCCTGCGTTCTGGCTGTCGCTGGACAATGAACACGTGATGCTGTGGAGCAAGGCCCTGAGCTGGCTGCAACTGCGCATCAGCGACGTACAGTACGACAACGTGCCGGTGTGTGAGGTCAGCCAGATCCTGTACGCGGCAATGGCAGCGGCGTTGATTGCGGGTTCGGCGATGGCATTGGGTCGCTATCGCCGGGCCTACGTCGCCTGCGCGCTGCTGGTCGTGGCATTGCCGTATTCCTGGGAAAACATCATCGCCAGCTGGGCCAATCCCTACTATTTCCTGATTGCGTTCAGCATGGCCGCGATCGTGCTGGCCGCGCGCGTGCGTGGCGGGCTCGGCGTTTCCTGCGTGGCCGCGTGCGTCGTTGCGGCCTGTGTGTCGATGGGATCGGGACCGTTCGCGGCGCTGGCGGTCATGTTGGCATTCGCCTTGCGCCATCGTCTTGGCGATTTGTCCGCCGCGCGCGCCTTGGCGTATGGCGCCGGCGTTTTCCTCGTGACGGCTGCCACGCTTGCATGGTTGCCGCATCCAGCGCGACCCGCCTTGCACCTGGGCCGACTGCAACTGGTTGAAATTGCCATCGCCGGCGCGCTGTGCATGCCGGCGGCATGGCTTCTCGCACGCATCGCGCGCGGGCGCGGCGAGCGCATCGACGTCGTGTTCGTGTGCGTGGCGGCTTGGGGCGCCCTGCAATTGGCCGCGATCGTGCTCGCACGGCCGGAGTTCCGCCTGTGGTATCCGATTTCGCGCTACGTCGATGTGCTCGCCTGCCTGGTCTTTGCGAACCTGGCGTGCCTGTGCCGGCTCGCGCTTGCGCGCACGTGGCCGCTGTTTGCCAAGGCGGTGTTGGTGCTCGGTATTGTGGTGGTGGTCGCGGCCAGCCCGATCGCCTGGCACTGGATGACGTGGCGCGCCGGCAACGAGAACGAAGCCGCGTTGCGCATCGCCCGTTATGTGCAAACCGGCGATCGCTCGGCATTCGCGCATGCGCCGCAGGAAATCCTGCCGTATCCGGATCGCGCGCGCCTCACGGCATGGCTCGACGCGCCGGACGTGCGCGCGATCCTCGGTGATCGCCTGGGCACGCGGCCGGCACCCGCGGCCTTCGTTGCGGCTTCGCGCCGAATCGATGCGACGCTCGCGCGCAATGCGACGTGGCTGCTGCCGCTGGCGCTCGGATCGGGATTGCTGATGCTCGCGCCATGGTGGCGGCGCGAGCGCGCGGTCAGACCACGCTTCTGATTTCCACCGCGGGCCGTGGCGCGAACTGCGGCCAGCGCGCAAGGATCGCGCGGCGGATGCCAGCGGCGTCGATGCCGGCTTCGGCGAGCAGTTGTTCACGGCTGGCATGTTCCAGGTACGCGTCCGGCAAGCCCAGATGCAGTATTTGCACTTGCAGGTTTTTCGCGGCAAGCAGTTCCGCGACAGCGCTGCCGGCGCCGCCGGCAACAGCGTTGTCCTCGACGGTGACGAGAGCCGTGTGCGTGCGAGCAAGCTCAAGTATCAGGGCTTCGTCCAGCGGCTTGACGAAGCGCATGTTGGCGACCGTGGCGCCAAGTTCCATGCCGGCTTGCAGCGCATCGGACAGCGGACTGCCGAAGGCGAGGATGGCGATGCCGGCGCCGCGACGGCGAACGTCGGCTTTGCCGATGGGCAGGGTTTTCAGCTCGGCTTCGATTTTCGCGCCCGTGCCGCTGCCGCGCGGATAGCGCACCGCGGCGGGACCTGCGTGCCGGAACGCCGTGGTCAGCAACTGCCGGCATTCGTTTTCGTCCGCCGGCGCGGCGACGAGCATGTTCGGGATGCAACGCAGGTAGGTCAGGTCGAAACTTCCCGCGTGCGTCGCACCGTCCGGGCCAACCACGCCGGCGCGATCGATGGCGAAGGTGACATCGAGGTTCTGCAAGGCGACGTCGTGGATGAGCTGGTCGTAACCGCGCTGCAGGAACGTGGAGTAGATCGCGACGACAGGTTTCGCGCCTTCGCAGGCCATGCCGGCGGCGAGCGTGACCGCGTGCTGTTCGGCGATGCCGACATCGAAATAGCGCTGCGCATGTTCCTTGGAAAAGCGCACCAGGCCCGAGCCTTCGCGCATCGCCGGCGTGATCGCGAGCAGGCGCGCGTCCGCCGCAGCCATGTCGCACAACCAGTCGCCGAAGACATCGGTGTAGCTTTTCTTGCCGCCGGACTTTTTCGTCACGCCCTTGTCGGGATCGAACGGACCGACCGCATGGTATTCGATCTGATGCGCTTCGGCCGGCGCGTAGCCCTTGCCCTTGGTGGTGATGACGTGCAGCAGCTGCGGGCCCTTGAGGTCCTTGAGCGTCTTCAGCGCGTACAGCAGTTGCGGCAGGTCGTGGCCATCGATCGGGCCGAAGTAGTGGAAGTTGAATTCCTCGAACAGGGTCGAGGGCACGAACATGCCCTTGGTGTGTTCTTCCCAGCGCTTGAAGAAGCGCCACAACAGGCCGTCGCGCTTCATGCGCCGCTTGGCGCCTTCGCGCAGCGCGTTCAGGCGCCGGCTGGTCATCAGGCGCGCGAGCATCTTCGGCAAGGCGCCGACGTTTTCGCTGATCGACATCTGGTTGTCGTTGAGGATCACCAGCATGTCTGCATCGGCATCGCCGCCATGGTGCAGCGCCTCGTAGGCCATGCCGCCGGTCAACCCGCCGTCGCCGATCACGGCGACGATCTTGCGCGCATCGCCATGGCGCTGCGCGGCGATGGCCATGCCGAGTGCGGCCGAAATCGAGGTCGACGAATGGCCGACGCCAAAGGTGTCGTACGTGGACTCGTCGCGGCGAGGAAACGGCGCGAGGCCGTCCTTGTGCTTGATTGTGTGGATGCGGTCGCGGCGGCCGGTGAGGATCTTGTGCGGGTAGCACTGATGGCCCACGTCCCAGACCAGGCGGTCGTCGGGCGTGTCGTACAAATAGTGCAGGGCGACGGTGAGCTCGACCACGCCCAGTCCCGCGCCGAAATGACCGCCGCTGCCCGCGACCTGCTCGATCAGGTAGTCGCGCAATTCGCGCGCCACGCGCGGCAGTTCGCTTTCGGCGAGCTTGCGCAGGTCGGCGGGCGAGTCGATCTTGGACAGCAGCGGATAGTGCGTGGAGTCGATCATCGTTCTATTTTCGGCCACGGTGTCAGTCTGGGCAAGGATTGCGGCGCCGGCGTGGCGTTGACGAGGCGTTTCAGAGCCTGGATTCCGGCTTGTTCCGGTGCAGCGTCTTGCGGATCGTCTGGCGGATGCGGATGTGGCGGTCGGCGTCGCGGGTTTCCTTGAGCCGGCGCGAATGCGCGGTGACCAGATCGCCGCGCGTGAGCACGCCGGTGATCTTGCGTGGCGCCTCGCGCGCAACCACGATCACGCTGCCGACATTGTGTTCGACCATGTGGTCGGCGGCCTCGCGCAGCGAATGGTCTTCGTACACGACCAGCGGCGGCTGCGTGAGCAGGTCGCCGATGCGCGTCAGTTCCGCATGCGCGGGATCGAGCAATTCGCGGCGCGTGATGATGCCGCGCGCGTTGCCGGCGTCGTCGATCACCGGGTAGCCGAGGAACTGCGCCCTGGCGTCGCCGGATGCCATCCAGCGGCGGATGTCGCCGAGCACATCCGTGGTCTTGAGCGTCACCAGTTTGCGCGAAGCGCTGTCGCGCACCAGCACCTGGTCCAGGTAATCGGCGGCGTATTCGGTCGGCACGCGCACGCCGCGGCGCGCGATCTTGGCGGTCATGATCGTATCGCGCATGGTCAGGCTCGACACCAAATAGGCCGCCGCGCAGCCGCCGAGCAGGGGCAGGATGCCGGCCGGCTGCAACGTGGTTTCGAATGCGAACACTACCGAGGTGAGCAGGGCGCGCGAGGCGCCGGCGAAAATCGCCGCCATGCCGACGAGGCCGGCGATGCGCGGATCGATGCCCAAATGGGGGAAGAGCGACAATGCCGCAAAACCGGCAACGCCGCCGAAGGCACCACCGATGGTGAACAAGGGCGCCAGCGTGCCGCCCGAGGTGCCGCTGCCGAGCGCGATCGACCAGGACAGGAATTTCATCACGCACAGGAACATCAGTGCCTGCGCGGTGAAATTGCCGGACACGATCTGCTCGATATTGGTGTAGCCCACGCCGAGCGTGAGTGGCGCGAAGTAGCCGACGATGCCGACCACCACGCCGCCGATCGCCGGCCACCACATCCAGTGCACCGGCAGGTGGTCGAAACCGTCTTCGATCGCGTAGACGAGCCAGGTCACGCCGACGCTGACGAATCCGAGCGCGGCGCCGAGCGCGACGTAGAACGCGAGCGCGCCGCCACCGGGCGTGACGATGGCCGGCATGGCGAACACGGCCTGCGAGCCGACCAGTGCGTAGCGGATGCCGGCCGCCGTGGTGGTGGCCAGCGCCACCGGGATCAGCGAGCGCGGGCGCAACTCGAATAGCAGCAACTCGATGGCGAGGATCACCGCCGATACCGGCGAGCCGAACACGGCGGCCATGCCGGCGGCCGCGCCCGCAGCGAGCAGGATCTTGCGCTCGGTCGCGGTCACGCGCAGGACTTGCCCGATCAGCGAGCCCAATGCGCCGCCGGTGGCGATGATCGGGCCTTCCGCGCCGAACGGGCCGCCGGTGCCGATGGCGATCGCCGAAGAAACCGGTTTGAGGAACGTGATCCGCGGCGCGATCCGGGATTCGTTGAGCAGCACCTGCTCCATCGCCTCGGGAATGCCGTGGCCGCGGATCGCCGCCGAGCCCCAGCGCGCCATCGCGCCGACGACGATGCCGCCAAGCGCCGGAATCGCGATCACCCACAGTCCCAGGTGATTCGGCGCCGGCGCGGAAAACGCCAGCGACCAGCGGCCGTGGAAACACAGGTTCGTCACCAGCCCGATCAGCGCAGTGAGAAATTGCGCGATGAACGCTGCGGCGATGGCGAGCACGATCGAGATCGCCGAAATCAACACGACGCGCTTGTCGACCAGGATAGTCTTGCGCGGGATGCGTGCGTCGATCAGGGTGTCGGTCAGGCCGGGCGCAACCGGAACCGCACCGCTGGGCATGCTGGAACGATCCGGCGGATCCGGATGCAAGGCAGTCATCGACGTCGGGGAGTGCTGGCTTTAGTGCGGCGCAGCATAGCGCCGATCGCACGAGCGGACAACGCGCGCGACTCAGGCAAGGTGGCGGCGGTTCTTCGGCAAGTGATGCACGAGGAACTCCATCTGGTCGGCGAGGATGTTGCGGTTGGAAAGGATCAGGTGCTCGACCCAACTCGGCCGGTAGGGCACAGCGAGCAGCGGCATTGCCGCCTGCTGCGGCGTGTGGCAGCCCTTGCGCACGTTGCAATGGATGCAGGCGCTGACCACGTTTTCCCACACATCCAGGCCACCCCGGGACAGCGGCACGACGTGATCGCGGGTGAGTTCGCCGCGCGAGAAATGATCGCCGCAATACAGGCACAGCATGCGATCGCGCGCGAACAGCGCGGCATTGGTCAATGCCGGCGCGGGCTCGATCAGGCCGGCACGCGCATGGCCGCGACTGGCAACGATGGGATGCAGGTCGATGGCGCTTTGCAGGCCGCTGTCACGATTGGTGCCGCCATGCACGGTCAGGCACGGATCGCCGAGCGTCCACGCCACCGCGTCGCGCACGTACAGGCAAACCGCGTCCTGCCAACTCATCCAGTCCAGGATGCGACCGCTGGAATCCAGCGACAGGACGCGGGTGCCATGGATGTCGTTGCTGGGTCTGACTTCCGCCAGCATGGGCTCCTCCGTCAAAGGGTGGGAACGCTGGCGGCAGCATACTCTTGCGGCGCCAGAAACTACAACGGGCGCCGATTGCGAATCGCTATGCGGCGGATCAAACGCGCGCGGCAACCATCACGCGCTTGCCGTGGCGCAACTGTTCGTAGCCATCATCCGGCACCGGCAAGACTTCGGCGTGGCGAAATCCGACGGCATGCAAAAGCCACAGCAAGCCTTCGGTGCTGGGCGCCAGGCACACGCCGGTGACGCTGGCTTCCGGGGCGTGCGTTTCGTCGATCTCGTCGATGATGCCGAAGCAACCCTTGAGTGGGCGCACGTATTCGTAGCTGCCCCAATCGACCATGCCGGAAAGATGCGGCACGACTTGCGTTTCGATCACGCAGGCCCGGCGCGTGAGTGCGCGCGCCTTGCGCAGCGCGCCGACGGGGTTTTCCAGGTGATAGAGCAGGCCAAACATCAACACAAGATCGTGATCCGCACGATTCTGCATCTCGAAGACATCCGCACGCCGCGTGTGCAGATTGTCCAGTGCGTAGATGCGGCGCAACAGATCCACGTCGTCGATGTGCTCCTGACGCACGTCCGTGGCATCGACGCGGCCGAAGCCGGCGCGCGCAAGCTGGATCGCGTAATAGCCTTGGTGACAGGCGATGTCCATCGCGTGCAGTTCGGACCGATCACCGGGCGGGGGGGGGGAATTCACGCGCGAGCCAAGTCTCGAGCATGCGTGCGCGCGTCGTGTGGATGGCATCGACGCGACCGTCGTGCGTACTTGGCAGTTTGCGGCCATCGGGTAGTACGTATGGATAGAACCACCTTTGGTTCAGCGCTTGGGAAATCAAATCGGTCATGGGAATATTCCCGCCATCACTGCCCGGTTGGAAGCGACAGCATTTGTATGGGGGCATTGCTACGCGCGAACGACGTGCCGTCGCCGTTGGCGAGATTGAAGGACACGGTGCCGGTCGGGCGTTGCGTTCCGGAAATCGGGTTCAGCGTCAGCGTCATGCTGCCGATTTGCGCACCTTGGCTGCCACCTGTTGGAGGCTGGCAGGTCCGGCAATAGCCATTCGTAATCGTGGACACCGGCATGGTCACGCTGTTGCCGACCAGCGTTCCGGAAGCCGTCGCCCAGGTTGGTTGATTCGATTTTCCCGGATAGTAAATGTAGACGATGACTACCGGCGATGCGCTGCCGGTCTTTACGTCGAGCAGTTCAAAGCCCCATCCGGAATCCGACGAACCGGCGTACCAATGGCCGTTGTAATCCGGTGTGGCGTGAGCGCTGGGCAGGACTATCGGCTGCATGCACCATGACGCGCTTTGATCGGTGGCGGAATTGCTCGCGTCGCTGCCGATCGTCCAGTACATCACCGCCAATTGCGACGCCTGGCTGCGATCGACATTTCGACAGATCGGCGAATTCGCGGCCTGGTTGAAGTCGACCACGAGCGTGCCGTAGTAGCCGCTGTCGGCTGTCACGTTGAGTTGGCCGGGCGCATTCGAGGCATATTTGACGCGCAGCAGGTTGCTGCCGTTCGCACTCTGGATCAATGGCAGAAAGACGCCATCCACGATATGGCCAACCGCCTGGTACCACTCCGGTACGCCGCTGCCGTCGTAGCTGTAGAACGTCAGAACGTAGACGTCGCCATTGACCGCGTCGTGGGAGGCGAGCTGGAAATCGAAGCCGTGGCCGGAATGGGTTACGTCGTACCAGTTGCTCGGGATCGGCTGCCCCCAGGCGGGCATTGCGGCGGTCGCATTCGACCAGCCGATCGGTGCCAGCATCGGCACGGCCAGGCCCATGCTGCGCAGGTTCGCGTCCGAGTAATACGCATTCATCATGTCGCCGGCCTGCACGGTGTGCGACAGCGTCGAGCCGTTTTGCATGGCACAGTCGGTGGT
>JAFEFO010000012.1 GCA_018240565.1 Pseudomonadota bacterium | reverse complement strand
CGAGAGTGAAATCATCGCTGATGCCTCGATCTCGCGTTCGACCGGACGCAAGCTGGATCGCGCAATCATCGCCGTGTTGGCCGTCGCCGTGGTGCTGCTGTTGACGGATCGCTTCGTGGTGCGCACGAGCGAGGTCGCGCCCATTCCCGACAAGTCCATCGCCGTGCTGCCGCTGGCCAACGAAAGTGGCGACAAGGACCAGCAGTATTTTTCCGATGGCCTGTCGGACGATCTCATCAACGCACTGATGCAGTTCGGCAACCTCAAGGTCATTGGCCGCGCGTCGTCATTCCAGTTCCGCGACAGCCGCGATTCCAGCGCGGCCATCGGCCTCAAGCTCGGCGTTGCGTACCTGTTGACCGGCAGCGTGCGCAAGCTCGGCGATACCGTGCGCATCAATGCGCAACTGGTGAAGGCGGCGGATGGCAGCGGCGTGTGGTCGCAAAGTTACGACCGGCCCTATACCGACCTGTTCAAGCTGCAGGACGAGATCACGCATTCGGTGGCCTATGCGCTGAAGGCGAAACTGCTGGACAAAGGCAACGCGGCCGTGCAATCGGATCGCCCGCCGAGCGGCAACTTGGCCGCTTACAACGCCTACCAGCAAGGCCGGTTCTACGCCGCGCGCAACAACGAACCCGATCTGCGCACGGCGATCGAACATTATCGCGAAGCCGTTCGACTCGACCCCGGCTACGCGGCGGCGTACGCGTGGCTTGGCAGTGCGCAATCGACCCTGGCGGGAAATTACCTGGGCGGCGCCGACGCCAACACCATGTACGCTCAGGCGCAGACGGCGATCGACACGGCGCTGCGGCTGAATCCCTTGTTGCCGCAGGCGTACATGACCCGGGCCCAGATCAAGACGAACCGCGATTTCGACTGGCGCGGTGCACAGGCTCAAAGACAACGTGCGCTGGAACTCGCACCGAACGATCCGCTGATTCTCAACGCCTACGCCCGGGGATTGGCCATTCTCGGGCAAGTGGGCGCCTCCACCGACATGTTGGAACGTGCCTTGAAGCTTGACCCATTGCAGACCGGCACCCTCCAGGCGCTGGCGCTGGGACTGGGCGCAGAAGGGCGCCTGGACGAAGCGAAAGCGGTCATCGACAAGGCCGTCGAACTGCAGCCCCGTTCGGACACGTATCGGGTGATGCAAGCCTGCGTCGCGACATGGCGCAATGATTTCCCCGCCGCGCTGGCGATTGCACAGGCGATATCGCCGGGCATGTGGCGCGACGTCGGAATGGCGCTGGCACTGCAGTTGGGGCCCGACCGCGCCGCCGCCGATGCGGCGCTGCAGAATCTGATCGACAAGCACGCCGAGTCGTCGGCGTACCAGATCGTCGAAGTCTACGCATTGCGCCGCGACCCGGACAACATGTTCAAGTGGCTCGACCGCGCCTGGGATACCCGCGATGGCGGCATCGTGTTCCTGCTCAACGATCCCCTCCCGCTGCGCTACAAAAACGACCCGCGCTACGCCGCGTTCGCGCAGAAGATCGGTTTGCCTACAACAACGGATGCGAAGGGCTTGCCTTAGCGACAAGCCGCCTCAGATGCGCGTCTCTGTCTGCAACGCCGCACTCCGCAGCTGTTGCACGGAATCGAACTGGCCGGGATCGTGACCGATCAATACCAGGGTGCCATCACGGCGCTGTTAGGTCGATCCTGGCGCCGCCGGTGGCCGCGAGGCAACCAGCACGCCAAGGAATGAATCCAACCACGGAAGGCAGAAGCGCGCCGAGTTCCAGGACGCACTGCACCATTTTGGCAACCGGATCAAGTCGCACAACGGAGGTGAGGCATAGAAGACGATAAGCTACATTTGTGCCGTGGCATGTTGTACGGTAGTATTCCGTACAAAGGAGACAGCCATGACCGCCTTAGCTCGCCTCGACCTGCGTTTGAACCCCACCGACAAGGCCCGCATCAACCGGGCCGCCGACTTGCGCGGCGTGCCGGTGTCGGCGTTCGTACGCGATGCCGTGCTGCGGGAAGCCGAAAGCGTGATGACGGCCGAGCTTACTGTCACGCTTTCGCCCGCAGAATCGCGCCGCTTCCTTGCGGTGCTGGACAAGCCATTCAAGCCGAATGCGCGCTTGAAGAAGGCCATGGCCGATGCCGCCAAACTGATCGGCTGACGTGGCGCTGCGCATTGTACGGCTCGATCCTGCCCGGCACGACCGGGCCGGTTTCGATTGCGGCACACCATCGCTGAATCGCTACCTGCACGAGCAGGCCGGCCAGCACCAGCGTGATGGCATCGCCACCACGCATGTGCTGATCGACGATGCCGACACAGTGCGCATTCTGGGTTACTGCAGCCTTGCTGCCGCCCAGGTCAATCTGGCCAGTTTGCAGCCCGCCGACCAAAAGCGACTGCCGAATTACCCCGTTCCCGCGGTGCGCGTGGCGCGGTTGGCGGTGGCCGTCTGTGCACAAGGCGACGGGTTCGGCCGCCTGTTGCTGGGCCACGCCGCCAACTGCAGCCTGCAACTGCGAGAACAGCTTGGCGCGCGCCTGCTGGTCGTGGATGCGCTCGATGCGCGTGCAGCGGCGTTCTACCGTGTGCATGGCTTCCGCGAAACGGCAGACAACGCACGCACCTTATATCTGCCTCTGGGTAAAACATGAGTACCACTGCGGGTACCGGCGGGAAGTGAGCCGACTCGTTTCAGATACGCGTCGCCGTCTGTAAGGCCGCGTTCCAGAGCTGCTGCACCTGATCAAACTGGCTGGCGTCGTGGCCGATCATGACCAGGGTGCCGTGTGCCATCGGCACGCTGCGGCCGAGCCAGCCCGAGTGCGCAAACTCCGTGGGCGTGGTTGCATGATCGTCGACGAGGTACATCACCGTGACCGGGCCGTTGGCGCGCGGCATCACCATGTGCACCGACTTGAACTTGCCGACCGGGCAGCATTGCACGTAGCTGATGTCGGCCGGCACCTGCGCGAGATCGATGCCACGCTTGGCGAAAGCCTTGCGCACGGAGTCGTTGGCAACCGGCGTGGTCAGGGTCAACGCGGACGCTTCTTCGCCCAGCATGTGCGCGACCGCCGCGTCACCCAGCGCCGGCGCGCGGGTGACGCGCCAGCCGACGCCGACGGCGAGCACGGCCGCGGCGGCGAGCGCGAGCCAACCGGTGCGCTGGCGCCAGTGCGCGCGTTCGCGGCGTTGCTGCGTTGCTTGCGCGAGCAGGATGGATTCGGCCAGATTCGCCGGCGGCGGAATGGCCAGCGCGCGCCCGAGCGTCGCCTCGAACGCGAGCGCATCGGCCTGCGCCTGCGCGCAGCGCGCGCATTCGCGCGCGTGCGCGACGAAATCCGCGTCGTTCGACTGCGGATGGATGTTCAGTTCACGGCGGAATTCGAGACAGTTCATGACAATTGCGCTTCTTTGGCATCACCCGCAAGCATGCCTTTCAATTTCTGCCGCGCGCGGAAAACCTGGGTCATCACCGCGGCCGGCGTGATGTTCAACTCCTGCGCGATCTCGTCGCAGGAAAAACCGCCCAGCACCTGCATCAGCAGCGGCTCGCGGTACTTGGCATCCAGTCGCTGTATCGCGGCGCGGATGAGGCCATCTTCGCCGATCGCCTCGGGCGTGTGCGATTCGCGTTCGTCGGCGACGTCCATATCGTCCACGTCGTCGAACTGCGGGCGTTTGCGTTCGTACAGGCGCGCGTGTTCGCGGCGCAAAATGGTGATCAACCAGGCCTTGGCCGATGCCGTGTCGCGCAGCGAATCGAGCGAACGCCACGCGCGCAGGAAGGTTTCCTGCACCAGGTCGTGCGCCAGTGCGTCCTCGCCACACAGCCAGTAACCGTAACGGTACAGGTCGCCGGACAGGCTGCGCACGAGCGCGTCGAATTGCCGCTGCTTGCTGCTCACATCCGGATTGGACCCGACGCTGGCCATGATTCTTTCAGCGGATCTTTTCGAGGATGCCCTCGAGTTCGTCCAGCGAGTGATAGGCGATCACCAGCTTGCCGCGCCCGCCGCGGCCATGTTGCACGCTGACGCGGGCGGCGAGTTTTTCGGCCAGTTGACGTTCCAGCGCGACGATATCGGCGTCGCGTGCCGGCGCGGCCTTGGACTTGGCCTTGCCCTTGGGCGCACCCTGCGCATGGCGCACCGCGTCTTCGAGCTCGCGCACGCTCCAGCCGTTGTCGGCCACCTGCTGCGCCAGTTTTTGCGCGAGCCTGGCGTCGAGCGTGACCAGGGCACGGGCGTGGCCCATGTCGATCTTGCGCGCGGCGAGCAGTTCTTTCACCGCCTCGGGCAGCGTGAGCAGGCGCAGCAGGTTGGCCACGGACGCGCGCGAACGGCCGACCTTGTCCGCCGCCGCCTCCTGCGTGAGCTTGAATTCGGCCATCAACTGCTTGAGCGATTGCGCGACTTCCAGCGGTGCCAGATCCTCGCGCTGGATGTTCTCGACCAGGGCGACCAATGCGGCCTGCTGGTCGGTCAGCTCGCGCACCAATGCCGGGATTTCCTTCAAACCGGCCTGTTGCGCCGCGCGCCAGCGGCGCTCGCCGCCGATGATCTCGAACTTCTGCGCACCCACCGCGCGCACCAGGATCGGATCGAGCACGCCATGCTCGCGGATCGAGGCGACGAGCTCGTCGAGCGATTCCTCGTCGAAGGCCTTGCGCGGCTGGTATTTGCCGGGCTGCAAGGCGCCGACCTTCAGCAGGCGATACGCGCCTTCGGATTCTGGCGCGTCGGATTCGGGCACGCCGAGCAGCACATCCAGGTCGCGTCCCAGCGCGCTGCGTTTTTTCGCCGCCATCTGCTTTCCTTCAGTTTACGTGCGTCGGACCGACATGCGGCGCCGCGCCGCCGCGCTCGCGGCGGATCATCTCGCCGGCAAGGCCGAGGTAGGCGATCGCGCCGCGCGATTCGCGGTCGTATTGGTTGATCGGCTGGCCGTGGCTCGGCGCCTCGGCCAGGCGGATGTTGCGCGGGATGATCGAGCGCAGCAGCTTGTCGCCGAAGTGCTTGGTCAACTGCGCCGAAACGTCGTTGGCGAGGTTGTTGCGCACGTCGTACATGGTGCGCAGCAGGCCTTCGATTTCCAGATGCGGATTCAGGCGCGCGCGCACGGCCTTGATGGTATCGAGCAGGCTGGTCAGGCCCTCGAGCGCGAAGTATTCGCACTGGATCGGAATCAGCACGCTGTGCGCGGCGGTGAACGCGTTGATCGTGAGCAGGTGCAACGACGGCGGACAGTCGATCAACACCGTGTGATAGCGCTCGCCGAGCTTGGCGATCTGCTCCTTCAGGCGCGATTCGCGCGCGAGCGCATCCATGAGCTTCAGTTCGGCCGCGGTCAGGTCACGGTTGCCCGGTAACAGATCGAATCCGCCCGGCGTCGGCACGATGGCGCTTTCGATGGTGGCTTCCTCGAGCAGCACCTCGCAGCCGCTCGGTTTGGCGATGCGCTTGTCGATGCCCGAAGCCATCGTCGCATTGCCCTGCGGATCGAGGTCGATCAGCAGGATCTTGCGTCGCGTCTCGGCCAGCGCCGCGGCGAGGTTGACGGCCGTCGTCGTCTTGCCGACGCCGCCCTTCTGATTGGCAATGGCGATAACCCTGGTCACGCTGCCCGCTCCTGTGCGCCGGTTCGTTTGATTATCGCCAGCTGTCGCGCCGCGCCCAAGTCCGGCACGTGCAGCGGCACCACCTGCGCGACGACGAAACCCGCCGGCACGCCGAGCATTTCATCTTGCGACAACTGGCCCTTGAGCGCCAACCAGAGGCCGTCGGGCGCGAGCAAATGCCCGCCCATGCGCAGCATGTCGCCCAGCGTGGCGAAGGCGCGCGCGGTGATGCAATCGAATTGGCCGCGCACGTCTTCAACGCGGGACTGCTCCACGCGCACGTTGCGCAGTTCCAGCGCACGCATCGCCTCGCGCAGGAAACGCACCTTCTTGCCATTGCTGTCGATCAGCGTGTGCGTGCGCTGCGGCGCGAGAATCGCCAGCGGAATGCCGGGCAGGCCCGCGCCAGTGCCCAAGTCCGCCAATGAATCGCCGCGCACGTAATTGGCAACACTGAGCGAATCGAGCAGATGTCGCGTCACCATGTCCACCGGCCCGCGCACGGCAGTGAGATTGTAGGCGGCATTCCAGCGCGCAAGCAGTTCGACGTAATCGAGCAGGCGCTCGCACGCTGCCGCATCGGGCGCCAGGCCCAGATCGGCGAGTCCTGCCCGCAGGCGGGCATACAGGTTGGCGCGGTCGGCGATGCTCATAAAAAAGGCCCTGCGCGTACGGCGCAGGGCCCGCCAGTATCCGTGGGCGCGGGGTTTGGCGCAACCTTTCCGGGGGGCGTCAGCCGAACTGCACGCGCGTGACCAGCACGCCGCGCGGGTTCAGCTCGCGATTGAGTGCGGACTTCAGGTGCGCGGCGCGCGCGCCGGCGTCGACCGGTTGTGCGTCCTGCGCGGCCAAGGCGGGCGCGCGGGCGCGGACCAGGTCACCAATGCCGTCGATCACGGCGTCGGCGCGGCGGGCATCGAGCACCTGGAAATACACGCGGCCGTGCACATCGCCATCGCTGGCCTTGAGCGAAATATCGACCTCGTTGCCGAGCAGGCGGATCTTGTGCGCCACGCGCTCGATGAGCGGCAGCACCAGGTGCACGCCGGCGCCCACGGTGCGCAAATGACCGTCGACGCGGCGCAACGTGTAGGCCTGGCCCTCCGGAATGCGCCGCAGGCACACCAGCACGGCCATGGCCAAGCCGCAGAAAAGGGTCAGGAACAGCATCGAGGCGGACATCTAATTCATCCTCTTTTCAAGAGGTTATCTTCTATTATTCAAAAAAATCTTACAAATGCAAGTCGGCACCATGAAACTTCGAGACTTTAATGGATTATTCACGAGCCAAGGCCAACCGTCGCTGAACCAGTTCGCATATTTCGCGTGCGCCCGTTGGCACCGCTAAAATGGGCCGGTTGACTCTGGAGTCCGCGATGGCCTTTCCGCAAACCCGCCTGCGCCGCATGCGCCGCGACACCTTTTCCCGCGCCCTGATGCGCGAAACCGTGCTCACGAGCGCCGACCTGATCCTGCCCGTCTTCGTCTGCGAAGGCCGCGGTGCGCACGAGCCGGTGCGCTCGATGCCAGGCGTGGAACGCGTTTCCATCGACCAACTGCTTGTCCTCGGCGAACAGGCGCAGGCGCTGGGCATCCCGGCGCTGGCGCTGTTTCCGGTCACGCCCGACAACGCCAAGTCGCTGGATGCGCGCGAGGCGTGGAATCCGGATGGCCTCGCCCAACGCGCCGTGCACGCGCTGAAAAAATCCCTGCCGGAACTGGGCGTCATCACCGACGTGGCGCTGGATCCTTTCACCACGCACGGCCAGGACGGACTCATCGACGACTCGGGCTACGTGGTCAACGACGCCACCGTCGCCGCGCTGGTCAAGCAGGCGTTGTCGCATGCCGACGCGGGCGCGGACATCGTCGCACCTTCGGACATGATGGACGGGCGCATCGGTGCGATCCGCGCCGCGCTGGAAGGCGCCGGCCACATCCACACGCGCATCCTCGCCTATTCGGCGAAATATGCATCGTCGTTCTACGGGCCGTTCCGCGATGCCGTCGGCTCGGCGGCGAAACTGGGAAAAGGCAACAAATATACTTATCAGATGGATCCGGCCAACACGGATGAAGCGTTGCGTGAGGTCGAGATGGATCTCGCCGAAGGCGCGGACATGGTGATGGTCAAACCCGCGATGCCGTATCTGGACGTGGTGCGCCGGGTGAAGCAACACTTTGGCGCACCGACGTTCGCGTACCAGGTCAGCGGCGAATACGCCATGCTCAAGGCGGCCATCCTCAACGGCTGGCTGGACGAACGCGCCTGCGTGCTCGAGGCGCTGACCAGCATCAAGCGCGCGGGCGCCGATGCGATCCTGACCTATTTTGCCTTGCAGGCAGCAACATGGCTGCGCGAGGCGCGTCCGTGAGTGCATCCAATTTTGCGGTTTTCGGCCACCCGGTCGCACATTCGTTGTCGCCGCGCATCCACGCCGCATTCGCCAGGCAACTCGGCATCGCCATGCAATACACGGCGATCGACGCCACGCCGGAAGCGTTTGTCGCGCGACTGGATGAATTCAACGCCGCTGGCGGCAAGGGCGCCAACATCACCCTGCCGCACAAGCACAGCGTACTCGCGCAGTGCGCGGAAATATCCGATTTCGCGCGTCGCGCCGGCGCCGTCAACACGCTCACGCGCCGCCTCGACAACCACTGGCGCGGCGACAACACCGATGGCGCCGGCCTGGTGCGCGACATCAGCAAGCGCCTGGGCATGGACTTGCGCGAGCGTCGTGGCTTGCTGCTCGGCGCCGGTGGCGCCGGGCACGCCGTCGCATTTGCCTTGCTCGATGCCGGCGTCGCGCAACTGACCATCGTCAATCGCACGCCCGCACGCGCCATTGCACTGGCCGACGCGATCGGCGAACCGGATCGGGTGCACACGCGCGACTGGAACGATCTGGGCCGGTTCGGCAATTTCGACCTGATCGTCAACGCCACCGCGGCCGGCCATTCGCGCGAATCGCTGCACCTGCCTTTCTCGCTCATTGCCCCGCGCGCGCTTTGCTATGACCTGTCGTACGGGTTGGCCGCAAGCGCTTTCGTCAACTGGGCGCGCGCCGCCAGAATTGGCTATGCGCAAGACGGCTTAGGGATGCTCATCGAACAGGCAGCGGAATCCTTTGCGATCTGGCACGGCAAGCGCCCCAATACCGATTCGGTCTACGCCGAGCTGCGCGCGGAATTGCCGCTGGATGCGAGCGATTGATGGAATGTCGCATTGGTTGCGGCGCCTGCTGCATCGCGCCGTCGATTTCGTCCCCCATTCCCGGCATGCCCGATGGCAAGCCTGCCGGCGTGCGCTGCATCCAGATGGACGACGCCAATCGCTGCAAGTTGTTCGGCAAACCCGATCGCCCGGAAGTGTGTCGACGCTTGCGGCCGGAACCGGCGATGTGCGGGTCCAGCCGTGACGAAGCGATGGCGATGCTGGCGCGGCTGGAGGTACTCAGCGCGCCGCGCTGAGGTAGTCGTCCTTCAGCTCGACATAGTGTCTGGCCGAGTAGTACAAGGCCTCGATCTGCGTGGCGTCGAGCTTGCGCACGCAACGCGCCGGGTTGCCCATCCACAGCTCACCTTCGCCGACGATCTTGCCGGGCGCGATCACCGCGCCGGCAGCCACGAAACCGTGCTTGCGCACGATGGCGCCGTCCAGAACCGTGGCGTGCATGCCGATCAGGCAGGCGTCCTCGATCGTGCAGGCATGCAGGATCGCGCAGTGGCCGACGGTGACGTCCGCGCCGATGGTCAGCGGGAATCCGCCCGGCGTGTAGGGACCATCGTGGGTGACATGCAGCACCGCGCCGTCCTGCACATTGGTGCGCGCGCCGATGCGGATGGAATGCACGTCGCCGCGCACCACGGTGCACGGCCATAGCGATACGTCGTCGCCGAGTTCCACATCGCCGATCAGCACGGCGGCGGGATCGACGTAGACGCGTGCGCCGAGGCGCGGTAGCTGATTGCGATAGGGGCGGATATTCATCGCGCGATGTTACACCGGCGCGGCGCGCGGCATGTATATTCGAGCAACTTTTCAGGATGGCCGCGCTACACTCGCACCATGGACACCCAAACCAGCCCCACCGAACTCAACACCCTCCTCGCGCGCCTGCGCGCCGCGCAACAGCGCAGCGTGCCGACGTACCGCCAGCGCATGGACGATCTCAAGCGCCTGCGCGCCGCGTTCAAGGCGCGCAGCGAGAATTTCGCCAGCGCCATGAGCGCGGATTTCGGCCGGCGTTCGCGCCACGAATCCCTGCTTTCGGACGTGTTCACCGTGCTCGGCGAGATCGACCACACGCGCTCGCATCTGCGCGGCTGGATGCGCGGCAAGCGCCGCCTCGCGGACTGGCTGTTCTGGCCGGCGACCACGGAAATCCGCTACCAGCCGCTGGGCGTCGTCGGCATCATCTCGCCGTGGAACTATCCGGTGAACCTGGCGTTGATGCCGCTAATCGCCGCGATTGCGGCCGGCAACCACGTCATGTTGAAACCCTCCGAGCACACGCCGCGCACGTCGGAACTGCTCAAGAAATTGCTCGACGAGGTCTTTCCCGCGGATCGCGTCGCCACGATTCTTGGTGGGCCGGAAGTCGCCGCGGCATTCGCTGCGTTGCCGCTGGATCACCTGTTCTTCACCGGCTCCACCGCTGTCGGCCGCAAGGTGATGGCCGCGGCCGCGCCGAACCTCACGCCGGTCACGCTGGAACTGGGCGGCAAGTCGCCGGTCATCCTCGCGCCGGATTATCCGATCGCCGCGGCGGTGGATCGCATCGCCGCGGGCAAGTTCCTCAATGCCGGGCAGACCTGCATCGCGCCGGACTACGTGTTGCTGCCCAAGTCATCGATTCCCGAATTTGTGGAAGAGATGCAAAAGTACATAAAGCAGCATTACGGCGACGTTGCCGCCAATCCGGATTATTCGAGCATCGTCAATGCCGGCCAGTACGCGCGGCTGAAAGGCTACCTCGACCAGGCCCAGGCCGCGGGCGCCAAGGTCGTGGAACTCGCCTCCGGCGATGCCGGCCAACGCGTGTTGCCGCCAACCCTGGTGCTGGATGCGCGCGCGGACCTCGCGCTGATGCAGGACGAAATCTTCGGCCCGATCCTGCCGCTGGTCGGCGTGGATTCGGTGGATGCCGCGATCGACTACGTCAACGCGCGGCCGCGCCCGCTGGCGCTGTACCACTTTGACCACGACCGCGCGCGCACGCGTCGCGTGCTCGATCGCACCGTCGCCGGCGGCGTGAGCGTCAACGACACGGTGATGCACATCGCGCAAAGCCGCCTGCCGTTCGGCGGCGTCGGCCCGTCCGGCATGGGTCATTACCACAGCCGCGAGGGATTCCTCGCCTTCAGCAAGGCCAAGCCGGTGCTGTACCAGGCGCGCCTGAGCGGCATGTCGCTGATGCGACCGCCCTACGGCAAGCTGGCGAACTTCATCCTGAAATTCCTGACGCGCTGATTGCGACCCATGGCGTCCATGCTGCCCGGCGTGCTGGAACACTGGAATTCAGGCGATGTCGATCCCGACATTCGCCTGGATTACTGGCACGACGTGGCGCACAACTGGGTGGACGCGCAATTGCTGACGCCGGCTGGCGAGATGAGGGCGTCGTGGTCGCTGCTGCGCGGGAAGGACTGCCTTTTCGGCACCAAGCGTTCCACCGCCTACGCGATGCGCACCGGCCCGCAACACGTGCCGCCGGGCGAAGACATGGTGGTGATCTCGCTGCTCGAACACGGCCAGATGCGGGTGAACGGTGCGCCCGGCGAACACCAGCACTTGACCGCGGGAATGCTGGGCCTGTACGCACCGCAACAGGTGGCGCACTACCAGTTTGGCGATGGCGCGCGCCAGACCTACCTCGCGTTGCCGCGCAGTGCGGCGGTGCAGGCGCTGGGGCGCGAGCCGCGCAACCTGCAACTGGCGCCGCAACGCTGCGCGCTGGCGCCGATGCTGTCGAGCCAGCTGGTTCATCTGGGCCAGCTCGTGAGCCGGGGCGCGATGAACGAAGCCGAATACGCCGGCGCGTTGGATGCCACGCGCGCGCTCGCGCTGCTCATGTTGCGCAACCTGGGTCGCCAGGGTGATGGCGCCGACCTGCCCGACGCCGCGCAGAGCCTGCATGCGGGCCGCCACGCGGCGGCATTGCGCTTCATGCAGCAGCACGCGCATCGCCACGATCTGGACGTGGCCGTCATCGCGCACGCCGCCGGCTGCTCGCGCACCCGCCTGTACGAGGCATTCGCGGCGCAGGGACAAACGCCGATGGACGCGCTGCGCGAACTGCGCCTGCAGCGCGCCCGGCAACTGCTCGAACACGATCCGCACCTGCACGTGGGCGTGGCGGCCTGGCGTTGCGGCTTCGCCGACCCGTCGGGATTCGGCAAGCTGTTCAAGGCGCGCTTCGGCCATTCGCCCTCGGAATGGCGCTGGAAGGCACGGGCGCAATAGGCGCACGGCGGCGTAGCCTGCCGCCTCACTCAAACCCGTTGGTGAAGATCAGGTCGCTGGACGGCAGGATGGTGAGCGTGCCCGGCACGGCATGAGCCTCGTAGCCGAACTGGTCGGAATAGATGCCGCCGCTCAGGATGATGGTGTGCACACCAACCGCGCTGCCGTCGGCCGTGACCACGGGCGTGCCCTTCAGGCGCGCATCGGGCGTGTATGAATAGGTCACACCCAGCGGCGAATCGGGCGTGCCGTCGTAAACCTTGCTGCCGCTGTTGGCGGTGACGATGATCGGCGTGAGATAGCCGCGCAGCAGCGGGTAGGTGTTGCCTTCATACAGGAACCAAGTGTTCGTCAGATAGACCGAATCGGAATAGTCGCGTCCAGCGGCGGTGGCGGCGGTGACGATGAAATAGCTGAGTCCGTACTGGCCGAGGAACCAGCCGACGGTCTTGTAGGGATCCAGCGTCATCATCTGCGCCGTGTTCGCGCCGATGAACTTGCTGCCAACAAGCAAGTAGTCCGGGCCTTCTGCGGCAGTCCACGAGATCGGATCCACCAGATTGTCATAGGGCGCCGTCAGCTTCTTGCCCATCGGGTTGAGCTGGCCGGTGGTTTCGTAGTTCCAGACCACGCCTTCCGAAGTGGAAATGGCGCCCGCATTGCAGGTGCAATCGATGCCGCCGATCACGCCGCCCACCTGATCCCCCGTGCCCGTTACCGCGCCGCTGGCGACGTAGGAACTATTGATCCCTACAAAGAAACTTTGGCCGATCAACCCGCCCACGAAGTTGTTGCCGGTGACGGTGCCGCCTTGGGTATAGACGGTATATAGCTTGGCTTGGGACTGGACACCGCCGCTGTTCGTGAGACGACCGATCAGCCCGCCCACGGCGTTGTTGCCCTGCACGTTGCCGGTGGCGAAGGCGTTGTGCATCACGAATTCACCTTCCATCAGGCCGACCAGCCCGCCCACATCATTGCCGGTGCCGGTGACATTGCCGGTGGCATAGACGTTCAGATACTGCGGGTCGGACATGCTGCTCGATCCGGCGCCGAAGCCGACCAGCCCGCCGAGGGCGCTGATGCCGTTGGCCGTCACCTTGCCGCCGCTCACATTGCCGGTGGCGTGGCTGTTGGCGATGTACGCATAGCTTCTTCCCACCAAGCCGCCGCCGTAGCCGGAGTCGGCGATGACATCGCCGGTGGTCCAGGAATTGGAAATCCGCGAAGCCCCGCCCGTGGCATCGCTGGTGCCCATCTGGCCCACCAGCCCGCCCACGCTGATGAAGCCATGCACCGTGGCGGAAGAATGGCTGTTGGCAATCGTGCTGTTGTCCGCGCCGCCGACCAGACCGCCCACGCCGCCCAGCGTGGTGCTGGTGCTGGTGGTCGCTACCGTGCCGGACGACCATGCGTTGTCGATGGTGGCGTAATTGCCGCGTCCCAGCAGGGTGCCCACGAAGGCGCGGCCCGTGATGTCGGCATTGCTCAAGCCGAGGTTGGCGAAGAATGCGCCGTTGCCCGCGTAGCCGAACAGGCCGATGTTGTCGTTGCCGCCGCCCTGGATGCTCAGCCCGTCGATGGCATGGCCCAACCCGTCGAAGTGGCCGGTGAACTTGGTGGTGGCGTTGCCGACCGGCGCGAATCCACCGCTCCAGCCGCCGGTGGCACCGGCATCGATGTTCGTGCCCAGCGCGTAAGCGCCGGCGAGGTTGCCCTGCATGCCCTGCAAGTCGCTGCCGGTGGTGCTGCCTGCGCCGCCGAGGCTGGTGATGATCGTGTAGTTGATCGTGCTGCCGTCGTTGCCCAGTCGGGTGCCGTAGCTGGCGCCGGCGGCAAGATCGACCGGCGCATCGATGCGGTATCGCGCCGTGTTGGCCGCCGCCACGGCATTCTGGCCGTATTGCAGCGCCAGCCCGGCCGTCGCGCCAAGGCTCATCGCTTGCTCGATGCGGATGTCGCCACCGGCCTGCAGCGTGAGCGTGTTCGCGCCCCAGTTCAGGGCCGCGTTCACGGTGAGCGCGTCGCCGTCGGTGGCGGTGATGACCACGGCGCCGGTTGCGAGGCGGCTGACGACTTCATTCGCGTTGACCGTGGCGCCTGCCGCCGTGGGCGTGAACACGCCGCCCACCCAACTGCCACCGCTGGTAGCAGCCGTGTTGACGGTGACATCGAAGGCGTACGCACTGCCGGCGAGCAGCGGCAGGGCCGCGACGGCAAGGCGCAAGGCAAGCAGGCGGATCGCAAGACGCATGGCGTTTTCCCCGTGTGTTTCGATGGCGGCTGGCGCCAGCCTGCCGCGCAAGATCGCGGCGCAGACCATGAAATTCTAGGCGACGCCCTGGACGGCACGGAGACAATCTCTGGTGAATGCGTCCCGGAATTGGGTGCTGCGTACCGACGCCGGCTACTTTTTCGCCAGCGCCTTCTCCACCGCGGCGCGTGTCATCGGGTGATAGCCCGGCTTGGCTTCGGCGTAGATTTTTTCCGCGAGTGCGCGACCTTGGGTTGTCTTCGCCAGTGCTTCGTACAACGGCACGACCAGGATCATGCGGCCGATGCGCAACATGTGCTCGCGCATGGCCGGATATGCAGCCTGGTAGTCGCTGCCGATCGCGAGCTTGTACCAGCGCACGCCGATCACGGCGTTGTGCGTGCCGGTCAGGTGGTAGGCCGCATCCAGCGCCTGCATCTGCGCGGGCGGCAGTTTGTCCGGCAACTGGTCGAGGAAATACTGCCATTCCTGCGTCGTCCACTTGTGCGCGTGCAAGCCGGCGGCATCGAGCTTGCCGGCGACGAATTCGGCGCGTTGCTTGTCTTGCGCCGCAAAGCGCTCTGATGTCGGCAGCGGCGCGTCGGCGGGAATGCCGGGCTGGTGGATCCACGCGTTCACTTCGTCCATCGTCACCTTGCCCGGATGCTTGTCGAGCAGGTTTGTCTTCAGGTAGGCGACGAATTGATCCGTGGTGATGCTCTGGAAGGCGAAGTGATCGAAGTAGCCGCGCAGGAACGGATCGAACGTGGCGCGGCCGAACTTGGCTTCGAGCCATTGCAGGAACCACGCACCCTTGGTGTAGATGATGTCGGATTGCCCGTCGTCGGCGCCGCGGCCGGTCAGGTCGGGCACCAGGCGCTGGTCGGCGGGCGGGATTTCGCCGCCCTTGATTTCCGCGCGCAGTTCGTTCGCGTCGATGATGAACTCCTCGTCGGCCTGCTGCTTGCCGTACACCGCTTCGACGATGCGGCCCTGCACGTAGGTGGTGAAGCCTTCGTTGAGCCACATGTGGCGCCACGCGGCCATCGTCACCAGGTTGCCCGACCACGAATGCGCGAGCTCGTGCGAAATCACGCTGACCAGCGATTTGTCGCCGACGATGATGGTCGGCGTGGCGAAGGTCAGGCGCGGATTTTCCATGCCGCCGAACGGAAACGACGGCGGCAGCACAAGAATGTCATAGCGTCCCCAGCGATACGGGCCGTAGAGCTTCTCGGCCGTCTCGATCATTTTTTCGGTATCTGAGAATTCGCTCGCGGCCAGCGCGACGGTCGCGGGCTCCGCATACACCGCGCTGCGCGGGCCGGTTTCGTGCACCGCCAGATCGCCGACGGCGATGGCGAGCAGATACGAGGGAATCTTTTGCGGCATGGCGAAGCGGAAATCGCCGTCGAGCGCGTGCTTCGGATCATTGTTCGCACTCATTACCGCGCGCAGCGCCGAAGGCACGCGGATGTGCGCGGTGTAGGTGAAGCGCACGGCGGGCGTGTCCTGCAGCGGTACCCACGAGCGCGCGGCGATGGATTCGGATTGCGAAAACATGAACGGATGCTGCTTGCCGGCGGTCTGCGCCGGGTCCAGCCATTGCAGGCCGAAGGCGTCCGGGCGCGTGTGGTAGGCGATGCGCACCTGCGGATTGCCCGCGCCGGCGGCGATGCGCAAGGCCGAGCCGAGCCTCGGATCGGCCTTGTCGAGCGTGAACTTCGCCTGGCTCCAGTGTCCGGCCTTGTCCGCGACTTCGATCTTCTCGATCGCAAGGTCATTGGTGTCGAGCACAAGTTCCTTAGCCGCCTTGTCCAGCCAGTCGAGGTCCAGCGTGGCGGATCCCGCCAGCTCGTGCTTGTCGAACGATACGGACAGATCCAGCGCCAGCGCGGTCACGCGCACGCTTTGAGGTTGCGCGTAGGAATGCGGATCGGTTTCGGCGAACGCGCTTGCGGCAACGACAAGATTCATCGCGGCGAGCGCCGCGCAACGAAACAGGAACGACATGGCGGATGACTCCGATCAGACACGACGCACGATTATGCCATCGTGCGCCCGGAATTCCGCCAATGGATCAGCGTGGCGCGGCGCTGTCGTAGAACTTCGCCAGATCCGACTTGAACTGCTTCAGCGCATCCACGTTCAGGTACACCATGTGCCCGGACGGGTAGTAGGTGAACGTCACGTTGTTGCGCAGTTTCGCGTCCAGCCCCAGGTGCGCCAGATCATATTCGGTGGCGAAGAACGGCGTGGCCAGATCGAACCAGCCGTTTGCGGAGAGCACTTTGAGGTGTGGATTCTCGCGCATCGCATAGCCCAGGTCGCCGACCATGATCGGCAACGGCACCGTGCTCATGAAGCCGCCACCGGGCGTCTTGTGTTTCCAGTCCCACACGCGAATTGCCGATGAGCCGACCTTGTACGGCACATCGCTGGGATATTTCAGTTCGCGCACGAGGTAATCATTGAACGCGGCAGTGAAGGCGCCGGCAATCGCCGTGTCGGACGGATCGGTTTCGGGATTTTCCCCGGCGGCATCCGAATCCACGCCTTCGAAACGTGCGTCGTAGCGGCCCATGGTCAGGCCTTGCCCGCGCAGCAGTTCCTTGCGGAAGCGGCCCGGATTCACGCGCAGGTTTGCTTCCTTGATGTACGCGACGCTGAGTCCGGTATACATGTGCAATTTTTCCGCGATCGCGTCGCGCTCGGCATCCGGCAGCGCGGCGCCCTTGGACAGCGCGACTTGATAATCGCCGCGCGCGAAATCGCGTACCTGGGTGAGGAACGGTTCCAGCGTCGCCGGCTTGTTCGGCAACTTGTTGTGATACCAGGCGATCGCCGCGTAGCTCGGCAGGTAGTTGACGTAGTTGATGTCCAGGCCCGGCAGGTGCTCGGCGTAATTGAGGATGGACGAGAGCAGCACCACGCCGTTGCAGGCGATGCCGTTGTCGGCCAGCCACTTGACCAGGCCCGCCGAACGCGGCGTGCCGTAGGATTCGCCGAACAGGAATTTCGGCGAGTTCCAGCGATCGTATTTGGTGATGTAGCGCTGCACGAAGCGGCCGAACGCGTCGATGTCCTGGTCCGTGCCCCAGAAACGCTTGTCGGGATTGGCGTCCTTGTCCTTCTTGTCCTTTTCATCCGCGATGCCGTGCGAATAACCCGTGCCGATCGCATCGACGAAAACCAGATCCGTCTTGTCGAGCAGGCTGTCGGCGTTCGGCACCAGGCGATACGGCGCCGGCGGCGTCGCATTCGGGCTGGACGTTTCGATGCGCACCGGCGCGAACGAACCCATGTGCAGCCAGATGCTCGAGGAACCCGGTCCGCCGTTGTACAAGAATGTGACCGGGCGCTGGCTCGCCTGCTTGCCGTCGCCGACGGTGTAGGCGACGTAGAACACGCTCGCATCCGGCTCGCCTTTTTCATTGCGGATGATCAGCGTGCCGGCGGTGGCCTTGTAGGCATAGCTGCGGCCATTGATCGTGACGCTGTGGTCGGTGACCACGGATTTTTCCTGCGGCGCTGGTGCGGTTTTCGCTTCGGCGGCAGGCTTCGCGTCGGGCTTTTCATGATCGGCGGCGAAGGCGGGGGCGAATAGCGTGAGCGACAGCACGAGCAAGGCAGCAATGCGCATGAAAGTTCTCCGGATCCAGGCGGCGATTATGCGGCCGCAGAAAGCCGCCGCCTGTGTCAAAAGTGACGGTGGCGTCGAACGCGGCGTTAATTTTTGTAATGGTGGCGTGCGCGTAACGGCGTGGTCTATTCGGGCAAGTCCGCCCTGTGCCTGGCCAGCACGCCTGCCACAATGCGGTCGCAGCGCGCTCCGTCGAAAGCGAATGCGTCGCCCATCGCGAGGTCGATTTCGCCGGCCATGGCTTCCCGGATCAGGCTGCGGGCGCGGAAAAACCGCGTGCGCACCGTCGCTTCCGGGATCTCCAGCGCCGCGGCGGTTTCCTCAACGCTCAATTCCTCGACCGCACGCAACATGAACACGGCGCGAAACGCTTCCGGCAGCCGGTCGATCTGCGCTTCGATCTGCTTGCGCAATTCGGCGCGCATGGCAACGCGATCCGGCGCGCGGTTCGTGTCTTCGGTCAATGCGAGTGGTGCATCGGGTTCGATCGTATTCATGATCGCATCCAGTTGTACGACGGGCGACGGCTTGCGGCGCAACCGGCCCAGCGCCTCGTTGGCCACGATGCGCACCAGCCAGGTGGAAAGCCGGGCATCCGCGCGGAATTTGTCGAGCCCGCGCCACGCCAAAAGGTAGGCGTCCTGCAAGGCGTCTTCGGCCTCGCTATCGGATTTGAGAATGCTGCGCGCGGTGCGAAACAACAGCCGGTTGTGGCGGCGCATGATCGCCTCGAATGCGGCTTCCTCGCCGCCGGCGGCGCGTTGCGCCAGTTCCGTATCCGCGGTATCGCGGGTGATGACAGCGGTCGCGCGCTGATGGACGCCAGGCATGGAAACCTCCGCAGGTGCAATGGATCTTGCCGATCGCATCTTGCCACCATCGCGGCGCCTGTGCACCTTTGCGCGTATTCAGTAGCCGTAAAATTCTTCGCTGCGCACATCGTCCTCATCCACGCCTGCATTGCCCAAAATGCTCCGCATCCCCTCGACCATGGCCGGTGGCCCGGTCAGATGGAAATTGCCGTGTCAGCCGCGCAAGCCGATCTGGTCGAGGAATTCGCGACGCAGCACCGCATCCCGCGAGAACGCCCCGCGCATGACCCGGTTTGCCATCATCGAGCCGTCATCCTTGACGCCGCGCCAATGCATGCAGAAGTGGCTGGCATTCATCACCACGGCCACGCCATCCGGTTTCACGCGGCGTTCCAGTTCGTCGGCCAGCATGACGACCGCTTCTTCCTGGATCTGCGGGCGACTCATCACCCAATCGCACAGGCGCGCGTACTTGGATAGTCCGATCAAATCCGAAGCGGCATTGGGCAGCACGCCGATCCACACCTCGCCCATGATCGGGCACAGATGGTGCGAGCAGGCGCTGCGCACGGCAACCGGACCGACGACCATGAGCTCGTTCAGACGCGACACGTTCGGAAACGCGGTGATGGTCGGGGCCGGCCGGTAGCGACCACTGAACACCTCGTCGACGAACATCTTCGCCACGCGTTGCGCCGTGTCGGTGGTGTTGTGATCGCTGCCTATGTCGATCACCAGTGCGTGCAGCACCGCACGCAGCTTGTCTTCCACTTCAACCCGCAATTCGTCCACCTCGCCGGCCTTGATGAAATCCGCGATGTTGTCGTTGGCGTGGAAACGCTTCTGCGCGGCGATCAGGCGATGGCGAATGCGCTCCGATGCGCTGAGGCAATCGACACCGGTTCTGGGCTGCAAGGTTGCAATGCTGGAATTTGCGGACATGTATGTCTTCCTGAAAATTGCTGTCGCTCGCTGGCGCGGCGTCGGGTTGGTTCACGCCCGGCCGACGCCGTGCCCGTACACGAGCTTGCCGCCAAACCAACCGCCTGCGGCCAACGCAAGGAATCCGCCAACATCGAGCAGCAGCGACAGTGTATCCGGTGGCAGCGGTTGCAGATGATCCAGCCGCAACAGCAGACGCACGGCGAACAAGGTCAACGCGCCGAGCATCAGGCCCATGTGCCAGAAGGCGTCGCGCATGGCGGCGCCTTCGGGTACGCGTGCAAACTCGACCAGGCCCGCGAGCATGGCGATCACGGCCATGCCGCAGCCAACCGCCAGCAGTCCGGCGGACCACGACCACGCCGTCGCGCCAAAATGCAGGCTCGCGAAATCCGCCACGACGGCCAACGACCAGCAGGCCACCGGAAAATGCACGAGCGCCGGATGCAAGGGATGGCGCATGGCGGTCACAACAGCACGCTGAGCAAGGTCAGAAAACCGATGACGGCGACACTGGCATGCACGATCACCACGGCCTTGGGCGGCAGCTTCTTGCGCAGGTGGAACGAGGCGAGGAAGAAACCGCCGAGCGCAGCGATCAGCAGCAGTACGAACCCGGCCAGCACGCGCTGCGGCGCCGCGCCCTGCACCAGCAGGACGATCAGCAGCACCAACCCAGCGGCGCCGAGCAACGCGTGCAGCAAGGACAGGGCCCAGGGGGCAAACCTGTCGCGCAGCACATGGGCGGCAAGCACGAGTCCGCCGACGGCGGCAATGGCAAACACGATCAATGCGGCATTGAGCATTTCGATATCCTCGGATGTTGGGAAAAAGGCGCTACCCGCGGGTCTCGGGCGTGGGTAGCGCAACGCCACTTCGCGGCATCAATTGCGGAACTTGTCGGGGAATTGCGCGATCAGTCCGGCACTGAGCGCGTCGCCCAGCATCAGCATGTGCGCTTCGGCCTTGCCGTAGGCGGTAATGCCGTCGGCGTACTTGCCCTGAATCACGTCGGTGGCATAGACCAGGGTGGTGTCGATGTGGCCCTTGAGCATGTCGCGCATGTAGTCGCGCTTCCAGTTCGGGTTGGCCTTGGCGAGGAAATCGGCGATTTGCTGCGCGTTCGCGTAGGCGGCGGCGACGGATTTGTCCAGCGCCGGCTTGTCGCCGGCCTTGGCGGCCTTTACGACTTCAACGGCTCCGGCGATGTGTTCCTTGAGCAATTTGGTCAGGGCGTCGCCCGCGGCATCGCCGTAAAACGGCTTGATCGCATTGCCGATGTCGGTCTGGTTCTGCATCAGACGCGTGGCGGTCGCATCGAAGGCGGGCGGATTGGAAACCGCGGCGGTGACGGCAGCGTAGGTCCATTCCATGTGCTGCGCCCACAGCTCCTGCATGGCCGCATACAACGCGCTTTGGCTGGGCGTGCGCAGCGTTGCCGGCGCGGTCATGGCGTGATCGTGCATGGCTGGGGAATGCGCGTGCGTGACGGTCGCGTATCCACTGGCGGCGAAAATCACGGCCAACGCCGCCGGCAATGCCGACTTCCGCAATACGCCTGTTACGGGTTTGAAAAAGGACAGCATGGTTGTCTCCTCTGGAATGGGTTGGGAAAACACGCCGCCGCAAAGGCGATTCACGTGTTTCCTGCCCATGAGATGCAGCAACCATGCGTCGCGTTCCCGACGCCTTCGATGGGTGCGCGATTCAGACCCAAGCGCCCGCGCGGCCCGCATCGACGGTCTTGACTGGTGCGCGATCGTGATGGGCGAGCGGCACATGCAGCGGGCCGGTGCGATCCAGTCCGCCGGTCGCCAGCCATTGCTGCGTTTGCGTGCGGGCGCGCTCGATCAAGGTCGAAGTCTGCGAAAAATCGAACACCGATACGGCATTCGGACACAACGGCGGCACGATGCTGATTTGCGCCTGCGCGGAAAACCGCTCCACATCGCGATCGAGCTGGCGCATGTTCTGCAAGCCCAGCACGTGCAGTGCGAGCGCGGCCATGTTGCGGGGTGCCTCGTGCAACGCGCAGCTTGTGCCCGTGGGCAGCACCAGGATGCGTCGGGCGCCCAGCGCAACGGCGCTGGCGATCGGCGTGTTGTTGCTGACGCCGCCATCGACGAGTTGGCGCCCGCCGATTTCGACCTGCGGAAACACCACCGGTATTGCCGTGCTGGCCATGAGCGCGGTTTCGATATCGCCCGACGACAGCAACACTTCTTCGCCGCTGAGCACGTCGGTGGCCACGATATGCAAGGGGATGCGCGCTTGCTCGATCCGGCGCATGCGCAGTGCGCGGTGCACGATCTCGCGCAGCGCGTTCGCCTCGACCAGATGGTCGCGTCCGAACAGCAAGCCTTTCAGGCCAGCCAGTACGGTCAGCGGGAAAATGTCGCGGCGACGCAGGCCGCGCCACAGGTCGGCAAGGCGATCGGTGCCAGCGGGTGTCGGATCGTCGGCGAAGAATGCGCCGTTGAGCGCTCCGACCGAGGCGCCGACTACAAAATCCACCGTGATTTGCGCCCGGCTCAAGGCCTGCAGCATGCCGACCTGCACCGCGCCGAGGCTGCCGCCACCGCTCAGGACCACTGCTGTTTTCGGACTTGCCATTACCTTCTCCCGTGCTGTCGGCGCGCGTCGCATGCGCGCCTCGCACGCCTGCCCATTGGATGCGGCGTGTTGCGTTTGCGTTCCTGCGGTCACGCCGCGCATTGACAGCCGCTGCATTCGCCCATACATCCAATTGCATCGCGGCTAGTTCATGCCATGAACAACAATACGCCGACAATCTGGACCATCGGCCACTCGACCCGCCCGCTCAAAGAGTTTCTCGGGCTGCTGCACGAGAACGGCATCGAAGCGCTCGCCGACGTGCGCCGCTTCGCCGGTTCGCGCAAGTATCCGCACTTCAATCCGGAACCATTGCGCGCCGCGCTTGCTGCGATCGCCGTGGAATATGTTGCGTTCCCCGAACTCGGCGGGCGCCGCCATCCGCGCGTGGATTCGCACAACACGGTGTGGCGCAACGAAGCGTTTCGCGGCTACGCCGATTACATGGAAACTCCGGAATTTGCCGCCAGGATCGAGCGCCTGCTGCAACTGGCGCGACGCAAGCATACGGCCGTCATGTGCGCCGAAGCGGTGTGGTGGCGCTGCCATCGCTCGCTGATCGCCGACTACTTGAAAGTGCGAGGCATCGCGGTGCGGCATATCATGAGCGCGGGCAAGACCGAACCCCATCCGTACACCTCGGCGGCCAGCGTGCGCAACGGCGTGTTGTCCTATGTGCCGGACGACTTGTTGCGCGAAGGAGGCGAAAAGCCATGACGCAACGCTTCAAGATCGGCGATCACGTCACCTGGAATTCGGAAGCCGGCCACGTCAGCGGCACCATCATCCGCGTGCACACGGCCGATTTCGATTACAAGGGCTACACGCATCACGCAACGCAAGACGATCCGCAGTACGAGATCAAGAGCGACAAGTCCGATCACATCGCCGCGCACCGCGGCGCAGTGCTGAAAAAATCCAGGCGTTGATCAGGATTTGTAGCCGCGATGGATCGCGACGATGCCGGCACTCAGGTTACGCACGTCCACATGCGCAAAACCAGCGGCTTCCATCATTGCCTTGAGCGTGGCCTGGTCCGGATGCTTGCGGATGGATTCGGCGAGGTACTGGTAGCTTTCCGCATCGCCCGCGATCATCGCGCCCAGGCGCGGCAACACCTTGAACGAATGAAAATCGTACAGCGGCTTGAGGATTTCCGACTGCACCGTGGAGAACTCCAGGATCAGCGCGCGGCCACCGGGCTTGAGCACACGCAGCATCTCGCGCAGCGCGGCATCCTTGTCGGTGACATTGCGCAGGCCGAACGCGATCGTCACGGCATCGAAACGCGAATCAGGAAACGGCAAGGCCTCGGCATTCAATTGCGCGTAGGCGAGATTGCGCACGAATCCGTCGTTCAACAATCGGTCGCGCCCGGCATGCAGCATCGCCGCATTGATGTCACCGAGAACGACCTGCCCACGCTCGCCGACCATTGGCAGCAATAGTGCGGCGATGTCGCCGGTGCCGCCGGCGAGATCGAGCACCGCATCCCCGGCACGCACGCCGCTGGTCGCGGCGAACCAGCGCTTCCAGAGCCGGTGCACGCCGAACGACATCGCATCGTTCATCAGGTCGTACTTGCTCGCGACGGACGTGAACACGCGGCCGACGAGTTTCTGCTTTTCCGCGACGGGGACGTCGCGGTAGCCGAAATGGGTGGTGGACTCGCTCATGCGCACATGGTAACCCGTTACGGTTCGAATCCGTTGGCGAAGATCTGGTCATCGACCTTGAACCCGGCCTGGATCGGCCAGCCGGGATTGCCACTGGCCACCGCGCGGTAGGCGCCGATATCCGCCGTGGTACGCGCATTGGTCGAGAAATCGTCGCTCGGCAGATAGCTGGCGTTCGCCGTGCCGACCAGCACGTTGCCCTTTGGCACGAGATTCTGCGGCGGCACGCCGGACAGGTTGGCGCTGAAGAAATCGCTGGCGATGTTTCCCGAATTGTCGAAGCCGGAGGCAACGCCGCTGAGCGATCCGGCGCCGGCATTGGCGACAACCGTTACCCCACCCAGCGCACCGTTGGCGTATATCGCATTGCCGTTTGGTGCATAAATCGCATTGTTGGCCACGATGACCGTGCCGCTGACGCCATTGAGGCGGATGCCCTTGGCCGAGCCGGGCGCGAGAAAAGTGTTGTTGACGATCGTGAGATTCGCCGCGCTGGCTCCCTGGATCGCGTTCGAGGCGAACGCTGCGCAACTGCTGCATTCGCTCAGCACGATGTTGTTGCGCACGATCGCGTCGGCAGTGACCTGGATGCCGTTGTCGCCGCTGTTCCAGACGATGTTGCGCTGGATGATGTTGACGGCGCCATTGCCGCTGACGCCGTACATCGTGATGCCGGGATAACCGGTATCGTGGATGACGTTGTCCTGCACCACGTTCGCATAGCTGCCCTGCTTGATCTCGATGCCGTCGCCCTGCGTCACTGTGGCGCCATCGAGGTCGTGGATGTAGTTGTTGGCGATCAGCGAATCGTGGAACTGGCATTCATTGTTGTTGCAGCCAAGATAAAAACCTTCGCCGGTATCGCCGGTGTGGTCGATTTCGTTGTGGATGAAGGAAAAGCGCGCGTAGTCGACGCCACTGCTGTTGGCGGCGATCGCGTTCGCGGGCGTGTCGTGGATGTGGCAGTTGCGGATGGTGATGTCGCTGCCGCCCATCGCCGGTGTCGCGGCACTGCCCAGGAAGCGCAATCCGATCGAACCGCCGGTGAAAGTCAGCCCGTCGATGGTGAGATATGTCGAACCCAGGATATTGACGATGTTCTGGTCCGCGTTCTGTTGAATCACGGGACGCGCGCCATCCTGCGCGCGGATCAGGATCGGGCTCGCGCTCGTACCGTGCAGGCTGATCGAGAAATATCCGTTCAGGACATAGGTGCCATCGTCCATGATCAACGTGTCGCCCGGCTGCAGGCCCTGCATGATCGCCGTCCAGTTGTCGGCGGGGCCAACCTCGGTTGTCGTGGCCGCCGCGCGGGCCGCGATCGAAAGCAGCAACACAGCAAGTACAGACATCTTCATGGCGTCACCTCACGCATGCAAAAAGGCGAAGCAAAGCAGCGAAACCGGCTTGCCGTATTATCGCGCAATCCGCGGCGGGCGCAGCCGCAAGCAAGGGATACGGGCATGGCGGTATGGGTTGCCGGTTGCGTGATGATTGCGTTCGTGGCCTTTTTGGTCGTCACATTCAATGACCTGGTGATGGCCCGCAACCGCGTGCGCAAGGCCTGGACCGACATCGACGTGCAGCTGCAGCGCCGCCACGACCTGATCCCGCAACTGGCGGCGACGGTCAAGGGCTACGCCGTGCACGAACAGGCAACGCTCGCCACGGTCGCCGCGTTGCGCACGCGTGCGCAGGACAGCGGCTCGATCGCGCAACGCGGGCGCATCGAGGGCGAAATCGCCGCGCAGGTATCACACCTGCTGGCCCTGCAGGAGAGCTATCCCGAACTCAAGGCGAGTGCGAATTTCCTCGACTTGCAACGCCAGCTCGTCGCCATCGAAGACGCGGTGCAAGCGGCGCGCGGCGATTACAACGAAGCGGTGCGCGCTTACAACACGCAGATCGAGCAGTTTCCCGATGTGATGCTGGCACGGCCGTTCGGCTTCGCGGCGCGGGAGTTCTTCCAGGCGCAGGACACCGCGGCGGTATCGGCCTGACGCTCAGCCGCGCGACAGTCCTGCCGCCGCGAGCGCGTCCAGATACGCCTGCCAGTTCGCCTCGTGTTCGACGCCCAGCTTGTGCAGCACGTCCCACGAGTAGATGCCGGTGTCGTGGCCGTCGTCGAAACGCAGCAGCACGCCGTAATGGCCGACCGGTTCGATCGCGACGATGTTCACGTGGCGCTTGCCATGCTGGAGCACGCGCTGGCTGGCGCTGTGGCCCTGCACTTCGGCGCTGGGCGAGTTCACGCGCAGGTATTCGCACGGCAGCGTGAACGTCTCGCCGCTGTCGAAACCGACTTCGAGCGCGTGCGAGGCGCGATGCAGGGTGATGGCGGTAACGCGCGGCGTACCGCTCATGAAGCCGGCATCGCTTCCGGCGGCAATGGCACCGGCGGCATGCCCGCGATTTTCGCCAGCAACAGCATGTACTGCGTGCCGAAGCCGATCGAACCAATGCCGGGGAATTCGTAGGCACCGGTGTCCGGATACCAGGTCGCGTTCGGATCGACTTCCTGCAGGATCAGGCCGTCGTGTTCGGCGCCGACCAGGCGGCCGATATAGCTGACTTCACCGTTTTCCTCATCGAGCATATTGAGCGAGATCATTGGCGTTGCGTGCGCGGCGGATTCGGCGATGGTCTGCCAATCGGTGAGATCAAAGTCGGGCAACTGCGGAATCGCCTCGCCGTTCAGTTCCAGCGCCTTTTCCACGAACGCGCGGCCCGGATCCTGCTCGACCATGTCGATGTCGCCGATGGCAAGCGCAAGGAAACCGTCGAACTGCATCGCGTCGCTGACCTCGGCGATCAGGCAGAACTCGGCGGCGAGTCCGATCACATAGCCGTGCACCCAGCCCGGCGAGATCTGCGAACGCGCGATCTGCACCGGTACGCGCGCGTCCATCGCCTCGCGCAACTGCGCGCGCGTGCCGCGGCCGCGAAACTGCACGACATTGCCTTCGTGGTGGTGTTTGGGGGGCATGGTGCGAATTCTACCAATTCTTTTACCGTCATTCCGGCAGGGACTGCCGGAATCCAGAAGCCAAGGATGGCAACGACACTCGTTTCGACGACATGGCATCCATGCAGTCTGGATCCCCCTCAGCCCGCTGTCGCGGGCATCGACCATGCCGGGATGACAATCACAAGATATACCGGCTCAAATCCTGATCCTGCACCAATGCCGCCAGATGGGCATCGACGTAGGCCGCGTCGATCGTGTGGTTCTTGCCGTTGTGATCCGGCGCCTCGAAGGAAATCGTGTCGAGCAGGCGTTCGAGCACGGTGTGCAGGCGCCGCGCGCCGATGTTCTCCGTGCGCTCGTTCACGGCAAACGCAATTTCGGCGAGGCGCCGCACGCCGTCTGCGGCGAACGTGAGCGTCACGCCTTCGGTCGCGAGCAGGGCGACGTATTGCTTGGTCAGCGCATGATCCGGTTCGGTGAGGATGCGCTCGAAATCCGCGGCGGTGAGTGCCGCCAGTTCCACGCGGATCGGGAAACGGCCCTGCAGTTCGGGAATCAGGTCCGACGGCTTGGCCAGCGAGAACGCACCCGAGGCGATGAACAGGATGTGGTCAGTATTGACGATGCCGTGCTTGGTCGACACGCTCGAGCCTTCGACCAGCGGCAGCAGGTCGCGCTGCACGCCCTCGCGCGAAACGCCCGCGCCGCTGAATTCGCCGCGCTGCGCCACCTTGTCGATCTCGTCGATGAAGACGATGCCGTTCTGCTCGCAGTTCTCCAGCGCCTGTGCCTTGAGCTCCTCGTCGTTGACCAGGCGCGACGCCTCCTCGTCGACGAGCAGCGGTCGCGCCGCCTTGATCGCGAGCTTGCGCGTCTGCGTCTTGTTGCCGGCGATCGAGGAAAACATGCCGCGCAACTGCTGGGTCATTTCCTCCATGCCTGGCGGCGCCATGATCTCCACGCCGACGTTGACGGCGGTTTCGATCTCGATCTCGCGCTCGTCGAGTGTGCCTTCGCGCAACTGCTTGCGCAGCTTCTGCCGTGTATCCGAATCGCTGGTGTCCGGCTGTTGCGGCTCGCCCATGAAGCCATGCAACTGGCGCTTGGGCAGCAGCGCGTCGAGGATGCGCTCCTCGGCGCGGTCTTCGGCCTGCGCCTTCACCTGCGCCTTGGCTTGCTCGCGTGCCATCTTCACCGCCGCATCGGCGAGATCGCGCACGATCTGCTCCACGTCCTTGCCGACGTAGCCGACTTCGGTGAACTTGGTTGCCTCGACCTTGATGAACGGCGCGTTCGCGAGATTGGCCAGCCGCCGCGCGATCTCGGTCTTGCCCACGCCGGTGGGGCCGATCATGAGGATGTTCTTCGGCGTCACTTCATCGCGCAGCGCGGGATCGAGCTGCATGCGCCGCCAGCGATTGCGCAAGGCGATGGCGACCGCGCGCTTGGCCGCATTCTGGCCGATGATGTAGCGATCGAGTTCGGTGACGATTTGGCGGGGAGTCAGTTCGGACATTCAGTTTCCTTTGCTCGTCATTCCGGCAGGGTCGAGGCTTGCGCCAGCGAGCCGAGGGGAATCCAGTTGCCAAGGACGGCATCCATGCAGTCTGGATACCGGCAATCCATGCCGGTATGACGTTATGGGCTAGAGTTCTTCAATCGTGACGTTATGGTTGGTGTATATGCAAATATCGCCTGCGATCTTCAGCGCGCGTTCGACGACCTCACGCGCGGACAGCGTGGAGTTTTCCAGCAGCGCCTTGGCGGCTGCCTGTGCATAAGGCCCGCCGGAGCCGATGGCGATCAATCCATTTTCCGGTTCGAGTACATCGCCGTTGCCGGAAATCAGCAAGCTCGCATCCTTGTCGGCGACGGCAAGCATTGCTTCCAATCGACCCAGGCGCCGATCGGTGCGCCATTCCTTGGCGAGTTCGACCGCCGCGCGCGTCAGGTTGCCGCCGTGCTTGTCGAGCTTGGCCTCGAACAATTCGAACAAGGTGAACGCATCGGCGGTGGCGCCGGCGAATCCGGCCAGCACCGCACCATTCTTGCCGAGGCGGCGCAGCTTGCGCGCATTGGCCTTGACCACGGTGTTGCCGAGCGTGACCTGGCCGTCGCCGCCGATGACGACTTTCCCGTCGCGGCGCACGGAGACGATGGTGGTGGCGTGGAAGGAGTCGACCATGGATTGCGCACCCGCAAGGAAGTAGGCCAATGTGGGGGATCGTTTGCGGATTTCCAAGTGCCGCGCGCGCCTTGCCAATCCCGGGATCGCAGCGCAGACTCGGTTCCGATGCCAGGAATCGTTCATCGTGGGTAGATTGCGCACCGAGGTCATGGAGCTGGAGGCGCGGGTCGAGAAGGAAACCGCTCGCCAGCTGCGGGAGAATCGCAATCGCGTATTTGCGATACGGCTCGCCGAGCACGCACAGAAGGAAGTCGATGCCGTCGTGGCGCAGGCCGGCGATCGCGGCGTGCGCTTCGATTGCAAGAAGGGCTGTGCCATCTGTTGCCGGCTCGAGGTGCAGGTGTTCCCGCAGGAATCGTTCCGCATCGCCCGCACGCTGCGTGGCCAGCCGGGCCTGGAATCGCTCGTCACCGCACTTGCGGAACACGTGCAAAGGCATCGTGGCATCACCGACACGCGCCAGCGCGGCTTCTGCCCGTTGCTGGTCGATGGATCCTGCTCGATCTATGAACAGCGCCCGTTGGCGTGTCGCAAGATGGTTTCGCTCGACGTCGAGCGCTGCAAGCAGATGGGCGAATCCGTGCCGAGCGATCCGGAGATGGCGTTCAAGGCCGATGCGGTCGTTTCCGGTACCCGCAAAGCCTATGCGCGCCTGAAACTGCCGATCGAAAACCACGAACTGATCGCCAGTGTCCTGCTTGCCCTGACCGACCCAACCGCCGAGGAGCGCTGGTGGAACGGCGAGGATGTTTTCAAAACGAGCGCCCTGCCGCCGTCTTGATGCCGCCTGTGAATCGGGGCATTTGCTGGCCCTGGCGCAAGCGCGGCCCGTCCGGATCGCACAAGTCCATTGGCCGGATTTAATGAATCGCCGCGCATAATCCCAAGCTTGGACACGATGCCCCTAGATCGGCTTGGTTTGTCATTTCCCGGAGGTGGATCATGAAAAGATTCTTGCTGACCGTGTTGGGTCTGATCGTCATCGCCTTGGTCGCCTTGTACTTCACGATCGGAGTTCCGGGGCTCGTCAAACTGGGAGGGCGCGTGCTCAACACGGCGCGCAGCGCCAACAATCCGGCGGGGACGATTACCGTCGAGACGCGTGAAGCGGTTGCGGCGACGGCGCCGGCCAATGCTGCCACGACACCGGCGGACACTGCCGGCGATTGGCCGAGCTACAACCGCAACGTGCAATCGCAGCGCTTCTCGGCGCTGGATCAGATCACGGCGCAAAATGTCGGCCAGCTCAAGCAACTGTGCGTCTACGACACCGGCGAGCACGATGCGTTCGAGACCGGTCCGCTGGAAGTGAACGGCGCCCTGATCGGCACGACGGCGTTCGACATCTTTTCGATCGATCCGTCCACTTGCAAGCAGAACTGGCGCACGCACGACGACGAAGAGACGCAAGCCTTTTTGCAGGTGAACCGCGGCGCCGCGTATCTGGATGGCCGCTTGTTCCGCGGCACGCTCGATGGCCGTGTGCTCGCCTACGATTTCAAGACCGGCAAGCTCTTGTGGGCGACGGCAATTGCCGACGCTAGCAAGAACGAATCCGTCAATGCGGCGCCGATTGCCGCCAATGGCGTGGTTTATGCGGGCGTCGTGCTCGGCGATTTCAAGGGCGTGCGCGGTCGTGTCGATGCGCTCGATGCCGCCACCGGCAAGATTCTGTGGGAAACCTATCTCGTGCCCAAACAGGCAGGCGATCCCGAGCGCGGCCCGCAGGGCAGCATGCCGGCCGATGCGGCGGCGACGTGGAACAATCCGCCGAACGTGCCGATTTCCGGCGGCGGCTCGTGGACTTCGTTCACGCTCGATCCGGACACCAACACCTTGTACGTGCCGGTCGGCAATCCATCGCCGGACTTCGTGCCGGGACTGCGTCGCGGCAAGAATCTGTTCACCGATTCGGTGGTGGCGTTGGATGCCAAAACCGGCAACTACATCCGCCACTACCAGATTTCCGATTCGGACTGGCACGACTGGGACGTCTCCAATACCCCGGCCCTGGTCACGACACGCGACGGCAAGCACATCCTGTCGTTCGCGCCCAAGGACGGCTATTTGTATGCGGTGGACGCGACGACCAACGCGCTGGTCTATCGCAGCCCGGTCACGCGCATCGAGAATCCCGATGTCCAATTCAGTACCGACAAGGTCACGCATTTTTGCCCGGGCTCGGTCGGTGGCGGCGAATGGAATGGCGTCGCCTACGATCCGCGTACCAATCTCGTATTGACCGGCGAGGATGAATGGTGCAGCAGTGTGAAGTTGCAGAGCGACAAACAGGTCGAAGACGCGGCGGACGGCTCGAACTGGATGGGCAATGTCTCGATCAACCCGCTCAACGCGCTGGGCACGCAGGACCCGCACGCCGATTGGGCTGGCTGGTTGTACGCGACCGATGCCGACAGCGGCCAGTGGAAGTGGCGCGCGAAGACCAACTATCCGATCCTGAGCGGCGTCACCCCGACCGCCGGCGGCGTGGTGTTCTTCGGCGACATGGGCGGCAATTTCTATGCGCTGGATGCCGGCAGCGGCAAGAAACTGTGGAGCGCAAAAATCGCCGGGGCGATCGGCGGCGGTGTGATCACCTATACCGCAAACGGTTCGCAGAAAGTCGCCGTCGCCGCGGGCCTGATCAATCCGCTGTGGCCGACGGAACAGGACAGCGCGAAGATCGTCGTGTTCGGTTTGGACAAATAGAGCAAGCCGTCATTTGCGGCGCCGCGCACGCGGATGCGCGGCGTCGTACACACGTGCGAGGTGCTGGAAATCCAGGTGCGTGTAGATCTGGGTGGTACCGATGTCGGCGTGGCCGAGCAACTCCTGCACGGCGCGCAGGTCGCCGGAGGATTCGAGCACGTGGCTGGCGCAGGAATGGCGCAGCAAGTGTGGATACACGCGCTTCCATACACCCTGATCCTTCGCGCGGCGCTTGAGCCGCGCGCGCACCGCGCCCGGCGTGAGCGGTTTGCCGAGCCGGCCATGGACGAGCGGATCATCCGCGCCCGGGTGATCCTGCTCGTGCAGCGCATTCAATGCGGCAATGGCCTTGCCGCCGACCGGCACGATGCGCGTCTTGCGGCCCTTGCCGGTGACGCGGATCAGGCCTTGCGCCATGTCCAGATCGCGCCAGCGCACATCGGTCAATTCCGACACGCGCAAGCCGGATGAATACAGCAACTCGAACAGCGCGCGATCGCGCACGCCGTCCGGGTCGTCGACGGGAAAGTCCAGCAGCGCACCGACTTCGTCCACATCCAGCACCTGCGGCAACTTGCGCGGTGCCTTGGGCGAACGCACGCCGATCGCCGGGTTTGTCGCCGCCTCGCCTTCGCGCGCAAGCCAACGATAGAAACTGCGGTACGCCGAGAGCATGTCGCGCAGCGAGCCGGGCGAAAGGCCGGCGCGATGGGTCTTGGCGATGAACGCCTGGATCTGATCGCGGCGTACGTCGCGCCAATGCATCACGCCCTGCGCATCGAGAAATCCCAGCAGCTGGCGCAGCGATCGCGTGTAATTGGCCAGCGTCGCCGGCGAGTAGCGCCGCTCGTTGCGCAGGTAGGCGGCGAAGCGTTCGATGCCCTGTGCGAGCGGTTCGTCGCCGGGCATGGCGATCAGGAATACCGCGCGATCGCCGCGGCGATCGTCTCGGCGATCAGTTTCAGGAACACCGTGCCCATGCCCGGATGAAAGCGATGCGCATCGGCGCTGCCAATGGCGAGCATGCCGACTTCGCCGACGGCGATCAGTACCGCGGATTGCACCTGATCCTTTTCCGCACCGAAGAGGTACGCGATCTTTTCCGGCTGCAGCCGCCCGCACAGTGGTTCGCCGCGTTGCAGGAACTCGGCGAATGCAGGCAGTTCTGTCACGCCACCCGGCGCGAGCAGCAGCCAGTCCGCCGCCGGGAGCTCTTCGCTGGCAGCGCGGAACAGCACCAGGCGCACGCGTTCGGTGTTGAAATCCTCGGTCAGCGCGGCCGCAACGCGGCGCACGCTGTCGCCGAGCGTGCGTTCGCGCAGCAGCGCCATCGCCAGCGAATGCGTGCGGATCATCAATTGCTCGTTTTCCTGCGCGATGCCGATCAGGTCATGCAGGCGCCGGTTCAATTCGCGCTTCTGCTCGCGCAGGGCTTCGAGCTGGTAGCCGGCAAGCGACGTCGTCGCACCCTGGTCGCGCGGCAACGCCAGGGTCAGCGCGATATCCGGGTATTCGCCGAGGAATTCCGGATGCCGGCGCAAGAAGCTCGCTACGTCGGTGGGGTCGAGTTCGTCGCGGACAGTCGCGTCGCTCATAACGGTAGCTCTCCTTCGAAAACGAATTGTGCCGGGCCGTGCATCCACAATGGCTTGCCTTCGCCATCCCACTGGATGCGCAAGGTCCCGCCCGGCAGCCGCACGTCGACGCCGGCGTCGAGTTTGCCACGCCGGCGCAGGATCGCAACCGCGGCGCAGGCGCCGCTGCCGCAGGCCAACGTCGCGCCCGCGCCGCGCTCCCACACGCGCAGGCGCAGGTGCGTGCGATCGACAATTTGCGCGAAGCCGACGTTGCAACCGTGTGGAAAATGCGCATTTATGGACAACGCAGCACCGAGCGTGGCCAGTGGCGCTGCGTCGACATCATCGACTTCGAGCAGTGCGTGCGGGTTGCCCATCGACACCGCGCCAAAGGCAATATCGGTACCGTCGATGCGCAAGCGATACGGATCGGCGGCGGCCAAATCCAGCGGCACCTGTGTCGGGGCAAAACGCGGCACGCCCATGTCCACGCGCACATCGCCAGCATCGAGCAATTCCACCGCGACCGGCCCGGACGGACTCTGCAGGCGCGTCGCGCCCACGCCGATCGCGCCGGCGCGATGCAGCCACGCCGCCACGCAGCGCGCGCCGTTGCCGCATTGCATGGCGCGCGAGCCGTCGGTGTTGTAGATGCCGTAGGCGAAGGCGCAAATCGGATCGCGCGCGGGTTCGATCGTGATCAACTGATCGAAGCCGACGCCGAAATGGCGATCGCCGATGCGCGCGATCTGCACGGCATCGAGCGCGAACGGCTGCGCGCGGCAATCCACGATCACGAAATCGTTGCCGATGCCGTGCATCTTGGTGAAGCGCAGGCTCACTGCGTGTCGGAATTCTGCGCTGGTGCCGGCGTCGTGGCGGGTTGCGCCGGCTGCGTCTGCGGCGATTTGTCGGGCAACACGAGCGGACCTTTGCTGCCGCAGGCGGCGAGAAGGGCGCAAGCCAGCACAAGCAGGATCAGGGCGGAAGTACGCATGGCGGTTCGATGCGGTTGGTTTTGCGCAGTATAGCGACTGGTGGCGCAACTTTGCGGCGTTGGGCGCGAAGCCGCGCTATGGCAAGATGCCATGTCGCCACGCACACCTGAAAAGGCAACCGCAATGTCCGCATCACCCACCGCCGTACCGATCGAGCCATTCTGGAATCGGCTGCGCGAGATCACGCGCTACCCGGCGCACATGGGCGCGTTGGTGACCATCATCGTGCTCGCGCTCGGCAACCTGCTGGTGTTCCTGCCATTCGGGCGCATCCTGCTGCTGTTCGTCACCGTGGCGATGTACCGCTACGCGTTCGAATGCTTGCGTGCCACGGCCAACGGCTACATGCGGCCACCGGAAACCTTGCAGTCCGACGACAGCGCCCTTGGCTGGAAAATGATCGGGCTGATGGTGATCCTGCTGGTGGTCCCGTTTGCAATAGCGGTGCTGGCCGGGCCGAAAGTCGGCATGGTCGCGATGCTGCTGATCGGCCTGGCACTGCCTGGCGCGATCATGTCGCTGGCGATGGACGAAAGCCTGCTGGCTGCGCTCAATCCCGGCAAATGGATCGCCATACTCACCCGCATCGGTTGGCCCTACCTGGCCGTGGTCGGGCTTTGCCTGGTCATCTTTGCCAGCCAGGGTTATGCGACGGCGCTGGTGGCGCGCGTGCTGCCATTGTTCCTGGCCTTGGTCGCCGTGGGCATCATTTCCAACTATGCGCTGGTGGTCACGTTTCACCTGATGGGCTATCTCATCTACCAGTATCACGACGCGGTCGGATTCGAGCCGGAAGCGCCGCGCATTGCACTACCGGCGACGCCGCCCGATCCGGACCAGACCTTGCTCGACGAAGCCGCAGCGCTCGTGCGCGAGGGCAAACCGGAAGCCGCCACCGAAATGCTGCGCGGACACTTGCGCGGTCGCGGCGGCACGCCCGCGGTGCACATGCAGTACCGCAAACTGCTGCAATTGACCGGCAACAAGGACGAGTTGCTGCGGCATGGGCGTGAGTATCTGGCGATCCTGCTGGCGCAGGACAAGGACCGGCTCGCGCTGGATTTGCTGCGCGATTGCCAGGCGCTGGATCCTGCCTTTGCGCCGGCCGATGCCGATGCCGTCACGCGCCTGGCCAAACTCGCCGCGCAAACCGGGCAGGCGCAAGTCGCCTTGCGCTTGCTGGCAGGATTCCACAAACGTTTTCCGAAGAGCCGCGACATCGCACAGAACTACCTGCTCGCCGCCACCTTGCTGCACGAGCGCATGAACCAGGATGCCAAGGCACGCGAACTGTTGCTATACCTCAAGCAAGCCTGTCCGCACGATGCGTTGATGCCCGACATCGATGCGCGCCTGGCGCTGATCCAGAAGATGATGGCGGCCGCGCCTGCCGCGAAGGCCTGACGCCGCAATCAGTCCTGCTGCAAGAGGAAGCGCGCCTTGGCGGCAAATTCGCTCTGTGCGAAGTTCTGCGCCAGGTATTGCAGGCGCGCGCGCCGCTGCGGCGAGTCTTCGGATGCGCGCAGCGCATACGCAAACCATGCCGCCGCCAGTGCCGGGGCGTTGGGCGCACGCCGTTCGACGTCGTGCAGCAGCGTTTCGGCGCCGGCTTCGTCGCCCGCCCGCAGGAAGGGTTGTACCAGGCGCAGCAGAATCGCAGGCGCGATTCGTGGTGCGCCGGCGCAGGCTTTGGCGTAGTCGGCATACACGTTCCTGAGTTCGGCAAATTGATCGGCGGTCTTTGCCGGAAACTCGAGTACGCGTGTCGCGGCGGCATCCAGCTGCGCGGGCGTGCCGCCATAACGCGCGCAGCGATACAGCGCCGTGAGCACGCGCAATTGCCCGGGTTCTTCGGCATCGATGCGCTCGAGCAGGGCGCGCGCCCTGGCGATCTCCAGCTTGCCGATGTGTGCCATGGCCTGCTCGTAGTCGAGCGTATTGGCGTCGCGCAGTTCGGCACGCGCGTCTTCTTCGACGAAGTCCTGGCGGACGCGGCCTGTGCGGCGCTGCAACAGTGCCAGCGCGGCACCGCAGGCAATGCCGCCGGCATGTGCGTCGAAACCGATATGCGCGCCACCATCGAACATCAGGTTCAACACCTGCCAGCCAAACCAGAACGGCAACAGCACCAGCGCAGGCACCTTCACATAGTCGAATATCACGAAGAACCAGTAGAACACGCGCACCCTGCGCAAGCCCCAGATCACGCAGTACGCACCCATCAGGGCCGCGATCGCGCCGGACGCGCCCAGCGCCAATCCCGTGTCGCCCCAATGCCAGGCCATCGTGGTGAGCGTGGCGCCGTAACCGCCGGCCAGATACAGGCCCAGGAACCACCATGGGCCCAACGCGCCTTCGACCAGCAGGCCGAGGACGAGCAGAAAGACCATGTTGCCGGCCAGATGTCCAAGTCCGCCGTGCATGAACATGGCCCAGGTCATGCGCGCCGGTTCGACATGCGAAAAGCGCAAGGCGTGTCGTGCGGTAAACGAACTGTCGCGGATGCGTTCGAATTCGATGCGCTTGGCGTGCCAATCGGCATAGTCGTCGCGCGTGGGCAAGATGATCCTGTCGGCATGCAAGGCAGCGAGGAAATCTTCGTCGGATTCGATCAGCGCGAGTTTGTACGGCGCCGGTGCCTCCTGCATTGCACGCACACGCTGCGCGTCACCGGCATGCTCATGCAGCCAATCCCGATAGGCCGGAAACTCGATGCGGCCAAGCTGCGACTGCGCGTAATAGTCCGCCGCCTCGCGCAATACGCGGTCATCCCCCGATTGCATGAAGAAGAAGACAATGCAGTTCAGCAACACCAGCGCGAGCGTGGCCACGGGCGCGTTCGCCCATGTCATGCGGCGGTGCAAGGGTACGATCAGCAAGACAACGTCCCGGAAACGGTCGATGCGGGGATTGTATGCAGGAAAACCGGTGTGGGAAGGCTCGACCTTGGCGTTGACCGAGATCATCCAGTCCAGTGCGTAGCGCGTAGGTTGGGGTGAGCTTACGAACCCCAACCTATGCTGTTCGTCCGCCACGTGTTCACGCACGCCGAATACGCTCGATGGAGCGCAAGGCAATGAACGTCCAACTCAAGAAACTGGCCACGCATTTCGCCGCGATCGAGCGCGAGGTGCCGCTGCATCCGATTCGCACCGAGGCTGGGTACGACGCGGCGGTTGCAGCGCTGAACCGCCTGCTCGACGCCGGCGCCGCGGACGAACGCCATCCGCTCGCCAACCTGGCCGCGACGCTTGGCGAGCTGATCGGCGACTACAACGCTGCGCACTATCCGCTGCCCGAGGTCTCCGGCGCGGACATGCTCAAGTTCCTGATGCAGCAGCACGGCCTGAAACAGGGCGACCTGCCGGAGATCGGCACGCAGGGCGTGGTGTCGGAGATCATCAACGGCAAGCGCGAGATCAATCTGCGCCAGGTGAGGAAATTGAAGGAGCGATTCGGCATCAGCGCGGATGCGTTTGTGTGATTGGGGAACAGAGCGTGGTGTGGATTTGAAATTGCGTATTCTTTAGGATACATTGAGTACCGATGTATACCGTCCTGACGACGCCGTTGTTCGACGCTTGGTTTTCCAGGCTCAAGGATCGTCAAGCCAAGGTTCGCATACAGGCACGCCTCGATCGCGTGGAAGACGGAAACTTCGGCGATCACAAATCGGTCGGTGGCGGCATCTCGGAACTGCGTATCGCTTACGGCCCCGGCTATCGTCTGTACTACGTCGTGCGCGACCTCGAGATCGTCATTCTCCTGGTCGGCGGCGACAAGTCCACACAAGGCGCCGACATCGCAACAGCAATGGACTTGCTCAAATCAATCAGGTGAATAATGAAGAGAAACGCGAAAATCAAACTTGCTCGCTGGGATTCTGCCGAGTACCTGAAGACCGATGAGGATTGTCAGGAATATCTCCAAGCGTGCTTCGAAGAAGCCGGCGACGACTCCGCGTTCATCGCCAAGGCGCTGGGAACGATTGCGCGCGCGCGCGGCATGACGCAGCTTGCGCGTGAAACCGGCATCGGACGGGAAAGCCTCTACAAATCGCTGTCCGGCGAATCCAATCCCAGCTTCGATACGATCATGAAGGTCGTCAAGGCGCTGGGGCTGAAATTATCTGCCGGGATTGCATGATCGGGACTGGTGGGTACTACGAAGCAGAGCTTCCGTGCGTCCTGCGGACGCCCGGGTAACTTCTTTGCTCGTGCAAAGAAGTCACCAAGAAACACGTCAAAGCGGGCGCACTCCCTGTGGAGGAGCTGCACCAAGCGCCGTCAGCGGATGCAGGTTCCGTTTCGAATGGGTCCGATCAGGGGCGATGTGCACGGGGTCGCTTGCACGAATCTGCGTTTTGCAGCGTGTATTGAGCGGGAGTAGTTACATATCGGCGAATCCTGCCGTTGCCGCGTGTAACCAACAAGGCAGGATCCGCTACGCTTCTCCCACCCTGCGCGGGCTAAAGATCTTGGCTTGCGGCTTCGGTCTTCGCTTTAAGATTGGTGCTGATCGCCTGCCATGCTTCAGAACTGTAAAACGAAAGATCGGAACCGAGATCCAATTGCTGTTGATACTTCTTGTATACGATGACATCGCCGTTCTGCCATGCGGCAGTTGGATTGTCCAAAGTTGCGCCCATCGCGTTTTTCCATTCGGAATGCGTAATTATCGGAACGCCGAATTTCGTCGTCAAAGTTGCGACCACGTCATCGAAGCTTGATGCAGGCAGGAATATCCGCACCTTCCAAAGCATTCCTTTATGCAGAAAATACAATAGGTTTGCCGGATACCCAGCGAAGCTGTCTTGCGCCCAGACTAGAGGATTCTTACCAGTCGGACGACATGCTTCGTCGAGCAACTCGATCTTGGCACTCGATGAATTCTTATCGAGTTTCGAGCAGTCCAACGGATGGCTAACCTGTGCCTTCAGATCAGCTAACGAGGTACCCAGCTTCACTCCCTTGACATCGTATGCCTGTGCATACCCGAAGACAGCGAGCATAAGAATAAGGAGCCACATCTTCATGATTTATCCCCACCGTTGAACTATATCCCCTGCCGGCGTGTGATGCCGAGTCGGCGCTGCTCGGCAGAGATTCGCCATGGATCACTCCCCCAACGTCAACAAACTCGCATTGCCGCCCGCCGCGGTGGTGTTGATCGTCAGCGTGCCCTGCCAAACGCACGGTCGGCTCAAGCCGCCTGCTTGGTCAACGGCAGCCGGATATCGACCTCGTCCCACGGCACGAAAACCCGCCCTTGCTCGTCGCGATCGACGGCAAGCCATTCGAACAGCGCGTTGATGTCGCCGTGCACGTTCTTGTAGTCGCGTCCGAGCGTGCGTGCGAGCGCCGCGATGGTGGTCGGGCCGTGTTCGCGCAAGGTTGCGAGTAGATCGAGTCGGCGTGGCGTGAACGTCGCCAGCATCTGTCCCATCGACTCGAAACCGACGCCGAAATACGGCTCGCTGCGCTTGCCGCTGCGCAGCGCTTGCATCGTGTCGCGTGCGCGGGTCAGGCTCGCCGCAACCGGCTCGCCCGCTTTGACGTGCAGAATTTTCTTTTTCATTGCGTTGCCTCCACGTCGTTCCAGAAGTCCGTGAGCAGGGTCGCCACGTCCTTGAATGCGTATTTCCTTTCCGCGTCGCGCAGATGTTTGTGATCGCCCTTGCCGCGTTCGTTGTCGTAGCCGACGATGCGAGTACCGCTCACGGCATAAGCCAATCGATACTTGAAGCCATGCAGCGAAGGCGGAACCGGCTCTGGGACTTGCCACACCATCAATTCCACTACACCGGCGGCATGACGGAATCTTTCATGCAGGACCAGCACGGCCTTCATATGGTGTATGTGACCATAGGTCTAATATGGTGTCAAGCACCATATTCTGTAGTGGTTTGCGACATGACGCAAAGAAATCACTCCCCCAACGTCAACAAACTCGCATTGCCGCCCGCGGCGGTGGTGTTGATCGTCAGCGTGCGCTCAGTGACGAAGCGCAGCAGGTAATGCGGGCCGCCGGCCTTGGGGCCGGTGCCGGAGAGGCCTTCGCCGCCGAACGGTTGCACGCCAACGACGGCGCCGATCTGGTTGCGGTTGACGTAGCAGTTGCCGACTTTCGCGCGCTGCGCGATGTGCGCAATGGTCGAGTCGATGCGGCTGTGGATGCCCAGCGTCAAGCCAAAGCCGGTGGCGTTGATCGCGTCGATCACGGCGTCGAGTTCGTTCGCCTTCCAGCGGATCACGTGCAGGATCGGGCCGAACACTTCGTGGGTGAGTTGCGATAGCGATTTCAACTCGTAGGCGCGTGGCGCGAGGAAGGTGCCGTTCGCGCAATCCGCGCCGAGCTTGACCTCTTTGATCAGCTTGGCTTCCTTGTCCATGCGCGCGGCGTGATCGGCCAGACCCTTGCGCGAGGGTTCGTCGATCACCGGGCCTACGTCGGTTGAGAGCAAGGCCGGATCGCCGACCGTCAATTCATCCATCGCGCCGGCGAGCATGTGGATCACCTTGTCGGCGATGTCCTCTTGCACGAACAACACGCGCGCGGCCGAGCAGCGCTGGCCGGCGGAGTCGAACGCAGAGGCCACGGCGTCCTTGACCAGTTGCTCGGGCAGGGCGGAGGAATCGGCGATCAATGCGTTCTGGCCGCCGGTTTCGGCAATCAGACTGGCGATCTGGGCATTGCGCGCGGCGAGCGTGCGGTTGATCGTCCACGCCGTTTCGGTGGAACCAGTCATGCACACGCCGGCGATTTCGGGGCGCGTCAACAAGGTATTGCCGATCATCGAGCCCTTGCCGGGCACGAATTGCAGCACGGCTTCGGGCACGCCGGCTTCGTGCAGCAGCTTCACTGCGGCGTGGCCGATCAGCACGGTCTGGTCCGCCGGTTTGGCGATGACCGCATTGCCGGCGGCAAGCGCGGCGGCAACCTGGCCGGTGAAAATCGCCAGCGGAAAATTCCACGGCGAGATGCACACGAACACGCCGCGACCGTGCAAGGACAATTCGTTGGATTCGCCGGTCGGGCCGGTGAGCGCGTCGGGTTTGCCCATCAGCTTGCGCGCCATGGCCGCGTAGTAGCGGCACATGTCGGCGGCTTCGCGCACTTCGGATACGGCCGCGGCCAGCGTCTTGCCGGCTTCGCGCACGCACAGGGCGATGAATTGGGCGCGACGTTGTTCGAGCAGATCCGCGGCGTTTTCCAGGATCGTCGCACGCGAAGCGGCGGGCAGGGCATCCCACGCCGGCTGCGCGGCGTGCGCGTTTTCGAGCGCGCGCGCAATCGTCGCCTGATCGGCCTGCTGCTTGGTGCCGATCTTCGTGCGACGGTCGGCGGGATTGGTGACATCCTGCAAGGCCTCGCCGGATTTGGCGCCCGGCACCAGCGGCGTCGCCGCCCAGTTCGTCGGTACCTTGGCGACGTCGTCCGCCAGTTTTCGCAGTTCGTTGTCGTTGCCGAAATTCACGCCCATGGAATTTTTCCTTCTTGGGGACGCCGAGTCGGATGAATTTCCGACCAGCGGTGCGCAATACAGATCAATTGGCTGCGGAATGCGCGGATGCGGTTTGCTGGTGTTCGCGCGCACGATCTCGACCGGATCGGCGACGAGTTCGCTGATCGGGGTGGCTTCATCGACGATGCGATTCACGAAGCTGGTATTGGCGCCGTTCTCGAGCAGGCGGCGCACCAAGTACGGCAGAAGATCCTCGTGCGAGCCGACCGGCGCGTAGACGCGGCAGGGTACGTCAAGGTTCTTCGGCCCCATGACTTCCGCGTAAAGATCGGTACCCATGCCGTGCAGGCGCTGGAACTCGAACGGACGTCCGCGCGCGATGTGGTGGATCGCGGCGATGGTGTGCGCGTTGTGCGTGGCGAAGGCCGGATAAAACGCGTCGCCGTAGTCGAACAGCTTTTTCGCGCAGGCCAGGTAGGACACGTCGGTGTTCGGTTTGCGCGTGTAGACCGGATAGCCGGCGTGGCCGCCTTCCTGCGCGCGCTTGATTTCCGAATCCCAGTACGCGCCCTTGACCAGGCGCACGCAGAAACGCCGGCCGGTTTTTTTCGCCGCTTCCGCCAGCCAGTCGATTACGAATGGCGCGCGTTTCTGGTAGGCCTGCACCGCCAGACCGAAACCCTGATAGCCATCGAGCGACGCGTCGGCATGTACGGCGGCGATCACTTCGAGCGAGAGTTCCAGGCGATCGGCTTCTTCGGCGTCGACGGTGAGACAGATGGCATTTTTCTTCGCCAGTTGCGCCAGTTCCAGCAATTTCGCGGTCAGTTCGGCCTGCACGCGCGCGCGCTTGGTGACTTCATAGCGCGGATGCAGGGCCGAGAGCTTGATCGAAATGCTTGGCGCATCGAGCACATCCTTGAAGGGCCCGCGCGCACCGAGCGCGGCGATCGCGTCGCGATAGGCCTGCATGTAGCGTTCGGCATCCGGTTGCGTCAACGCGGCCTCGCCGAGCATGTCGTAGGAATAGCGATAGACGCGGTTTTCCTTCTCGTCGGCGCGGTCGAGCGCTTCGGCGATGGTGCGGCCCATGACGAACTGATGACCCATGATGCGCATGGCCTGACGCACCGCGAGGCGAATCACCGGCTCGCCGGAGCGCCCGATCAGACGGCGCAAGGCGCCGGCAAAATTGCGTCGCGTATCCTCGCCCAGGCTGATGAACTTGCCGGTGAGCATCAGGCCCCAGGTGCCGGCATTGACCAGCACCGAGTCGCTCTTGCCCAGGTGCTTGTCCCAGTCGGCCTCGCCCAGTTTGTCGGCAATGAGCTTGTCGGCGGTGTCCTTGTCCGGAATGCGCAGCAGCGCTTCGGCCACGCACATCAGCAGCACGCCTTCCTCGCTGGACAGGTCGTACTGGCGCATGAAGGATTCGACCGCGGTCTGTCGGTCGGCTTTCGCACGCACGCGCGCGACGAGCTCGGTGGCGCGGGCCAGCACGAGATCGCGTTCGGCGGGTGGCAGCCCGGCCTGGACGACGAGGTCGTTCATGGCATCGGTTTCGTCGCGGCAGTAGGCGGCGGTCATGCGCGTACGCGTGGCGTCGGCGGCGACGGGTAGTTCGGAGGCGAGGATGGCGTTCATCGGGACGGATCGTGGGGATTGCCTATTGTAAATCATGTCAAAACTTGCCCGCGCCGCACGCGCTCACTATCATTGACCGGTTGATGCGTCGTCTGGCGATGATTCGGGAAGCTCAAGATGCGGCGTTGCGCGATGCGGTTTCGGTGGCAATCCTGCCGCACCGTTCGCTTTCGCGCGTCGGGTTGATCGTCTATCTGGTCGCGCAGAGCGTCGTGGCGCTGGGTTTTGCCTGCCTGGCGGCGGCGCGCGGCATCGTGCTGGCGCCGGTGTTCGCGGTGCTGGCCTTGGCGGCGACGGCGTGGTGCGTGGTGCGGGTGTGGCGCGCGACGGCAAGCGGCGAGATCGTCACGATCACGCCGCATGACGTGGAAATCGCCGGCGCGGCAAGGGTGCACTACCATCCGTACTGGGTACGGGTGCGTTTGCGGGAGGGGCGCTGGCCGGGATGGCCGTGTCGGCTCATGCTCGGCTCGCACGGACGCGAAACGGAAGTCGGCGCGTTCCTGAACGATGCCGAGCGCAGGGAACTGGCGCAACGACTGGAAAGACTGTTGCACGAGGCGAACTCGCGCGGCGGGACTCAAGAACTCGGGACAAGGTAGAACACAATGAAGGCTGCCGGATCGATGCAGGGCAAGTTGGGATTGGGGGTCGCGCTGACCGCCGTCGCGGGGGCCGCGCACGCGCTGGCCGAGCCGTGGCAGTTGAACATGACCCCGGGCGTGACGCAGACCTCGCGCGAGGTCTACGACCTGCACATGTGGGGTCTGTACGTGTGCATCGCGATCGGCGTCGTGGTCTTCGGCGCGATGATCGTGGCCATGTTCAAGTTCCGCAAATCCAAGGGTGCGGTGGCGGCGACGTGGAGCCACAACACGGTTGCCGAAACCATCTGGACGATCGTGCCGATCCTGATCCTGGTCGCGTTGGCCTGGCCGGCGACCAAGATCATGATCAAGATGGCCTATACCGAACAATCCGACATGACCGTGAAGATCACCGGTTACCAGTGGAAATGGGGTTACGACTACATCAATGTCGGCGACAAGCCCTACCACGTGCATTTCATCTCGCGCATCGACACGCGTTCGGACCACACGCGCGAATTGCGCTCGGGCATGGATCCGTGGGCGGTGAAGGACAAGGATTACAACGGCGTGGAGCGCAATACCTACCTGCTCGACGTCGATCATCCGCTGGTGCTGCCGACCGACACCAAGATCCGCTTCGTGGTCACCGGCGACGACGTGATCCACGCCTGGTGGGTGCCGCAACTGGGCTGGAAGCAGGACGCCATCCCGGGCATCATCAATGACGACTGGACCAACATCCACGAGCCCGGCATCTACCGCGGCCAGTGCGCCGAATTGTGCGGCCAGGACCACGGCTTCATGCCGATCGTGGTCAAGGCCGTGCCCAAGGCCGAGTTCAGCAAATGGCTCGATGAGCAGGAAGCGCTCGCCACCAAGGCTGACGCTCCCGCGGCGCCGGCAGCAGCTCCGGCTGCGGCGCCGTCTGCTCCGTCCGCTCCGTCCGCGCCGTAATTGGGCCGATCCCGTTCATCCGTTCGCAACACCGCGCTCCATGAGGCTGTCATGACCACCCACGCCACCGCACACCACGACGACCACCACGACGACAAGCCGCACGGCTTCCTGCACCGCTGGGTGTTCTCGACCAACCACAAGGACATCGGTACGCTGTACCTGATTTTCTCGTTCATCATGGTCTGTGTCGGCGCCGCGTTCTCCGGCGTGATCCGCACCGAGCTGATGAAGCCCGGCCTGCAGTTCGTGCAGCCGTATTTCTTCAACGAAATGACCACCATGCACGGCCTGGTGATGATCTTCGGCGCGATCATGCCGAGCTTCGTCGGCCTCGCCAACTGGATGATCCCGATGATGATCGGCGCGCCGGACATGGCCCTGCCGCGCATGAACAACTGGTCGTTCTGGATCCTGCCGTTCGCGTTCTGCATGTTGCTCGGCACGTTGTTCATCCCCGGCGGCGCCCCGGCCGGCGGCTGGACGATGTACCCGCCGCTGTCCATCCAGGGTGGCGACAGCGTGGCCATGATGGTGTTTGCGATCCATCTGATGGGCATTTCCTCGATCATGGGTTCGATCAACATCATCGCCACCATCCTCAACATGCGCGCGCCGGGCATGGACCTGCTCAAGATGCCGGTGTTCGTGTGGAGCTGGCTGATCACCGCATTCCTGCTGATCGCGGTGATGCCGGTGCTGGCCGGCGCGGTGACCATGCTCCTCACCGACCGCTATTTCGGCACCAGTTTCTTCAACGCCGCCGGCGGCGGCGACCCGGTGATGTACCAGCACATCTTCTGGTTCTTCGGGCATCCGGAGGTCTACATCATGATCCTGCCGGCGTTCGGCATCATCTCCGAGATCGTGCCGACCTTCAGTCGCAAGCCGCTGTTCGGCTACCAGGCGATGGTGTACGCGCTGGCCTCGATCGCGTTCCTGTCGTTCATCGTCTGGGGCCACCACATGTTCACGGTCGGCATGCCGCTGGGCGGCGAGCTGTACTTCATGTACGCGACGATGCTTATCGCCATTCCCACCGGCGTGAAGGTGTTCAACTGGGTCTCGACGATGTGGGGTGGCTCGCTCACGTTCGAGGCGCCGATGCTGTGGGCGATCTCCTTCATCGTTCTGTTCACGATTGGCGGTTTCTCCGGCGTGATGCTCGCGCTGGTGCCCGCCGATTTCCAGTACCAGGACACCTACTTCGTGGTCGCGCACTTCCACTATGTGCTCGTCACCGGCGCGCTGTTCGCAATCATTGGCGCGATCTATTACTGGTGGCCGAAATGGACCGGCCGGATGTACAACGAGACCTGGGCCAAGGTGCATTTCTGGTGGAGCGTGGTATTCGTCAACGTGCTGTTCTTCCCGCAGCATTTCCTCGGGCTGGCCGGCATGCCGCGCCGCATCCCGGATTACAACGTCGCCTTCGCCGACTGGAATTTCGTTTCCACGATCGGCGCCTACGGCATGTACCTGACCCCGTTCATGTTCTTCTTCATCCTGTGGCATTCGAAGAAGCACGGCGCGCCGGCCGCGGCGCGCGCATGGGAAGGCGCGCGTGGCCTGGAATGGACTGTGCCTTCGCCGGCGCCGTTCCACACCTTCGCCACGCCGCCGGTCATCCGCAACGAGGACCTGGCACATGGAGACGTTAGCCACTGAGCGTCTCCCCACTTGTGGTCGTGCTTGAAAAGATGAAACAGCAATCCGCCAAATTCGATCCCGAGCAACGCCGCGCCGCCGTGCGGCGCACGGCGTGGATCGTCGCCATCGTGGCGGTGGCGATCTACTTGTTGTTCTTCCTCAGCCAGGGCTTGTCGCACTGATGTCGGCCGAAAACGCCAGCGGCGATGCCGTGCAACGCAACCAGCGCCTGCTCACGCGTGCGCTCATCGTGTGCGGGGGAATGTTCCTGTTCGGATTCGCCTGCGTGCCGTTGTACCGCATTGCCTGCGAACATGTCTTCAAGAACCGCATCTACAACACCGCCGACAGCGGCAAGGGTTTTGCGGTGGATGAATCGCGTTGGGTGACGGTGCAGTTCGTCGGCAACGTCAACAGCCAGCTCGACTGGAGCTTCGCGCCGGAGCAGGTCACGATGCGCGTACATCCGGGCGCCGTCAACGATGCATGGTACGACGCCACGAACAAGGCGTCGATGGCGATCGTCGGCAATGCCGTGCCGAGCATCGCGCCGTCGCAGGGCTCGCCGTATTTCAACAAGATCGAATGCTTCTGCTTCACGGAACAAGTGCTCAAGCCCGGCGAATCGCGGCGCATGCCCGTGAAGTTCGTGGTCGATCCAAAGCTGCCGAAAACGATCGACACCTTGACGCTGTCCTACACCTTTTACGACAACCGGCCGGCGACCAAGAAACTCGCCCAAGAATCGCAAAACGCCATTTCACCGAATAGTTGACGGGAATCGAAAATGTCATCACAAGCACAAGGCGCCTATTACGTCCCGCACGGCACGCATTGGCCGATCCTGGGTTCGTTCGGACTGTTCTTCACGGTCGGCGGGGCCGCCATGTGGATGAACGAATTCGATCCCGGCAAGTGGGTGATGGCACTCGGCATCGCCTGCCTTCTGTCGATGCTGTTCGGCTGGTTCCGCACCGTGATCGGCGAATCGCTGTCGGGTCTGTACACCAAGCAGGTGGACACGTCCTTCCGCATGGGCATGATGTGGTTCATCTTCTCCGAGGTGATGTTCTTCGGCGCGTTCTTCGGCGCGCTGTTCTACGTGCGCAATTTCTCGATCCCGTGGTACGGCGGCGCCGGTGACGGTGCGCTGACCAACTTCTTCCTGTGGAAGGATTTCGTCGCCGCCTGGCCGACGAACGGACCCGAGCAGGTCGGCGGCATCTTCCAGACCATGCCGGCATGGGGCGTGCCCCTGCTCAACACCCTGATCCTGTTGTCTTCCGGCGTCACGATTACGGTTGCGCACCATGCGCTGCGTGCCGGCAATCGGCGCCAGTTGCTCATCTGGCTCGGCGCCACCATCGTCCTCGGCGCGCTGTTCCTGAATTTCCAGGCGCACGAGTACATCGAGGCCTACACCAAGCTCAACCTGACCCTCGACACCGGCATCTATGGCTCGACGTTCTTCATGCTCACCGGCTTCCATGGCCTGCACGTGACGCTCGGCGCGTGCATGCTGACGGTGATCTGGTTCCGCTGCTTCAAGGGCCACTTCACCAAGAATCACCACTTCGCCTTCGAGGCCGTGGCCTGGTACTGGCACTTCGTGGACGTGGTGTGGCTGGGCCTGTTTATCTTCGTTTACGTCCTGTAAAAACCTGCTGCGCTTGGCAGCTTGCGCGCCGGCCGTGCTCGGAATGCTCATGTACACGCAAGTACACTCCGCTTCCTGTGCGCGGCCGACGCACAATCTGCCATCGCTCGCGACGGTTTTGATTGTCTGAAAGGCAGCGGGCGCAGGCAGTGGTTTATCGATTTACGCCGTGCGGATGGATGACGCCGGTCAGGATGCCGACGATCACCAGCAGGATCAGCAGCACCGAAATGCCGATGCGCCAGGTCAGCGCGCGCACCGTGCGGTCGGTGGTGCCCTTGTCGGTCATCATGTAATACAAGCCGGCGCCGAGATTCCAGACAATCACGATAAAGAACGCGATGACGACGAGTGTGGTCCACATGGGCGGGTGTTCCGTGCCGGGGCGCGGCCAGTATAGCGCCGCCGCGCAATGACGACGCGACGCTGGCGGCGGCCGACGGCGTTCGCCTGGGCCTTGACGGCGTTCGGTATTGCCGTGTTCTGCGCATTGGGCGTGTGGCAAGTCGAGCGCGCCGCACAAAAGAGACTACTGTTCGCGGCTTTTGACAATGCGGCAAGCGCGCCAACACTGGATTTCGCGCAGGCAAGCGCGGCAGCGCGGGACGCACAGCGCTACCCGCACATGAAAGTGTCGGGACACTATCTTTCTGACCGTGGTTACCTGCTGGATGAGCAGTTCAACGCCAATCGCATCGGTGTGCACGCCATCGGTGTATTCGCGGCCGACGGCCAAAGCGACCTGATGCTGGTGGATCGCGGCTGGCTGGCATGGGACCACACGCAGGGAACGACGCCTTCCGTGCCACGGTTGCCGGTCGGCGAGGTCGCCTTGACGGGTCTGTATGCGCCTTTTCCAGGCGGCGGCTTGCGTCTTGGCGGCAACGCGTTGCCGGGACAGGCGGCATGGCCAAAACTGACCTTGTTCCTCGACGCCAAGGCCATTGCGGCTGACCTGCGCGCACCGGTGTTGCCGCGATTGCTGTTGCTCGATCCGGCGCCCGCGAGCGGATTCGCGCGCTCATGGAAGCCGCAGGTGTTTCCACCCGAGCGCCACATCGGCTACGCCTTCACCTGGTTCGGTTTCGCCGCAGTAGCGATCGCGATACTGATCGTCACGCATTGGACAAAAACGGAAACGTGATCGAAATGAACAAGACCACGCGCGGCCGCCTGGCACTCGTCGGGATCGCCCTCGTGTTTGCCATCCCGCTTGCCGCCGCCTTCCTGCTGCGTTCGGGCGGCTGGGAGCCGCAAAAAACCACGCAAAGCGGGATCCTGGTGCATCCGGCGCGCAACGTCGCGACGGTAGCGGTGACGCTCGCCGACGGCAGCCAGTACGCATGGCAGGATCCGCAATACCGCTGGACGTTGCTGGCGCTGTCCGGTCCGGACTGCGCGCAAGACTGCCAGATGCGGCTCGACGAAGCCTTGCGCATGCGCATCACGCTGGGCCGCAACGCCGACCGCCTGCGCGTGCTGTATGTCGGAGCATCCTTGCCGGATGGCTTCGTCGCGGCCCGCGCGCCGCTGCAAATCGGTCGCGAGGATTCCAACGCATTCGCCTTCGCGCGTCCGACCGGCGTTGATCAACTCGCCCTGGCCCTGGTCGATCCGCGCGGGCAATTGATGTTGCGCTATACGGATGGCTATTCCGCGCAAGGCCTGCGCCGCGACATAACCAAGATCATCTACTGATGGCCACCATCCGTTTCCCCGTGTCCGGAATGCGCCGCTTGGCCTGGGCCGCCGCCGCCTTCGCCCTCGTCGTGATCGTGTTTGGTGCGTTCGTGCGCTTGTCGAACGCGGGTTTGTCATGCCCGGACTGGCCGACCTGCTACGGCAAGCTGACCTGGCCCGTGCACGCGCACGAGATCGCGCATGCCGACGCGAACTTCCCGCAGCGCCCGTTCGAGGCCGACAAGGCCTGGCGCGAGCAGGTCCATCGCATCCTGGTCGGCGTGTTGAGCCTGCTCACGTTCGCGCTGGCGGGGTGGGCGTGGATGCGTCGGCGCGAAATGGGTCGGCTCGCGCTGGTTCCCTGCGCCGCCGCGGGATTCATCTTCTTCCAGGCCGCACTCGGCATGTGGACGGTGACCTGGAAGCTGCTGCCGCTGGTGGTGACGTCGCACCTCGTCGGCGGCATGGCGATGTTCGCGCTGCTCGCCTACACGGCGTTGCGCTTGAGTCTGGACGCAACGGCGCGCGTGGATGCGCCGAAACTGCGGCGCATGACCGTCGCCGGCATCGTGCTCGTCGCCATCCAGATCGCGCTCGGCGGATGGACCAGCAGCAATTACGCCGCGTTGTCCTGCGGCACGGATTTCCCGACCTGCCTCATGCAATGGTGGCCGGCGATGGATTTCCACCAGGCTTTCATCCTCTGGCGCCACATCGGCGTGGATTACGAAGGCGGCGTACTGGATGGCCCCGCACGCGTGGCGATCCAGATGGTGCATCGCATTGGCGCGGTCGTCGTGTTCGGGCACGTGCTGGCGACGACCATTCGTGCGTTGCGCACGCCACCGCTGCGCAGTTATGGCATCGCCGTGGGCGTGTTGTTGATCACGCAGGTGTGCCTGGGCATAAGCAATGTCGTGTTTGCGCTGCCCTTGCCGGTTGCCGCCGCGCACAACCTCGGCGCGGCGCTGTTGTTGCTGTCGCTGCTGGCGCTTGCCGTGCGCCTGCGCCCCGCGCCACGCTAGACTGTGCGCATGCTCGCCCTCGCCCACGAATACTGGGAACTGACCAAGCCGCGCATCGTCGCGCTCCTGGTGTTCTGCGCCGTGATCGGCATGTTTCTCGCCGTGCCGGGCCTGCCGCCGTGGCGCGCGCTGGTGTTCGGCACGCTCGGTATTTGGCTCGCGTCTTCATCGGCCGCGGCGTTCAACCAGCTCATCGATCGACGCATCGACAAGGTGATGGCACGCACTGCACACCGGCCACTGGCGACCGGGCATTTGAATTCGATGCAGGTATTCGTGTTCGCGAGTGTGATTGGCGTGTTGTCGATGGTGATTCTGTGCGTATTCGTCAATCCGCTGACGGCCGCCCTTACGTTCGCCGGTTTGATCGGCTATGCGGTGATCTACACGGCCTTCCTCAAGCGCGCCACGCCACAGAACATCGTCATCGGCGGCATCGCCGGCGCCATTCCGCCAGTGCTGGGCTGGACCGCCGTGACCAACACGCTCGATCCCTACGCGCTGCTGCTGTGCCTGATCATCTTCGTGTGGACGCCGCCGCATTTCTGGGCGCTGGCGATCTTCCGCCGTGACGACTACTCGCGCGCGCAGGTGCCGATGTTGCCGGTCACGCACGGCGTGCAATATACGCGCTGGCACATCCTGTTCTACACCGTGCTGCTCGTCATCGTCACCGTGCTGCCGTACCTGACCGGCATGAGCGGGCTGTTTTACCTCGGTGGCGCGCTCGTGCTCGGCGCGGGATTCGTCTACTACGCCGTCAAGCTTCTCGACCCGCCTAACGAGCGCTTCGCGATGCGTGTGTTCAACTATTCCATCATCTACCTGATGGCGTTGTTCGCGTTCATGCTCATCGACCACTACGTCGATTCCTCGCCATTGCGCCACACCGTGATGAGCCTGCGCCGCGTCGGCTGACGCGCTACACTGCGGCACCGAACGGGAGCTTGCGATGAACGCCGTCATGAAAGACCCCGATTTGCGTCAGGCCCTGCACGCCTTGGCCGAGCGCTTGCCTGAAGATGCGACGTGGCGCGACGTCGAGGAATACGCACGCCTGCGTGAGGCAGCGGCTGAAGGCAAGCAGGCCGTTCGGCGTGGCGAGATCGCAAGCGAGGAAGAAGTGCGCCGCGTGTTCGCCAAATTCGGCGTGCATCCGTGAAGTTGGCGTGGCCGCTGCTGGCATTGCACGACTTCGAGAGCGCAACCGACTACATCGCCAGGGACAATCCGCGCGCCGCGCAACAAGTCGCCGAGCGCATTCTGGAAGCGACTCGGCGGCTTTGCGATTATCCCTATATCGGTCGCGTCGGCGACGATCCGGAGCAACGCGAATGGCTGGTGTCGCGCACGCCGTATGTGCTGATTTACGAGATTCACGGCGATACGATCTACATCGTTCGGGTGTGGCATACGAGTCGGCACGGCGTCTGACGGCCAAGCCCAGCCGGTATCTGCATCCCGTCAGCTGACGCGCTACACTGCCGCACCGAATCGATGTGGGGTGGGGCCATGACCAGCGTCTACGATTTTTCCGCCAGGACCATCGACGGCGACGAGCAGAAATTGTCCGCCTACAAGGGCAAGACGATGCTCGTCGTCAACGTCGCCAGCAAATGCGGTTTCACGCCGCAATACACGGGCCTGGAAGCGCTGTACGAAAAATTCAAGGACAAGGGTGTGGTCGTGCTCGGCTTTCCCTGTGATCAGTTCGGCCACCAGGAGCCGGGCGACGAGGCCGAAATCAAGAATTTCTGCTCGCTCACCTACGACGTGAAATTCCCGCTGTTCGCCAAGATCGATGTCAACGGCGCGAACACGCATCCGCTGTACAAGTACCTCAAGGCGCAGGCCAAGGGTCTGCTCGGCAGCGAATCGATCAAGTGGAACTTCACCAAATTCCTGGTCGATGCCGAGGGCAAGGTCGTGACACGTTACGCGCCGACCGATACGCCGCAAAAAATCGAAAAGGATCTGGCGCAGCTGCTGTGAGTCGCGCCTCCGGTGAATTCGACGCCATCCTCGTCGGTGGCGGCCACAATGGCCTGGTCTGCGCCGCGTATCTGGCGCAAGCCGGTCTGAAGCCCCTGGTGCTGGAAAAGCGCGACGTCGTCGGCGGCGCCGCAGTGACCGAGGAATTCCATCCGGGCTTTCGCAATTCAGTCGCGGCCTACACCGTGTCATTGCTGCAACCCAAGGTCATCCGCGATCTGAATCTTTCCGCGCATGGATTGAAGATTGTCCTGCGCCGCGCGAACAATTTCCTGCCGCGCCCGGATGGCACGTACCTTTTGACCGGCGAAGGCCGCACGCGTGCGGAAGTCGCCAAGTTTTCGAAAAAGGACGCCGAAAATCTGTCGGAATACGAACGGCGCCTCGACGCCATCGCCGACCTGCTGCGCGACCTCGCCCTGCAGCCGCCACCAAATGTGACCGACGGCGGCTGGCTCAAGGCATTGCCGGAATTGCTGCGTGCCGGCAAGCTCGGCAAGCGCATGAAGTCCCTGGATGCGACGCTGCGCACCGACCTGCTCGACCTGTTTGCGATTTCAGCCGCCGAATACCTCGACCGCTTCTTCGAGAGCGAACCGATCAAGGCCGTGCTCGGTTTCGACGGCATCGTCGGCAATTTCGCGAGTCCGTACACGCCGGGCAGCGCCTATGTGCTGCTGCATCACGTCTTTGGCGAGGTGAACGGCGTCAAGGGTGCTTGGGGCCACGCGATCGGCGGCATGGGCGCGATCACGCAGGCGATGGCGAAGTCCGCGATCGCTGCCGGCGCGCAGATCCGCACCGACTGCAGCGTGCGCGAGATCCTGGTCGAACGTGGGTGTGCCATCGGCGTGGTGACGGAAAAGGGCGAGACGTTGCGCGCGAAAACCGTCATCGCCAACGTCAATCCGAAATTGCTCTACGAGCGCCTGCTCAATCCCGCACATGTGCCCACGCCGGTGCGCGAGCGCATGGCTAACTGGCGCTGCGGATCGGGCACGTTCCGCATGAACGTCGCGCTGTCGCGCCTGCCGAGCTTCACCTGCCTTCCGGGCGACGGCGATCACCTCACCGCAGGCATCATCATGGCGCCGAGCCTCAACTACATGGATCGCGCCTACCTGGAAGCGCGCGCCGGCGGCTGGTCGAAGAATCCGATCGTGGAAATGCTGATTCCGTCCACGCTGGACGATTCACTCGCGCCCAAGGGTCAGCATGTCGCGAGCCTGTTCTGCCAGCACGTCGAACCGGTTCTGTCGGGCGGGCGCAACTGGGACGATCACCGCGAAGAAGTCGCGGACGTGATGATCGCGACGGTCGACAAGTACGCCCCGGGCTTCGCGGACTCGGTACTCGGCCGCCAGATCAAATCGCCGCTGGACCTGGAACGCGACTTCGGACTCATCGGCGGCGACATCTTCCACGGCGCGCTGTCGCTGAATCAATTGTTCAGCGCGCGGCCAATGCTTGGTTACGCGAATTACCGCGGCGCGCTGCCGGGACTATACCTGTGCGGTGCCGGCACGCATCCCGGTGGCGGCGTCACCGGCGCGCCGGGACACAATGCAGCACAGGCAATCATCAAGGATTTGCGCCGATGAACATGAAGGGTTTGGTGTTCGGATTGATGATGGCGTGCGCATTGGCGGTCGCGATTGCCGGATGCGCGAACGCTGCGCCCAAGCCCGAAGCCGATGCCAAGCCGATCACGCACCGCCCCGACGATCCGGTGGGTTGCAGCGGCCCGGCGGGGCCACGGGTTGCCGGATTGCGCGAGGTGATCGAAACCGAATGTGCATTCGCCAAGACCATGGCGGATCGCGATTTCAAGGCATTCGCCGGGTTTCTCGACGACGATGCGGTATTTTTCAACAAGGACGGCGCACTGCTGGGCAAGTCGGAAGTGTTGAAGGAATGGAAGCCGTATTTTGATGCGACGGCCGCGCCGTTTTCCTGGGAACCCATCCAGGCGCGGTGGAACAAAAGGGACTTTGCCTACACGACCGGCCCCGTGTACGACGCGACCGGCAAATGCGTCGCACGCTTCAATTCGATCTGGCGCAAGCACGCCGATGGGCATTGGCGCATCGTCTTCGACAAGGGTGACGGCAAATGCGATCCGGCGGTGATTCCGGGCGGCGGGAGCGGCGCGACGCGGGACTGAAGGATCCACGCACGCCAGGCGCATAAAAAAAGGTTCTTCACGGATCTGCGGGTAAATAGCGGACGCACGGTCGCCGCTGCTAGCTTGGTGTTGTCTAGGCATCAAGCAGGAGGGCGACCGTGGCCCATGAGCATCCTATGTCCCGGCTG
>JAFEFO010000011.1 GCA_018240565.1 Pseudomonadota bacterium | reverse complement strand
GCACGCTGGCGTTGCGGAATGGAAGTTTCAGCGCGTGCTTCGGTACGCCATCGCGCAGGGCGTGGCGCTCGGCCAGGGTGAAATCCTTGACCAGATCCCAGGCGGCATCGAGGCTGGTTTGATCGTAGAGCAGGCCGACCCAGAACGCGGGCAGCGCGCATAGGCGGTTCCACGGCCCGCCGTCGGCGCCGCGCATTTCCAGGTATTTCTTCAGGCGCACTTCCGGAAACGCCGTGGTCATGTGGTCGGCCCAGTCTTTCAGCGTCGGCTTGGCGCCGGGCAATTCGGCCAGTTCACCCGCGAGGAATTTGCGGAAGGACCGGCCGGCGAGATCGATGTACTTGCCGTCGCGGTAGGAAAAATACATCGGCACGTCGAGCAGGTAATCCACGTAGCGCTCGAAGCCGAAGCCATCCGCGAAAACGAAATCGAGCATGCCGGTGCGGTCGGCGTCGGTATCGGTCCAGATGTGCGAACGGTATGAGAGGTATCCGTTCGGCTTGCCCTCGGTGAACGGCGAATCGGCGAACAGCGCCGTCGCGATCGGTTGCAACGCGAGCGAAACGCGGAACTTCTTCACCATGTCGGCTTCGTTGGCGAAATCGAGATTGACCTGCACCGTGCAGGTGCGCGTCATCATGTCCAGGCCGAGCGAACCGACGCGCGGCATGTAGTCGCGCATGATCTGGTAGCGGCCCTTGGGCATCCACGGCATTTCCTCGCGTCGCCACTTGGGCTGGAAGCCCATGCCGAGGAATCCCAATTGCAATTCGTCGGCAACGGTTTTGACTTCCTTGAGGTGACACGTCACCTCGCAACAGGTTTCATGGATCGTGTCGAGCTGCCCACCGGACAATTCCAACTGACCGGCCGGCTCCAAGGTGATCGACGCATCGCCACGCGCGAGCGCGATGATGTTGTCGCCCTCGCGCACCGGCGCCCAGTCGAAACGCGTGAGCCCTTGCAGCAGCGCGCCGATGCCGCGCGGCCCTTCGTACGTCGGTGGACGCAAGTCGTCCAGGCGAAACCCGAATTTCTCGTGCTCGGTGCCGATCTTCCATCGGTCCGGCGGGCGCGCGCCCGTGGCAATGAACTCGACGAGCTGATCGCGGTTGGCGATCGGGGTTTCCTTGACAGCGCTGGGTCCGGACATGGAGTTTCCTTGGCGGGACGCCGATATTAGGCCGATTCGCCGCCAAGCAAGCCCGCCAATGCCACGCGTGCCTGGTCCAGGCCGGTCTTGTCCAATGCGGAAAACAACTGCGCCGTCGCCGACCAGCCTTGCGTGGCGCATTCGCGGCGCACGCCGGCCAGCGTGCGCGCGCCCTCGCTGCGCGAAAGCTTGTCGGATTTGGTCAGCAGCACATGGCAAGCCAGGCCGGCGGCGCGGCAGAAATCCAGCATCTGCCGGTCGAAGTCCTTGAGTGGATGGCGCGCATCCATGATCAGCACCACGCCGCGCAGGGATTCGCGTTCGCGCAGGTAGGCGTCGATCGTGCCGCGCCATTTCTCGCGCATCGCCTCGGGAACCTTGGCATAACCATAGCCGGGCAGATCGATCAGGCGACCGCCATCATTGAGCACGAACACGTTGAGCAGTTGCGTGCGTCCCGGCGTTTTAGATGTGCGCGCCAGGCCCGTCTGGTCACAGATCGCGTTCAAGGCACTGGATTTGCCGGCATTGGAGCGCCCGGCGAAGGCGATCTCGGCGCCTGCATCGGCGGGCAGGCGACGCGGGTCAGGCGCGCTGGTCAGGAACTGTGCGGCTCGGAAAGGGTTGCTGGACATGCGTGATCCTGTTTGACCGTCTCCAAGGCGGCTGGGATAATTCCCGCCTTGTGTCGCGCGCGGGTGCGCGCGAGCGGATAGGCGACCCTTGGAGTCAATTCTATGAGTTTTCGGCTTGTAATTGCGTTGTCCGCCCTGCTCGGCGCCGGATCCCTGGCGGCGCAGACGCCCGCTCCCGCCGAAGCCGCCGCCGCGGCACCGACCGAGCAAGCCGCCGCGCTCAAGCCCGGCGACGCCACCGCCGGCCAGGCCAAGACGGCAGTCTGCGCCGCCTGTCACGGCATGGACGGCAACGCGCCTGCCGCGCAGTATCCCAAGCTCGCCGGCCAGCATGCCAGCTACATCGCGCGTGAACTGGGCTTGTTCAAGTCCGGCAAGCGCGCCAATCCGATCATGCTCGGCTTCGCCGCACCGCTGAGCGAACAGGACATGCGCGACATCGGCGCGTATTTCGCCAGCAAGACTTCGCTGCCGGGCGTAGCCGATGCCAAGCTCGTGCCGGTTGGCGAAACCTATTACCGCAGCGGCGACGCGAAGGACGGCGTGCCGGCCTGCATGGCCTGCCACGGCCCGGATGGCCGCGGCAACCCGGGCGCGGAATACCCGCAACTGGCCGGCCAGCACGCCGATTACATCGCCACGCGCCTGAAGGCGTACCGCGACGGTTCCGCCGGCGGCGACGACCACGCCAAGATCATGGAAGCCATCGCCAAGCCGTTGAGCGACGCCGAAATCGCCGCGCTCGCAAGCTATGTCGAAGGCCTGCACGCGGTGGATGCCTCCACCGCGGTGAAGTGACGGGAGCGCGAACATGAAACGACTTCTCGCCGCCGCCGCACTCGCTTTGCTTTCCGCCGCCGCCTTCGCGCAGGCACCGGCGACGCAATGGGAAGCCGGCAAGCACTATTTCGTGATCGACCCGCCGCTGCCGACGCAAACGCCCGGCAAGGTGGAAGTCACCGAGGTGTTTTCCTACGGCTGCCCGGCCTGCAACTTCGCGCATACCTACGTCGATGCCTTGCGCAAGCACCTGCCGCCGACCGCGCAAATGGACTTCGTGCCCGCCTCGTTCAACCCGTCCGAGGACTGGGTCGTGTTCCAGCGCGCCTACCTCACCGCCAAGGCGCTCGGCATCGCCGAGAAGTCGCACGACGCCATGTTCGATGCGGTGTGGAAGACCAAGGAGCTGGGCATCTACGACAACAACAACCGCATCAAGAGCCCGCTGCCGACGATCGAGGACGTGGCCAAGTTCTACGTGCAGTACGGCGTCAAGGCCGACCAGTTTGTCGCCACCGCCAACTCGTTCACGATCAACACGCGCATGAAGCAGGCCGACGCCTACATCAAGTCCGCGGGCGTGGACCAGACCCCGACCATCATCGTCAACGGCAAGTATCGCCTGACCACGGTGTCCGCCGGCGGCAACTGGGACAAAGCCGAGCAACTGGTGCTTTTCCTCGTGGACAAGGAAGCCGGCGCCGCGAAATAACGGAACTCGCGCGGCGCGGCGCAGTCCCATTGCCGCCCATTTCATTGTGGAGAACACGATGCCCAAGCACGCCCCCCTTCTGCTCGTTCTGCTCGCGGGTCTGGCCCTGGTCGGCGGTTGCCAGGCTCAAGGCAACGCGGACGCCGCCAAGGCGCCGGCCAAACCGGCACTCGTCGCCGGGCAGGACTATCTGGCGATCAATCCGGCGCATCCCACGCCCGGCGATCAGGTCGTGGTCACCGAGGTGTTCTCCTACGCCTGCCCGCATTGCGCGGATTTCCAACCGTATGCCAACGAACTGAAGAACAAGCTGCCCAAGGGCGTGAAGTTCGACCTCGTGCCGGCGGTGTTCAATGCGATGTGGGAACCCTTTGCACGCGCCTTCTACACCGCGCAGTCGATGGGCCTGGTCGACAAGACCCACCAGGCGCTGTTCGACGCCATCCACCGCGACCATCAGCCGTTGCGCACGATCCAGGACCTGGCCAATCTGTTTTACGCCAACTACGGCGTGAATCCCGGCGAGTTCCTGTCCACCGCGACCTCGTTCGTGATCGAAGGCGAACTGGCGGCAGGCACCCAGAAGGTGCGCGACTGGCAGGTTGACGCCACGCCCACGCTCATCATCGATGGCAAGTACCGCGTCACCGCCAATCCCGACCGCGGCATCGGCTTCCAGCAGATGGTGCAGATCGCGCTGCAGCTGGTCGACCAGGAACTCGCGGCCAGGCAGCCGGCAAACAAGCACAAGTAACACGGCATCCCCCTGTCGCTTGCGGCGAAGCCGCGAGCGGCATAGCCTGCGCCCATGCGCGCCAGCACGGACAATTCCATCGCGGTGCCGCGGCACCTGAACCTGCTCAGCTGCAACATCCTCGCCGGCGGCAGCATGGCGCGTTACCGCGACTACGTGACGCAAAGCTGGAAGCAGGTGCTGCCCACGCGCGGCAAGCGTGGCAACCTGGACCGCTTCGCCGGATTGCTCGCCGATTTCGATCTGGTCGGATTGCAGGAAGCCGATGCCGGTTCGCTGCGCTCGGGCTTCGTCAACCAGACGCAGTACCTCGCTGAAGCGGCGCAGTTTCCCTACTGGAGCCACCAGCCCAACCGCAAGGTGGCGCGCTTCGCCGCCTCGGCGAACGGCCTGCTCACGCGCATCGAACCCGGCGAAGTGCGCGACTACCCGTTGCCCAGCCGCATACCCGGCCGCGGCGCGCTGTGGGCGCGCTTCGGCGCCGACGACGCCGCGCTCATCGTCGTCATCGCGCATCTGTCGCTCGGTCCAGCCGCGCGCCGGCGGCAGTTCGACTTCCTCGCCGAACTGATCGGCGCGCAGTCCAACGTCGTGCTGATGGGCGACCTGAATTGCCCGGCGCACAGCCGCGAGCTCGCGCCCTTGTTCCGGCGCACCGCGCTCGTGCCACCGCAGGATGCGGCGCCGGCGACATTCCCGAGCTGGCGACCGCGGCGCGCGATCGACCATATCCTGACCTCATCGAACATCCAGGTCGAACGCCTGTGGACCCTGCCGCATCCGGTGTCCGATCACCTGCCGCTGGCGGCGAGAATCCGGCTTCCCTGAAAAAACCACGGGCCGCGCAAGGCGGCCCGTGGATGTGCAGCGTATCGTTGCCGATCAGAACTTCAGCCATGCCGGGCGCCGCTGGGTTGGGCTAAACTGAGCAGCGCTACCGGTACCACGAAAATGATGTTTGGACGTCCCTATTTGCGCGCTCTGGCCTGGCTTGGCGCGGCTTTTGCCTTGACTGCCGCCGCCGCGGTACGCGCCGACAACCTCGACAGCCAGCGCGAGCGCTTCCCGCTGGTCTGGGAGGCGGCGCAACACGGTCCGGCCGGCACCTGGCGCAAGCTGGCGGCGGGGCTGGAAAGCTATCCACTGTATCCGTACCTGGAACTGGCATCCCTGCAACGCCGCATCAAGGACGTGCAGGCGCCCGAAGCGGCGAAGTTTCTCACCGCCTGGCCGGACTCGCTGCCGGCGAAGTTGTGGCGCGATGCATGGCTGGGCGAGCTCGCGCGGCGCGAAGACTGGAAGGATTTTCTGGATTTGTATACCGCCGACGGTGCCGGTGCCACCGCGCAATGCAACGCCCTGCATGCGCGCATCGCACTCGGCAAGCCGGTGGATTTCCACGACGACGTCGAGCCTCTGTGGCTGTCGGCCAAGCCCTTGCCGGACGCCTGCGATGCCGCGACGGCGTGGGCCAAATCGCACGGCAAGCTCACTCCCGCGCTGGTCTGGCAGCGCATCGACCTTGCCGCCGGCGCCGGTCAGGCCGGACTCATCGACACGCTGGCGAACCTGCTCGAGGGCAGCGCAAAGACCGATGCGCAACGCATCGCCGCCGCGCTCCGCGACCCCGCCGGCACGCTGGACAAGGCCGGCGCGTGGACGGATACGGCGCGCGCACGGCAGGCCGTGGACCTCGCGCTGGTGCGGCTTGCGCGCCGCGACGGCGACGTCGCGCAAGCAAAATGGCAAACGTTGTCCGCGCATTTTCGCTTCGACGAAGCCACCCGCGGGCGCGTCCTGCGCACGATCGCCGTCGACCGTGCGTCAAGCTATGCGCCGGACGCCCTGCAACGCCTGGACGCCCTGCCTGCCGCCGCCAACGACGACATCAGCCGCGAATGGCGCGTTCGCGTGGCCGTCGCCGCGCAGGATTGGAAGGATGCTCTCACCGCCCTGGATGCGATGAGCGATGCGCAAAAGGCCGACGCGCGCTGGCGCTACCTGCGCGCGCGCGTGCTGGTCAAGCTCGACCGTCGCGAGGCGGCGACGCCGATCTTCGATTCCGTCGCGCGCGAGGCGAATTTCCACGGCTTTCTCGCCGCCGACTGGCTGAAACTGCCCTACACGATTTGTCCGGCGCCGCTCGATGCGCAGCCGGCCATCGTCAAGACCTTGCGCAACCAGGCCGATCTCACGCGCGCGTTCGAGTTCTTCGCCATCGACCGCCTCCCGCAGGCGCGGCGTGAATGGGACTTCGCCCTGTCGCGCCTGGACGCGGCGCAACGCCAGCAGGCCGTGCTGCTCGCCGCCGATCGCGGCTGGCACGACCGCGCGGTGTATGCCTTCAATCGCGGTACGGACCTGCGCTACTACGACTTGCGTTTTCCACTGGCGCGACGCGCGCAGGTGGTGCGCGATGCGCACACGGCCGGCATCGATCCGGCCTGGGCCTACGCCATCATCCGCGCTGAAAGCGCATGGACCGCGGACGCGCGCTCCGGCGCCGACGCCTATGGCCTGATGCAACTCTTGCCCGGCACCGCACGGCACCTGGCCAAGCAGATGGGCATCGCGTTTTCCGGCGCCTCCGCCCTGTTCGATCCGGACCTGAACATCCGCCTGGGCACGCAGTACCTGGACAACATGGCCGTGCGCTACGACGGCAGTCCGTGGCTGGCGACCGCCGCCTACAACGCCGGCAGCAATCCGGTCGGACGCTGGATCAACGCGCGCGACAGCCTCGATCCGGATTTTTTCATCGAAACGATCCCGTACAAGGAAACCCGCGAATACGTCGCGCGCGTGCTCGCCTTCGCGGTGATCTACGACTGGCGCCTGAATGGCAAGGTCGTTCCCCTCGCCGCGCGCCTGCCGCGCATCGGCCAGACGTATTCGCCGCCGACGGCAGACGCGCCGCGCAAAGACGTGGTGTGCCCGGCGACGCCGGCATCATCGACCGCGGCGCCGTGATTCGTCCGGCATTGTCGTCGATAATCGGCGCATGAAGACCTACCTCGTCGGTGGCGCCGTGCGCGATCGCCTGCTCGGCCTGCCCGTGGCCGATCGCGATTACGTCGTCGTCGGCGCGACGCCGGACGACATGTTGCGCGCGGGGTTCAAACCGGTGGGCAAGGATTTCCCGGTATTCCTGCATCCGCAAACACAGGAGGAATACGCGCTGGCGCGCACCGAGCGCAAGACTGGCCGCGGCTATCACGGCTTCGCCTTCGACACCGATCCGTCGGTGACGCTGGAAGACGATTTGCGCCGGCGCGATTTGACCATCAACGCGATCGCGCAGGACGACGATGGCGCGCTGATCGATCCGTTCGGCGGTGCGGCGGATTTGCGCGCGGGCGTGCTGCGCCATGTTTCGCCGGCGTTCGCCGAGGATCCGGTGCGCATCCTGCGCGTGGCGCGCTTTGCCGCGCGTTATGCCGAGCGCGGATTCCGCATTGCCAACGCGACGCGCGAGCTGATGCAGGCCATGGTGCGCGATGGCGAGGTCGATCACCTGGTGCCCGAACGCGTGTGGGCGGAAACACGCAAGGCCATTGCCGAGCGCACACCCAGCGCCTTTTTGCGCACCTTGCGCGAGGGCGGCGCGCTTGCGCGCATCATGCCCGAGGTCGATGCGCTGTACGGCGTGCCGCAGCGCGCCGAATATCATCCGGAAATCGACGCCGGCGTGCATGTCGAGATGGTGCTGGACATGGCCGCGCGCCTGGCGCCCGGCGATGCGCTGATCGGTTTTTGTGCGCTGACCCACGACCTGGGCAAGGCGCTGACGCCGGCGGACGTGCTGCCCAGCCATCGCGGCCATGAACACGCCGGCATCGCGCCGCTGCGCGCGCTGGCAACGCGATTGAAAGTACCGGCCGAATACGCCGCGCTCGCCGAATGCGTGTGCCGCCTGCACCTGCTTGCGCACACCGCGTTCGAGCTGCGCGCGGGCACGACCCTGGAGCTGTTCGAGAAACTCGACGCCTTCCGCCAGCCCAGGCGGTTGCCGCAGTTCCTGCTGGCGTGCACCGCCGACAAGCGCGGCCGCCTGGGATTGACACAAAGCGACTACCCGCAGGCCCCCTACCTGACCACGCTGTTTCACGCCGCATTGGAACCCAAGGCGCAGACCCTGCTCGATCAGGGCTTGAGCGGCCCTGCTTTGGGCGCGGCGCTGCGCGAAGCCCGCTTGCGCGCGATCGCGGCCGCGATGCCCGCGGCCAAAAAAAATCCCGCGGGGTGAGCCGCGGGATCGATTGCATCGATGCGTTGCCGGCGTTTACAGCCGGCAACCGTCGAAGCCGTCACTGAAGAGCACGTCGCTGTTCGCGATCACGTTGAACGCATTGCTGGTGGCCGAGCCGATACCGCTGCTGTCCGCGCCCACCGTCACGCCGGTGGCGGTCGAATAGAAGCGTTGCGCGCTGCTGGACAGCGTCGCCACGCCATTGCTCATCGTCGCCGAACCCAGGCTCACCGGACCGCCGCAGGCCACCACGCTGAAGTTCACCGTGCTGGAGCTGTCGCTGCTGATGACGTATCCGAACTGGTTTTGTTCGGTCACCGCAAGCGTGCCTTGCGTGGTGCCGCGCGCGATGTCCACCGGTTGCGTGGTGAACACGAGCGACAGCGTGCCCAATCCCACCGTGAGCGTCTGCTGCGCCCGGGTCGCCGCCGTGTAGTTCGCGTTGCCGGCCTGGTCGGCGTCGATGAGGCACGTTCCGGTACCGGTGAACGACACCGTGTTGCCGCTGATCGAGCATGCACCCGCCGCCGATGCCGCATCGATGCTGAACGTCACCGCATTGCCCGAGGCGCCGCCGGTTGCACTGACCGCGTAGGTTCCGCCAATGGCGGGACTGGTCGGCGGCGTCGAGGTGAAGCTGATCGACTGTCCGGCCGGATTGATGGCGATCAGGTCCGTCACCGGCGACGCGGCGCCATACGTCGAATTGCCGGACTGGCTGGCCGTGATCGAGCAGGTGCCGGCGGACACGATCGTCGCCGCGGATCCGGAAACCGTGCACACGCCGGTCGAATTCGACGCGTAGGTCACGGGATTGCCGGACGCACCACCCGTCGCAGTCAATGCAAAAGTACCGTTCAAGCTGTACGTCACGGGACCCGGGTTCGGGAACGTGATCGTCTGGCTCTGCAGACCCACCGCGACCACCTGCTGCGCTTGCGTGGCCGCGGCGTAGTTGGCGTTGCCGGCCTGGTTCGCATAGATCAGGCAATTGCCGGCTCCGGTGAACGTCACCAGCGAACCGGAAATCGTGCACACGGCGTTCGATGCCGCGTCGATGCTGAACGTCACCGGATTGCCGGAGGCGCCGCCGGTTGCCGTCACATTGTAAGTCCCATTCACGGTCGCCCCACCCGGTGGAGTCGAAGTGAACGTGATCGTTTGGCTCGCGGGATTGATCGTGATGGTGTCGCTCACCGTCGGCGCCGCGTTGTAGTTTGCATTGCCCGACTGATCGGCGTTGATCGTGCAGGTGCCCGCCGCGAGGATCGTCACCGTCGTGCCCGATACCGTGCAAACGCTCGACGTGGCCGAGGTGAATGTCACGGCCAGATTCGAGCTCGCCGTCGCACTCACCGCGAACGATCCGCTCGGGCTGTACGTCTGCGCACCCGGGTTCGGGAACGTGATCGTCTGGTTGGCCTTGCCGACGGCGAACGACTGCTGCGCCTGCGGCGCCGCAGCGTAGTTGGCATTGCCGGTCTGGTTCGCATTGATGAGGCAGGTGCCGGCACCAATGAACGACACCGTATTGCCACTGATCGTGCACACCGACGATGCACTTGCATCGATCGCGAACGTCACCGGCGTCAGCCCGGCACTGGATGTCGCCGTCACCGCGTACGTCGTCCCACCGACCACGGCACCCGTCGGTGCCGTCGATGTGAAGCTGATCGACTGACTACCCTTGCCGACGGTGAACGACTGCTGCGCCTGCGGCGCCACGTTGTATGTGCCATTGCCCGCCTGATTCGCGTCGATCGTGCACGTGCCGACACCCGTGAACGACACTGTGGAACCACTCGTCGAGCCGCTCAGACCGCACACCGCAGAGGATGAGGAATCGATCGACAAGACGACTGCCAGGCCCGACGACGCGGTAGCGGTTATGGTGTATGTCGCCCCGCCAACGACGGCAGCCGCTGGAGCGGTCGAGGTGAACGTGATGGTCTGATTGGTCTTGCACGTCACGTTGACGTTGGAGACGTTCGCGCCGATGCTGGTGCCACTGCCGTTCGCCACCGTGCAGGTCTGGCCGGCGGGCGGCGTGGAGACAACGACATTCCAATTGTCGCCGGCGTTGAGCCCCGTCGGGAACGTGAAACCGCCATTGCCGTACGACTGGACCTGCGTGGTGCTGTTGGTCGTGTCCGCGAGGGTCAGGCCGACTGCGCTGGTCGCACCGGATACATTGCCACCGACGGTGTATTGCGCCGACGATTGCGCGTACTGCCACACCGAGCGGCCAAAGGTAGCCGCGCGCGTCAGGCTGCCATCGCTGGCCAGATACAAATCGGTGACGTTGACGAGCGGCATGTCGGCGCCGTAACGCGTCCAGCTGCCGCCGCTGTCCTCGGAGAAATACACGCCCAATTGCGTAGCCGCGTACAACGTGGTCGGCGTGCTCGGGTCAACGAAGACGGCATTTACCGGCACGCCGCTGGGAAAGCCCGTGGCCGCACCATCGATGGCTGCCCAGCTTGTACCGGAATTGGTCGTGCGCCAGATATGCGAAGCCGTCAGGCTGGGCGCGACCGATGCAATGTAGATGATGTTCGCGTTGGTCGGGTCGAACGTGATCCACGAAAGGCTGGCTCCATTTCCCGGCAGCGAACCCGCGCCGGAGGCGTTGGCGTTGCCGATCTGCGTCCAGCTCGTGCCGCCGTTACTGGTGAGGTAGGCGCGCCCGCCATTGGTGACCGCACCCACGGTATTGGCGCTGCTCTTCGCGGCTCCGACGCCGCGGATGTACAGCGATGAAGTCGGCAGGCCACTCGTACCCAACGCCGTCCAGGACGTTGCGTAGTTCGTGGTCTTGTAGATTTTGGTATTGCTGAACGTGAACACCGTGTTGCCGGTGCTGTCGCCGGCCCAGCGCGACAATACCGTCTTGAACGGCGCGGTGCTGGAATTGTTGCATTCGGTGATGCCGCTGCACGCCGACGCAAAGCTCGTGCCGCTGTTGGTCGAGCGATAGACGCGCGAGTAATACAGGCTGCCGAGCATTTTCGTGGCGTCGCCCTGATTCACGTCGCAGCCGAAACCGTCGCCGCCGATGATCTGGTTGAACGTGGAAGTGCTGCCCACGCGCACGCGCGTGCCGTTGTCCTGCAATCCCACGACGACTGAGCTGGTGTTGTTTGTCGAGGAACCCACCTGGTAGACCAGATGCGAGGCAATGCCCTTGTTCAAGGTATCGGTGAACGTCGGCGTCGTGTTCGATGCGGCCGATGTCGCCGCATCGGTGGAGCGGAAGATGCCGCCATCGGTGCCGACGTACAGCGTACCGGCGCTCGTGGTGGTGCCGCCATGGAAATCCGCATGCACGTACGGCAGGCTGAACTGCGCCAGCCAGTTGCTTACCTGGCGATAGCTGGTGCCGCCGTCGTTGGTTCGCACCAGCAGCAAGGCGCCGCCGAAATAGGCGACGTTCGGGTCGTTCGCGTCGATCAACACCAGCAGGTTGTACCAACCCTGCCCGTTGAGCAGCGTGCTGAGGTTCTTCGACTCGCTATTGGTGTTGGTGTAGGACTTGTACGTGCTGCCGTTGACCGCCGTCTTGCCCATGCCGGTCCAGGTCACGCCGTTGTCGGTGGACTTGAAGATGTCGGCAAAATCGGTGCCTGAACTGCCTTCATTCATGTTCGCCGCTTCGGCATACATGATGTTGCGGTTGGATGGCGCCGCAGCGATGTACATGCGGCCCACGCCGTTGTCGGTCGCGCCGTTGAGATTGGTCACGCCGGAGGATTGCGTCCAGGTCGCGCCATTGTCGGTGGATCGCCAGATCTGGCCGAGCGTGGAGCTGCCCGTGCCCATGTTCGCGTAGGCCGCTTCAAGTCCCAACACGAACGTGTTGCTGCCGCCCCAGGCAAGTGTCCACACATAGGGATCAGCAGACTGGCCGGTGGCAATCGTCACCTTGCTGAAGCTGGTGCCGCCGTCGGTCGATCGATACAACCCCGCATTGGTCGCCGCCAGCACGATCTGCGGACTGGAGCGCGCGATCTCGATATTCGCGATGACCGTGGAATTGCCCAGGTACACCGGATTGCTCCACGTATCGCCACCATCGGTGGATTTGACCAGGCCGATGCCGGTTCCATCGAACGGATCACCCAGGCCGAGGTACAGCGTATTCGAGTTGGACGGATCCATCGCCAGGCTGCCGACCGAGAGCGAACCCAGGGTTTCGGTCTTGGGAACCCAGGTACTGCCGCCGTCGGTCGACTTCCACACGCCGCCGCCGGAGAAACCGATATAGATGGTGTTGGCGTTGTTCGGATCGGTGAGGATGACGTTGGCGCGACCGCTGTCGGTCACGTAGAGCGTGCCGCCGTTTTGTGCGAAGTTGGCGTTGTTCGGCCCGATATTCGTCCAGCTTCCTGCTGCCAATGCTGCGGATGGGCTGTTCGTGCGTTGCGCCGTTCCGGGCAGCAACGCCGCAAAACGGCTGCGTTCCTGCCGAGCGATATCGTTGAGGAAACGCTCGAATTCCGGCGCGAAATACAACTGCTTCTGGTTGGTGAAGCCCTCTTCGCCATGATGGCTATAGTCGTCCGTGTACCACTCGTACATCGCCTGGCGACGCGCAGTGGCGTCGTCGCTGTCGTGTTCGACTGCAAATCCCGTAACAGGCAACGTCCCCAGCACGGCCAGCAACAAGGACCCCACGACAGTAGCCGCGCGCTTGGTTTTCGCTTTCATTCTATTGACCCCAGATTAAAGATTGCCCACGCAAAAAACGCCACTTTGCCAACTCAAGCCCCAGACAAGCCCTTGCAGCCATGCGTTGTCCGACGTGCGCGCGATCGCCTGCGCGAATGCCAGAATTCGATGGAACTCCCCAAACGGGTCTTCGCACCAAGGATGCGCGACGCGGACCGGAGAATCCGAATACTCCGCGCACGCGTTCTTTGGAATCCCGCTGGCGCGCGACTATACGGACCCCAAAGGTCGCAGGCAACCATCCGACCATGGATGTATGGACAACCATTACCCGGACCTAGCCGCGTCGCAACACCACCACGCGAAACGCCTCGCCCATCTGCCCCGGCAAGGTGAGGCGCTTGACCTGTTGTGCCAGCGCGTAACGCGTGGTTTCAGCCGACGCATCTGCATACGCGTTGGCAAAGATTTCATCCAATCCATTGTCAATCAGGAATTGCGCTTGCGATTGCAGCGCATCCACGTTGAATCCAGCACTCACCCCGGCTTCGGCCAAAGCGTCGAAATCCACGTGCGCAGTGATGTCCTGCAAACCGGGCAGGACCAGCGGATCGTCGTGCGCGCGATGGCGCCAGTGGCAACGCAAGGTGCCGGCATTGCGTTGCGGCGAATAGTATTCGTGGCGCGAATAGCCGTAGTCGATGAACCAGGCCGCACCGCGTTCCAGGTTGCGCGTGACTTCCGAAAACCACGGTGCCAGCAACGTACAGACTTCGGATGTGTACGGTTGCGGCAAGCGTGAAGCGTCGGGAATGATGTGCGCAACGGCGGTACGCAAGTCCGCATCGGCGGGAATTTTGCGCCAGGAGAAACGCCCCTCCCCATCCAGCCCAACCGTGCGCGCAAACACGTCACCATCGCGCAACACGAACGCACGCACCGGCAGCGCGTCGAGCACTTCGTTGGCGACGAGTGCGCCACGCCACGCCTGCGCGGGCGGCGCGTCCAGCCATTCGCAACGGTTTGCCAGATGCGCGCAATCGCGTGCGATGCGCCCGCGCTGGCGTTCGCGCAGGTCGGCACTGCGTTCGAGCAGCAGGTAACGTGCGGGCACGGCATCGAGGCGATCGAGTTCAAGCAGCAATTCTGCGGCCAGCGCACCCGAGCCGGGACCAAGCTCGAGGATATCGCCATGTGTCTCACGCAACACCGGCGCGATCGCGCGCGCGAGGCAGCGCGCGAAGATGAAACCCAGTTCGGGCGCGGTGACGAAGTCGCCGCTTGCGCCAAACTTCGCGGCGCCCGCGCTGTAATAGCCCAGGCCCGGCGCATACAGGGCCAGTTCCATGTATCGGGCAAAGTCCAATGCGCCGCCCGCGGCCGCGATTTCGTCGCGGATCAACGCGGCGAGGCGCTCGCCGTGCGCGCGTTCTTCGGGGCCGGGTTCAGGCAAATCCACGCGCACGCTGGCATTCCGCGAAAAAAAGGAGTGCAATCCTCGCATGAAACACGCCACCGTTCAGCGCCCCGTCGCGGTGATCACCGGCGCGGCCAAGCGCGTCGGCGCGCAGATCGCGCGCAGCCTGCATATGGCCGGTTATGACCTGGTCCTGCACTACCGGCATTCGCGCAGCGAGATGGATGCGCTCATTGCCGAACTGGAAGCCGCGCGCGAGAACAGCACGCTCGCGGTGACCACGGACCTGGTCAATACCAAGAAGTTGCCGGGCATCGTCGAAACCTGCCTGCGCCGCTTCGGACGGCTCGATGCCCTGATCAACAATGCCTCGGCGTTTTTCGCCACGCCGGTCGGTGCGACGACGCCCGCGCTGTGGGATGAACTGTTCGCCAGCAATGCACGCGCGCCGTATTTCCTCGCACAAGCAGCCGCGCCGCACCTGAAAAAGACAAAGGGCAGCGTCGTCAATATTGTTGACATCTACGCCGAGCGTCCGCTGGCCGGACATCCGGTGTACTGCATGGCCAAGGCGGCGCTGGCGATGATGACGCTGGCGCTGGCCAGGGAACTCGCTCCCGAGATACGCGTGAATGGCGTGGCGCCGGGCGCCATCCTGTGGCCTGAATCGGGCAAGGCCTATGCCGATCAGCAAGAACTGGTTTCGCGCACGCCGCTCAAGCGTACCGGTTCACCGCAAGATGTCGCCACCGCCGTCTTGTTCTTGCTGCGCGATGCGAAGTTCACCACCGGACAGATTCTGAAAGTCGACGGTGGGCGCAGCCTAGCAATTTGATTATGTCATTCCGGCATGGAATGCCGGAATCCAGAGGCCACGGATGGCGTGATTCTTACCGCGTCCATGCGATCTGGGTCCCGGCAATCCCTGCCGGGATGACGAGCTCTACAATTCGATCCGCTCGGAGTGGTCCTTCTGTGCCGGAAATTCGCTCCATAGCTGTGCGATGGTCTTGCCAAGCGTCGGGTGCAACACATCCGGCGCGATATCCGCCAGCGGTTTGAGCACAAAGGCGTACTTCAACTCCGGTCTTGGAATCTCCAGATTGCCCGGGCCTTTGAGCACCTGATCGCCAAACAGGACGATATCGACATCGAACGTGCGGCTGGAAAAGCGCGGCACATCGCGGCGCCGGCCGTGCCGGTCTTCCAATGCGTGCAGCCAATCGTTGAGCACATTGACACCCAGATCGGTGTCGATGCCAGCGGCGAGATTGAGAAAATCCGGGCCATCAAAGCCGACCGCGGGAAAGCGGTAGACGGGTGAAACGATGATGTCGCCGAAGTGGCCGCGCAATTCGCGCAATGCCGCGCGCAGGTTCTGTTCCGGTTCGAGATTCGAGCCGAGGCTGAGCCAGGCGCGGGTCATTTTTCGTCATGCCGGCATGGATTGCCGGCATCCAGACAGCAAGGATGCCATCCGTGGCGCCTGGATTCCGGCGGTCCCTGCCGGAAAGACGAGAAAGAGGTCATGCTGGTTTCACGCCACGCTCGATCGAAACCCCCACCGCCTTCGAGCCCGTCACCGCGCCGGGTTTGGACAGTTTCAGGCGCAGCCACGCCACACCGAATTCCTCGCGCACGATTTGCGCGCAGCGCTCGGCGAGCGTTTCGACCAGTTCGAAATGCGATTCTTCCACAAACGCGATCAGGCGCTTGGCGATCTTCTTGTAGTCGAGCGTGTCCTCGATCTTGTCGCTGGCCGCCGGTTTGCGGTTGTCGAAGGCCATCTCCAGGTCGAGCGCGACGGTTTGGCGGATCTTGCGCTCCCAGTCGTAGATGCCGATGACGGTTTCGATGCGCAGGTCTTCGATGAAAACCACGTCCATGTCAGGCAGCCTCCAGCGGCGCGAGCGATTGCAAATCCCAGCGCGGCGCGACCTTGATCGCGGCGTCGTCGTGCAAACCGGCCTTGAGGCGCAGCGCACCGGCGAGCGCGATCATCGCGCCGTTGTCGGTGCAGAATTCCAGGCGCGGAAAATACACGCGGAAATCCTCGCGCTGCGCGGCGTCGGCCAATTGCGCGCGCAGCTTGCGGTTGGCGCCGACGCCGCCGGCGATGACCAAACGCGAGGTGCCGGTTTCCTGCAAGGCGCGCCGGCATTTGATCAGCAGGGTTTCGACGATGGCGTCCTCGAAGCCGCGCGCGATATCGGCTTTGGCATTCGGTTCATCGGCATGCTTTTGATAGGCGAGCAGCACCTGCGTTTTCAATCCGGAGAAACTGAAATCCAGTCCCGGCCGGTCGGTCATCGGGCGCGAAAACCGGAACTTTCCGGCCGTACCGGTTTCCGCCAGCTTGGCCAACGCCGGACCGCCGGGATACGGCAAGCCCATCAACTTGGCGGTCTTGTCGAAGGCCTCGCCTGCGGCGTCGTCCAGCGTGTCGCCAAGCAGGCGGTATTTTCCGATCGCCGTCACTTCGGTCAGCATCGAATGCCCGCCCGACACCAGCAGGGCCACGAACGGCGGCTGCGGCGGATCGGCTTCGAGCAAGGGGGCGAGCAGGTGCCCTTCCATGTGGTGCACGCCGATCGCCGGGACATCCAGCGCCCAGGCCAGCGCGCGCGCGCAGGACGCACCGACCAGCAGCGCCCCGACCAATCCCGGGCCGGCCGTGTAGGCTACGCCGCCCAGGTCGCGCGTGGTCATGCCGGCCTTGGACAGGGTCTCGCGGATCAGCGGCAGCAGCTTGCGCACATGGTCGCGGCTGGCCAGTTCCGGCACCACGCCGCCATAATCGGCGTGCATCTTGATCTGGCTGTACAGGGTGTGGGCCAGCAGGCCGCGCTCGGCGTCGAATACCGCCACCCCGGTTTCGTCGCAGGAGCTTTCCACGCCCAGCACGGGGCCCGACTTTGCAATTTTCTGGTTGCTCACGGTAAAATATGCGGCTCGCCCGATAGATCGGGTACTAGTGTACAGCGGAGACCCTATGCCCAACGTCAAAGTTCGCGAGAACGAGCCTTTCGAGTTCGCGCTGCGCCGCTTCAAGCGCACCTGCGAGAAGGCCGGCGTACTGGCCGAAACACGCAAGCGCGAGTCCTACGAAAAGCCGACGCAGGAGCGCAAGCGCAAGGCCGCCGCGGCGGTGAAGCGCCATCTGCGCCGCGTGTCGCGCGACGTGACCAAGCGCAAGCGTTTGTACTGAGCGCGGCAATCCGGCGCACTCGCCGGAAGCAAAATATCGGGCCGGCGTTGCGCAAGCGATTCCGGCCTTTTTTTCGTTTGTCATTCCGGCAGGGAATGCCGGAATCCAGAAGCCAGGGACGGCAAGATCGACTGCCGTGCCTTCATGGCATCCATGCAGTCTGGATCCCGGCATTCCCTGCCGGGATGACAGTCACCTCCGGAGTGCATCATGAGCCTCAAGACCCGACTGACCGACGACATGAAAGCCGCCATGAAAAGCGGCGACAAGGATCGCCTCGGCACGATTCGCCTGATCAATGCGGCGATCAAGCAGCGCGAAGTCGATGAGCGTATCCAGCTCGACGACGCACAGGTGCTTGGCATTCTGGAGAAGATGCTCAAGCAGCGCCGCGATTCCATCACCCAGTTCGAGGCCGCCAATCGCAACGACCTCGTCGACAAGGAAAAGGCCGAAGTCGTCGTGATCCAGGCCTACCTGCCTGCGCAACTGACGCCGGCGGAAGTCGATGCGCAGATCGCCGCGGCCATAGCCGAATCCGGCGCAACCGGTTCGAAAGACATGGGCCGTGTGATGGGCCTGGTCAAGGCGAAAGTCGCCGGGCGCACCGACATGGGCAAGCTGTCGGAACAGGTCAAGGCCAAGTTGGCAGCTCTGGGTTGATCGGCCGGGTAAACTGGAAACCTGTCCCGCCGGAGACACACGCATGACCGAACAAAAACCCCTGCGCCGCTCGCGCAGCGACCGCAAGATCGCCGGCGTGTGCGGCGGACTGGCCGAACATTTCGGCCTCGACCCGACCTACACGCGCATCGGTTACGTGCTGCTCTCGCTGCTGTCCGCCGCCTTTCCCGGCACCCTGATCTACCTGATTCTTTGGTGGCTGGTGCCGGAAGAGGATTGAGCGCAGGTTTCGGCTCCGTTTATGCCCGGCCGCATCCCCGAAAAATTCATTGACGACCTGCTCGCCCGCGTCGACATCGTCGAGGTGATCGAGCAGCGCGTGCCGCTGAAGAAGGCCGGGCGCGACTGGAGCGCGCGCTGTCCGTTCCATGACGAGCGCTCGGCCTCGTTCACGGTCAGTCCGAACAAGCAGTTCTACCACTGCTTCGGTTGCGGCGCGCACGGCAGCGCGATCAAGTTCTTGATGGAATACGACCGCATGGAATTCCCCGATGCGGTCGAGGACCTCGCCTCGCGCGTCGGGCTCAAGGTGCCCCACGAAGGCGGCGGCAAGCGCACGCCGGTCGAGGATTCGGCGGATCTGTACACCGTGCTTGATGCCAGCGCGAAGTTCTACCAGCGCGAGCTGGGCAAGAGCGGCAAGGCGAGCGCTTACTTCCACGCGCGCGGCCTGGATGCCGCGACGATCGAACGCTTTGGCCTGGGCTTCGCGCCCGATGCGTGGGACGGCCTCAAGAACGCGCTCGGCACGACGCCGCAACGCATCGCCCTGCTGGAAAAATCCGGCATGCTCACGCGCGGCGAGCGCGGCACGCCCTACGACCGCTTCCGCGATCGCGTGATGTTTCCGATCCAGGATCGGCGCGGCCGCGTCATCGCTTTTGGCGGGAGGATTCTCGAAAAAACCGAGGACTCAGGCGCCAAATATCTCAACTCGCCCGAAACCCCGCTATTCCACAAGGGCCAGCAACTGTTCGCGCTGTGGCAGGTGCGCCAGGCGCACAGCAAGATCCCGCGCCTGATCGTGGTCGAAGGCTATATGGACGTGATCGCGCTGTTCCAGCACGGCGTGACGCAGGCCGTCGCCACGCTCGGCACGGCGACCACGCGCGATCACGCCGAATTGCTGTTCCGTCAGTGTGCCGATGTCTACTTCTGCTTCGACGGCGACCGCGCCGGACGCGGCGCGGCGTGGAAGGCGGTGGAATCCGTGCTGCCGCGCATGCGCGACGGACGCCAGGCGCTGTTCCTGTTCCTGCCCGACGGCGAGGATCCGGATTCCCTGATCCGCAAGGAAGGCCAGGCCGGTTTCGAGGAACGCCTCAAGAATGCGACGCCGCTGTCGGAATTCTTCTTCGCCGAACTTTCGCACGATGTGAACCTTGCCAGCCTAGACGGACGCGCACGCCTCGCCGAACGCGCGCGTCCTCTGCTCGCGCAGATTCCCGATGGCGCGTTCCGCGACCTGATGCTCGACGAACTCGATCGCCGGACCAACGTGAAGTTGCGCGTGGATGCGCCCACCGCCACGCCCGCGCGCAAACCCGCGCGTCCGCAGGAACGCACGCTGGTGCGCACGGCCGTTGCCCTGCTCGTGCAACACCCGGCATTTGCGCAAAGCTTGCAACCTCCATGGCTGTTCGCGACCTTGCGTCAGCCGGGCATCGCGCTGCTTGCCGAACTCATCGCGCTGTGCCGCGAACGCCCGACGATGACGACCGCAATCCTGCTCGAACACTTCGAAAGCCGCGAAGAAGCGCGCGCGTTGCAAAAACTCGCCACGCTGGATTTTCCCGGCGAGGACGATGCGCTGTGCGCGGAATTCGTCGATGCGATCCGTCAGCTTGATCGTCAAACCGTGCAGCAACGTCGCGCCGAACTCGACGCGAGAGTCGCCGAAGCGGGTTTATCGGCGCTGAGCGCCGAAGAAAAATCCGAACTGCGCGAATTGCAGAAGCAGCTCGCAGGCTGAGCAATGGCGGCGTGTGCGGTCACTCGCCGCGCGCGGCCGCCGCAATCAGGCCCGAAACGTAGCGCATGCTGGCCAGTTTCTGCGCTTCCGGCGTAGCCCCGGCAATCAGCTTGGCAGCTGCGCCCAGATCGCTTCCGCGTTGCTTGCGACCCGCGGCATCTGCCGGCGCGGCGATGGCGCTCACGTACAACGCATAGGCGAAATCGTGGCGGAAATTCGTACCGTGCGCACCAGCCTGCTGCTCTTCGCGGTAATACGCCAGCGCCGGCTGCAGGATCTTGTTCGCCTCATCGTGGCGACCCTGCATGGATACCGCGTTCGCGAGCACGGTGGCGTTGGCCGAAGTCGATTCGCGCGGGTCGTCCTCATTGAATGGGGGCGGCGGCACTTGCGACCATTTACGCGCCAAGGCCTCGGCCTGTGCATAGTCGCCGAGCTGAAGCGCCGCGTGGGCGGCGGTGGCAAGATTGCCGCGAAGCATGTTGATTCGCAGGTTGACGCCGACCGTATTGTCGGCGGGAACCTGGATCGGTTCGACATGGGCAACTACGGTAGTGGCGGATGCCAAAGCGATTTTTGGCTCGCCTTCGAGCAGCTGCAGGTTCGCACTCACGATGGGTTTGTCCACAATGGCGAGCAACTCCCGCTTGGGATCGTTCGCGGCAGTCTGGGCGGCGAATGCTGCCGCGTCCCGCGCGAACGATTTCATCGACTGCGCGGCGCCCGCCGCATCGCCGGCTTCGGCCTGCATGCGCGCGAGCCCGAGCCAGTGATACCAGATTTGTGGGCCAAGATTCGACGGCAAGCGCTTGTCCTGCTCCATCGCGACTAATGCATGCATGGTGGCGATGGCCGTCGTGACTTCGCCACGCTCGAACTGTTCATCTGCGGTGCCGCGCAGTGCCACCGCCCGATTCCACCACGCCTCCATGTTTGACGGATCGAAACGCACCCAGTCCTCGCCCGCTTGCACCGCGCGCTTCGCGTATTGAATCGCGGTCGCGTCGTCAAAGCGGCGCGCGGCAATCTGGCTCAACAGGCCCGCCGCAAGCATGCGGTTCAGCAGCGAATGCAGGTCGCTCGGGCGTTGCGTCAACACCTTTTCGGCGAGGTCGTACACCTGCTCTTCGAGCTTTTGCGCCGCATCAAGCTTGCCCAGCGCAACTAAATTACGCGCTTCGGAGTCCGCGGTGTCGGCATACGACGAGGTCGCGTTCAGATCCGACAGATCCAGTGCGCCAATGCCGGCCAGAACCTTGCGCGCCTCTTCGCAGGTTTCGACACCCTGCGCGTCGGGCTGGGTGTGGCTGAGGTAATTCAGGTCGTCCCCATACAGCTGGCGGACGCGCCGTGACGGATTGGCGCCGTAGACCAGAGGCTTGAGCAAGTCGGCGGTCTGCTGCAACTGCAATGCGGTGCCGCGACCACGGGCGCCGGCGATCACGCCCTTGCCCTGCTCATGCAATGCCAGCGCCAAGCCAAACACGACGGCCTCGCTGTGGTCGCCGCCGCCGTGCAGCTTTTCGAACACGGCCTGCGCTTCGGCAAGGTTGCGGGCGCCATCATCCACCTTGCCCACGGCATTCAGGACCGTGCCTTCGCGCACCAGCGCCATTGCACGATTGATCTGCGTTTGCGGCGTGACTTGTTCTGGCGGCAGGCTGTTGTAGTATCCGACCGTCTTCTGCGCCAGTTTGCCGAGTGTTTCGATGCGACCGGTCGGCGCCAACTCGGTATAGAAATCCTCGATCAGGAAGCTGACCAGTTTTTCCGCGTTGCTGCGCGAGTTCTGCGCCTCGGATTCCGCGGCGCGCGCGCGATGCATGTTGACCCAACCAAAGATCGCGCCAGCAATGGCGAGCAGCATCAGCACGATGCATACGCTCGCGATCGTGCGTGCGCGCACCAGGGCGCGATGCACAGCGGTCTCGCGTTCGCGCTGCGCGGCGAGCTGGCGTTGTGCCTCGTCGCGCGCTTCGCGTTCCTTGCGTAGGTTGCGACTGGCCAGCACCACGGGACACAACACGTCGTGGGTGAGTTCCACGCGCCGCATGTCGAGGCGCTCCTCGATGCGCAGCAGGCGCCGGTTGACCAGGGTCGCCAGCGTATCCGGCGCAGCGCCAGCCGCAGTCAGTGCCTTGCGCACGCGTTCTTCGGCCAGGCTTTCGCGATAGCCGGATTCGGTCAGCAGATCGTCTTCGACCACGCGCCGTACGCCAGCAGGTTGATCGGCCAACGCGCGTTCGTAAAACTCGCTCAGGATCGTGTCGCGCGAACCGGCGAGTAGGTCGGCGGAGATTTCCCGGCGTTTTTGCGCAAGTCGAACTGTATTGAGTTCGCGGCAGACCAGGCTCAGCAGCGACGGTTCGATCTCGGCATTGCCCAGCTCCGAGCCGCCGGCGACGAAGCGCACGATCGACTCGGCAACTTCCTGCGACACCAGCTTGCCGCCCGGCTTGACCACCGCGCTCAAGGCTTGCGCGCCGTTCATGCGCGCCAGGCGCATGCGGTTCTGGGTGATCGAGGGCATGATGTCCTTGACGCTTTCCAGATGCGCCAGGTAATCCTCGCGCAGCGCGATCAACACGCGGTAGTCCGCGCGCGCGAAATCGAACTGCTGCATCGCCGAGTCGTCTTTCTCGAGCTGCGCCTCCAGCGCCGCCGGCGGACGGTTTTCGATCAGGTCGGCGAGCTGGTCGAGAAACTGATGCGCGCGCAGGCGACCGGCGTCATCGGCCTGGCCGAGCGTGAAGATTTCCTCGAACTGGTCGAAGATCAGCAGCGGCATCAGCGTGTTGCCGCCGCGGTCGCGCAGCAGGTCTTCGCGGTGGTGCATGAATTCCCACAGCGACTCGCCTTCGATCGCGCTGCCCGGGCGCGACCAGTGCCCGGCCTCGGCGGTGGCGCGCAGGATCGCCTGCTTGATCTGCTCGGCCGGCGCCGGCGAATCCGGCGCGTAATCCACGCGCACATAGACCGGACAGAAACTTTCGGTGCGCAGGCGTGGCACCAGGCCCGCGCGCAACAACGAGGTCTTGCCCAGGCCCGATTGGCCGAACAGCACGGTCAGCAATTTGCGCTGCACGCGCCGCGCGAGCTCGGCGGCTTCCTCGTCGCGGCCATGGAAATACGCTCGGGTTTCCTCGGAATACGAGAACAACCCGAGCCACGGGTTTTCCGGATCAAGCGCTACGGTGGTGTCTCCGCTATCGATGCCGCTCATGCGCTTCTCCCCGAAAACAGTTCACGCAATCGGCGCAGGAACTCCGGCGTGGGTTCGCCTTCGGGCAGCCGCGTCATGTGCACGGCCTTGAAATGTTCGGGCACCAGCGCGGTGGCTTCGGGCGTGTCGTCGATGCACACCGGCAGGATGAACACGGCGCCTTCGGCGATGCTGCGGCTGCGATCCACGGCGTAGCTCCATTCGCGGCGGAAGTAGGCCTCATGGCGGCGTTGCGTCGTCGCCGAGATCACCGGCACGAAGAAACTGCAACGCGCGATATTCGCGCGAATCTTGCGGTCGTAGTCGTCGCCACCTTCCAGGCGATCCAGGTCGAACCAGGTCGTGAGTCCGGCCGCGTCCATGCCCGCCTTCAGGCGCTGCACGGCGGGCAAATCCTCGCGCGCATAGCTGATGAAGATGGCGTTTTCGGGCATCTCGCGCGCTGGCGGCAGGAAGCGCGTCGGCGCGTTCGCGCTCGATGCGGCGGAGGCGGGACGCTGGCGTGCGTTCCAGCGCTGGTGCAGTTCGGCGACGAAGGCTTCGGCGCCGCCGTAGACACGGGTGCGCACGCTGACCTGCTGCAGGAAGGCGACCAGGCGCTCGTCCTTGGTGGTGTGGTCGTCGGCAAGCACTTCGGTGACGTCGCGCGGATCGGACAAGCGCCTGCGCTTGGCCATGCGCAGGAACAAGCGTGCCAGCCAGTTGGAAAAATCGCTGCCGATCAGCAAAAGATGATTGTGCTCGAGTTCGTGGAAGAGTTTTTCCGGCGTGAGGTGCTCGGACTGCAGCGCGCAGATGAACTCCAGCATGTCCTCGTCGGACAACACATAAGTCGGCGACGCGGACAGCCGCCCGAGCAGGTGGTACAGCACCGTGCGCTGCATCTGGCTGCGTTCGGACGGCAGGTCGGCGACGCGATTGGGCGCATAGGCGACGACTTCGGTGGACGGCTGGCCGCCGAAGCGTTCCTGATTGAGCGCGTTTTCCAGGAGCGGATCGAACGTGGTGGTGACGAACAAGTCGAAGTCGGTGATCTGCGCCAGTTGCCGCAGCGCCAGCGGCGGTTCAAATTGCACCTCGCGCATGATCGAGCGCAAGCGCGTGTAGGCTTCCTCGCGGCGTCCGCGCTGGCCGAGGTAGCTGCACATCACGTCGTTCAGGGTCAGCGGCTGTGGCAGCGCGGTGGTATCCACAGACAATCGCGCGGCGAGTTTTTCGGCGAGCCACACGTACAGCGGGCGCAGGCCGGTGTCGGTCTGCACGCGCAACAGATCCGGCCCGATGATCGGGATGACGCGGTGCTCTTCGATGTAGTTGAGCAAGTCGTCCCAGGCGTCGTCATCGAAGGCTTGCGCCAGGCTCGTTGCGGCTGAAGGAGTCGTCATGTTTCCCCCGGATCAGGTCATTCATGCGCCACGCCAGTCGCGCAGTCTACGCCTATTTGCGGCGGCAACGGTCGGCACCCCTGGCCCGGTTTCGCGCCCTTCCCGGGGGTATTGCCGGCCTGCCGTCCCGGCCGGGCCGTGGAACCCGCCACACCGCCTTCCCGCAGGGCAAACGGCCTGCGACCTGGCCCGCAACGACGGGCGGGTGGCAGGCAACCGGGCGACGTTTTTGGCCGGGATTCGCCTTGCGCGGCGATTTCCTGTATACTTTTCAGACTGTGTTTGCAAAGGTCACGGTGAATTGTGGCCTGATGCGGTCGATCTTAACGATTTGCTTCATCGCCCTCCACGCTTCTCCCTTGGCAAAACAGTCGCGGCCCGGAATGTTTCCGGACTGCGTCATTTCCATTGTTTCAGGAGCAAGTCATGGCAGAGCGTCAGTCGGGTACCGTCAAGTGGTTCAACGATGCGAAGGGTTTCGGTTTCATCACGCCGGAAAGCGGCCCGGACCTTTTCGTGCATTTCCGTTCCATCCAGGGTTCGGGTTTCAAGACCCTGGCCGAGGGCCAGCGCGTGACCTTCGTCGCCGTGCAGGGCCAGAAGGGCATGCAGGCCGATGAGGTGCAGGTGGCGTAAGTCACCCGCGTCACGGATACAAGAAACCCCGGGCAGTGATGCCCGGGTTTTTTTTAGGTTCTTCACGGCTTTCCGGGAAACGCAGCGCGAATCTTGAGGAAGAAGTAGGCATCGTCGCGGAAGCCATAGGCCATGCGTTTGATGACTTTGATCTTGTTGTTGATGCCTTCAATGAG
>JAFEFO010000010.1 GCA_018240565.1 Pseudomonadota bacterium | reverse complement strand
TCGACGAAGATCAGGTACAGCGCGATACCCACGCCGATGATCGGAATCGCGTCGATCAGGCCGACCAGCAGGAACATCTTGCCCTGCAGCATCGGCACGAGTTCGGGCTGGCGCGAGGCGCCTTCAAGGAACTTGCCGCCCATCAGGCCCATGCCGATGGCGGCGCCGATGCCGCCGAGGCCGAGCATGAGGCCGGCCGCAATGGCGGTGAGGCCTTCAACGGAAGCGAGTGCGCTGATATCCATGTGTATCTCCGAGTGTGTTGCGGTTGAATGGAAAGGTGAATCAATGATGGTCCGCCGCCATCGCCATGTAGACGACGGTCAGGACCATGAAAATGTAGGCCTGCAGCGAAATGATCAGGACGTGGAAGATCGTCCAGCCGGTGGCGAGCAGCACCTGCACGAGGAAGCCGAGGTTGTCGCCGAGGCTGGTCGGCACATAATTGAGCGTGAAGCAGGCGAGCAGGATGAAGATGATCTCGCCCGCGTACATGTTGCCGAACAGTCGCAGGCCCAGACTCACCGGCTTGGCCAGTTCTTCCACGCACTTGAGCAGGAAGTTGACCGGCATCATCCACTTGCCGAAAGGATGGAACAGGAATTCCGCGCCGACGCCCTTGAAGCCCTTGGCCACGAAGCTGTAGCTCATGGCGATGACGAACACCGTGATCGACATGCCGAGCGCGACGTTCGGATCGGCCGAGGGCACCACGCGCAGGTGATCCACGCCGAGTCCGCCGCCGATCTTGGGCAGCAGGTCGATGGGCAACAGGTCCATGAAGTTCATGAAGAACACCCAGAACCCGACCAGCAGCGCCATCGGCGCGACGAACTTCGCGCCGTGGTGGTAGGCATCCTTGACCTGGCTGTCGACGAAGCCGACGCACATTTCGACGAAATTCTGCCAACGCCCGGGCACGCCGGCATTGGCGCGGCGCGCGACGGAACCGAACATCCAGATGAAGGCGGCCGCCAGCACCAGCGAGAAAAACACCGAATCCAGGTTCAGTACCCAGAAGCCCTGCGCGTTCTCCACGATCTTGCCCGTGTGCAGGTCGAGCTGCAGGTAGGTCAGGTGGTGCAGGATGTAATGGGCGGCGTCGTGGGCGGCTTCTGTGGCCATTGCAGCTATCCGAAATCCCGGTTCAACACGTCAATTGGTTTACTTTTGCGCCGCCGTCGCCGGCGGATTGCGCTGCGCGAGACCTTCGTGCAGCCCGAACAACTGCGGCAACAGCGCCGCGATCAGCCCGCACAACACGGGCAAACCCGGCAACCTTGCCGTGACCATCGCCAAATAAAGGCCGACTCCGATCACGCACCAGCGCAACAGGTTGCCGACGATCATCCTTGCCAGCACCGTTCCCGCCGCCGCCGGAGGTCCGGCGAACAGACGCAACGCCAGCACGGCCGTCCCCAACACCACCACGCCGCCACCGGCCAAAACCGCCAGCGCGTCGTGCCATCCGCGCCAGGCGAAACCCGCTGCCACCAGCACCGTCGCCAGCGCTTGCGCGAGGACGACGCGAATGGCGAGCCGCCTTCCGGCAGCGATGGAGTTTTGCATTGCAGCGATGCGCCTTGGCCTTGTTTCCGGCCACCTTGCGGCGAAGCCGGGCAGGCCGGTGGACAAGGCCGCGCATTATAGCGGGCAGCGTATCGGCGCCGCAACCGAATCCAGGGTATTTCCCGCCCGTCGCCACCGCCGCCGCCGGCGGCGTGCAGGCGGGGCTATGGCGTTATTTGCAGGCGGTTGTTCGTTCCCATCAGGCTGCGGTTGAGCGTGATCCACAATTCGTTGTCGGGAGCACCGCGCAGGGACGGGAAATAGTCCGCATCCATGGCCAGGGCCGTGCCGTTGAGTCTGACCGTCCCGGGATAGTTCGCGCCGGTGTAACCGCGCACGATGATCAACGGATTGGTGAGGCTGCCATTGCCGACGGCGATATTCGCATCCAGCGCGTTGGATGCGCCCACAAAGGTCAGCGCGCCGCGGATTGGATCGTAGCCGGCTGGCGCATAGGAGATGGTGTCCATGCGATTGACGCCGGCCGGGCCGGTGGTCGCCACGCTGCCGACGCTCGCACTCAGCGTCAGCGACTGTGCGTTTTCGACCTGGCCGCGCTGGGCTTCGACCGGCAGCGTGCTGTGCGGACCGAGCACGACATAAACCGAATAGCTCTGGCGCGGCCAACCGGACAAATAGGGTCCATTGTCCGGATCCGGCACGATGGTCTGGTTCGACGCATAGCTTGCCTGCCCGAGAAAGCCGTACTGGGCGCCCCAGGTCAGGCGTGCGTTGGCATTCGCGCCAGCGCCGATGGAATAGGCATTGGCTTGGTAGGGCCACGCATCCGGGCAGGGCATCTTGTCGGCGCCACAGGCATTGCCGTTGGCCGAGGTCTTGCCCCAGTACGCGGTGACATCCAGATAATAGGGATTGCGTCCGCCGCCGGCATCGTGCTGGCCGATGGTCTGTGTCTGCACCAGGCCCATCGTCGCATTGCTGCTGGCGATCCATTCCTTGACGAACGGAACGGTATTGGGCGCCGACCACGTCCACGAACTGGCCAGCGTGAGCGGTGTCGCGCCGGTGCTGGTGAATTGATAGCGGTCGCCCCAGGCCACGCCGTCGATGTTGTTGCCGCCACTGCCGTCGATATTGAGTTCGCCATACGGTGCGCGCGAATCGTCGAACAGGAAGTCTTGCGCGATCGCACTCATGTCGTAGGTGATCGCCCACACCGGGTTGTCGCGGCCACTGGAAAAAATCCAGTCGATCGTCACCGGCACCAGGGTCGTGGGCGGATTCGGATTCGGTCCGCAGTGGCGCTGGTAATTCTGCTGGAAGCGGAAGATCGCGTGGTGGCGCCCTTCAAATACGCGCGACCAGGTTCCGCTGAAGCTGTAGCCGAGCGGCGAATCGTCGCCATTGCAATAGCCATCCGATTGCCACGCCGAATGCGACACCACATAGCCGAACCCGCCGTAGCCGCCATTGCCGTAGGTGGTGATGCTGGCCGTGCGCGTGGAATTGTCCGGCATGCGATAGCTGAACTGCTGCAACGAGCCGCCGTGATTGGCGTAGACGCCGGCGTTGGCGCCGGTCTGGTCGTTGTGCGCCAGCACCGCCTCGCGCGGCTTGCCCGACGCATCGCACCAGTCGAACACGTCGCTCACCATCGCGTCGCCAGGCGCGGGCGTGACGGTGACGCCGTGCTGGATGGTCATGCCGCAGGCTGGCGGCGGGACGGCGCTGCCTTCGAAACCATTGCGGAAGATCAGGTCGTTGGCCGGCGCGAGCAGGGCGATGTCGTCCACGTACATCGTGCCCGGGTTGCCGCCGCTGCCGTTGAACAGCGAGAAGCGATCGAAATTGCCCGAATACGCGACCGGCGCCGCGGTCAGGTCGGCGGTGACTTCGACCCAGTGCGGCATGGCCAGCGCGCTGCAATTGACGTAGGCGGAAAGCGCGCCGGTCGTGCCGATTTGCCCATCCATGCCGGAAAAATTTCGCTCGAGCAGGATCGATAGCGCCTGGCATTGCGCGACGCTGCCGTAAAACCAGAAATGCAGGCGCGGCGTTGTCGCGGTGTTGAGCAATGCCATGCTCGCCACCTTGAACGCGCCGTATGCAGACGGCGCGAAGGCGATCGATTGCATGCCCGAATGCACCGGCGACGTAGCTGCCAGGTTGACCATGGCGTTGTACGAATAGTTGGCGAAGCCCGGCGCCAGCGCGTCATCGTAGACCAACGTGTCGGCCTGGACGCTCGAAACCTGCGCAACCGCGGCCGCGGCGAGCAGCGTGGCAAAAAAACGCGACATGACTTCCCCCCTGCCCCAATGGCTATCGTAAACCCTTACGGAAAACACATCATGGAATTGCCGCCGCGCGGCACAGGTTGCCCCAGATCTGGCCCAGTTGCGGAACGGTGTAGGCGTGGCCGCCCGAGAACAGTGTGTAATACAGGTTCTGGTTCAACACCCATCCGTTGTTCTGGAAGCGGGTCGGGTCGTTGCCGGCGCCGTAGGTGGTGTATAGCGGATCGGAATTTCCAAGATGGATATCCACCGGAATCTTGCGCGGCGCGCCACCCAGCAAGGCATTGCAGGTGGGTTGGAAAGAACCGTCGTCACTGCATGCGTATTGGGTGAGCGAACCGGCGCTCACGCCATAGGCGGCGAAATAGTCGGTGTTGTTCAATCCCAGCGCATGCGCCAGGTGGGCGCCGGCCGAGAATCCCCACAGGTAGATGCGATCGGCGTCGATGTTGTAGTTCGCGGCTGCGTCGTCCAATTGCGCGGACATGATCGGGATATCGTTGCCCGGTGACCAGCCACCACTCGCATTGGTGCCGACCGTGGAAATCACCACGAATTCCTGCGCGGCGGCGATCGAACTCCAATCCGACCGCACCTGCTGTGCGTAGAAATCCGAGGTGCCGGGTCCGCCTGCCCCATGCAGGACGAGGATGGCCGGCCACGGCCGGGCAGGCGTGTAGTCGGACGGCAAATACAGGTAGTACGTCTGGTTGCCCAAGCCCGGCACATTCACGACACGCGTGATGTTGCCCGGATACGCCCCGCCGCTGCCGTTGGATGGCGAGTGTGGCACCGCGATCTCGCCAGCCTCGAAACCGGATACGAAAATCGCATCCGGATGCGTGCAGACCCAGGCCGGCAAGGTCACGCTTTGCGCCGCCGCGGCAAGCCCGGGCAGCATCACCGTGGCGATCAGGATGTGGCCAATGGCGCGCAACATGCGTGCAATCTAGCCGGGTCGCATGCAAGATTGTGTGAAAGGCTAGGCAATTGCCTTGCGCGGGCAAGCATCGGCATAATCGGACGGCCGCGCTGCGGCCGCCTCACGGATACGCACACCATGGCTTCGGGCAAAGACCTTTTCGTCGAAGTGGCTGCCGGCAGCACCTTGTTCAAGGAAGGCGATGCCGGCGGCGAGCTCTACATCATCGAATCCGGGCAGATCGACCTGTTTCCCGCCGGGGCTGGCGACGCGTTGATATCGCTCGGTCCGGGCGATTGCTGCGGCGAGGCGGCGCTGCTCGACAAACAACCGCATACCGTGAGCGCCATCGCCAAGGTCCGCAGCCGCCTCTTGCGCATCGAGCGCTCGGCCTTGCCCGAGATGGTCGGGCTCAATGCCGACATCGGCGTGGCCATGCTGCGCAAGTTCGCCGCGCGCGTGTGCCACCTGGAGTCGTGCCTGGTCGAAGCGGCGCGACCGGTGGTGCCGGCACCGGCACCAGCCAGGCCCGCGGCAGCGCCGCCGGCACCCAAGCCAGCCGCCGCCCCACCGCCGGCAAAGCCGGTCGAGGCACCACCGCCACCGCCACCGCCCAAACCGGAGCCCGTCGTGCCGGTTGCACTGGCCATGCGCGTGGTCGCCGCGAACCAGGTTGTCCCGCTGGATGCAACGCGCGAGCATTTCCTGATCGGCCGTCCGGATCCGGCGACCGGCACCACGCCGGAAATCGATCTGGGCCCTTACGACGTGCAGCGCACGCTCAGCCGTCGCCATGCGACGTTGCTGCGCGAAGGCGCGCAGTATCTGGTGCGCGAGGATGCGGCCACGACCAATGGCACCTATCTGAACGGCGAGCGCCTGCAAACCGGCGTCGCCATGCCGGTGAAGGCCGGCGACAAACTGCGCTTTGGTTCGATCGAAGTCGAACTGATCGGCGCCTGAGGAGGAAAGCGGCATGGCCACGAACGAAAACGAATGGCAGGGCGCGTTGTCGGCGATCGACCTGTCGGCGATCGAGTCGCTCAAGACGCTCAAGCAGGAGCACGACCAGTTGAGCGAACGCCTGAAATCGATGGCGGCGATGAAGTCCAATTTCGCCGACGCGGTCTACGTGCGCGTGCGCGCCGACTACGAAAAACGCATTGCCGCGCTGGATACGGAAGCCGCCCCGCTCAAGCAGGCCGCGCGCGAACAGTACGCGCGCCTGCGCGCCCTGCTCGCACGCTTCGAGGCCGATCACGAAGCGGTCAAGCTCGATCAGCAGGAGCTGGAGCTGCGCCACCAGCTGGGTGAATTCGACGACAAGGAATTCGGCAAGCGCATGAAGGCGATCGAGACCACCGTCGCCGAACGCGGCCAGGCGCGCGCACGCGGGCTGGAATTGAAGGCGCGGTTCCTCGAGGCCTTCCACAGCGAAAGCGAACTCGAACAAGCCGACGCCGGCGGTACCAACCGGTTCTCCATGGCGGACCTGGCTGAAGCGCAGGCGCGCACCCAGGAAGTCGCCAGCGTGGTCGGCGGCGATGCGCCGCCGAACAAGACGCAGACCATGTCGGCGATCAACATTCCCGAACCCGCGCGCCCGCCCGCTGCGGCGCCTGCACCAGCCGCGGCCGGCGGCGCGACGCAGATTTTCCGTGCCGCGCGCCTGGTGCCCCAGAATCCGGAAGCCGGCAAGCAGACGTACACACTCACGCTCAAGCCCATCGACATCGGCGCGGACGCCGGCAACGACGTGCGCATCGGTGGGCCCGGGGTCGATCCCAAGCACGCCAAGATCGTGGTCAGCATGGGCGGTTTCACCATCGTCGACCTGGGCAGCAAGCACGGCACGCGCGTGAATGCGGAAAAGGTGCGCGAACGCCCGCTCGCCAACGAGGATGTGATCCAGATCGGCGCGGCGCGGTTCGTGTTCAGAGAAGGGTGAGGTCGAGTGCTTGCGACATGCGATGAAACGCATGTCGCGCGAGGCCGAACGCCCGGCTATGGGATGGCCGGGCCGGTTGCCGCACCATGGACGGTTGCTTGGAGTGGAGTCTTTGAATGGCCATCCAGATCACCCAGGAACAACAAGACGGCGTGCGCATCCTCGCGCTGTCCGGTCGCCTGGATACCGAAACCGCGGCGGATGTGGAACTGGTCCTGCAGGATCTGCTTGCCGCCGGCGAGAGCCGCTACCTGTTCGACCTGACCGGCATCGGTTATGTCAGCAGCGCTGGGCTGCGTGTTTTGCTGGGGCTTGCCAAGAAGCTCGATGGCGGCAAAGGCGAACTGAAATTGTGCGGATTGAATGCCTCGGTGCGCCAGGTGTTCGACATGACCGGATTCAGCAAGTTGTTCGCGATCTTCGCCAATCGCGACGCCGCATTCGGCCAGGCGTCCAAACCGCGCCCGGAAGCCGAACTCGCCCAGCAGGCGGCGCGACTGCTGGGCGCCGGGCGATCGCCTGCGCCGGCGCATCCGCAGGCGCAAGCGCTCGCGCGCGCCGCGGCAAGCGTGCTGGGTCTCAAGCCGATGGTTGCGGCTGCCTACGTGAGCTCACCCGCGATCACGCCCGTGCGCGTGTCGCCGCCTGCGCCGGCGGCACCAGCCGGATGGCTGGCGAAACTCAAGGCGCTGTTCGGAAAATCCTAGCGGCCGCGGTCGCGGTCGCGCAACGGCGCCGTGGCCGGATTTCACGGGCTCGCTCGTTACTTCCCATGGGTCATCGCTCGCGCCGCGCGACACAAGTACGTGTCGCGCAGCCGGAACCATGCCGACCGCGTCAGGCGGCGATCATTTCGACTGGGGAGTCGCTCGTGAAAAACCTGCCAATGTCCAGCGCGAACGCGCAGTTGCGTCCGTGGATCGACGCTTGCCTGCGCGCCGTCGCCGGGCGCCGGGGTTGGGCCTGGTTGTTGAGCCTGGCCATGGCCTCGCCGCTCGCGGCGCAAACGTCCAGCATGCTGGATGCAACCGTCACCCAGGTTGCTGTGGTGGGCTATCACACCTGCGCGTTGAGCTCGACCGGTGCGGTCACGTGCTGGGGTTACAACGGCTACGGCCAGCTCGGCGACGGCAGTACTGCAGCTAGAACGACGCCGGTCGCCGTCTCCGGCTTGGGTAGCGGCGTGGCGGCGATCGCCGCCGGTTTCTATCACACCTGCGCCCTGACCACGGCCGGTGCGGTCAAGTGCTGGGGTAGGAACGACTTCGGCCAGCTTGGCAATGGCAGCACCACGAACAGCGCCACGCCGGTTGTCGTCTCCGGCTTGGGCAGCGGCGTGGCGGCGATCGCGGCAGGTGCTTTCCACACCTGCGCCCTGACCACAGCCGGTGCGGTCAAATGCTGGGGCTACAACGGCAACGGCCAGCTCGGCGACGGCAGCACCACGGATAGAAGCACGCCGGTCGCCGTCTCCGGCTTGGGCAGTGACGTGGCGGCGATCGCCGCCGGTTTCAATCACACCTGCGCCGTGACCACGGCCGGTGCGGTCAAGTGCTGGGGTTGGAACTACTACGGTCAGCTCGGCGACGGCAGCACCACGAGCCGCACCACGCCGGTCGCCGTCTCCGGCTTGAGCAGCGGCATGTCGGCGATCGCTGCAGGCGTCTATCACACCTGCGCCCTGACCACGGGCGGTAGCGTCAAGTGCTGGGGCTCCAATGTCTCCGGCCAGCTCGGCGACGGCAGCAACACGGACCATGACACGCCGGTCGCCGTCTCCGGCTTGGGCAGCGGCGTGGCGGCGATCGCTGCCGGTGGCTATCACACCTGCGCGCTGACCACGGCCATTGTGCTCAAATGCTGGGGCTCGAACTCCAACGGCCAGCTTGGCAATGCGAGTACATCGGACAGCAACACGCCGGTCAATGTGCTCGATGGCGTCAATTACTTGCCGGTACAAGGCGTGGCGGCGATCGCTGCAGGCTATTCCCACACCTGCACGCTAAGCGCGGCCGGTGCGGTCAAGTGCTGGGGCAACAACGTCTACGGCCAGCTCGGCGACGGCAGCGTCACGGATAGAGTCACGCCGGTCGCCGTCTCCGGCTTGAGCAGCGGCGTGGCGGCGATCGCTGCAGGCGGCCATCACACCTGCGTCCTGACCACGGCCGGTGCGGTCAAGTGCTGGGGCGGGAACGACTTCGGCCAGCTCGGCGACGGCAGCGCCACGGATAGAACCACGCCGGTCGTCGTCTCCGGCTTGGGCAGCGGCGTGGCGGCGATCACGGCCGGTTCTAACCATACCTGTGCACTGACCACGGCCGGTGCGGTCAAGTGCTGGGGCTTCAACTTACTCGGCGAGATCGGCGACGGCAGTACTACGAACCGCAGCACGCCGGTCGCCGTTTCCGGCTTAAGCAGCGGCGTGGCGGCGATCGCGGCAGGTCGTGAACACACCTGCGCCCTGACCACGGCCGGTGCGGTCAAGTGCTGGGGCGACAACTACGCCTTCCAGCTCGGCGACGGCAGCACCACGAACCGCACCACGCCAGTCGCCGTCTCCGGTTTGAACAGCGACGTGGCGGCGATCACGGCAGGCGCAGGTCACACCTGCGCGCTGACCACGGCCGGCGCGCTCAAGTGCTGGGGCTCCAATGTCTCCGGCCAGCTCGGCGACGGCAGCACCACGAGTAGAAGCACGCCGGTCGCGGTTTCCGGGTTGAGCAGTGGCGTGGCGGCGATCTCGGCGGGCTATTCCCACACCTGTGCGCTAAGCGCGGCCGGTGCGCTCAAATGCTGGGGCTGGAACTCCAACGGCCAGCTCGGCGACGGCAGCACCACGAACCGCACCACGCCAGTCGCCGTCTCCGGTTTGAACAGCGGCATGTCGGCGATCGCGGCAGGTTCCGCCCACAACTGCGCGCTGACCACGGCTGGTGTGCTCACATGCTGGGGTTTGAACTCCTCCGGCCAGCTCGGCGATGGCAGCACCACGGATAGAAGCACACCGGTTGCCGTCTCCGGCTTGGGTAGCGGCGTGGGGGCGATCGAGGCGGGCGGCATCCACACCTGCGCGCTGACCACGGCCGGTGCGCTCAGATGCTGGGGCGGCAATGGCTACGGCCAACTCGGCAATGGTGGCACGCTCAATCAATACGTACCCGTGTCGATTCAGATCGGGCAATCGGTGGCGTTTGCGCCATCGGCGCGCATGGGCTTCGGCAACTATGTAAGTGTGTTCGCCAGCGCCAGCAGCGGAATGCCGGTTGCGTTCGATACCTGGACGCCGAGCACCTGCACGTTCAGCGCCGGCAAGCTGGTATTGACGAATACCGGCCTGTGCGGCCTGCGTGCCTCGCAGGCCGGCGAGCCGGATGGCACGGGCGGAACGTTCGCGGCCGCGCCGCAGCAATTGCGCCTGATTCGCGTCGAGGCCGACTTGATCTTCGCCAATGGCGTGGACAGCAGCGGCGGTTTGAGTTGGTGAACGGCGCCGCGGGCCTTCCCCCCAAAGCGGGGAAAGATGTCACGGCAACGACGGATGGGGGCGGAACATGCGCAGAGCTTTTGCATTGTTTGCCCCCTTCCGGCCTGCGGCCACCTTCCCCCGTAAACGGAGGAAGGAAACGCTGGGGTGGCCGCAGGGCAAGGAGCAGCCTTTGCTTCTCCGCCAAACGGGGGCGGGAAAACAAACGCGCCGCTGCGCAGCGCCGGCAATCAAGCACTCATGGCCGTGTGGGTTCAGCGTGAGCGCTTTACCGCGCCACCTTGCTCGCGCGACAGCGCGATCAGGGTCAGGTCGTCGCTCTGCACCTGCCCGCTGGTAAATCGCGCCACATCGGCGAGCAGCGCATCCAGCGCGCCTTGCGCGCGATCGCCACTGCCTGCCAAGGTGCGCATCACGCGCTCCTTCCCGAACAATTGCTGCGCCACGTCGTGCGCTTCGTCCAGGCCATCGGTGTAGAGCAGCAGCAAGGCACCGGGGGCGATCGTCGCCCCGTGCAGCGGGAAGCTCGTGTCCGGCATCGCCCCCAGCGGCAGTGCGCCGTGCTCGCCGATTTCGTGCACGCGGCCGTTGGCCTCACGCAACAGGGGCGCCGGGTGGCCGGCGTTGGCGAACTGCAACGTGCCCGATTCCGGTTCCAGTGCCGCGGCGAGCATGGTCACGAACATGCCCGGTTCCAGTTCCTGCGCGAGCTTGCGGTTCAGGGCTTCGAGGAATTCGTCCGGTCCGCCCACGTTGCGCGCCAGCACGCGCACCTGCGCCGACAGCCGCGCCATGTACAAGGCGCCGGAGACCGCCTTGCCGGAGACGTCGGCGATGACGATGCCGTGGCGACCGTCGCGGAAGTGGATGTAGTCGAAATAGTCCCCGCCGATTACGCGCGCGGCGGCGTAACTGTCGGCAAAGCGCCAGCCCGGCAGGACCGGCGCCGACTGCGGCAGGAAGCGTTGCTGGATGCGGCGTGCGAGTGCCAGGTCGTGCGCTTCAACGAGTCGTTCGGGCGATTGCGCCTGCTGGCTGGCAACCAGCCAGGCCAGTTGCCCGGCGACGCCGGCGAACAATTCGCGATCGGCGGCTTGCCAGGCGTGGGCAGCGGATGCGCTTTCCAGGTACAGCGCGCCGAGGGTTTCTCCGCCTAGGCGCAAAGGCATCGCCAGCATCGCGGCCGGTACCGAGCGGGTTTTCAGGCGCGCGGCCAGCTCCTGGCGCGCTTCGTCGTCGGCGACCTCGATGCCGTATTCCACGTGCAGGGCATCGCGCACGAAGTCGGCGGCTTGCGCAAAACCGTCAGCGCTCTGCGGTGCGCTGCACTGCGCCAGGCGCGCCAGCGATTCGCGGCCGGCGTCGGCGGCATATACGGCGGCGTGGCTGGCCTGCGGAAACGCCGCGAGGATCGCGCGCAGCGCTTCGTCCAGCGTGGTGCGCAAATCCAGTGTGCGCCGCGACAGCGCACCGATGTCGCAAAACAGTTTCAGGCGAGCCAGCAGGTCGCGCAAGCCCAGCGGGCCCGCCGCACCGCGCCGTTCGACGCGTGGGCGCGATTTGCGCGGATCGGATTTGAGCGCGCCGGGCCGCAGCGAAGGCCGTTCGATGTCGGCGATATGGAATACGGCGACGACCTCGCCGAAGCACACGGTGTCGCCATCGTGCAGCGCCAGGGTGCCGACGAGCTTGGCGCCACGCAGCACGGTGCCGTTGGCGCTGTCCTGGTCGCTGACCTCCCATTGCCCGGCATTGCGGCGGATCAGGGCGTGCCGGCGCGACACCGTCGGATCATTCAGGCGCACCTCGGAAAACTGGCCGCGGCCAACCACGGCCGTGTCGGAAAATCCGAACACCTGGCCGGCAAGGGTTCCCGAGGTGACGATGAGGCTGGGCATGGCGGCTGCCGAGTTTGGCACAAAGCGCAAGATGGTGGGTTGACGACCGCGGCCGCTTTCGTGGTTGCGCAGCGAGGTCCGTCGGCGGTGCATAAAAAAAGCCGGGTGAAAAATCACCCGGCTCGAACGCCGCGGAAATCCAGGGGAGGGGAGGCTCGCGCGGCGTATCCCTGACGTGCGGGCGCGTGGCCCGCGGGGTCATTACTTGGCAGCGGCCTTCTTGACCGAGTTCACCTGCTTGGTGAAGTTGTCGTTGGCGGCTTCGAAGCTGCCCTTGGCCAGCTGGCCGAGCGCTTCGGTGGTCTTGAGCGTGAGGCCGAAGATTTCCTGGCCGTTGGCGTAGAACTTCTCGGTGGATTCCTTCACCAGGTTCACGCTCTTCGGCCAGATCGCCTTGATGCCGTCGAAATCGCGCACTTCGGCGGCTTCGGACCAGAACTCGACCGTGGCGGCGACGCGGTTTTCCAGCGTCTTGAGCTGCAGGTTGGCGATGCGCTCCATGCCTTCGGCGGCCAGGCTCTGGGCCTTGAACGCGTTGTCGGCGAAGCTCTTGCTCAGGGCCATCACTTGGCTGTTGATCTGCTCGTACATGGGTGTGTCCTCATGGGTATGGTGGGAGTGTGAGGCGCACTATACAGGAGTATTTGTTGCAATGCAACAACGACGGTCCGCTATTGGAGCATATATCTTAAGATATTGAGCATTATGGATAAATTGGAAAACATTCTGGTCAAATCGCGCAACAATGACTTGGAAATTGCGCAAGCGCACATGGCCGGTCAGCCGCGGTAGATGCATCCCGACGTGCAGGTTTCGCGGATGCGGACTTCGCTCAGCGCCGGCAGCGCCGGTTTGAGCTGTTCCCAGATCCAGCGCGCCAGATTCTCGCTGGTCGGGTTCGCCAGGCCCGGCACCTCGTTGAGGTAATGATGGTCGAGCTGGTCGAAAACCGGTGCGAACGCGCTCTTGATGTCGGCGAAATCCATCACCCAGCCGGTATGTTCGTCGACCGCGCCGGATACGTGGACTTCGACCTCGAACGAGTGCCCGTGCAGCCGCGCGCACTTGTGCCCGGCCGGCACGTTCGGCAGCCGATGCGCCGCCTCGATCTGGAACCGCTTGAAGATGTGCATGCGCGTGCGTGCGAAGTCTGTACGGGCGGCCATTGTATAGGCCGGCGCGGCAATCGGCGGGGCCGATCAATGCGACGTTGCGGCGGCTGGCAGCTTGTAGATCCAGTAGCCACCATGCTGGTAGACGAGTTGCACGGCGCGCAGTTCGGTGGGTTTGGACGTAGTGAACGGCAGCATTTGCGCGAGCAGCGTATTGCCGCTGCGGACGTCGGTCAGGAAATAGGCGCGTACCTGATTGTCCGCGAGCTTCTGCAGGCCGTAGGCGCTGTATTTTTTCTCCCGCATCCATTGGTCCACGGCATTGATGTTGCCATGTATGTCGCTTTGCAACCTGAAGCTCCTTGACGCGATGCCGAGGCGGTCCGGTCGCATCAGCCCCAATTTGTAGATGTCCGAAACCTGCACCACGAGATAAGCCTCGCGCCCTCCCGCCAGTTCGCGCAGGCCGGCGGTCCCGGTCGCCACATCTTCCGACAGCGCGTCGGCAAAGCGTGCGAAATCCCGTTGCTGCGTGGCGCTCGGGTGGGCGCCCCAGAATTCGCGCTCGTATTTTTCGATCGCGGCGGTTTGTGCGCGCCAGAACGCCGGCAGGATGACGGGTTGGCCGAGATACGCATCGAATTCGGCTTTGCGCCCGCACAACAACTGGATCTGGCGCGAGGTATCCCACCAGGCCAGGACGAGCGCATCTTTCGGGGTGTATTTGTCAATCGCTTGCGCCACATCCGCCAGATCGGGAAAGCTGACATCAAGCGACGCCAACGGCTCTTCGCTGCGATTGTCCCAGTCGATCATCACCGGGGCGGCATCGCCGCGACGTGCGACATGCATGACCGCGACGGGCTTGTCGATGCCATCGACCCGCATTTCGTATTTGCCGATCGCAAGGTTCGGCCACGCCTGGGTGTCCAGCTTGTCATGGCCGCCGGCATCGGCTTCGGCGACCTGCTGGTAATGGTAGGGTGCGGGAATGGGCTTCAGTACGGCGTGGGCAACCCAGCCGAGCAGGAGCAGTCCTCCCGTCGCCAGAGCCAGGCCCAGCGGCGGGAGGAATCTTTTAACGGGACGGGCAGCCATTGCGCTCATTTGCCGGCGCCCGCGACGTGCGGATTTCAATCATCGTTACCCTCGCGCCGGCGTCGGCCGACCAGCGCGATGCCGGCCAGCAGCATCGCGCCACCCAAGCCGCCGAAGGCAACCTGCTTGCCGGTGCTGTCGAGATTCAGCACGCCACCGGTGTGCTTGCCCTGCAGCGCGGCCACGTTCTTTTCCAACGCCGCCATGCGACGCAGTTGCGTATCCTGGTCCATGATCTTCGTGTAGGTCAGGTTGAGCTGTTCCCAGCCCGCCGTGTATGTCCATCCGCCCGGGTTTACATGGGCCAGCGCCACATGCAACTTCGATGTGTCGTTTTCGAACAGATGCACGCCCAGGATGTCGGCCCATGACGGATTGTTGCCGTTGGTCTCGAACAGCTGGAAGAACTGGTGAGCCCCATCCTTGTCCGGCAGCAGCGGCGCCGGCCGGTTGGTCAACTGCCCGGGCAGCAACTTGTCGTCATAGAGCTTCTGCACGACGTTGTACGCCACTTCGGCCTTGGCGACGCCTTGCGCCGTGCCTTTGTCCATCATGGCCAGGTAGGAACTGGAGAATCGCGGCGAGTGGCACTGGCTGCAGGTTCCCTCCCACGCGGCCAGTCGCTGTTTGGCCCACGGTGTATCGATGTCTTCCACGACGCCCGGCACCATCGGGTAATTGCCCCAACGCGACTTGCGAACCAGGTTGTGGCCATACTGGCCTTCGTATTCCATGTGGCAGGTCTGGCAGGTGGGCGCGGTCTGCCCGCCCTTGGTGAAGGCGTCCTTCAGGCGCACGTTCCAGTTCCAGGTGTTGCCCAGCGCGGCGAACTGGGTGCCGTGCTTGGAGAGCATGTAGGCTTCAAAATTATTGTGGTCGATGCCGTTGTGGCAAGTCGCGCACGCCTCGGGCTTGCGCGCTTCGACTGTCGAGAATTGGTGCCGGGTATGGCAGGCATCGCACTTGGTCTGGTTGTAATGGCACTGCGTGCAGCCCTCGGCAATCTCGCGCTGCGGCATGGCGGCCCAGACGGCGGTTTCGACGACGGCCTTGTAGTCGAGCGCGTGCGATGGACGGCCGTCCGGATACGCCTGGCCGAATTTCGCGCTGTTCGGCCACGAGATCGTGTCGCGCTGCGACTCACTTTCGGCGAATTCCTTGAGATGGCATTCGGCGCAAACGTCGGCCGTCGGCATGCGCACCGCAACAGAATGATCGGCGGGGTTCTTGTCGTTCACTGCCACGTGGCAATCGATGCAGCCGACTTGCGAGAGTTTCTCGTTGGGTCCGAGTTTGCCGAGCGAGCGCAGGTTTGCTTCGACCTGTTCGAGTTGCTGCTTCTTCCAATAGGTCGGATCGTTGGGTGACAGTTGGCGAAGTTTGTCCAGGTTCGCATGTTCGCTAGCCTGCCACTGCCTCACCCAGCCTGGCGTAACACCGGTATGGCACGCGACGCACTGTTCGCGCGTCGCGTTTATGTGCAATGGCGGCGGTTTGTAGGAACCTGCCGGATCAAGGTATTTGTCGAATGGAATCGGCTTCCAGTAGTTCGCGTACGTGCCGGGTCCCGCGCCTTGCGCCGTATCGTGGTAACGCTTGATCAGCGCGTCGTACAGCTGCTTGGGCGACGCCGATTCCTCCAGCCCCAATGCCTTGTAGGTTTCCTTGGGCACATCGCGTTGCAGGATGCTTTCGTCGGCCTGCAGGGGCGTTTGCCTGGTTGCAGTGGCGCCGGCCTGCGCGGCGACGGCCGGCGCGGTGCCGAGCAACGCAATGAGCACCAGTGCAAGAGCCGGCAATGACCGCGACATGAACCTGTTGGCAGCAACGGTGGTAATCATGGCCCCTCCGTAAAGAACGCAGATCAACCAAACCAGAACGTACGGCTCACCTCATGTATCCGGAAATCCGGCAGCCGGAAAGCGCCACGTGCGGTTTTTCCATGGTGCCGCGTGCATCGCGTGCGTCGGTTCCGGGAATTCCATCATGGATTCAGCCGGTTGGCCTTCCGTCGCAGCGCCTTCGCCAGCGACGCCTTGTCGGATGATCGCTAGAACGTCTTTTTTGCCGAAAGTATCCATTGGGAGTCGCCGATGTTGTCGCCGAAGCGGTTGCGGTATACCGGCGAACCGTCGAAGGCGGTCGCGCGTGCGTTGGTGTTGGTGAAGGTCAGCGCGAAGTCGATGCCGAACCATTGTCTGTCCGCGCCGATCGCAAAATCGGTGTAGGACAGGCAGCGGTTGGTACAGGCGCTCGACGGCGCCCACAAGTCAGGATTATTGCCGCTGAACCGTTGCCTGCCGACGTGTGCGGAAAGCGTTGCGCCACTATCGCCCAGGGGTACCGCCGCAGCCAGCAACAGGTATTCGCTGCCTTGCGTATCGCGATTGCCGAAGGCGTTGCCGAGTGTGTAGAAGTAGCTCAGGGTGATCCATTTCCATCCACCGGTCACATGCACTTCGTCGGTGTCCGGGCGCGTGGTGCCGGGCGCGTAACCGTGTGGCGGCGAATGGCCGGGAAAGGCGTAGCGCTGGTAGCCGACTTCGACGCTGACGTCCGGTGTGGGCGTGAAACGCCAACCGAAGTACCCGTCGATTTCGATCGAGTGGCCGGAATCGGGCGCGTAGCCGTCGGTGATCCAACTGGAATTGGATCCCCACGCGCCAAGATAGAAACCGGCAGGGTTCGTGTAGTCGAGGCCGGCCTGCACCGCCGGATCGCCGCTGCTGTTGGCTAGGCCGCGATACACATACTGGCTGGCAACCGCGACATTGAAGGTGACCGGCTGCGCTGGCGCCTCCTGTGCGAGGGCGGCAGCAGGCAAGGCGCATGCGACGATCCACGGAAATGCGCTCCAGGGGGACATCGGCAGTACCTCCTCGGAAATGATGGCGCCGCAACGATGGCGGCTTGCCAGGCAAGCGAACCCCAGCGCCTGAAGATCCGGATTTTCCATGCATGTGGGCGCCGGCCAAGAGCCATGCATGCAAGGTTGCATGGCGCCAACCGCATGCGGCTCGATGGAGCCAAGCGCTACGCGCCGAAATGGTCGATATCCGCTGGAGCGGGCGTGTGACTGCCGCGTGGAAGCCCGTTCGTCGACTAGCCCGCCAATGTCGGATGCCGGCTTGCCGCGGACTGCGGGCGATGCGCGAGGCCGGGGGAGGCGCCGGATCCATGCCCGGCCGCAGCCATCGCCACTCGTGCGATACCTTCGGCAATTTCCCTTTCGTTGAGCGCGGCATAGCCCAGCATCACGATGCGCTCGTAATGCGCCGGATCACGGCGGCTGACGAATGAATTGCCTGAACGAATGCCGTAGATGGCCACGCCATGGCGCCGGCACAGTTGCGCGAAGTCTTCCGCCGTCGGCAGGCAATCCGGAAGCCGCCACGCGGCGTGCATGCCACTTTGCGTACCGCGCAAATCGACGGCACCGAAATGTTCGCGCAGGACGCCGGCCAGGCAATCGCGGCGTGCGCGATAGATCGTGCGGATGCGGCGCAAATGGTGATCGAACGCGCCGGTTGTCAGGAATTCCGCAAGCAACGCCTGCGGAAGCCAGGCCGTGCAATTGTCGAGCAGCGCCTTCACCGCCACGGCGCTGGCCACCAAGGGCCGGGGCAGGATCATGTAGCCGATGCGCAGTCCCGCCGCCAGGCTCTTGGAGAACGTGCCGAGATAGATCACCTGCTCGTGCTCATCGAGGCTGTGCAATGCCGGCAGCGGGGCCCGGTCGTAGTAGAAATCGCTGTCGTAATCGTCTTCGACCACGTAGGCGCCAGCGCGAGTGGCCCAATCCAGCACGCGTTCGCGCCGCTCGATCGGCATGGTGACGCCGGTCGGGTATTGGTGCGAGGGCGTCAGGTACAGGAACGGCGGATCGCACGACAGTCCATCCACTTTGGCGCCCGCGGCATCGGTTTCCACGGGCACGAGCCGCGCGCCGTAGCTCAAGAACGTATTGGCTGCCCCGCAATAGCACGGATCCTCGACCGCGATGGGCGTTCCGTGCCGGATGAACATCCGCGCCAGGATATTTAGTCCTTGCTGGATACCGCTGGTGATCAGCACTTCATCGGCAGTCGCCTTGATGCCACGCGCCACGCCGACGTGCGCCGCAATGGCATCGCGCAGTTCCCGCAGGCCGGCGGGTTCGCCATAGCTGCAGATGCTGAAGCCGGTGCGGTTCAACTGGTGGTTGAGCATCTGTTCCCAGAGTCGCTTCGGGAACAGCCGCGTATCCGGGCGGCCAACCCAGAAATCGAATTCGATCGATTGGTCGCGTGGCCGGGCGACCCGATGGGCGGCACCGCGGAAGACCACGCGCGCATCCCGGCGCGAGTGGCCTGGTTCATCCTTGGCCGGTACCGTGGCGGGAAGCGCCGGGCCATCGAAGATGACATCGTTGGCGACAAACGCACCGACGGGCTGGCGCATCTGGATGTAGCCTTCGGCGGCAAGCCGGTCATAGGCCAGCACCACCGTGTTGCGTGCAATGCCCAGATCGGCGGCCAGGATCCTGCTCGATGGCATGCGCACGCCCGGTAGCAGTCGCCGATCGAGAATCATGCGGCGGATCTGCTCGAAAATCTGGAGCTGCAGGATCTGGCCGGCCCCGTGATCGATTTGCAGTGGTAGTTGCATCGCGCCCTCCCCGCACCGCAGCGTTCGATGGTAGACCCGGCGCGCAGGCATTGTCCACGGCGTGAGGAGATGGCTTCATGCCGCGCGTTTCGGCCCGACCTGGTGCCGCGATCGCGCCGGCAGCCCGATGATGCGGTCGGCTTGGCCTTGGATAAATGCCGCTTCGCGCCACGTTAGCGCGGCGAGGTGCACTGACTCGGCTTCGCGATCGCGCGCTGCGCCGCGCTCTGGGGATGGGCGAGAAGGATGTCTTCAACTGCCCGGTTGCCCTATCCTGGCAGCAGGTGACGGGAGCAGTGGATGCAGCGTTGGGGATATGCCGGTGCAATCGATGATTTTCTGTCCGACTCGCCGGAGCAGGTGTTTGGCAAGATCGTCGCGCAATCGACATTTGCCGATCTGCTCAGCCAGAGATCAGCCTGGATCGAGGAAGTCTCGGCGCTGCGCACTGTCTTGCGCGAGTGGGTGGGAACACCGGGCGCAGTCTATTTTGAATACACGATTCCGCGCCTGGGTGGCCGTGCCGACGTGCTGCTCGTGCTTGGGCCGGTCCTGTTTGTCATCGAGTTCAAGGTGGGTGCGGAAAGCTTCAACCGTGACGCCATCGACCAGGTCTGGGACTACGCGCTGGATCTGAAGAATTTTCATGAAGCCAGTCACCACATCGCGATCCTGCCGGTGCTCGTTGTGACCGCGGCACCTGCCGCGCCGGTCATCGCATTCGACTTTGATGCAGACCGTCTGGCGCGGCCGGTGTGCACAGGAATCGATGGCCTAGGGCAGGTGATACGCGCGGCACTGACCTTCTTCGAAGGGGAAGTCATCGACTCCGCGGCGTGGCAGGCCGGACGCTACCGGCCCACGCCGACCATCGTCGAAGCCGCGCGTGCGCTGTATGCCGGGCATGCGGTGCAGGACATATCGCGCAACGACGCGGGTGGGGAAAATCTTGGCGTAACGTCACGTCGGGTATCCGACATCATCGCGGAAACCCGGCGCGCGAATGCCAAGGCGATCTGTTTCGTCACCGGTGTACCGGGTGCCGGCAAGACCTTGGTCGGGCTCGATATCGCCAACCGCCATACCGATCCCGACAGTGAACTGTACAGCGTGTATCTGTCCGGCAATGGTCCATTGGTCAGCGTGTTGCACGAAGCACTGGCGCGCGATCGCCATCAACGTGCGCGCGAGCAGGGCCAAACGCTTCGCCTCGGCCAGGCGCGCAGCGAGGTCAAGCAGTTCATCCAGAACGTGCATCATTTCCGCGACGATTGCCTGGCCGATGCCGGTCCGCCCGTCGAACATGTTGCACTGTTCGACGAAGCGCAACGCGCGTGGGATCTGGCGCAGACGATGAATTTCATGGCGCGCAAGAAGAACCGTCCGGGTTTCGACCAGTCCGAGCCGCAGTTCCTGATTTCCTGTCTGGATCGCCATGCCGACTGGGCCGTGGTTGTCTGTCTTGTCGGCAGCGGCCAGGAAATCAACACGGGCGAAGCCGGCATCAGCGAATGGCTTGAAGCGCTTTGCCGCAGTTTTCCCGAGTGGCGCGTGCATCTTTCGCCGCGCTTGCGCGAAATCGAATACCACGCCGACGCCGCGCTTGATACGCTCGCGCAGCGCGCACACGTGCATTGGGAACCGTGCCTGCATCTGGCGACTTCGGTGCGCTCGTTCCGCTCCGAGCGCGTGGCCGAGTTCGTCAATCGCCTGCTGGCGCAGGAAGACGCCGCCGCGCGCAGCAGCCTGATCGAGGTCTTGCGCGGTTTTCCGATACGACTGACGCGACGCCTGCCGCTGGCGCGGCAATGGTTGCGCCAGCAGGCGCGCGGCAACGAACGCTACGGCATGGTGATCTCCTCGCGCGCGCAACGCCTCAAACCGCTCGCCATCGATGTGCGCGTCAAAGTCGATCCCGTGCATTGGTTCCTCGATGGCAAGAATGACGTGCGCTCGTCGTTCTACCTCGAAGACGCCGCCACTGAATTCCAGGTGCAAGGTCTCGAACTCGACTGGTCGTGCGTGGTGTGGGATGGCGACTTGCGCTTCCGGCCGGGCGGTTGGGAACACCACAGTTTCGAAGGCAGTCGCTGGAAGCGTGTGCGCAGCGACGTGCGCCAACGCTACTTGTTGAATACCTATCGCGTGCTGCTCACGCGTGCGCGCCAAGGCATGGTCATCGTCGTTCCGGAAGGCGCAGCCGATGACCCGACCCGTTCCGCCGAATACTACGATCCGACCTACGAGTGGCTGGCTGGGTTGGGAGTACCTACATTGTAAGCAGCCCAGTAGAGCATCCCGCGTGGCCAATGCTGGCGCCAGAATACGCTGAAATTTGGCACTAGACGATCGCTTAATGCCGGTTGTCATTTGACAACCATACCCATAGTAACTAGATTTGGCGGAAGTTCTAGCCTATGTCCAGAAGCAAACACCCCAAGCCTGAGGTAGAAGCTGCCATCCAGCATGCGGAAGCGCATGGCTGGATTGTCAAAACCGGCGGCTCTCACGCATGGGGCAAGATGTACTGCCCCTACAACGATGAGACCTGCCGGTGCGGCGAATTCTGCATTGCCAGCATCTGGAGCACGCCCAAGAATCCGGGCAATCATGCAAGGCAGCTCAAGCGCGTAGTGGACAACTGTGCTCGCGAGAAGGCGAAAAGTCATCCCGATCATCAGGAGAATCAAGATGAATGAGTACGAATTCACCCTCAAATTCCGCCTGCCTGATGGCAGCGCCGATCCGGAGCAATTCATCGACGCCATCGCCGAAGCTGGCTGCGATGATGCTCTCGTCGGCATCGGCCAACGCGGCCGCATTGCCTTGGACTTCAGCCGAGAGGCGGAAGCGGCCCATGAGGCGATTGCGTCGGCGGTGCGCGACGTCAAGCGGGCCATTCCCGGCGCCGACTTGGTAGAAGCGTCGCCGGATCTGGTGGGACTGACGGATGTTGCCGAGATTCTCGGTTTTACGCGCCAGAACATGCGCAAGCTGATGATCAACAACGTCGCGACGTTTCCGGCGGCAGTGCATGAGGGTTCGTTGTCCCTCTGGCATCTGGCGACAGTGTTGAAATGGCTTGGCGAAAATCAGCGACGTCCGATAGACGATTCGCTGGTGGAAATCGCCAATGCCAACATGAAGCTGAACATCGCCAAGGAGGCGAGGCAGTTACCGGGAGCATCACTTCCCCGGGAGCTGGACGCACTTTTCGCATGAACATGCGTGGGGCGTTCTCGACTGCCGAATCCGTGCCTGGCACGCGGACTTTGTGAATTGATTCGTGGAGCCGTCGCAAACTCCTCGTTAGCATAGTGCTCTGGCTGAAATTCTCGGAGCCCCGGATACCCGTTTGAGCGTGTCCAGATTTTTGTGTAACCAGGATTTCGTTTACGGTCGAGGCAGGCGCTCCGGGGGTGCCGCGGAGAAGTCGAGTATTCGTCGATGGGCCGCTGTGACAGTTCGACCTGTCACAGAAAACCCCGCGAAGATGGCGGGGTTTTTGTAGATAAATCAAGAATTTATGGTGGCTAGAGGCGGAATCGAACCGCCGACCTCAGCATTATGAGTGCCGCGCTCTAACCGTCTGAGCTACCTAGCCGCGCGAGGGCGCGAATTATACATGACGGCGCTGCGAGTGCCACGCCGCGGTGCTGCGGTTGCCGCTGGGTGGGCGGCGTGAAAGAATCCGGCGCATTGGATTTTGGAGTTTCATGCGTGTCTGATGTGATCGATCCCGACGGCTATCGGCCGAATGTCGGCATCATCCTGATCCGCGACGATGGCTCGGTGTTCTGGGCGCGTCGCGCCTGGCGTGACGGCTGGCAGTTTCCGCAGGGGGGCATGCGCAGCGACGAAACCCCGCTGGAAGCCATGTACCGCGAACTGGAAGAAGAGACCGGGCTGTTGCCGGAGCATGTGCAGGTGCTGGGTGCGACGCCGGGCTGGCTGCGCTATCGCCTGCCGGGCAAATACCTGCGCCGCAAAGAAAAGCCGATGTGCATCGGCCAGAAGCAGGTGTGGTTCCTGCTGCGTTTCGTCGGCGAGGAGTCGCATGTGCGCCTGGATGCCAGCGATGCACCCGAGTTCGATCTGTGGCGCTGGGTGGATTTCTGGTATCCGCTCACGCACGTGGTGCCGTTCAAGCGCGATGTCTACGAGCGCGCGCTGCGCCATCTGGCGCCGTTGGCGATGGGTCTGGGTGCGCAGTCGATGTTGCGGATGGGGCGCGCCATGGGTTTTGGCGGTGGCGGAGCCGATTGAAGCACGATCGCGACTTGCGTTAGTTGACAATCATTCTCATTTGCGTTTGAATGTGCCGGTCGCTTCCGGGACCTGCGCCATGTACGTGTGCATCTGCAACGCCGTTACCGAATCCGCCATCCGCGAAGCGGCGGCCGAAGGCGTGTGCAGCATGGCCGAGCTGGAGCGTCGCACCGGGTGTTCGGGGTCCTGCGGCTGTTGCGCGGAAATGGCCGCGCAGGTGCTGCACGAAACCCTCGTCCAATGCGCGCCGCCGCACGTGTTGCTGACAGCCGCCGCCTGATCCGCCGCGCGCGCATTCCGCCATCGCGGATGCGGCAAGGGTATAGTGTCGTCTCTTTGGATCGCGCGAGATTGCCATGAAGGGAAATGCCGAAGTCATCAAGCACCTGAACAAGGCGCTGTTCAACGAGTTGACGGCGATCAACCAGTATTTCCTGCATTCGCGGATGTACCGCAACTGGGGCTACAAGGAACTGGCCGAGCACGAGCATGCCGAATCCATCGATGAGATGAAGCATGCCGACAAACTCATCGAGCGCATCCTGTTCCTGGAAGGCCTGCCGAACCTGCAAACGCTCGGCAAACTGCTGATCGGGCAGACGCCGGCGGAAGTCATCGCCTGCGACCTGAAGCTGGAAATGGCGGCGCATCCTGATCTGAAGGCGGCGATCGCGTATTGCGAGTCGTGTGGGGACTACGTCAGCCGCGAGCTGTTCGAGTCCATCCTCGAATCCGAGGAAGAGCACATCGACTGGCTGGAAACCCAACTCGGCCTGATCGAAAAACTCGGCGAAGCGCAGTACCTGCAGGCCAAGCTGGGCAGCTGAGGCTCAGGCGTTCTCGCCGCGCACCAGGGCATCGAGTTCATGGCGCACGCGCGTGAACATGCGCGCCAGTTCGGCGACCAGCACCGGCGCTTCATCGCCCAGCTCGCCGCTGCGCGCGCCCTGTTCCAGGCGCTTGGCCAGTTCCGCTAACCCCAGCGCGCCGAGATTGGCGCTGGTCGACTTGAGCGAATGCGACGGCGCGATCAAGGCGCCCTTGTCGCCGCTGGCGGCGGCTTTCTCGAGCAGGCCGATCGACTTGGGCGTATCTTCCAGGTACACGCGCACCAGGTCGGTAAATTCGCCGCCCATCACTTCAAGCAGGTCGCGCACGACATCCGCGTCGAGTGCGGAACCGGCGGGCGCCACGGCCGGAATCGGCGGCGATTGCGCGACGAACGCTGGCGCGGGCGTGGGTGGCACTGATGTTCTGGCGGTCGCGGTGGCAACCGATGGTGCTGCGTGCGAAGTCGCGCCAGCAGGAATCCATTTTCGCAGGGTCTGTTCCAGCAAGGCGCGGTTGAGCGGTTTGGAAAGATAATCGTCCATGCCCGCGCGCAGGCACTTGTCGCGATCGCCGGCCATCGCATTGGCCGTCATGGCGATGACCGGCAGGCGTCGTGCCGAGCCGGCGGCTTCGTTCTGGCGCAGGATGCGCACGGCCGTATAGCCGTCCATCACCGGCATCTGGCAATCGAGCAGGACGACGTCGAAGGCGTCGCGTTCGATCAGCTCCAACGCCTCCTTGCCGTTCTCGGCGACGGCGAAGCTCAGGCCGAGCAGGCCGAGCAGACGTTGCGCGACCTGGCGGTTGACCGGATTGTCTTCGACCAGCAGGGCGTGCCCGCCGAGCGCTTGCGTCGCTGCTGGTGCCGCGTCGATCTGCACCAGCGGGGCGGCTTGCTCGTGCGGCGTGAATTGCCCGGCGGCTTCGCTGGCGCCGAGCAGCGTGAGCAGGGCACCGCGCTGTTCGCCTTCGCCGGCGTCGCGTGCCACCGTCACCGCGCGCGCTTCGCTGGTCCATTCCGCCGGCGCGGGTTCGGCGCCGGTGAGCAAGGCGCAGCGCAGGGAATTGAGCGCCGGCTCGCGCAGCACGTTGCGCAGCAGGCCCGCGATTGCCGCCGCCGGAATCGCCGCACCATCGACGATGAGGAAATCATAAGCCCAGGATTCGCCCATGCTGGCGGCAGAACGCAACTTGCCGAGCGCGTCCGGCGCCGCGGCGGTTTGCTGGAACGTCACGCTCCAGGCCGCGAATTGCGCGGTGAGCCGGCGCATCAGGGCGGCATCGGTGCACAACACCAGGGCACGTGCGCCGGTCAGGTCGCGGCGCACGCCGGCGACGTCGCCGAGCGCCTTCTGCAAGGGCACGCTGAACCAGAACAGCGAACCCTTGCCGGGCTCGGAACGCACGCCGATCTTGCCGTGCATCAGCTCGACGATGCGCTTGCAGATGACCAGTCCCAGGCCCGTGCCGCCGTGGACGCGCGTGGTCGAGGCGTCGGCCTGCGAAAACGGCTGGAACAACTTCGCCGCGGCGGTCGCGTCGATGCCCACGCCGGTATCCCTGACGGCGAACAGGATTTCGTACTGCGTGCGCGTCTCGCCACGCTTGCTGATGTGGATCTGCACCGATCCGCGTGCGGTGAACTTGATCGCATTGCTCACCAGGTTCGTGAGTACCTGGCGCAGGCGCGTGGGATCACCGCGCAGGGCCAGGCGCACGCCCGGTTCGATCGCGACGGTGAACGCCAGGCCCTTGGCGTCGGCGGATTTTTCCAGCAACCGGTGCACGGCGTCGACCAGCTCGCGCAGGTTCAGGCCGACGTTTTCCAATTCGAGCTTGTTCGCCTCGATCTTGGAGTAATCGAGGATGTCGTCGACGATGCGCAGCAGCTCGCGAGAGGACTTGTACGCGGTGGCGAGGTAGTCGCGCTGATCCGGTCCGAGTGGCGTCGAGAGCAGGATGTCGAGCAAGGGGATGATGCCGTTGAGCGGCGTGCGGATTTCGTGGCTCATCGTGGCCAGGAACTCGCTCTTGGCCAGCATCGCGGCCTCCGCGGCCTGCTTGGCCTGCAGCAATTCCGCCTGCACGCTGCGCAGCTTTTCCACTTCCTCGCGCAGTCCGGCGTCGGCGCGGGTGGTGGCGGTGGGCGTGCGCACGGGAGTGGGTGCCGGCATCGGCGACGCGGGTGCGGGCGTGTCCGCCTGGGCGTAGATGCGCCAGCCGAGCCAGCCACCGAGCGCGGCCAGCAACAGCATCGGCGCAATCCACACCGCCTGCGCAGGCGGCAGCCAGAACGGCGCGGCGAGGGCAACGAGCACGACCAGCGCTAGGCTCAGGCGTACGATCCACGGCGCCGCCGGAAGCAGGCGTTGCGCCAGCGTGCGGGGTGCGTCAGGCGGTGGCGGCATGGAAGTCGAAACTCAGGTCCTGGCCGGCCTGCTGGATGAAGTCGCCTTGCAGGTAATCCACGCCCGTGGTCCACAGCAACGAGGCCGTCTGCGCATCCTCGATCAGTGGCGCGATCACGCGGGCGCCGGCCGCATGACCGCGTGTCACGATCTGGCGCAATTCTTCGCGCAGCGCCGGCTCGCGCAGCGCGCTGCCGCTGTAGCGTGGCGAAAGTTTGAGATAGTTCGCCGGCAGGTGTTGCAGGAATTGCAGCGAGCTCGGATTGGCATCGAACGCGGACAGCGAAAGGCCGATGTCGAATCCGCGCAGCGTCGCGGCGAAGGCGGTCAACTCGCGTACGTTGGCGAACGCCTCGGGCAGGCGGAATTCGAGCACGAGTTGCGCGCCGGGCAGGCGTCGGGTTTCCAGCATCTGGCCGATCCATGCCGCGCGTTCGGGATCGCGCGCGGCCTCGATCGACTGGCCGGCGAACAGGCGCACCGGTCGCTGCTGGCGCGCGCGTTCGGCCATCACCAGCAGGCAGCGCGACACCACCCAGCGGTCGATGTCGGCGGCCAGGCCCTCGCGTTCGGCGACCGGCAGGATCTCCGCCGCGGTATGCAGTTTGCCGCCATCGCCGCGCAGGCGCAGCAGGGCCTGGAACTGTTCCTCCTCGCCGCCTTGCAGGGCGACCATCGGTTGGAACAGCAACTGGAAATCCTCGGCCTTGAGCGCGGCACGGATCAGGTCCGCGAGCGGATCGGCGCCGGGCGCGGCGGTGCGCGGCGCGGCGCGATAGATGCCGATGTGGCTGCGATCCTGGCTGCGCGCATCGACCAGCGCGCGCTCGGCGGCATTGAGCATGGCGCTGGCGTCGCCGAGGCCGTCGGCAAACGTGCACAGGCCGAAACGCAACGCAAGCGCGAGCGACTTGCCTTCGTGTTCGAACACCTCGCGCGTGGTGCGATCGCGCAGGTCCGTCGCCAGTTCCGCGAGCGCCGCGGGATCGCGCTGGCACAACAACACGAAACTGGTGTCGCCATAACGCGCGGCCAGGTCCTGCGCGCCGATGTGCGCGGCGAGGAAGGCGCCGATCTGGTTGAGCAGCGCATCGAAACTGGTCAGGCCCACGCGTTCGCGGATGCGCCCGGCGCCGTCGAGTTCGATGTAGATCAGCCCGCCATCGGCCGCTTCGCCGGCAAGCGCCGCGTTCAGCCGGTCGAGCACGTGTGCGCGCTGGTACAGGCCGGTCACCGCATCGCGCGGGTTGGCGGCGAGCGTGCGGCGACCCTGGGTGCGCGCGCGGCGCACGCGATTGGTCACCGCCGAAATCAGGTGCTTGGGCCGGATTGGCTTGGACAGGAAATCGTCGCCGCCGGCATTGAGCGCCTCGAAGTGCTTTTCCTCGTCGTGTTCGCCGGACAGGAACACGATCGGCGTGTTGATGAATGCCTCGCGCTCGCGGATGATCGCGGTCAGTTCCATGCCGGAACAGTTGGGCATGTACAGGTCCATCAGGATCAGTTCCGGCTTGAATTCCTCGAGCTGGTCCAGCGCGGCGAGCGGATCGGTCGCCGCCAGCGTGTGCATGCCGGCCTTGCGCAGGATCGATTCGGCGAACAGCGCCTGCGAGCGGTCGTCCTCGACGATGAGCACGCGGAACGGATCGCGGGTGTCCGCGTCGAGCAATTCGGCGATGCGTCCCATTGCCTCGCCCGATTGCGCGGGCAGCGCGATGAAGCTGTCCGCGCCGGCGCGCATGGCGCGCAAGCGCACCGGCAGTTCCGGCGAGGCGGAAAACGCGAGCAATGCCACGCGATGGCCCACGCGCGTGCGCACGGCCTTGATCATCTCGCCGATCGCCTCGAGCGCATCCAGGAACGGCGCATCGACCACGACTAGGTGCGGCGCAAAAACCGAAAGCATCTCCTTGAGCTCGTCGATGCGGTCGAGCAAGGTCAGCTCGTGACCGGCGGCCTCGATCTTCTGGTCGACTTCGCAGGCCAGCGGGTTGCCGTCGCTCAGGTGGAAGACCTTGCGTTGCTCTGCCGCGGCAGGCGCAGCGGTGCCCTCCGCCGGTTCGATGACCGTGGCGGGTGTCGCGACGGCTGCGGCCGCCGGCGGTTTTGGCACGGGCGTCGGCACGGCGGCAACGGCCGGCGTCGGCGGTGTCGCAATCGGAGTTGGCGATGGCGGCGATGGCCGCGCGGGTGCGGCTGTCGGCGCAAAGCGCTTCCAGTATTCCGGTGGCGGCGTCACCTGCAGCGGATAGCTGCCGGCACGCGCGGGCGCGACGGTCAGTTGCGCGGCCTGGGTCACGGCCGCGTCGATGTGGTTTTCCGCGTGCCGGGCGATCAGCGCATCGATGCCGGAAAGCTGCGTGGTGAAGGCCTCGGTCTGCGCGGCGTCCGGAATCGCCACGTCGCGCACGAACGGCGCCAGGAAACTTTCCATCGTGAACAGGCGTTCGCCGGCATCGAGCAGGCCGTAACGGCCGCAGGTGCCGGCCAGGGTCTGCACTTCGCGGAACAGGATCGACAGCGCGTTGATGTCCCAGCCCTGCGTGCACAGGCGCAGGCCGCGTTTGCGCAAGGTTTCCAGGCGCTTGGGCAGGTGGCGCACGAAAGCCAGCCGCAGCTCCGCCGCCTGTTGGGTGTCGTCTTGCTTGAGCATGGATTCCGCCGTTTGTTGGCACTATACCGTTTCGGCGGCGGTCGATAAATGACGCGCGGCGGCGTCATCAGCCCGGTTTGACCACGACCAGTACGACGATGGCGATCAGCAGCAGGGCCGGGATCTCATTGAAAATCCGCAGCCAGCGCGAGGACCGGCTGCACGCATCGGCGGCGAACTGGTTTTTCAGGTGGACCAGGTACCCGTGATAGGCAAGGAGTCCGAGCACCAGGGCCAGTTTGGCATGCATCCACGGTTGCTTGAGGAAGGCCGGGGCCAGGGCCAGCGTGACGATGCCAAGACCAAGCGCCAATGCGCCGCCGATGTGGGTGATGCCGAGCAGGCGCCGCTCCATGATCTTCAGTTGCGCACGCACGGCCGGATCGGTCGATTCGGCGTGGTAGACGAACAGGCGCGGCAGATAGAAAAGCCCGGCGAACCAGGTCACGACGAAGACCACGTGCAGGGCCTTGATCCACAGGTACATGGCGATTCCGGATGCGGCAGCGGCGCGGCATTGTCGCACAGGCACCACGCATTCCGTGACCGGCTTGCTTGACGCCTGCGCGCGGCGGCAGCTATAAGACCAAGTTCCGCCGGCCCCGCGCCGCATCGCATCGCTACCCATGGCCAAGGTTCTGCCACCGCCCATCCTCGTGGTGCGCACGCAGCGTCCCGCGCGGCGCTGGCGCAAGGGATTGGGCATTGCCCTGCTCTGGCTCGCCACGCTGGCCGGCGCGCTGGCATTGCAGCACTGGTTCGTCGGCGTCGGCGAGCACCTCGTTGCGGCGCACGCGCAGAAGGATCGCGACGAGCTGTTGCAGAAGGTCGCCATCGCCGAGCGTGCCGAACAGGTGGCGCGGGCGGCCAACGCCGACTTGCAGCAGAGCCTGCGCGACCGCCAGGAGGAAATCGCCGGCCTGCGCGCGGACCTGACGTTCTACAGCAAGCTCACCGACGGACGCAGCAAGCCCGAGGGCCTGGCCGTGCATGGCGTGCACATGAGCCACGGCGCGGCGGCGCGCGTATACAACTTCAGCGTGACCCTGACGCAGACGCTCAAGACTGGGCAGGTTGCCAGCGGCCGCGTGAAGTTGTCCATCGATGGCGTCAGCGGCGGCAAGCTGCAGACGCTGGCGTGGGCCGACCTGGCGCCCAACCAGGACGCCTCCGGCGTGCCGTTTTCGTTCAAGTATTTCCAGCAGGTGGCGGGCGCCGTGATGTTGCCGGACGGATTCACCCCGAACCGCATCCATGTCGATGCCGACGCCGGCGGCGACATGGGCCGCGCCGACCAGGATTTCGCCTGGGCGGACGCGCTTGCCGACCAGGAGACCGCCAATGTTCAGCAATAACCGCAAGACCGCGACGGCGCCGGTCGACACCACGACCCTGATCGCCTCGGGCACCGCCATCAAGGGCGATATCAGCTTTGGCGGACGCCTGCATGTGGACGGCAAGGTCGATGGCGCGATCCGCGGCGATGGCGCGCAGGCGATGCTGACGTTGTCCGAGCACGCACACGTCACCGGCGAGGTGCAGGCGCCGCACATCGTCATCAACGGCGCGGTGACCGGCGACATCACCGCGTCCGAACGCCTGGAACTGGCCAGCAACGCGCGCGTGGAAGGCAACGTCTACTACAATCTGCTGGAAATGTCCGCCGGCGCCCAGATCAACGGCAAGATGGTGCACAGGGCGGAGCCACCGAGGCAGCTGCCGAAACCTGAAGAAAAATCCGACGCCTCTTGAATTGCACGCGCATCGGCGCGATCTTTGCCGACATGAACGAGACGCCGGACTACCAATCGCTCCACGCGCCGCTGGTCTTCACCGACGCGGCCGCGCACAAGGTGCGTGAGCTGATCGCCGAGGAGAGCAACCCGGCGCTGAACCTGCGCGTGTACATTTCCGGCGGCGGTTGTTCCGGATTCCAGTATGGGTTCACGTTCGATGAAACCCGCGCCGAGGACGACCTTGCCGTGGTCAAGGATGGCGTGACCTTGGTGGTCGATCCGTTGAGCCTGCAATACCTGATGGGTGCGGAAGTCGACTACACCGAAAACCTGCACGGTGCGCAGTTCGTGATCCGCAATCCGAACGCGAAGACGACGTGCGGCTGCGGGTCGTCGTTCACGGTGTGAAGATCGCCCCATGATGTCCAGCGCGCGCAGTCGCGCCAACACGTTCGCGGCGCTGGAGCTCGATCGCGCCAGCGAGTTGCGCGAGGACGAAGCCTGGTTGGCGGCGCATGCGCAATCGCCGCAGGCGCGTTGCGTCCTGCTCGATCCGGATGGCCGCGCCTTGCTTGGCGCCGATGGCGGCAATCTGTTCCAGCTCGATGGCGATACCTGCGCGCGATGGTTGCCGGATGCGCCGGCGAGCTTTCTCGGGCGCGCCGGTGCCGTGGATCATTTCGCGGTCGCGCTCGATGCGCAGGCGGCGGCGCGCGCCGCCGCCGAATCCGGCGGTACATTCCTCGACCTGCGCAGTGCCGGCGCCCGCCTGCCGGCGTTCGATGCCGGCTTGTTTGCCTATGCGCGGGGCCTGGCGCACTGGCAACGGCACATGCGTTTTTGTCCCGCCTGCGCCGCGCCGCTGCGGCTGGAAGCCGGGGGCCATCGCGCCCGCTGCACGAATCCGCACTGCGGCGCCCTGCAATTCCCGCGCACCGACCCGGCCGTCATCATGATCGTCAGCGACGGCGAGCGCTGCCTGCTCGGCCGCGGCCCGCAGTGGCCGGAGCGGCGCTTTTCCACCCTGGCCGGTTTCGTCGAGCCGGGCGAAACCCTGGAAGACGCCGTGCGCCGCGAAGTCGCCGAGGAAGCCGGCGTGCGCGTGGGCGAATGCGATTACCATTCCTCGCAGCCGTGGCCGTTCCCGGCCTCGCTGATGCTCGGCTTCGTCGCGCGTGCCGACGACCCGACGATCACCCTGGGTTCGGAACTGGTCGAAGCGCGCTGGTTCGGCGCCGGCGAACTCGTCGACGCCATCCGCTGCGGCGCAATCAGCATTTCATCGCCGCTGTCGGTGTCCTACAAACTGATCGCGCACTGGCTGCGCGAAACGGCCGCCGCGGATTTGGACGATGTTGTGGCGTCATCGCCCGGGATGAAAGGGTAGAATCCGCGCATGGCGATCAAGCTCGTTGCGCTCCTGCTGGTTCTTTTCGTCGGCCACGTGCTGCCGGATTTGGCGCGCCTGCGCAATTACTCGTGGTGGCGCGCCTGGCTGCGCTGGCTCGGGCCGCCGGAACCCGGCGTGGCGCTGGCCATCGGCGTCGGCCTGCCGGTGTTGGCGTGCGCGATCGTCCAGTACGGCCTGCGCGCGTCCTGGTTCGGACTGATCGGGTTCGTGTTTGCCGTCGTCGTGCTGTTCTATGCGTGGGGTCCGCGCGACCTGGAGCGTGACGTGGAAGCCGTCGACAAGGCCGCGGACGGCGCATCGCGTCTTGCCGCCGCGCAATGCTTGCGCCGTGATGGCGATGGCGCCGAATTGCCGTTCACGGCGGAAAAGCTGGTTGCGGCAACGTTCGAGGCCGCGCTATCGCGCTGGTTCGGCGTGCTGTTCTGGTTCGTCGTGCTCGGTCCCTGCGGTGCACTCTTGTATCGCCTTGCGCAATTGCTCGCGGCGCTCCCGGCCGCGGACGATTCGGCGTTGGCACGCAAGTTCGCCGCGTTGCTCGACTGGCTGCCTGCGCACCTGATGGCACTGGCACTCGCGCTGGTTTCGAACTTCGACGCCGTTTTCGCGGCATGGCGCGACTGGCATCGCGCGCATGCGCAAGGCTACGCCAACCTCGACCTGGGTTTTCTCGACGCCATCGCGCGTTCGAGCGTCGCCGCCGATGTCGCCGCCGACGGCCAGGCCGATGCGCAAAGCCCGCTGGTCGCACTCGACGACGCCATGGTGCTGGTGCGCCGCGTGCTCATCGTCTGGTTGACGCTGATCGCGCTGGTCGTGCTGGCCGGGTTCTTCTAGGCTGCATCCCCGCGCAACGCGCGCACCTTTTCCTCGAGCATCGCCGCGCTCGCCTGCGCCGCGGGCACGGGCGTGCCAGCCACGAGTTCGATGCGTGACCAGAAGCGGCGCGGCACGCGCATGCGCCCGAGCATCGAGTCGCGGCGGCTGAAGATGCTGCCCCACAGGCCGCGCACGGCGAGCGGCACCACGGGCACCGGGCGCGTGGCGAGGATGCGTTTCACGCCGGGCCGGAACGGCTGCATCGTGCCGTCGCGGGTGATGCCGCCTTCGGGGAAGATGCACACGATGTTGCCGTCGGCCAGTTCCTTGTCCACCTCGGTGAAGGCGCGTTCCATCAGTGCGGCATCCTCTTTCGCGCCGGCGATCGGGATCGCCTTGGCGGATTTGAAGACGAAGCGCAGGAAGGGTATGTCGAAGATCTTGTAGTACATGACGAAGCGCACCGGACGGCGCACGCAGCCCATGACGATGAGCGGGTCCATGAAGCTGACATGATTGCACACCAGCAACACCGGGCCGTGCTCGGGTATGTTTTCCAGGCCCTGCGTGCGGATGCGATACAGCGTGTGGATCAGCACCCAATCGATGAAGCGCAGCAGGAACTCCGGCACCAGGGTGTAGATGTAGATCGCCACCGCGGCGTTCATCAGGGCGGTCGCCAGCAGCAGTCCCGGAATGCTCAGGTTGGCCTTGTTGAGCAGCAATGCCGAAACGATCGCGGCGATGACCATGAACAACGCGTTGAGGATGTTGTTCGCCGCGATCACGCGCGAGACGCGCGCGGCGTCGCTGCGCGACTGCACCAGCGCGAACAACGGCACGATGAAGAATCCCGAGAAGATCGCCATCAGCACGAGATCGATCAAAATCCGCCACACGTGCGGCTGCGCCAACATCGCGGCAATATCCAGGTTCAACTCTCCGACGCTGCCCGGATGGGCAAAGTACAAATCCGCGCCGAACACGGTCATGCCGATCGAGCCGAACGGCACCAGGCCAATCTCGACCTTGTGCCCGGACAGCTTCTCGCACAGCACCGAACCCAGGCCGATGCCGACGGAGAATACGGTCAGGATCAGGGTGTAAACGCCCGGTCCGCCGCCGAGCACCACTTTCGTGTAGTTCGGCAACTGCGTGAAATAGATCGAGCCGTAGAACCAGAACCAGGAAATGCCCAGGCACGACAGGAAGATCGAGCGATCCGTGCGGATGTAGGCGACGTTGCGCCAGGTTTCGCTGAACGGATTCCAGTTCAATTTCAGATTCGGATCCGGCGCCGGCGCGCGCGGCATGGCCAGTGCGCAACCCAGGCCGATGATGGCGATGCCGATGGTGGCGCCGCCGACCAGCCACGCCCCCCAGCCGTCGACGCGGATCAGGCTGGTGCCGGCGATGGTGCCAAGCAGGATCGCGACGAAGGTCGCCATCTCGATCAGGCCGTTGCCGCCGGTCAGTTCGTTGCGACTCAAGACCTGCGGCAACAGGCCGTACTTGAGCGGTCCGAACAGCGTGGAATGCACGCCCATCATGAACAGCATGGCCAGCAGCAGCGGGATGCTGTGCGTGTGGAAGCCGATGAAGGCCACGCACATGATGCCGATCTCCAGCACCTTGACGAGCTGGGCCAGGCGCGCCTTGTCGTATTTGTCCGAAAGCTGGCCGCTGGTGGCCGAGAACAGAAGGAACGGCAGGATGAACAGGCCGGCGGCGAGGTTGGTGTAGAAATTCACATCCTTGACGGTCAGCTGCACGGTCAGGAATGCGACCAGGATGACCAGCGCATTCTTGAACACGTTGTCGTTGAACGCACCCAGTGCCTGGGTCAGGAAAAACGGCAGGAAACGCCGCTCGCGCAGCAGTCGGAACTGGTTGTGGTCGGCCATAAAACCCCCGGATGTAGCTGAAGGGTAGCAAACCGGTCGGTCGGCGCGAACTGGTGAGCGTCTGCGCCGGCCGCTACACTTTGCGCCCCTGCTGCGTGGCGTGACTCCGATGAAGCGTTTGCCGACCCTGTTTTTGTGCGCCATGAGCGCTTGCCTTGCCGTCGGCAACGCCTGCGCCGCCGATGCCGACAGCGACGCGCTGGTAATCACCTTGCCGGTGCCGGACACGAGCAAGCTGCCGGCGCAAGAAGCCCAGCAGATCGCTGCGTCGCGCGCGGAGTTCGACAAGGCGCGCGTGGGCCTGATCGGCGACGGCCTCGCGTTTGCCTACGCCGACATCGGCGCGGTGTATTTCCGCGCCGGGCTGAACGACGCGGCGGCCGTGGCGTTCTATGACGCCAACCAGCTCGCGCCCAAGGATGCACGCTGGCTGTACCTGCGCGGCGTCGTCGCGCTCGCGCTCAAGCGCAATGCCGACGCGCGCGCGAATTTCGAGGCGGCGCTGGCGCTGGACAAGGTTTACCTGCCAATCCGCTATCGCCTCTCGGATGTCCTGATCGACTCCGGTGACCTGGCGGCCGCGCACAAGGTCCTCGCCGACGCGTTGCCGGCCGGCGACAAGCAGGCGGCGCTGTTCGCCATGCTCGGTCGCCTGGAGATCCGGCAGAAGAATTACGGCGCGGCGATCGACCATTTGCAGCAGGCGCTCAAGCTCGAACCGCAGGCGGACGCGCTGTACAAGGATCTCGCCGAGGCCTACGCGGGACAGGGCGATGCCGCGCAAGCCAAGTCCGCGCAGGCCAAGGCCGGCAAGACCCCGCCGAGCCTGGCCGACCCGCTGGTCGCGGGTATTTTCAAGACCGCTCCTGCGGCGCCAGCCTTGCATGGCACGCCGCTCGAGCAGGCGCACCAGCTGATGGCGCGCCGCGACTTCACCGGCGCGCGCGACAAGGCATTCGAGGCGAGCGAGCACGACCCGAACGATGCCGAAGCCGTCGCGTTGATGGCACGTCTGGACGGGTTGATGGGCAATCGGGCATTCGCGCAGGACGAAGCCGCGCATGCCCTCAAGCTCAAGCCCGACAACGCCAACGCCAACCTGAGCCAGGGCATGGTGTACGAATTCGCCGGCGAGGCGGCGCGTGCGCTGCCGTTCTACCAGCGCACGGTTGCCCTGGACGCGAACCAGCCCGATGCGCGCCTGTTGCTCGGCAATGCGCTGATGCGCAACGGCGAGTATGCGCAGGCGGCGGCGCAGTATCGCGAGTTGTTGCGCATCCTCGATGCCAACGCCGGCGCCGAAGCGCGCCTGGCGGCCGCGATGGCGATGGCCGGGCAGTGCCGTGGCGCGCTGGACGAGGTCAATCGGCGCCTGGCCAAGCGTGCCCAGGACGGCGACCTCATGCAGGTATTCGTGCGCTTGGCCAGCACCTGCCCGGCGGCATCGGCGGACGAGCGCAGCATGGCGCTCGATTACGCGCAGGCCCTGTATCGGCAACGTCCGCAGGCGGAGGAATCCACCGCCTTGGCGCTGGCGCAGGCGGCCAATGGCAAATTCGACGACGCACAAAAATCCCAGGCGCAGGCGATCTACGAGGCGGTGCGCGCGGGAGACAACGCCAGCGCGGTCATGTATCGCACGACCATGCGCGATTTCGTCGCGAAAAAGGTTCCGGCGCAGCCGTGGCCGGCCGAGCATCCATACGTCAAGCCGCCGTTGCTGGAAACGCTTGCGGGACCGGTGAAAAAATCCTGACGTTGCCAAGCTGCGCCGTTTTCGTCAGCATTGGCGCATGGGTGGATGGCTCGAACGCTGGCGGAACAGGTGGCGCAGGCCGCAAGCAGCGGCGCCCGTCACCACGGGCGTGGTCTGGAAGCTGCGCGTGGATCGCGATCGCGCCGCGATCGGCCGCTTCAACGAGCGCCTGGAAACGACCCTGCTGCCGAGCGTGCCCGAAGCCGCGTTGCGCGCCATGCAGATCAGCGTGGATGAACTGCTCACCAATGTGCTGATGCATGCGCAACAGGCCACTGGCGCGATCGACATCCAGCTCGCGCGCTCGCCCGGCGCGGTTGACGCAACGATCGAATATCTTGCCGAGCCGTTCGATCCGACGACCTGGAAACCCTTGCCGACGGGCGACACCATCCAGACCGCGCGCATCGGCGGCCGCGGCATTCCGCTGGTGCGCCAGCTCATGGATGAATTTCGCTACGAACACATCGACGGCCGCAACATCGTGCACCTGCGCAAGAAGTGTTGACGCCTGATGCGCATCGGCGCAATGATGCGCGCGGCCGCCGCCGGTCGATAGGGGAGATTCCGATGCGCAATGCAATGATGCTGGCATTTGCCGGATGTGCCTTGGTCGCCGCGTTGCCGGCGCAGGCGACCATTACCGTGCTCAACCAGTGGCACCTGGGCGAAGCCGACGCAGGAGCAAGCGCGGGCGGCGCGGGTGCGGCGACCACGGTCGACAGCGTTGGCGGATTCAATTTGAGCAAGGTCGGCGCGCCGACCAATTCGTCCGATGTTCCGCCGCGCATCGGCAGCACCTTGTCGATGGCGTTCAATGGCACGGCGGACGGATACAACAATTCGACGGGCGTCGCCTCGACGTTGACGGACAATTTCGGCATCGAGGCCTGGGTCAAGTCCAACGGCAACACCGCCGGCAATGCCACCATCGCCTACAACGGCAATACCAGCAACGCGGGCTGGGGCATCTACCGGCTCGGTGGCAATTACGGGGCGCTCTACGGCGGCAACCTCGGCGCGGGTGTCAGCCCGATTTCCGCGGCGTGGACGGAACTGGCGCTGGTGCGCGACAACGGCACCACCACGTTCTACGTCAACGGCGTGGCCAGCTTCGCCACGGCGACAGGACCGAATTCGCCAGCGGGTGGCGTGGGTATTGGCACCAATCCACAAGTGGCAAATTTCGAGATGTTCGACGGCAAGATCGATGAGGTGCGCATCTTCAGTTTCGCCCCCGGCGCGTTTTCGATCGGCGATCTGAATCTGCCGCCACCGGTGCCGACACCCGCATCGAGCCTGCGTTCGCTGGCCTTGTTGGCGCTGGGCCTGTTCGGCCTGGGTTGGCTTGGCCTGCGTCGCCGCGTCAACGCCTGATCGCGCGCCAGCCGATGTCGCGGCGGCAGAACAGGCCGTCAGCCTTGATCTTGCGCACGGCTTCGTAGGCGCGATTTTGCGCCGCGGCGAAGTTGTCGCCGAGTGCGCACACGGTCAGCACGCGGCCGCCAGCGGTGACGGTCTTGCCGTTTTCCATTTTTGTACCGGCGTGGAAGACTTTCACGTCGGCGCCGAACTGCGCGCCGAGTCCCTCGATGGCATCGCCCAGGCGTACCTTGCCGGGATAGCCGTGCGCGGCCAGCACCACGCCCAGCGCCGGGCGCGCATCCCAACTCGCACTGACCTTGTCCAGGCGACCGTCGAGCGCGGCGTCGACCAGGTCCACAAGGTCGGACTTCAGGCGCAGCAGGATCGGCTGGGTTTCCGGATCGCCCAGGCGCACGTTGAACTCGATCACGCGCGGTGCGCCGTGTTTGTCGATCATCAATCCCGCGTAGAGGAATCCGATGAATGGCGCACCCTCGGCGGCCATGCCGGCCAGCGTGGGTTCGATGACCTCGCGCAGGATGCGGCGCTCGACGTCGGGCGTGACCACCGGCGCCGGTGAATACGCGCCCATGCCGCCGGTATTGGGGCCAAGATCGCGGTCGTCGCGACGCTTGTGGTCCTGGCTGGTTGCCAGCGGCAGCGCGCGCTGGCCGTCGCACAGCACGATGTAGCTGGCTTCCTCGCCATCGAGGAACTCCTCGATCACCACGCGTGCCGACGCATCGCCGAAGGCATGCGCACCGAGCATGTCGCGCAGCGCCTGTTCGGCGTCGGCCAGAGTCAGCGCCACGACCACGCCCTTGCCCGCGGCCAGGCCATCGGCCTTGATCACGATCGGCGCACCGTGTGCGCGTACATGGGCAAGCGCCGGTTCGAGCCGGTCGAACGCGGCATGCCGTGCGGTGGGAATGTTGTGGCGGACCAGGAATTCCTTGGCGAAGGTCTTGGAGCCTTCCAGTTGCGCCGCCAGCCGGCGTGGACCGAAACAGCGCAGCCCCGCGCCGCGGAAGCGATCGACGATGCCGGCGACCAGCGGCACTTCGGGGCCGACCACGGTCAATGCGACATTTTCCACTTTTGCCAGTTGCAACAAGCCGTCGATGTCGTGCATGGCGACATCTGCGTTGCGCACGCCGTGCTCGACGGCGGTACCGGCGTTGCCGGGCGCGACGATGACGCCGCTCACGCGCGGCGACTGGCGGATCTTCCAGGCCAGCGCGTGTTCACGTCCACCGGAACCAATAACGAGAACTTTCATCTGTCGTACCGAATACGCGAAAGGCAAACGCCGTTTGCTCGTCATTCCGGCAGGGACTGCCGGAATCCACATGCCAGGGAAGGCGAGCCTTCATGTTTGAACCACACTGGCATCCGTGCAGTCTGGATCCCGGCAATCCATGCCGGGATGACATCAAATCGATCAATGCCGGAAATGCCGAACGCCCGTAAACACCATCGCCATGCCGTGCTCGTCGGCGGCGGCGATGGATTCGGCATCGCGCATCGAGCCGCCAGGCTGGATCACGGCGCGGATGCCGGCGGCCGCCGCGGCGTCGATGCCGTCACGGAACGGGAAGAATGCATCGGAGGCCATGACGCTGCCGGCAACCTCGAGTTTGGCTTCCTCCGCCTTCATCGCGGCGATCTTCGCGCTGATCACGCGGCTCATCTGGCCGGCGCCGATGCCGATGGTGCGGCTGTCGCGCGCATACACGATGGCGTTGGACTTGACGTACATCGCCACGTGCCAGGCGAACAGCAGGTCGCGCAGTTCCGTGGCATCCGGCACGCGTTTGGAGACGACTTTCAGATCGGACAACAACAGCGTATCGCGGTCGGTGTCCTGCACCAGCAGGCCGCCGGCGATGCGTTTGAAGTCGAAGGCCGGCGCCGCCTGTTCCGGCCACTGTCCGCTGGCCAGCACGCGCACGTTCGGTTTGCGCTCGAAGGCGACGCGTGCGTCGGCGTCGATTTCCGGCGCGATCACCACTTCGACGAATTGGCGTTCGAGGATGGCCTGCGCGGTCGCCGCATCGAGCGGCTGGTTGAAGGCGATGATGCCGCCGAACGCCGACACCGGATCGGTCGCATAGGCCTTGTCGTAGGCCTCGCGCGCAGTGGCGCCGATGGCCACGCCGCACGGATTGGCATGCTTGACGATGACGCAGGCCGGCGCCTTGCGGAAGGCCTTGACGCATTCCAGCGCGGCATCGGCGTCGGCGATATTGTTGTAGGAAAGCTCCTTGCCGGCGAGCAAACGCGCGCCGGCGACGCTGCCCGGCTCGGCGTCGCGGTCCAGGTACAGCGCGGCGTTCTGGTGCGGGTTCTCGCCGTAGCGCAAGGTGTCCCGGCGTGTGTACGCCAGATGCAGGCCGGGTGGAAACTGTTCGACATGGTCGGCGTGCAGGCGCGCGCCGAGCCAGTTGGCGATCGCGCCGTCATAGCGCGCGGTGTGCGCGTAGACCTTGGCGGCCAGGCGCCGGCGTTGCTCGAGCGTGGTGCCGTTGTTCGCCTGCAGCGACTGGATCAGCTCGGCGTAGTCGGCCGGATCCACCAGCGCGGTGACATGCTCGTGGTTCTTGGCCGCCGCGCGCAACATGGCCGGTCCGCCGATGTCGATGTTCTCGATCGCGTTGGCCATCGTGCAATCCGGCGTCGCGGTGGCTTGTTCGAACGGATACAGGTTCACCACCAGCAGGTCGATGCCGTCGATGCCCTGCGCCTGCATGACCGCGTCGTCGACGCCGCGCCGGCCGAGCAGACCACCGTGGATCTTCGGATGCAGGGTCTTGACGCGGCCATCCATGATTTCCGGAAAGCCGGTGACCTCGGCGACTTCGCGCACGGTCAATCCGGCCTCGCGCAATGCGCGCGCCGTGCCGCCGGTGGACACCAGCGCGACGCCGAGCGCGTCGAGTCCGCGCGCCAGATCGACAAGGCCGGTCTTGTCGGACACGCTCACCAAGGCGCGCCGGATCGGTACCAGGGTGGAGTCGAACATGGGAAGGGCCGCAGCGGAGTCCGGGCAATTATACCCGGCGGCTTCAACTCAGCCCGCGCAACGCCAGTTTCTTGCGCAATGTCGCGCGATCGATGCCCAGCGCCGCCGCGGCGCGGCTCTGGTTGCCTTCGCTCCAGCGCAGCACTTCGCGCAGCAGAGGCTTTTCGACCTCGCCCAGCACCAGGTCGTAGAGTCCCTCGGGCTTCTGTGCGTGGAGATCGGCAAGATAGCGGCGCACGGCACGTGCGACGCAGTCGCACAACGCCGGTTGCAACGAGTTTTCGGCGGACGCGGACAAGGCGACTGGAGAGGCGTGCATGGCGGAGGCTTCCTTGGCGTTCCCGTGGCATGCAACGCAACGGGGCAGGGAGTCTAGCGCCAAGCGCTTGCGTTGGTAAGTGTCGCCGTCAGAAGAACTTGAATTCGAACGCCACCGCGTTCTTGCCCGGGTCGGCGACCTCGAAGACCAGCGCGGCGGTGGCGCCCGGCGCCAGGCCGGCGGCAAGCGAGCGCGTGTCGGCGATGTATTCCTGCGGGCGGAAGCGGCGCATGGCGATGCGGTTTTCGTCCAGGTCCGACAAGGTGATTTCCACGTCCGGGAAGGCTTGCGCAAATGCCGCGTCGTTGCGCAGCGTCGCCGAGACGATCAGCGCATTGGGCACCGACGGATGCGGGCGGATGTCGCGCGAGAGCAATTCGAGTTTGGCCGGATCGTGGCGCAACGGCAGGCGGCAGCCAAGTGTCACGCAGGCGCTGTCGAGCACCGGGCGCAAACGCGCGTCGTCAAGCACCACCGCGCGCTCGGCGTAACCGATCTGCGCGAGCAGCGTGAGCAACAGGCCCAGCGTGCCCAGCGCCCATGGCCAGTTGCGCGCAACCGGCCGCACGTGGCGGGTGCGTGCGAACGCCGGCGTGTGCGGGCGCTTGGGTTGCGTCGTGCGCGCGGGGCGCTCATCCGGATCGAACAGCAAGGCCTGCTGCTGGCCGGTCGCCGGACGCATCGCCGGCACCGTCAGTTGCGGCGGCGCGTCGTCGCCCGGATGCGCAAGCAGGTGGCGCACCGAATCGTCCGGCAACTGTTCGGTCAGGCTGCGCAAAGCGTCGAACACGGCATTGCAGTGTCCGCAGCGCACGCTGCCGTGCGACTGCGCCAGCATCGCTGCGCCGACCTTGTAAATCGTCAGGCATTCCGGGCATTGGCTGTACATGTGCCGATTGTAGCGGCGAAGCGGGCGAGCGTGTCAGGCGGCCAAGCGGCGCGTGCCGTCGATGCGTACCCATCCATCGCGGACGCTCGCGCGCAGATCGTCGAACCATTGCGCATAGCGCGCGAGCAGCTCGTCCTGCTGGCCATCGAGGATGCCCGACAGTGCGAGTGCGCCGCCGGACTTGAGGTGTTGCGCGAACAGCGGCGCGAGTTCCGCGAGCGGCCCGGCGAGGATGTTGGCAACCAGGACGTCGGATTGCATTTGTGGAAAATGCTGCGGAAGATACAAATCCAGGTTCTCGGCGACGCCATTGCGTTGCGCGTTATCGCGACTGGCAACGATGGCCTGTTCGTCGTTGTCCACACCGATTGCACGTACGGCGCCGAGCTTGAGCGCGGCGATGGCAAGGATGCCCGAGCCGCAGCCGAAGTCGGTCACGGTCTTGCCGGCAAGGTCGAGTCCATCGAGCCATGTGAGGCACAGCGCGGTGGTCGGATGCGTGCCGCTGCCGAAGGCAAGGCCGGGATCCAGACGCACGATGACCGCATCGGCGTCGTCCGTTACATCGACATTCCACGGATAAATCCACAGGCGCCGACCGAAGCGCATCGGCTTGAACGTGTCCAGCCAGGCGCGCGTCCAGTCCTGGTCGGCAACCTCGCGAAAGGCGATTTGCGCGGGCTCGATGCCGGGCACCAGGTCCGCAAGCGCGTGCGTGAGTCCCGCGCGATCCGCATCGGCGTCGAACAAGGCTTGCAGTACGAGTGCATTCCACAGCGGCGTTTCGCCGACGCCCGGTTCGAAGATCGCGCGCTCATCGGGTGTATCCACGTCGGCATCGGCGAGCGTGATCGACAGCGCGCCGAGGTCGGCCAGCGCAGCCTCGACGCTGGCTTGCTGCTCTGCGTGAATGGTGAGCGAGAGTTCGAGAAAGGGCATACGAGTTTCTTTTGCTCGTCATGCCGGCATGGATTGCCGGCATCCAGACTGCATGGATGCCATCCTTGGCTTCTGGATTCCGGCAATCCCTGCCGGAATGACGTCAGATTTTTTGTGAACGTCACATCAGCTCAACTTGATCGCCTTTTCCTTCGCCTCGGCGATGCGTTTTTCCAGGTAATGGATGTTCTGCCCGCCGGCCTGGAAACCGCCGTCGGCCATGATGCGCTGCTGCAACGGCAGGTTGGTCTTGACGCCTTCGAACACCATCTCGGCCAGCGCGATGCGCATGCGCGCGATCGCGGTGGCGCGGTCGCGGCCGTGCACGATGAGCTTGCCGATCATCGAGTCGTAGTTCGGCGGGATGCGGTAGCCGTCGTAAACGTGCGTGTCGATGCGCACGCCGGGGCCGCCCGCGCTTTCGAAGCGTTTGACCGTGCCGGGGCTGGGCATGAAGGTATCCGGATCCTCGGCATTGATGCGGCATTCGATCGCATGGCCGTTGATCTCGATATCGGATTGCCGGATCGACAGTTTCTCGCCGCCGGCGATCAGCAATTGCTCGCGCACAAGATCAACGCCGGTGATGAACTCGGTCACCGGGTGCTCGACCTGGATGCGCGTGTTCATCTCGATGAAATAGAAGCGGCCGTTTTCGTACAGGAATTCGAACGTGCCGGCGCCGCGATAGCCGATGCGCACGCAGGCCTCCACGCAAACCTTGCCGATTTGCGCGCGTTGCTCCGGCGTGATTCCCGGTGCAGGCGCTTCCTCGACGACTTTCTGGTGGCGGCGCTGCATCGAACAGTCGCGTTCGCCCAGGTGGATCGCATTGCCCTGGCCGTCCGCGAGCACCTGGATTTCCACGTGGCGCGGATTCTCCAGGAATTTTTCCATGTAGACCTCGGCGTTGCCGAATGCGGCCTTGGCCTCGGATTTGGTCAGGGTGATGGCATTGGAAAGGTGCGCTTCGGTACGCACCTCGCGCATGCCGCGGCCGCCGCCGCCGCCGGCCGCCTTGATGATGACCGGATAGCCGATGTCGCGCGCGATCTTCGCGTTCACCGCGGCGTCATCACCGAGCGGTCCGCCGGAACCGGGAACGCAGGGCACGCCGGCCGCCTGCATCGCGCGGATGGCTTCGACCTTGTCGCCCATCATGCGAATCACGTTCGCGGTCGGGCCGATGAAAACGAAGCCGGATTGCTCCACGCGCTCGGCGAAGTCGGCGTTCTCGGACAGGAATCCGTAGCCGGGATGGATCGCCTGCGCGTCGGTCACTTCCGCCGCGGCGATGATCGCCGGAATGTTGAGGTAGCTCTCCGCCGCCGGTGCCGGACCGATGCACACGGATTCGTCGGCCATGCCGACATGCTTGAGGTTGCGGTCGGCGGTGGAATGCACGGCCACGGTGCGGATGCCGAGCGTCTGGCAGGCGCGCAGCACGCGCAGGGCGATTTCGCCGCGGTTGGCGATGACGACTTTGTCGAGCATCGCCGCGTCAGCCGATCACGAACAGCGGTTGATCGAATTCCACCGGCTGGCCGTTGGTGGCCAGTACCGCAACCACGGTGCCGGCCTGGTCGGCCTCGATCTGGTTGAACATCTTCATCGCCTCGATGATGCCGAGCGTGTCGCCGATTTTTACCTGCTGGCCGACCTTCACGAATGGCGGCGTTTCCGGATTGGCCGACGCGTAGAACGTGCCGACCATCGGCGAGTTCACGACATGGCCCGGCGGCAGGCCCTTGTCGGCGGATGCTGCGGCGACAGGCGCCGCTGCCGCGACGGCGCGCGGGACTTCCGCATGCGTCGCAGCGGCAACCGGAACCACGGTCTGCGCCGGCAGTGTGCCCTTGGGCATGCGGCTCAGGCGCACGGATTCCTCGCCTTCCTTGATCTCGATTTCGGCCAGGTTCGATTGTTCGAGAATATCGATCAGTGTCTTGATCTTGCGAAGATCCACGGCAAACTCCTTGCAAAATTCGGTAATTGTCGCTCAACGCGCCCTGTTCAAATACGCAGTCGCGGCGTCCAGCGCGAGCCGGTAGCTCTGCGCGCCGAATCCGGCGATCACGCCCACGGCGATGTCCGAAAAATACGAAAGCCGGCGGAACGGCTCACGCGCATGCACGTTGGAAAGGTGCACCTCGATGAACGGGATCTTTACCGCCGCCAGCGCATCGCGCAAGGCGACGCTGGTATGGGTGAAGGCGCCGGGATTGATCAGGATGAAGGCGGTGCCATCCGCGCGGGCGGCTTGGACGCGCTCGATCAATTCGTGCTCGGCATTGGACTGGAACGAGGTGAGTTCGTGTCCCGATGCGCGCGCATTCGCCGCGAGATCCGCGTCGATGCTGGCAAGCGTGGCATGGCCGTAGACATCCGGCTCGCGCGTGCCGAGCAGGTTCAGGTTGGGGCCATGCAGGACGAGGATCTTGGACACACCCGTTGCCGAAAAGCGCCGGCGCGGGGCCGGTCAAGGCGCGAAAGTGTGCAAGAGTTAGCCGACGATGTCCAGCACGATCCAAGGAAGATCGCAGGAATTCGCTGCTGTTTAACCAGGCTTGCCCAAATGCGGTTCGATCCAGCGCGCCAACCCGTCGGCGGAAGTGAAACTGCCGGCGCGCAGGGTGATCATCTTGCCGTCCGGGCCGATCAGCAGCGAATACGGCAGCACGCCGCGGTTGTCGCCGACCGTGTCCAGGGTGTCGTCGGCACCGAGCAGGATGGGATAGCCGACCGGATTGGACTTGAGCATGCCGGCAACTGCATCCGGGTCGTCGATCGCCACGCCGACCACACGAAAACCTTCGTTCGCGTATTTTTTCGCCGCCGCATCGAGCAGGGGCATTTCCTCGCGGCAGGGCCCGCACCAGGTCGCCCAGAAATTCACCAGCACCAGCTTGCCGTGCCAGTCGCCGAGTCGGTGCGCGTTGCCGTCGGTACCGGGAAATTGCAGATCGGCCAGTTGCCCACCGGGAGCGAGCACGCCCGCGCCGACCGGCAGGCCGACGACGCGCGGGTGGGTGAAGTAGCTGCCGGCGAACAGGCCGAGCAGAGCGCCGACGATGGCGATCAGGATGATGAACAGGTTCGACTTGAGCATAACGCCATTTTAGCGCCGAACCGCCGCGACGCGTTGTGCGAACTTCTGCGCACTCTCCGGGCCGGTCAATTGCAGGTCGTGGCGCTGCGTGCCGTCGGCGTCGAAGAACACGGTGTCCGGCGGCGCGACGATGTCGAAGTGCTTCATCAGCGCCTGGTCGACCGCATCATTGGCGGTGACATCGGCCTGCAACAGCACGAATCCGGACAGCTCCTGCTGGACGCGCGGATCGGTGAAGACGAACTTTTCCATCTCCTTGCACGACACGCACCAGTCCGCGTAGAAATCGAACATCACCGGTTGCGCGGCGGATTTCGCCGCGGCCAGCGCCGCATCGACATCGGCGACGGATTTCACCTTGCGAAACGTCAGCCCTTGCGCCGTCGCGGCCGCGCCGCTGCCGGTCGAGAGGCCACGCAAGGGTTGCAGCAGGTCGTTCGAGCCTGCCGCCGCGCCGATCAGTTCCGCCGCGCCGGCGATGAGCAGCACGACGCCGAGCGCCTTCCACAACTTCTTCCAGCCGGATGCACCGTCGGCCAGGCGTTCGAGTGCGCCGAGGTATACCGCGCAGGCGACGGCGAGCAGGCCGGACATCAGCATGATCCACGGCGTATCGACGACGCGCGACAGCATCCAGATGGCGAGCGCGAGGAAGGTCACGCCGAACACGGCCTTGACCGCGTCCATCCATGCCCCCGCGCGCGGCAGGAATTTGCCGGCGCTGGCGCCGAACACCACGAGTGGCGCACCCATGCCCAGCGCAAGCGCGAACAGCGCAAAGCCGCCGAGCACGGCGTCGTGTTTCTGCGCGATGTACAGCACCGCGACCGCGAGCGGCGGCGTCACGCAGGGGCCGACGATCAGTGCCGACAAGGCGCCCATGATGGCAACGCCGGCGAGCGAACCGCCGTGTTGCTTGTTGCTCACGTTCGCCAGTTTCGATTGCCAGGAACTCGGCAACTGCAATTCGTAGAAGCCGAACATCGACAACGCCAGCAGCACGAACAAGCCGGCGAAACTCCACAACACCCACGGCGTCTGGAAGGCGGCTTGCAGATTGCTGCCGGCCAGGCCCGCGATGACACCGGCAATGGTGAAGATCACCGCGTTGGCGAGGATGTAGACCAGCGACAGCACGATCGCGCGCCGCGTGGTGATGTTCTCGCCCGCGCCGGCGATGATGCCGGACAAAATCGGAATCATCGGAAATACGCAAGGTGTGAACGCAAGGCCGATGCCGGCAAGGAAGAACACGCCGAACACCAGCCACAGCGATCCATTCAAGGCCTGCGCAAAATGGCTGTTGTCGTTGTTGCTCGGTTTTGCACCTCCCCCTTCGCGCGGGAGGTCGGCGCGCAGCGCCGGGAGAGGGGGCGAGGCGCTTGCCGTGCCCGCCGGCAGCGAAACGTCCAGCGTGCGCTGCATCATCGGATAGCAGACGCTGTTTTCCTTGCAGCCCTGGAAGTTCGCGGTCAGCGCCAGCGCGTGCGCGGTCGTGTCGGTGCGCGACAGCGGCAGCGGAATCTCGACCTGGTCGAAATACACCGTGGTCGCGCCGAAGTTGGCGTCGGTGTGCTGGACGCCAGGCGGAAATGCCGGTGCGCCCAGGTTGGCTCCGCTGCTGGCCGCGACCGAAAAATTCGTCTTGTCGCGATACAGGTAATAACCCTTCGGCATGGTGAAGCGCGCGAGAATCTCGCCCGGACCGGTGGCGATGGCCTCGAACTTGAACGCCTGTTCGGCGGGCAGCGGCTTGTCACTGCCAAACAGCGGCGCAGACGTCGATTCCCCGGTGGCCGCGCCGAGCGCCGCGCCCAAGGACAATGGCGTCGACGCGCCGGCCGGCAACGCTACGGTCAGGATTTTCTTCTGCGGCGGAAAGCAGATCTTCGGATCGACTTCGTGGCATCCCTGATAGCGCAGCTCGATGACCGCATTCGTCGCATCGGTCGCGGCGGTCAGATGCTGGGTCGCGGTGAAACCGTGGTGGTAGATCTCGACATCGCCGAGAAACTCGTCGTGTTTCTTCTTGCCATCAGGCAGGTCCAACTCGCCGAGCGTGGTTGTGGCGTCTGCCGCCTTGGTCGAAATCCGGCCGCGATACAGGTAGTAGTCGTTCGCGATCGTGAACTTGAATTGCACCGTCTGCCGATCCGGCGCCGTGGCTTCGACGCGGAAGGCCTGGTCGACCGGCAGCAGGTTGTCCGCCTCGTCGGCGTGGACAATGCCGGCGCTGCTGAGCAGGGCGAAAAGCAATGTGGCAAATCGTTTCATGCGGCGATTGTCGCAGGTTATGGATACGGCAGACGACCGGACGATTCAGCGCGGGCTTGCATCGGGTTCAGTTTGCGCCGCTATCCAGTCCAGATACGGCACATGTCCGGAAGCGATATCGACCGCGATCACCTCCGGCAGTTCATACGGATGCAGCGAAACGATGCGCTCGCGCAACGCGTCGAAGCGCTTGTACATTGCCTGGACTGGATGCTTCACAGGTGGGTATTGAGTGCTTTGAGCGGACATTGACGCGGCGACAATTGACCTGTTTGACGATTATGTTACGCAATAGACATTTTGCCATGGGTGCTATGCGCTAAGTTTGGGACAGCGCGAGGGGACGTCGTCAGGGTCTCGATTTTTGCTAAGGAGTCGTTATGAAGCTTTTAGTAAAGATTTGCTTGTCGAGTTTTGCTTTGGTAGCAACGAGTGCATGGGCAACCCGTGAGCAATCAGCCTTCGTGAAGCTTGCCTCAGACGTCCAAATCAATTCGACAACATATCAAATAGTATTGACGCGAACAATTACGCTGAGTGAGCCTGCAGTAGTCATCGGTGTTGCAGACGGCCGCTACTTCGCGGTTGATGCGCCTGCGGGGCAGATTGCCGTTGCGATTGACGGGTCTACGGGCAATTCAAGTGTTGCGGTAACGGATTGGGGTTCATCATCAGCATCGGTGCAGCATTCCTTCAATGCTCTCGCCAACGCAACATTGACGGCAGGCATTCATACTGTCGCCCTAGTTGCAAGCTCAAGCTCGTCACGGCCAGGGCGCTTCAAAGTCGGCTCCGGTAGTGGCTTATCAGTACTCGTGCAGCCTTTCTCACAGGTCCATTCTTCATTCTTGTCAGGCGAATCCGGCAACATCAATGTAACGACCTACAATCCTCCGACAGTTAACGTCACCGAAGGGGGTAGCACTCGCCCTGTTGTTTCCATCCTTAGCCAAAGCATATCCAATCCAGGGCCTACTGCGACGAATATCGTTTCAATGGTGTCGGGGCGGTCTTTCAACTCGTGCGATAGTGGTATAAAAAATGGCAGAGGGGATGCGCTCTGGGGCATCTACGCAGATAATACCTGCCAATCAACTGGTTCCGCTTCGTGGTCAGTAGATGATCTTGATACCACTGGAGAACTGCAGGGTGCAATGTACGCACATGCCAAGTACTCGCTCGCAGTTGGGCAAACCAGAACAATCTCGTTCGTGGCGAGCGAGCTTGCGTTCGGCTCGGACCAGCCCAACCCCCATGAAAATGGAGTATGTTACAAGGCTGGAAGTGCGAAACTGCTATCTATGGTCGATGGTGTCGTCATGGGATCAGCCTCTGGCGGTACAAATTCGTTCTGTAGCACATACACATGGAAGTGCGTGGCCACTACGGTGAGCTGGCCTAGTTGTCCGGCGAGCGGTTCAAACGTAGCAATAGGCTCGACCTCAGTGACGATTCCGTCAGGCAACGATGGCATCGTCTACTTTTCTGCGAAGACCCGGATTCAGGCCGACAATACGGACAGCTTCGCGACGGCGACGCTTCAGATTTATGTCGATGGATCACCTGTGGGAACCATCGGTATTCAGCAGCTTGCCGCCGGCTATGGCCAATCGAGCAGGACGCTTTCGTCGTCCTATATTTCGGCTCCTGGTCCCAACAGCACGACGTTATCCGTTGGGACGCACACGGTTTCAGCAGTCGTCAACGTTTCCGGAACGACTCTCCATCATGTGAGCGTCCCTCAGGATGTAGTGCTTACCTACTTTGACTAGCGAGACTTTTCCGCGACGATGACACGTCTCGCAAAGCCGAACAGCTTCCGCTGCGGAAGAAAAAATTCCGCTTTGCGGAAGCCACTGGCGACGACGCGCTCCAAAATGTCATTTCCGTAGTTTCTGAAACAAAATACACAGGGACCGCGCCAGCGGTCCCTGTGGTATTCGACAGGCAATATGTTGATCCGTTTGCCATCACGGAACGCAGTTCTTTCCGTTGTCACGTCGGATGAAGAGAGCGGAACTGTAAAAACAAAAAATCCGCCAGGTCGCAACACACGACAAATCTCAGAGAAGCCTTTGAGATCGTCCGCAACATGTTCGAATACTTCCGTACATGTGCACAGATCGAACGAGGCGTCCCGAAACGTCAATTGTTGAACGTCCTCGCAGGGTATGCCAGAGATCGATACGGATCCGGGCGATACGTCATCAAAGTACTCGCTTAAGGTTAATGAGCGGGAATGAGATTTCAGGTAGGCAACAAGCGGTCCGCTTGACGAAAGCTCGTAGGTATCTTTTTGCGCCAAATTCGCTACGCATGCCTGAAGAGTCTCCACCAGTGATTGAGTAATTGCGCTTGCCCTGCATCTTGGGCACCGCACGCCTATCTCATTGCCGCTCAGGCGCAAGTTGACAGGAAAATTGCATAGTGAGCATCGCTCGGTCGCGATGCTGAGCTGGCGCCATTTTACAATCTGCATTGCCTGCTTGAGAGTATGGAACATTGCCTGTATTGCTCTCTGAAAATTGTTGGATGCTTCGGATGCTTGCATGCAGTCTAGCGTTTCAATCGTGTTTGACGTCTTTTGCGGGAGTGCTGGATCGTTCTTGTCGTGCGTAATTCGCGGTGTTTGTCGACCGGGTCCGCGCGATGCGCACGACGGTCTCGTCATCGGAGCGGGAGCGCAGAACAAGCATGGCCGGGCTACGCTCATTATGCCGGCCTTCCCCCTTGAAAGCCGCTTAGGCGTGCCCATCTAGTAATCCGTCGGCGCCCCTCTTTGCAGGGGTTTTCAATGTCGGTAAAATTGGCACTCATTGCGATAGAGTGCTAGCAGTCGCAATCAAATCGTTTCAAATCAACCAGTTGAGGGATACCATGAAACTGCGTCCGTTGCACGACCGCGTCATCATCAAGCGCCTGGAAGCCGAAACCAAGTCGGCCGGCGGCATCGTCATTCCC